>JABILA010000120.1 GCA_018654745.1 Alphaproteobacteria bacterium
GCCTCAATGCCTTCAGAAAAGCCATGGTCAAAATGTCTGAATTGGAAATCCGCGACTATATGATGGCTTTATTCAAACCAAACATTCCTCGGAAACCGTTGATAGAGTTGGTGTTATGAAAAGAGTCGGGTACTGTGGGCGATCTCTTCAGATTTTTCCTGTGCCTCTTTTTCCGCCCGGTATTTGGCTGTAACAACACTCCACGTCAACATGACCGAGTGGAATTTTTCCCCTTCGAAAACGCCTGTAATCAAAAGATCCAGTGTTTCGTCACCAAGTGCAATTTGCGCCTGATAGGGGAAATTTGTGGGGTCCGCAAGGATACGCCGCTGATGTGAAGGGTCTTTGTGGAAAATGTCGATACATTGTCCTTTGACTTCATCTGCGCGGCAGGGGAGCAAGTGCTCAAGGGATCGCAATGTATCAAGGCTTGTCTTGTTCAGATACGTGACTTCCAACGTTTCCGGATCACAGATAACGACGGCAACAGGCATAGATTCGATAATTTGACTAAGCGCGGCAACGGACATGCCATTACTGTCTGTCTTCTTGGGGGACAAAAAATTGAGCATAGAAAATTCCTTCATGATCAGATAACCAGCGCCCCCCGGATATCCACATTTCGCGTATGACTTTGATATTAATCAGGTATTGATATCGAATGCAATTAATAACAGTTATTGATTGCAAAAAATAACATTAACTGGAATTTGTTTAAAATTATTGTTAAACTATAGTTAAATAAAAAATGAAATATAAGTAAACATAAAATAAGTTGTTTTCGAAATATTTAAATAAATAAAATTTATTACTTGTAAACGTCAAATCAAACACCCAAATGTAATTTCACAAGCAGGACAACTACATAAGCGTCTTGATGCTAATTACTGGAAGGGATGATGATTAATGTATGCAAAATCTGAAGTTATTAATGGCCGCGGTGACATCCCACTCGAAGTAGGTGGTTTATTCAGTCGTATGCATGAACTCAATATTACTGAGACTGCTGAAGTTGTTGCAGTTAGCAAAGATCATTCCGGCGTGCCACATGTGCGTTTTAACCTGATCAGTTCTTTGGGACCAAAGGTTATGGATTGCGGCATCAAGACCCTGGCGGTTGAGACTTTCCTGAAAACCTATTTGCCTTGCACCAAGTCAACAGGGCCAAAAAGACCTGACTGTGAGACGAAAGCGATGCGGACAAATATCACGCACCTCAAATCACACATCTAGCCAGACAAACCTCCCACACCAGTATTTTTATGGGGAGGTTACCGGGTCGTGTCCTCGGGGGATGTGGCACGACCCGGTTCATTATTTTATGTCTCTCTGTTAACCGGCGACAGTATTATTCCTGGCCAATAAGGGTATAAGTTCAATATTATTCTTGTATGAGAACTAATGTAGTACTGAATTAGCCAGGAGAATTTTCCATGACACACTTTGGTGGCTTGCACACCCGGATCGCATTGTTGCTGATGCTGGGCGTGTTCTTCGCGACCCCGTCGATTGCAGCAGATACTGATGCACGCGTGGCCGAGCTTGAACGCATTATCAAGGCACAGCAGGCGCAACTTGCCGCCCAGGCCAAGGTGCTGGAACAATTGCAAAAAGAAGTCGGCTCACTTGCAAAGTCGGATGGCGCCAAGGGGTTTGTTACGACCGGCCTGGCGAAATCCGGTAATGACAAGGTTGGTCTGAAGATATACGGACAGGTCAACCGGGGCGTATTGCTGGTAGACGACGGCCATAACGCCAAAGCTTTCAGCGTCGACAACGATTCATCTTCCACCCGTATAGGCCTGGTGGGAAATGTAGAAGCCACGGACAATCTGACGATCGGGACAAAGATCGAAGTGCAGTTCGAATCCAATTCAACCGGTGACGTCAACCAGGCTAACAACAGTTCCACGATTGCGTCCAACAGTTTCACGGAACGCCATCTCGATCTTTTCTTTGCCCACAAACGGATGGGAACCGTGTGGCTGGGGCAGGGCTCAACCGCGTCTGACGCCATGGCTAGCACTGATTTATCCCGGACCACATTGGTGGGTTATTCCTCGGTTTCGGACATAGCGGGTGGTATTTCCTTTGCCACCAGTGGTACCGGTGCCATCACAGGCAATCCAGCCGTGGGTGATGTCTTCAGCGATATGACTGGTCTCGGTCGTGATGACCGGGTGCGCTATGATACGCCGGACATGTCGGGTTTCCAGTTGGGAACATCGCTTGTTGACGGCGGGGAATGGGATCTGGCCGGTAGCTACAATCGGGATTTTGAATCCCTGCAAATGTCCGTGGGCGGTGGCTATTCCAATCCGTCAGGAACATCGACAACAACGTCGTCGATCACCCATGGCTCACTTTCCGTGATGATGAAAAACGGCATCAATGCGACGGTGGCAGCAGGCAAGTCAAAAATGAAATCTGCTGCCCGCAGCGATCCCGGTTTCCAGTATCTGAAACTGGGTTACCTGGCCTCATGGACAAAACTCGGAAATACAGCTTTTGCTGTGGATTACGGCCAATATGACGACGTGGCCCAGAACAATGACGAAGCCAGCAGTTATGCCCTGATGTTCGTTCAGAATCTCGATAACTGGGGAACAGAACTTTATGGCGTTTACCGTAACCATGAACTGAAGCGTACGGGGTCTTCTCTGGATGATATTGACGCCGTGCTGATGGGCGCCAGGGTCAAGTTCTGACTGGACGCTTTAACGTGAACCGGACGATCAAACAAAAAGCCGTTACCGAGTTGATCCTGGTAGCGGCTTTTCTTGTGCTGGGAGCCTGTGGCGGCAAACCTTTCACGCCGGAGAAAATAGGTGAAGTCAAAGCCGGACCAGGCCTCTTCACAGGTAAAAAGGGCGGCATCGTTATTTCACCTTCAAGCAACTGATTGCAGAAACAAAAACCCCCTTCCAACGCTCATGCAGCGTTGCATGTAAGGTGGGAAGCGGGCATTGAGAATTAGAGCTAGTGATCAGATGGTATCATCGCCGCCGTTTGCCAACTCGTGAATTAATCGCTGGAGAAAGGTATACGGGGGTTTTGGGGGCTGGAGATATTCCGGATGTTTCTGGGGGTATTGTTCCGAAAAATTCTGCAAAATCAGCCCGAAAGGCCCTAGAGCCGGGAATTCGATGCCAAGAGTTTGCTTCAGGTGCTTGCCGCCGGGCTGTGACATTGATATAGAGTGCGCTTCCGTTCACCGGTCTCCTTTCAAGGCGACCGGCATTTGGCATATTGCGGCTGTGGTGGAATTGGTAGACACGCCAGATTTAGGTTCTGGTGCCGAGAGGCGTGGGGGTTCAAGTCCCTTCAGCCGCACCATGTCAAGTAACGGAAAACAAAGGATTTTTCACTGGTTTCGGGGTGTGCACGCCGCGGATCCTGGTTCACATTAAAAGACGGACGAACGTTCCATGCAGGTTACAGAAACAGGCTCTGAAGGTCTGAAGCGCGAATTCACCATCGTTGTTGAAGCCAGCGAAATCGAATCCAAAGTCGATGCGCGCATCGCCGAACTCGCTAAAACGGCCAATATGCAGGGTTTCCGCCCTGGTAAGGTGCCGCAATCACTGTTGCGCCAGCGTTATGGCGACTCGGTTATGGGCGAAGTGCTGGAAGAAGCCGTCAATAACGGCACCACACAGGCTTTGACCGACAATGACCTGCGCCCGGCCATGCAGCCCAAAGTCGACGTCAAGGAATTCGACAAGGGCAAGGACCTGGAATACACCGTCGAAGTCGAAATTCTGCCAACCATCGAGCCCACTGATTTTTCAAAAATCAAGCTGGAGCGCATGAAGGCTGAGCCGGCCAAAACTGAAGTTGAAGACGCCATCAAGCGTCTTGCCGATGCCCAGAAAACATTTGAAGCTGATCCCAAGCGCAAATCAGAAAACGGCGATGCCGTTGTAATCGATTTTGTTGGCTCGGTTGATGGTGTTGAATTTGATGGTGGCAAGGGTGAGGATCACTCACTTGAGCTTGGCTCAAACTCTTTTATTCCCGGCTTTGAAGAGCAATTGATTGGCAAAAAGACTGGCGATCATGTGCAGGTCAAAGTCGATTTCCCGGCTGATTATGGCTCGGACGAACTGGCTGGCAAAGCCGCTGTGTTTGAAGTTGACGTCAAGGAAGTCAAGGTCGCAAGTGCCGCCGAAATCAACGACGCCCTGGCTGAACGTGTTGGCCTTGAAAACCTCGAAGCCCTGACCACAGCAATTACCGAGCAAATGAGCGGTGATTATGATGGCATGGCGCGCCAGCGTTTGAAGCGTGAATTGCTGGACATTCTGGCTGACAGCCACGATTTCGACGTACCGCAAGGCATGGTCGATCAGGAATTTGAAGGTATCTGGCAGCAGGTCGAACAGCAACGCGCCCAGGATGGTGATGATGCTGAAGGCGAAGATGCAGGCAAATCTGATGACGAACTGAAGGAAGAGTATCGCGACATCGCCGTTCGGCGTGTGCGCCTTGGTCTTTTGCTGTCCGACATCGGCACAACCAACAACATCGAAGTGCAGCAGGACGAAGTGAACCGGGCGATGGCTGAGCAAGCCCGTCAATTCCCGGGTCAGGAACAAATGCTGGTGGAATATTACCAGAAAAATCCTGACGCCATGAACAGTCTGCGTGCGCCGATCTACGAAGACAAGGTTGTCGACTTCATTCTGGAACTGGCATCTGTCAGCGAAAAGAAGGTCTCTGTTGACGACCTGATGGCTGAGCCTGAAGCCACTGACAAGCCCAAGCCAAAGAAAAAGGCAGCCGCCAAGAAGAAGGCTGCACCGAAGAAAAAAGCTGCTGCCAAGGCTGATGATGCGGAGGAAAAACCTGCAGCAAAGAAAAAGCCCGCAGCCAAAAAGAAAGCCGCTGCCAAAAAAGAAGCCGAATAAACAAGTTGATCTTGCAGGGCCGGGACACCAGGTAACATTGGTGCCCGGCTTTCCAGGCCATTTATAACAATCAAGTGTCAAGAGCGAGGAACATGAGCGAAACTTACATGCAAGGCCTGATCCCGATGGTCGTCGAACAGACCAATCGCGGCGAACGTTCTTACGACATTTATTCTCGTCTGCTGAAAGAACGCATTATCTTTTTGTCTGGCGGTGTTGACGATCATGTTGCCTCGGTGATTTGTGCCCAGCTGCTGTTTCTAGAAGCCGAAAATCCTGACAAGGACATTGCGTTCTACATCAACTCACCTGGTGGCATCGTTTCTTCCGGCATGGCGATTTACGACACCATGCAATATGTGAAGCCCGATATTACAACATTGTGCATGGGGCAGGCCGCTTCCATGGGCTCATTGTTGTTGTGTGCCGGTGCCAAAGGCAAACGATTTGCCTTGCCAAACTCCCGCGTGATGGTTCACCAGCCATCCGGTGGAGCCCAGGGTCAGGCGACGGATATTGAAATCCAGGCGCGTGAAATTCTCGCCTTGCGGGCCCGTTTGAATCAGATTTATGTCGATCATACCGGACAGGATCTCGATACAATTGAAAAGGCTGTCGAGCGCGACAACTTCATGACAGCCGAAGAAGCGAAATCCTTTGGTTTGATCGATGATGTGGTCTCCAGCCGTCCGGTTACTGACGATGACAAAAAGGCGCTGGATTCTGACACGTCGGAAATTGAGGATAAAAGCTGATAAACATATCGTTTTTGACCTGTTTTCGGGTTATTAACGGAATGTTGAATGGTTTGCGACAATGTGAGGACCCATATCAATCAGGAGCGAGCCTTGATTTTTAGGATCAAATCCCTGATTGTCGCAAGATAAAGTACATGAGCGGTTCCAGAACCCCATATTTGGGTTGTCGTCAGGGGGCTGGAGCGACTACCATAATAGATGACAGTATTTGCGGCGTTTCGCCGGAAATCAGTGTTTGAGTAAGGAACGGGGCCAATATGAGCAAGTCCGGCGGCGGTGACGCCAAGAATACCCTTTATTGTTCCTTTTGCGGCAAGAGCCAGCACGAGGTCCGCAAGCTTATTGCGGGACCGACCGTATTTATCTGTGATGAATGCGTTGAATTGTGCATGGACATTATCCGCGAGGAACACAAAAGCGCGCTGGTCAAGACGACAGACGGTGTGCCAACTCCTGCAGATATCTGCGAAGTTCTCAATGATTATGTGATCGGCCAGAGCCACGCCAAGCGCGTGCTGTCTGTTGCCGTGCATAACCATTACAAACGCCTGAACCATGGCGGCAAATCCGATGATGTTGAGCTGGCAAAATCGAATATCCTGCTGATGGGTCCAACCGGTTGCGGCAAGACGCTGCTGGCCCAGACCCTGGCACGTATTCTCGATGTTCCTTTCACCATGGCGGATGCCACGACCCTGACCGAAGCCGGTTATGTTGGTGAAGACGTTGAAAACATCATTCTCAAGTTGCTTCAGTCGGCTGACTATAACGTCGAGCGTGCCCAGCGAGGTATCGTCTACATCGACGAAGTCGACAAGATCAGCCGCAAGTCTGACAACCCGTCGATTACCCGTGACGTATCGGGCGAAGGCGTGCAACAGGCTTTGCTGAAGATCATGGAAGGCACGGTTGCTTCTGTGCCGCCGCAAGGTGGTCGCAAGCATCCACAGCAGGAATTCCTGCAAGTGGACACAACAAACATTCTGTTCATTTGTGGCGGTGCTTTTGCAGGTCTGGAAAAGATTATTGGCAGCCGCGGGCAGGGAAGTTCTATCGGTTTCGGCGCTGACGTGCGCTCTCCCGATGAACGCAAAACAGGTGAAGTTTTGCAAGAAGTTGAACCTGAAGACTTGTTGAAATTTGGTTTGATCCCTGAATTCGTTGGTCGATTGCCTGTTCTGGCGACCCTGCGTGACCTCGATGAAGATGCTTTGTGTGAAATCCTCAGCAAGCCAAAGAACGCGCTAATCAAGCAGTATCAACGACTGTTTGAAATGGAAGATGTGCACCTGACATTTTCGGACGACGCCTTACGCGCCATTGCCCGTCGGGCCATTGATCGCAAAACTGGCGCCCGTGGTTTGCGCTCCATAATGGAGACAATCCTTCTGGAAACCATGTTCGACCTGCCGTCGCTTGAAGGTGTGGAAGAAGTGGTGATCAACTCCGAAGTTGTCGAGGGTCGTGCCCAGCCACTGTATATTTACGCTGAGCGCGCGGAAGAAATCGAATCCAGCGCCTGATTTGCTCTTGAAATTGGCACTCTCCTACGCCAAGTGATAATCAATCGTTTCGGTTCAGGCCGGGGATCGGATCTGGTGGCAGCGCGCCACCTTCCGCACCTGCATTTCCCATTGTTCTGTCAGATGCCAAATTGGCTGAAAACGTAGAATAAATGAGGTTTGAGGGTCGAATTCGATTTGGCGCTAGCGCATAATCAGCCAAATCGTATGATCCTTGAATTCGGATGCCGGTAAGTCTCCTGCCAGGTACCGGACCTGGATGTTAAACAATATTTCGGTGACGGGGATACCCGCACTGCTCTCGCTGGAAGGTCCGAAATGGATACGCCTCACATTGTAACTCTCCCGGTTTTACCCCTGCGCGATATCGTGGTGTTTCCACATATGATCGTGCCTCTGTTTGTCGGTCGCGACAAATCGGTACGGGCGCTGGAAAATGTCATGCAGGAGGATAAACAGATCCTTCTGGTGGCGCAGAAAAATGCCAGCGACGATGATCCTGTCGTTGAGGACATCAACACGGTTGGCACCATCGGTTCTGTGTTGCAGTTGCTGAAGTTGCCTGACGGAACGGTCAAGGTTCTGGTCGAAGGTGGCAGTCGCGCACGCATTCAGTCCTACAAGGAAAATGCGGATTTCTTCGAAGCGCATGTGCAGCCGTTGCCTGAACTGGATGCTGAATCCGAACAGATCGAGGCGATGTCACGGACTGTCATCACGCAGTTCGAACAATACGTCAAACTGAACAAAAAAATTCCGCCAGAGGTTCTGGTTTCCCTGAACCAGATTGATGAACCTGGCAAGCTGGCCGACACCGTTGCGTCCCATCTGCAGTTGAAGGTTGCTGACAAGCAGGAACTGCTGGAAATCGAATCTGTTATGGACAGGCTGGAAAAGGTCTACTCCCTGATGGAGGGCGAAATTGGCGTCATGCAGGTTGAGAAGAAAATTCGCGGCCGGGTCAAGCGCCAGATGGAGAAGACCCAGCGCGAGTACTACCTCAATGAACAGCTCAAGGCTATTCAGAAGGAACTCGGCGAAGGTGAAGACGGCAAGGATGAAGTAGGCGAAATTGAAGAACGCATTGCCAAGACCAAGCTGACCAAGGAAGCCCGTGAAAAGGCCGACGCCGAAGTCAAGAAATTGCGCAACATGAGCCCTATGTCAGCGGAAGCAACAGTTGTCCGCAACTATCTCGACTGGATGCTGGGTATTCCGTGGAAGAAACGCAGCAAGATCAAAAAAGACCTGAACGCTGCCGAAGCCGTACTTGATGCCGATCATTATGGTCTGGATAAGGTCAAGGAGCGCATCGTTGAGTATCTCGCTGTTCAGTTGCGGACAAAGAAACTCAAAGGCCCGATCATTTGTCTCGTTGGTCCTCCGGGCGTTGGTAAAACATCCCTGGGCAAATCGATTGCCAAGGCAACGGGTCGTAACTTTGTACGTATGTCCCTGGGTGGTGTACGCGACGAAGCTGAAATTCGTGGTCATCGCCGGACCTATATTGGCTCCATGCCTGGCAAGATCATTCAGTCCATGAAAAAGGCGAAGACCAGCAATCCGCTGATCATGCTGGACGAGATTGATAAACTTGGCGCTGATTTCCGTGGCGATCCATCATCCGCATTGCTGGAGGTTCTTGATCCGGAACAGAACAGTGCTTTCAACGACCATTATCTGGAAGTTGATTACGATCTGTCTGATGTCATGTTCATCACAACAGCCAACACGTTGCGTATTCCGGCACCGCTGCTGGATCGGATGGAAGTCATTCGTCTCTCCGGTTATACCGAGGACGAAAAAGCAGAAATTGCCAAGCAGTACCTGATTCCGAAGCAGCGTGAAAACCACGGTTTGTCGGAAGAAGAATGGAGTATTTCTGAAAGCGGCCTGCGCGATCTGATCCGTTATTACACTCGTGAAGCCGGTGTGCGTAATCTGGAGCGCGAGATCGCCAGCCTGACCCGGAAGGCGACCAAGGAAATTCTGCAAAAGAAATCCGAACATGTTCAGGTTACCAAGCGCAATATCGACAAGTACCTTGGGCCACGACGTTTCCGGTATGGTGAAGCTGAATCCGAGGATTTGATCGGTGTCACAACTGGTATGGCATGGACAGAAGTGGGCGGAGAATTGCTGACACTGGAATCAGTCATGCTGCCGGGCAAAGGCAAGATGAACATTACTGGCAAATTGGGTGATGTTATGCAGGAATCAATTCAGGCAGCGGCGTCATTTGTACGCTCTCGTGCCGTTGATTTTGGTATCAAGCCGCCGTTGTTCGAAAAGAAAGACATCCATATTCACGTGCCGGAAGGGGCAACACCGAAAGACGGACCGTCTGCCGGTGTTGGCATGGCAACGTCTATCGTTTCTGTCCTGACCCAGAACCCGGTTCGCAAGGACGTCGCCATGACCGGCGAGATTACCTTGCGCGGGCGTGTTCTGCCGATTGGTGGCCTGAAGGAAAAACTTCTGGCGGCCCATCGCGGTGGTATCAAGACTGTCCTGATCCCGAAGGAAAATGAAAAGGACCTCGAGGAGATTCCGGACAATGTAAAACGTGGTCTGGAGATTTTGCCGGTCTCAACAGTTGATGAAGTTCTGGCAACAGCCCTGGTCAATCCGTTGGTGCCCATCGAGTGGGACGAAGAGGAAGAAGCAAAAAAAGTCGCGTCCAAAGATGAGAGTTCAGATCGGGATGGCGTCGTAACACATTGAGGTCATTGCTGAATAGTGAAAAGGGGGTGCTCGCGCGCCCCTTTTTTTTCCTAAAATGCAATAGAAATATAAGAAAAATTTTTTCAAAAAAGTGCTCAAAAAGCGCAGAAAACTGGGGATAACTCGCTTTTTCCCTTTGACGAAAAGGGTTGTCGTGCGTAAACTTTTCGAACTTTCAAGACAAGCAATCGCTTTTCAAGAAGTATCGATTTAAAGAACCAAAAAAGACCATCCTGGAACAACCAACTAACGAGGGGGCCCAATCGTGAACAAAAACGATCTAGTGGCAAACGTGGCCGAAGCGGCCGATATTTCCAAAGCAGACGCCGCCAAAGCGGTAGACGCAACATTTGATGCAGTCGCAACTGAATTGTCAGGCGGCGGCGAAGTACGTCTCGTCGGCTTTGGCACATTCAGTGTCGCCGATCGCCGCGCTTCAACGGGTCGCAACCCGCGGACAGGCGAAGCCATCCAGATTCCGGCATCCAAGCAGCCGAAATTTAAAGCTGGTAAAGCTCTGAAAGACGCCGTGAACAACTAGGCTTCTTTCGAGAACAAATTAACGCCGGTCATTTATTTGACCGGCGTTTTTTTATGTCCGGAAATGAGGTCTTTTGGTCAGATTTGAGGAAATCTGAAGTGCCTGAACTACTAGGTGAAGGGCCTTTATGAGGGATTGAAACCTTTCCTGAAATAATCCTGATTTCAGCATTGTGTTTTGTCACGGAGTGAACTAAAAACAGCGCTTCTTCAGGGCGATTAGCTCAGCTGGTAGAGCGCCATGTTTACACCGTGGATGTCGGCGGTTCGAACCCGTCATCGCCCACCAGAAGAAACCTTAGTTTGTCAGGAAAATTGCCCTGACAAGCGACCCCAAAGAGGCAAACCCGCTTGACACCCGAACAGGGACGTCGTACATCGGGGCCGCTTCTCAAAGGGGGTGTAGCTCAGTTGGTTAGAGCGCCGGCCTGTCACGCCGGAGGCCGCGGGTTCGAGTCCCGTCACTCCCGCCATTATCCCAGGATTATCAATATCTTAGCGACAAGGCGTCGATTTTTACGGCGCCTTTTTTGCGCGTTTTTGACGTTGGTCATGCCCGGATTCTGCTCAGGCTCGGAAAAAAAGCAAAATGGTAGTCAAGTGCGTCATTTTGTACCAATCCAGGCCTTTGATTCACAGATAGAGCGCACTATACTGCCGCCACGTTGTCGCAGTGCAGCACAACGCCATTTTCTCTGATCGGTCAGTCTGTTGGCTGTGCCGTAACACCGAAAGTGACGTTTCCTGCAGAGCTGTGACTTTAATCATTTTGATCAACATGCGTCGTTTCTACGACAATCGCAGTGTTGATAATTGGGAGCGTAGGACGGGTACGGCGCCATGGAAGAACTCCTTCTCGAATATTTGCCGATCCTGATTTTTCTGGCGGTTGCGGTTGGCCTGTCCATCGTAATGGTGCTTGCCTCTGTATTGGCAGCGCGTCAGAAACCAGATTCGGAAAAACTATCCACTTATGAATGTGGTTTCGAAGCCTTTGCCGATTCGCGGCACCGCTTTGATGTCCGCTTTTATCTTGTCGCCATCCTTTTCATCATCTTCGATCTGGAAGTGGCCTTTTTGTTTCCGTGGGCGATTACGCTGAAGGAAAACGGCATGCTGGGTTTCTGGTCGATGATGGTCTTCCTGGGGGTCCTTACCATCGGCTTTATATATGAGTGGAAAAAGGGAGCTCTGGAATGGGAGTAGAAACCTCTCAACTGGTCGGCGCCAATCAGGAGCTGATTACAGATCTGGATGATCCTTTCAAGCGCATGGCGAGTGATCTGGACGACAAGGGCTTTATTATTACCGAGCTTGATAACGTCGTGAACTGGGCCCGCACGGGTTCCATGTGGTGGATGACATTTGGTCTTGCTTGTTGTGCCGTTGAAATGATGCACACCTCCATGCCGCGCTACGATCTCGAACGCTTTGGTATTGTTCCCCGTGCCTCACCACGTCAGTCAGATGTGATGATTGTGGCCGGAACGCTGACCAACAAAATGGCCCCGGCCATGCGCAAGGTTTACGACCAGATGGCTGAACCGCGCTGGGTCATTTCCATGGGCAGTTGCGCCAATGGTGGTGGCTATTATCACTATTCCTATTCCGTGGTGCGTGGCTGTGACCGGATTGTACCGGTCGACATTTATGTACCTGGTTGTCCGCCCACAGCTGAAGCTTTGTTGTATGGCATTCTGCAATTGCAGAAAAAGATACGCCGTACTGGCTCCATCCTGCGTTAGCCGTTCGCACAGATAATCAAGGTTTCTCCCCAAGGTATTTAAAATGGACGAAGCGCTTATTGAACTTGGCGAATATATCGCCGCCGCACAGCCGGATGCTGTGAATTCGACGACCATCGAACATGGGCAGCTGACTTTGCATGCCAATGCCGCGGATGTCGCGAAGTTGCTGACGTTTCTGCGAGATGACAGTAATTGCCAGATGAAAATTCTGACAGATTTGTTCGGAATCGACTGGCCTGAGCGTGAACTGCGTTTCGACGTGGTCTACAACCTGTTGTCGATGACCCACAACCAGCGGGTTCGCATCAAGATCCAGACAGACGAGCGGACACCTGTCCCGACGATGACAACGGTTTACAGTGCCGCAGGCTGGTTCGAACGCGAAGCCTGGGACATGTACGGGATTATGTTTGACGGTAATCCGGATCTGCGCCGCTTGTTGACCGACTATGGTTTCGAAGGCCATCCCATGCGCAAAGATTTCCCACTGACGGGTTATGTCGAATTGCGTTATGACGACGAGCAAAAACGGGTCGTATATGAGCCCGTGCAACTGACACAGGAATTCCGCAGCTTTGATTTCGAAAGCCCCTGGGAGGGCGCGAATTATGTGCTGCCGGGTGACGAAAAAGCCGAAGAGGGTGCTTCCTGATGGGTGAAGTCCAAATCAGCAACTACACCATGAACCTTGGGCCGCAGCATCCTGCGGCGCATGGTGTGTTACGCCTGGTCCTTGAAATGGATGGCGAAGTCATCGAACGGGCGGACCCGCACGTCGGCCTTTTGCATCGTGGCACTGAAAAACTGATCGAGCATAAAACCTATCTGCAATCGATCCCATATTTCGATCGCCTCGATTATGTTTCGATGATGTGCCAGGAACATTCTTTTGTTCTGGCCGCCGAAAAGCTTCTGGGCCTCGAAGTACCGCAGCGTGGTCAATATATTCGTGTCATGTTCTCGGAACTGACCCGCATCATGAACCACCTGATGAATGTTCTCTCTCAGGCTATGGACGTTGGTGCCATGACACCGATGTTGTGGGGCTTTGAACAACGCGAAATCCTGATGGAATTCTACGAGCGTGTGTCCGGCGCCCGGATGCATGCGGCATACTTCCGTGTTGGCGGCGTGCATCGCGATCTGCCTGCTGGATTGCTGGAAGATATCGCGGATTGGTGTGAAACTTTCCCGAAGATCATTGAAGACATCGAGACGATGCTGACGGAAAACCGTATTTTCAAGCAGCGTAACGTGAATATCGGTGTGATCAGCCACGAAGACGCCATGGATTGGGGTTTCTCCGGTGTCATGATCCGTGGTTCTGGTGCTGCATGGGATTTACGCAAATCCCAACCTTACGAAGTTTACGACAAAATGGACTTTGATATTCCTGTCGGCGTACACGGCGATTGTTATGATCGTTATGTCTGTCGGATCGAGGAAATGTATCAAAGCTTGCGCATCATCAAGCAATGTATTGCACAAATGCCCGACGGTCCGGTATCTGCAACTGAACACAAGGTCGTGCCGCCAAGCCGTGCCGAGATGAAGTCATCCATGGAAGCTCTGATCCATCACTTCAAATTATTCACCGAAGGCTTCTCAGTGCCGGCGGGGGAGGTTTACACCGCCGTCGAAGCACCGAAGGGCGAGTTTGGTGTGCATCTGGTGGCGGATGGCAGTTCCAAACCCTATCGCTGCAAAATTAAATCCCCGGCCTATTCGCATCTTCAGGCTTTTGACTTTTTAACCAAGGGCCACATGTTGGCGGATAGTGTCGCCGTCATCGGTACCCTCGATATTGTGTTCGGTGAGATTGACCGATGAGTAACAAAAAAGAAGCTTTCGCTTTCACCCCGGAAATGGAAGAAAAAGCACAGAACTTCCTGGCCCGGTATCCAAAAGACCGTTCTGCCAGTGCAGTGATGCCGTTGCTTGATCTGGCTCAACGCCAGAATGGCGGCTGGCTCAGCCAGGCAGGTAT
The DNA here is from genome assembly GCA_018654745.1 of Alphaproteobacteria bacterium. Taxonomy (GTDB): domain Bacteria; phylum Pseudomonadota; class Alphaproteobacteria; order UBA2966; family UBA2966; genus JABILA01. The sequence continues at coordinate 14,191 of JABILA010000120.1, forward strand.
GGACTACGTGGCTGATCGCCTGGGACTTGCTCCCATTCGTGTCTACGAGGTCGCCACCTTTTATTCCATGTATAAACTCAAACCCATTGGCAAGGTCCATGTTCAGGTTTGCACCACGACACCTTGCTGGTTACGTGGCTCGGATGAAGTCGTCGGCACTTGCAAGGATGTTCTTGGTATCGGCATGGGCGAGACTACTGAGGACGGAAAGTTCTCACTGGCCGAAGTCGAATGCCTTGGCGCTTGCGTCAATGCCCCGTTGATCCAGGTCGGTGACGATTATTATGAAGACCTTGATGCTGCCAGCACCAAGGCTTTACTTGAAGCTTTCAAGCGCGGTGACGAGGTCAAGGCCGGTCCCCAGGTGGACCGCCAGACATCGGCTCCCGTTGGTGGACCGAAGACCCTTACCAATGCGGAGCAAGGCTGATGTTGCAAGATAAAGACCGCATTTTCACCAATCTTTACGGTATCAATTCGCCGTTCCTCGATGGCGCAAAATCGCGCGGCGACTGGGATGGTACCAAGGCCATTATGGACAAGGGCCGCGACTGGATCATCGACGAGATGAAAACGTCGTCGCTGCGTGGACGTGGTGGTGCCGGTTTCCCGGCCGGAATCAAATGGTCGTTTATGCCGAAGGAACCTGGTGAAAAGCCAGGCTACCTGGTGGTCAACGCCGATGAGGGCGAGCCTGGCACCTGTAAGGATCGTGACATCATCCGTCATGATCCACACAAGCTTGTTGAGGGCTGCTTGCTGGCCGGTTTCGCCATGGGTGCAGTGGCTGCCTACATTTATATTCGCGGTGAATTCTATCGTGAATATGAAGTTCTGCAGGGCGCGATCGACGAAGCATACGAAGCTGGTCTGATCGGTGAAAATGCCTGCGGTTCCGGGTACAAATATGACATCTACGTTCACCGCGGCATGGGTGCTTATATATGTGGTGAAGAGACGGCCTTGATCGAAAGCCTTGAAGGCAAAAAAGGTCAACCCAGACTGAAGCCACCGTTTCCAGCAGCCTGTGGTCTTTATGGCTGCCCGACCACTGTGAACAATGTTGAAACCATTGCGGTTGCACCGACGATCCTGCGCCGCGGCGGTTCCTGGTTTGCCGGTCTTGGTCGCGAAAACAACACTGGTACGAAAGTGTTCTGTATTTCCGGCCATGTGAATAACCCCTGCAATGTCGAAGAGGAAATGGGCATTCCGCTCAAGGAACTCATCGAAAAGCATGCGGGTGGTGTACGGGGTGGCTGGGACAATTTGCTGGGCATCATTCCCGGTGGCTCGTCCGTGCCGATCCTGACCAAGGCAACCTGCGATAATGTGCTGATGGATTTTGACAGTCTCAAAGCCGAAGGCTCCGGCCTTGGTACAGCAGCGGTGATTGTCATGGATAAATCCACGGATATCGTCCGGGCAATTGCACGTTTGTCTAAATTCTACATGCATGAAAGTTGCGGACAATGCACGCCGTGTCGTGAAGGCACAGGCTGGATGTCCCGGGTCATGGACCGTCTGGTCGATGGCGAAGCCAATATCGAGGAAATTGATCTTCTTCAGGAAGTCACCAAGCAAGTCGAAGGCCACACTATTTGTGCGCTGGGTGACGCGGCTGCGTGGCCAATTCAGGGATTGATCAAGAATTTCCGCCCTGAAATCGAACGCCGCATTGTGGCGCGTAAACTTGAGCAGGGTGAGGGCGCTAGCGCTTCACCTGAAGCTGCGTAAGGTAAGGAAGCACCAATGCCGACATTGACAGTCGACGGCATCGAAGTAACCGTAGAACCCGGTCAAACCGTTCTCCAGGCTTGTGAAGCAGTGGGCGTGGAAATTCCTCGTTTCTGCTATCACGACCGCCTGGAAATTGCCGGTAACTGCCGCATGTGCCTGGTGGAGATGGAAGGTGGACCTCCCAAGCCCATCGCCAGTTGCGCTATGCCAGCCGGTGATAACATGGTGATCAAGACCAACACCCCGGCGGTCAAAAAAGCCCGCGAAGGTGTGATGGAATTCCTGCTGATAAATCACCCGCTTGATTGCCCGATTTGCGATCAGGGTGGCGAGTGTGATCTGCAAGATCAGTCCATGGCTTATGGCAAGGATCATAGCCGCTACCACGAAGTCAAACGTGCGGTGAAAGACAAGAACCTGGGCCCCCTGATCAAAACAACGATGACGCGGTGTATTCATTGCACTCGTTGTGTGCGGTTCATTACTGATGTTGCCGGTGTTGAAGAACTGGGTGCCGTCTTCCGGGGTGAGCACACCGAGATCGGTACCTACGTTGAAGCCGCTTTGACTTCCGAATTGCAGGGCAACCTGATTGATCTTTGTCCTGTCGGTGCACTGACCTCCAAACCCTATGCCTTTACGGCCCGGCCCTGGGAGCTACGCCACACCGAAACGATCGACGTACATGACGCTGTCGGCTCCAACATTCGTGTTGATACACGCGGCCGACAAGTCATGCGGGTCTTGCCGTTACTGAACGAAGACATCAACGAAGAATGGATTTCCGACAAAACCCGCTTCGCCTGTGATGGCCTCGCCAAACGCCGTCTTGATGCCGTTTATGTCAAGCGCGATGGCAAGCTACAACAAAGCAGCTGGGATGCAGGTTTTGATGCCGTCAAGGAACGCCTTGAAGGTCTTGAAGGCAGTAAGATTGCTGCCATCGCCGGAGACCTGGCATGCGCCGAATCAATGACGGCGCTTAAGGATCTGATGTCGGCTTTGGGCTCTGCCAATATCGATTGTCGCCAGGATGGCGCAAAAATCGGTAATGGCGCACGCGGTGGATATCTGTTCAATACGACAATCGCCGGTATCGAAAATGCCGACTTCTGCTTACTGGTCGGTACAGACCCTCGCCATGAAGCCAGTATCCTGAACGCACGATTGCGCAAGCGCTATCTGAAGGGTGATTTCACCATTTATTCAGTTGGTGCCGAATTGGATGCGACCTATCCGGTGACGGAACTGGGTGCCGGATCAGACGTGTTGAAGGAAATCATTGCCGGTCGTCATGATGTATGCGCGCGGATGGTTGAGGCTGAACGCGGCATGATAATTGTTGGTCAGGACGCTCTGGCTCGCAGTGATGGCGAACAGGTTTTGGCCGGGTTGAAAACCATTGCCGAAAAAACAGACATCGTGACCAGCGACTGGAACGGATTTAACGTACTGCACAATGCTGCGGCGCGCGTTGCCGGACTTGACCTTGGAATGATCCCGGGCGAAGGCGGTCTGGATGTCGCTGGTATTCAGTCTGCAGCCGGGAAGGGCGATCTTGATGTCGTTTTCCTGTTGGGCGCTGATGAAATTGACACCAGTGTCTTTGGAAATGCCTTTGTCGTTTATATCGGCAGCCACGGTGACAACGGTGCGCATCATGCCGACGTTGTTCTGCCGGCTGCTGCATATACCGAAAAGCCTGGTACCTATGTGAATACCGAAGGCCGGGTGCAACGGACTGAACGGGCAGCGTTCCCGCCAGGCGATGGTCGTGAAGACTGGACCATCCTTCGAGCTTTGTCCGAGCGGCTGGGACAAACATTGCCTTATGACAGCTTGCCTGAATTACGTGCGCGCATGATTGAAATTGCGCCGCAACTGGCATCGATAGACGAAATTACCACGACGGAGTGGGGCGACTTCGGCAAGGCAGGTGATCTGTCTGCGGACGCCTTTGAAGGGTCCGGCACCAGCTATTACCTCAGCAACCCGATTTGCCGGGCTTCTGACACGATGGCGGAATGTTCGGACCTGAGTACGAATACAGCGGGAGGGGCGACCGGTACCCATGGTTGAGCTCTGGAACATATATATTTGGCCCCTGATCTGGATTCTGGCCAAAATTCTGCTGATCGTTATTCCGTTGTTTCTGGCGGTCGCCTATCTCGTTTGGTCTGAACGCAAGGTGATCGGTCTGATGCAGCAACGCATGGGCCCCAACATTGTTGGTCCCTGGGGAATCTGGCAATCCTTTGCCGACGTTCTCAAGCTGCTGTTGAAAGAAACAATCCTGCCAACAGGTGCCAACAAGATTGTCTTCCTGATAGCGCCAATGCTGACCTTTGTCCTGGCCTTTGTGGCCTGGGCGGTTATTCCGGTTGGTGAAGGCTGGGTGCTGGCCAACATTAATGTCGGCATTATGTATCTGTTCGCAATTTCCTCGCTGGGTGTCTATGGCATTGTCATGGCCGGTTGGGCGTCGAACTCACGATATTCATTCCTTGGTGCCATGCGCTCTGCAGCGCAGATGGTGTCCTACGAAATCTCCATGGGTCTGGTCATCGTGACCGTACTGATGTGTGTCGGTTCCCTGAACCTGACGGACATTGTAGAGGCCCAGCGGACGGTCTGGTATGTTGTACCGCTGCTGCCAATGGCGGTCGTGTTCTTCATCTCGACCCTGGCAGAAACAAACCGGCATCCGTTTGACTTGCCGGAGGCCGAGGCCGAGTTGGTCGCTGGATATCAAACTGAATATTCAGCCATGTCCTTTGCTTTGTTCTTTGTTGGTGAATACGCCAACATGATCATGATGAGCAGCATGACGGTGATCCTGTTCCTGGGTGGCTGGTTGCCGCCGATGGATATTGCGCCGTTCAACTGGTTGCCAGGACCCTTGTGGTTTGGCATCAAGGTTGCTGCCATCCTGTTCATATTTATCTGGTGTCGCGCCGCCTTCCCACGTTATCGCTATGATCAGCTGATGCGTCTGGGGTGGAAAGTGTTCCTGCCAATGTCCTTATTGTGGGTTGTTGGTACGGCTGGCGTGCTCGTTGCTTTTGATCTGGCGCCATAGGGAGGGAATAAGCGATGTCATTTATTCAACGCAATGTCCGGACCTGGATGCTGACCGAACTTTTGACCGGTATGGCCAAGTCCTTCAGCTATATGTTCAAGCGCCGCTCGACCATTAACTACCCTTATGAAAAAGGTCCGCTCAGCCCGCGTTTCCGAGGCGAACATGCGCTGCGTCGGTATGCATCCGGTGAAGAACGCTGCATCGCTTGCAAATTATGCGAAGCCGTTTGCCCGGCCCAGGCCATCACCATTGAGGCTGAACCACGTGAAGATGGCAGCCGTCGGACCACACGCTATGACCTCGACATGACCAAATGCATCTATTGCGGCTTCTGTCAGGAAGCCTGCCCGGTTGATGCCATCGTCGAAGGCCCGAACTTTGAATATGCCACCGAGACCCGGGAGGAGCTTTTCTATAACAAGGACAAGTTGCTCGCGAATGGTGATCGCTGGGAAAACGAAATTGCTGCCAACATCGCAGTCGATACGCCTTACCGTTAAGGCCAGGAAAGTGAAAATGAAGGTTATTCGGATGTCTAATATCGGGAGGACGCAGCCATGATTGTGCATGCGTTGGCCTTTTATCTGTTTGCTGCTGTCGTTGTCGCTTGCGCCGTTATGGTCGTCGCAGCACGCAACCCGGTGCATTCAGTCTTGTTTTTGATCCTGGCTTTCTTCAGTGCGGCAGGTTTGTTTGTGCTGCTTGGGGCAGAATTCCTGGCCATGTTGCTGGTCGTTGTTTATGTCGGTGCTGTTGCGGTCTTGTTCCTGTTCGTCGTCATGATGCTGGATGTCAATTTCGCCGCGTTACGAGAAGGCGTGCTGGAGTACCTGCCGTTTGGTTTGCTGGTTGGGTTTGTCATGCTGGTTGAACTGGTCATGTTATATGGCGCCTGGATTACAGGTCCTGATATTGCCCTGGCAGCGGCATCGCCGACGCCGGATATCACCCAGGTCAGCAATACCGAAGCTTTGGGGCATCTGCTTTACACCAAATACATCTACCTCTTTCAGGCCGCTGGCATGATCTTGCTGGTTGCCATGATCGGAGCGATCGTGCTCAGCAATCGTCAGCGCGACGGCGTTCGCCGTCAGGTGATTGCCGAACAAATCGCCCGTACCCGCAAGGACGCCGTGGAAATGAAGAAAGTAACACCGGGAGGGGGTATCTGATGGATATCGGTCTCGGACATTATCTGACCGTCGCTGCCATATTGTTTACACTTGGTATCTTCGGTATTTTCCTGAACCGCAAAAATGTCATCGTCATCTTGATGTCGATTGAATTGATGCTGTTAGCGGTCAATATCAACTTTGTGGCATTTTCAAGTTTCTCCGGCGATATGGTCGGCCAGGTTTTTTCCATGTTCATCCTGACAGTCGCAGCTGCTGAAGCTGCCATCGGGTTGGCCATTCTGGTCGTATATTTCCGCAACCGCGGTTCCATCGCGGTTGAAGACATTAACATGATGAAGGGGTGATTAAGTTGTATACAGCCCTCGTCTTTCTGCCCTTGCTGGGCGCCGTCCTTGCCGGTCTGTTTGGCCGCATCCTGGGTGACCGTGGATCTCAAGCCGTTACCCTGATCGGGATTACGACGTCAGCCTTGTTGTCGGTATATGTATTCTTTGATGTGACCGGTAATAACAATCCGGTTGTCGTCGATCTCTTTACCTGGATCGAGTCTGACAGCTTCGAAGTCTCATGGGCCTTGCGTGTGGACCAGTTGACCGCTGTTATGTTGATGGTTGTCTGCGTGGTTTCCGCCGTCGTGCATTGGTACTCGGTTGGTTATATGTCTCACGACAAAGCCATTCCCCGGTTCATGTCTTACCTTTCACTGTTTACTTTCGCCATGCTGATGCTGGTCACTGCAGACAACTTCCTGCAGATGTTCTTTGGCTGGGAAGGGGTGGGACTGTGCTCCTACCTGCTGATCGGATTCTGGTATGATCGGCCTTCGGCCAATGCCGCTGCGATCAAGGCGTTTCTGGTTAACCGGGTTGGCGACTTTGGCTTTGCCCTTGGCATCATGGCCATCTTCTTCACCTTTAATTCCGTTGAATTCGATGTTGTCTTTGCTGCGGCCCCTGAGATGGCTGGCAAGACATTCATGTTCCTGGGCCAGGAATGGGATATTCTGACAACGATCACCATGTTGCTGTTTGTTGGTGCCATGGGTAAGTCGGCCCAGCTCGGCCTGCATACCTGGTTGCCCGACGCCATGGAAGGCCCGACCCCTGTGTCGGCCCTGATCCACGCGGCGACTATGGTCACAGCCGGTGTCTTCATGCTGGCTCGTTGTTCTTACCTGTTCGAATATGCACCCTTTACGCTGGAAGTTGTCACCGTCATTGGCGCGACGACGGCCTTCGTGGCTGCGACCATCGGTCTGGTGCAAAACGACATCAAGCGTGTCATCGCCTATTCAACCATGAGCCAGCTCGGCTACATGTTCTTTGCCATTGGTGTTTCGGCCTATCCAGCCGCCATTTTCCATCTGTTGACCCACGCGTTCTTCAAGGCCTTGTTGTTCCTTGGTGCCGGTTCGGTCATTCACGCCATGTCTGACGAACAGGACATGCGCAATATGGGCGGTATCTACAAGCTGATCCCGGGAACATACCTGATGATGTGGATTGGCTCCCTGGCGCTTGCCGGTGTGCCGTTGTTTGCCGGATATTACTCCAAGGACATGATCATTGAAGTGGCCTTTGCGTCCGGTTCCGGAGTGGGTACGTATGCCTTTACCATGGGTATTCTGGCGGCCTTGATGACAGCCTTCTATTCCTGGCGGTTGTTGTTCATGACATTCCATGGTCCTGCCCGTGCGGATGAAAAGGTCATGGCCCATGTCCACGAGTCACCAAAAGTAATGATGTTGCCACTGCTGGTCTTGGCCCTGGGCGCGATTTTCGCCGGCTGGTTCTGGGCTGGTGACATGATCGGTGATGGACGCGTTGCCTTCTGGGGCGAATCGATCTTCATTCAACCTGCCAATCATATTTTTGAAAATGCCCATCATGTTTCTGCCTGGGTGAAATATTCACCGACTGCTCTGGGCGCCATCGGTATCCTGTTGGCCTGGTGGTTCTATATCAAGAACCCGAATATCCCCAAAGCCATCGCCACCATGCACCGCGAGGCCCATCTGTTCCTGCTGAACAAATGGTACTTCGACGAACTGTATGATCTGATATTTGTTAATCCGGCCAAACGCCTTGGGCATTTCCTTTGGAAGTTCGGTGACGGCAAGATCATTGATGGCCTGGGTCCGGATGGTATCTCTCGTCTGGTTCTTAATATCACCCGTCGTGCCCAGACCTTGCAGTCGGGTTATGTCTATCACTATGCCTTTGCCATGATGCTGGGCGTTGCAGGATTTGTTTCGTGGTTTGTCTTTGGATTGGGGGGCTGATCGATGACTGATTGGCCAATACTTTCGATTGTCACCTTTCTGCCAGCAGTAGGTGCCGCCTTTATTTTCCTGATCCGGGGTGATGACGCGATTGTCGCCCGCAATGCCCGTAACGTGGCTTTGTGGACAACGCTGATTACTTTTGCGGTCTCCATACTGTTATGGACCGGGTTCGACACAACGACGGCTGACTTCCAGTTCGTGGAAAAGACAGCGTGGATTGCCTCGGGTATCGATTACCACATGGGCATTGACGGCATTTCGATGCTGTTCATCATTCTGACAACCTTCCTGATGCCGATCTGTATCCTGGCCAGCTGGCAATCCATCCAGTCTCGCGTTAAGGAATACATGATCGCGTTCCTGTTGCTGGAAACCATGATGGTCGGCGTGTTCTCCGCCCTTGATCTGGTTGTCTTCTACCTGTTCTTTGAAGGTGGCCTGATCCCGATGTTCCTGATTATCGGCATCTGGGGTGGCAAGCGCCGGGTCTACGCCTCGTTCAAGTTCTTCCTCTATACATTGCTGGGCTCGGTACTGATGCTTCTGGCGATTCTCGCCATGTATATGCAGGCCGGTACCACAGACATTCCAACCCTGATGACAACCAAGTTTGATGCTGATTTGCAGAACTGGTTGTGGCTGGCCTTCTTCGCGTCCTTTGCTGTGAAAGTGCCGATGTGGCCGGTTCATACCTGGCTGCCAGATGCCCACGTTGAGGCACCGACCGCTGGCTCCGTCATTCTGGCTGGTGTACTGTTGAAGATGGGTGGCTACGGCATGTTGCGGTTCTCCATACCCATGTTCCCGGAAGCGACCGAGAATTTCACCTACCTTGTCTATGCCCTCAGTGTTGTTGCGGTGATTTATACCTCGCTGGTGGCCCTGATGCAGGAAGACATGAAAAAGCTGATCGCTTATTCATCGGTCGCCCATATGGGTTTTGTCACCATCGGTATGTTCACCTTCACGCCTCAGGGTATTGAAGGCGCAATGTTCATCATGCTCAGTCATGGTTTGGTCTCCGCCGCCTTATTCTTGATTGTGGGTGTGGTTTATGACCGGCTACATACGCGTGAAATTGCGCGTTATGGCGGGCTTGTGCACAACATGCCGAACTATGCAGCCGTGTTCTTGCTGTTTACCCTGGCCAATGTGGGTTTGCCTGGCACCAGTGGGTTTGTCGGTGAATTCCTGGTTCTTGTAGGTATCTTCCAGGTTAATAACTGGGTCGCTTTCCTGGCTACAACGGGACTTGTACTCAGTGCGGCCTATGCCCTCTGGCTTTATCGGCGGGTCATCTTTGGTACGCTGACCAAGGCGGACCTCAAGGATATGGTCGATCTGAATAAACGAGAAATTGCGATATTTGCGCCGCTGGTCATTCTGGTTCTGTTATTTGGCGTTTATCCAGCTCCATTGCTGGATGTCATGCACGAATCAGTTGCCAACCTCATTCACAATCACGAAGTTGCCATGCAGGCTGCACGTGAAATGGCCTCAGCGGTCAAATAGGGCGCAGAGGATAATATAGAGATGACGATGGCCTTTGCACAATTTACCCCGGCGCTGCCGGAAATAATCCTAGCCATTGCGGCGATGGTCCTGCTGATGATTGGGGTCTTTCGCGGTGATACATCAACACGCGCTGTCTCCTGGATGGCAGTGCTGTCCTTTGTTGTTGCCTGGTTCGTCCTGGTCAGCGGCGATGTTGGACACACGGTTGCCTTTAATGGCCTGTTTGTGAACGATGGTTTTGGCCTGTTCATGAAGACCCTGGTTTTACTGGCGTCTTCCCTGGCAATTATCATGTCTCTTGGCTATATCCGCCACGAGAATATGGAACGCTTTGAATATCCGGTGCTGATCGTACTGGCGACGCTTGGCATGCTTGTGATGATCTCGGCCAATGACTTGATGTCTTTGTATCTTGGCATTGAGCTGCAGTCATTGTCGCTCTACATCGTGGCTTCCTTCAAACGCGACTCTGAAAAAGCAACGGAAGCCGGTCTCAAATACTTTGTTCTGGGTGCCTTGTCTTCCGGTATGCTTTTGTATGGCGCGTCGATGATCTACGGCTACGCCGGGTCGACAAACTTTGATGATCTTGCCAAAAGCTTTCACGGAGCCGAACATATTTCCGTTGGTTTGATCGTTGGTATGGTCTTCCTCTTTGCCGGACTGGCCTTCAAGGTATCCGCCGTGCCATTTCACATGTGGACACCGGACGTCTATGAGGGCGCACCTACGCCTGTAACTGCTTTCTTTGCTGTTGCACCAAAGGTCGCAGCACTTGCCTTGCTGGCGCGTGTTCTGATGTCGCCATTCGGAGAACTGATTGCACAGTGGCAGCAGATTATTATTGCCCTTTCCATGGCTTCCATGGTGTTGGGTGCAGTTGCCGCAATCGGACAACGTAATATCAAACGTCTGATGGCCTATTCATCCATTGGCCATATTGGTTTTGCACTTGTAGGCCTCGCTTCCGGTTCGGATGAAGGTGTACGTGGTGTCCTGATCTACCTGATTATCTACCTGGTCATGAATGTCGGTACATTTGCCGTTATCCTTTCCATGCGTGTGAAAGATAACATGGTGGAAAGCATCGATGACCTGGCAGGCCTGGGGCGCAACCAACCCTTGATGGCCATGGCTATGGCTATATTCATGTTCTCGCTTGCTGGTGTGCCGCCCATGGCTGGTTTCTTTGGCAAGTTTTACGTCTTCATGGCCGCAATCAATTCCGGGCTATATGCTCTGGCGATTGTTGGTGTTGTGGCAAGTGTCGTTGGTGCATTCTATTATTTGCGAATTATCAAGATCATGTATTTTGATGAGCCCGTTGAAGCCTTCGAACGACCTTTGCGAACCGAGATGAGTGTCATCATGACGGTGGCCAGTCTGTTCACATTGTTCTTCTTTGTCCTTCCAGCACCTTTCCTGGCGGTGGCGCAAACTGCGGCGCAGGCCCTGTTGCCATGATCCCGAAAGCGGTTGAGCAGGGGCTTGCCAGTCAAGTCCCTGACTTGCCGGATTTCTATAATCTTGTTTCCCTGGGCGTAACTGAAAGCACCAATAACGACGCACGCAATCTGGCAACAGATGGTGCACTAGAAGGTACGCTTGTCTGGGCGAAATCTCAGGGTGCCGGGCGTGGTCGGCGTGGTCGCGACTGGGCATCTCCTCCCGGTAACTTGTATGCGTCCCTGATCTTGCGCCCGGACTGTGCACCGTCAACTGCCGCGCAAATTTCATTTGTTGCGGCTCTGGCGATACGCGATGCAATTGCACAATTCTTGCCTGATGGTAAAGTCGCGCAACTCAAATGGCCAAACGATGTTCTGGTTAACCAGAAAAAAATCGCTGGCATATTGCTGGAATCACATCTTGCCGGGGGCAATGATCTCGATTGGCTGGTCGTTGGCACCGGTGTGAATATTGGAAGCTTTCCCGATCAAGTGGAGCGCCCGGCAACATCACTTCAAGAATTAGGCAGTGACGTTTCTGTTCCTCATTATCTTGAAGCCTATGCAACACACATGTTGTCCTGGTACCGTCAGTGGCAGGAAGATGGTTTTGTTGTTATTCGTCAGAGCTGGCTTGAACATGCCTGGGGGCAGGGTGGACCTGTCGAAGTCCGCCTGGGCAAGGAAACCTTTCAGGGTGTATTTGTCGATCTTGATGAAACCGGCGCACTCGTCGTTTCAACGCCAGGCGGTTCACGGCTGGTTTCGGCAGGAGACGTATTTCCTTTGACTGAAGGAGCAAGCTGAATGCTTTTGGCCATAGATGCAGGTAACACCAACGTTGTTTTTGCTATTTTTGACCAGGGTGAACTGGTTTGCCAATGGCGTGCAGCGACACAGGCTCCCCGCACGTCGGACGAACATGCAGTCTGGCTCTCGCAACTGATGAACCTCAAGGGTATTCAAGCCAGTGATATCAGTGACGCGATTATCGCGACCGTTGTGCCCAGGGCGTTGTTCGATCTTCGTGAGCTTTGCCGGACCTATTTTGATGTTGAACCCGTCGTCGTCGGTGACGACGCGGAACTCGGAATCGAAATACTGATAGATAACCCGGAAGAAGTCGGTGCGGATCGTCTCGTCAATACCGTCGCAGCCCATGGCACCTACGATGGGCCATTGATCATTCTGGATTTTGGCACAGCAACCACATTTGATATCGTCGACGGCGATGGAAATTTCCGCGGTGGCGTGATCTCGCCTGGCATTAACCTGTCGCTGGAGGCATTACATATGGCCGCCGCCGCGCTGCCCCATATCGCCGTTGCGCGCCCGGATCATACCATTGGTCGCAATACCACCGAAGCCATGCAGTCCGGTGTTTACTGGGGCTATGTTGGCTTGATTGAGGGGCTTATCAGGCGGATCGATGCAGAACTCAAGCAGATCAGCAATGATGACCGCAATGCAACGATTATAGCGACTGGTGGTCTGGCGCCCTTGTTTGCGACCGGAACCGACATAATTCAACATGTTGATTCAGACCTCACGATGCGAGGTTTGGTGGAAATTCATCGGCGCACCCGGATTAAGGATAATCCGGTTTAAAACGAAAGCTTGATTTTTTGACTGACGAACTTCTTTTTGTCGCGCTGGGTGGCGCAGGCGAAATCGGCATGAACATGTCGCTCTATTGCTGCAACGGTAAATGGCTTGCCGTCGACTGCGGTCTGACATTTGCCGATGACACCTTGCCCGGCATCGATTTGTTGTTTCCTGATCCGTCCTTCATTGAAGAACGCCGCAAGGACCTCGTTGGCCTTGTGCTTACACATGCGCATGAAGATCATCTTGGTGCAGTGGCTCATCTTTGGCCGCGGATGAATTGTCCCGTCTATGCCACACCATTTACCATGTATCTTCTCAAGCGAAAGCTGAGCGAAGCTGGTTTGCTGGATCGCGTGCCGCTGCATGAAATTGAAGTTGGCGGTTCGGTAGATGTCGGGGAGTTTGGTGTAAATTATATTCAGGTAACGCATTCCATTCCTGAAGCACACAGCCTTGCGATAGAGACGCCACATGGCACAATTGTTCACTCCGGCGACTGGAAACTTGATCCTGATCCATTGGTTGGTCCTGTTACGGACACCAAACGTCTGGCGGCCTTTGGTGACAAAGGTGTTCGCGCCCTTATTTGTGATTCAACAAATGCGCTTTCACCAGGACGGTCACGATCAGAATCCGAAGTCCTGGAAAGCCTGACGGAGTTGGTCGGAGAACTTTCTGGCCGCGTAGTCATCACAACATTTGCATCAAACGTCGCCCGCATAGGCAGCATCGCAGAAGCTGCTGCAGCGAACGGTCGTTCCCTGGTCGTTTCGGGGCGCAGCCTGCACCGCAATATCGAAGCCGCCAAAGCCTGCGGTTATCTTCAGGACATGCCAGCACATCTGGACGAAGATGAAGCCGGGTATTTGCCTCGCGAAAATATTGTCATTTTGTGTACTGGCTGTCAGGGGGAACCACGGGGTGCCATGGCTCGTATCGCCATGCACGAACATCGCCATATTCATCTGGAAACAGGCGATACAGTTATCTTTTCCTCAAAGATCATACCCGGAAATGAAAAGATGATTGGCCTGGTGCAAAATCGTCTGGTTTATGACGGCCTGAATGTGATTACAGAAAAAGATCGTTTTGTGCATGTGTCGGGACATCCGGCGCGGGACGAACTGCGGGAATATTACGGGCTGGTACGACCCGAAATCGCCGTCCCTGTTCATGGTGAGGCCCGGCATCTCAGTCGCCATTCAGAGCTGGCATCTGAACTCGGGATCAAGGAAGCACCGGTGATTGAAAACGGTGACGTTTTGCGCCTCGCTCCCGGGCCGGTTAAAGTTATTGATCATATAGCGACAGGTCGACTGGCACTTGATGGTGGACGCATTACCGCAACAGACAGTAAGACACTGCAGTCACGCAAACGCATGATGTTCAACGGTATCGCCTTTGTCGTTGTTGTGCTGGATGGCAAACAAAAATCCATCATGACGCCGCGTGTCACCATTCGCGGTGTGCTGGATCATGCAGACAGCCTTGCTGAGGCTGAACTACATGATAAATCCGTTGAAGCTGCCGAAACTGGTCTGGTAAATGTCAAAGATGACAGACGCGGTGATGATGGGGCAATATTTGATGCGGTGTCACAATCTGTACGCCGCGTATTGAAACAGGCTTCGAAGGGGCGGCGTCCCGCCGTTGAAGTCGAAGTTGTACGCTTAGCTTGAATTAATGAAGTCGGAGAAAACAAAATGATTGGTCGTTTGAACCACGTTGCTATCGCAGTCCCTGATCTGGAAGCCGCCGCCGCCCAATACCGGGACGTCCTGGGCGCCAAGGTATCTCCTCCCCAGGACGAGCCTGACCACGGCGTGACCGTTGTTTTTGTCGAATTGCCAAACACCAAGATCGAACTTCTTTATCCCCTGGGTGAGGGATCATCCATGCAAATCTTCCTCGACAAAAACCCTTCAGGCGGCATGCATCACATTTGTTATGAGGTGGAAGATATCTTTGCCGCCCGTGACAAGATGAAGGCGGAAGGTGCCCGGGTGCTGGGTACTGGTGAGCCGCGGAATGGTGCGCATGGAAAGCCGGTGATTTTTCTGCACCCCAAGGATTTTTGCGGTACCCTGGTAGAACTGGAACAGGCTTAGGAAGTTATTGCCATGGCGTGGACAAGCATCTCTGCAATATTTTTCATCGTCTGGTGGCTGGTGTTGTTCATGGTTTTGCCCTTCGGTGTTCGCAAGGTGGAAAACCCTGAACCTGGTCATGAACGTGGGGCACCTGCTAAACCCATGCTGGTTCGCAAGGCCATTATCACAACGATATTGGCTGCAGTTGTGACAGTCGTCGTTGTGGCTTTGGTCAACGCCGGTGTTTTTGATTATCGAGGCCAGGTTTGAAGGTGCGTCACATCACTGTTGAGGTAAACTTGTCCATCAAATAAGGCCCGGATTTTACGGGTGGGTATTTTGGCGCATCGCCAGGTGGCAGACACGTGGGCAAACAAACAATATCTGCATGCCAGTTCGGTTGATGAAAAAATGCAATCGACATACGACGGGATGATGCACCAGCGTTGAGCGGTGGTGTCACCACCCGGTGCAAGGTCGAAACCCAACGGTCATTTGTCCAGCGCGCCATCAGGTCCCCGATATTGATAATGAATGTCTCTGGGATCACCGGGGCATCAATCCATTCGCCTGAGCGCGCCTGGACTTGCAAACCACCTGGCGTGTCGTGGGGTAGCAATATTGTCAGGCTGCCATAGTCACTGTGTGCACCTGCCCGTAACTGCCCTTCAATTGGTGGATTTTCCAAAGCCGGGTAGTGATTGGCACGACAAGCCGAGATCGGTTCGTTGATCATGGGCTCAAAGAAGCTCTCGGGCAGATCAAGGGCAATTGCAAACAAACGCATCAAGCGACGCGCCAGCGCGTCCATGGCCCCGACATAGGCTTCAAATGCAGGCCGAAGGCTCGACGGATTATCCGGCCACAAGTTCGGCGCATAAACAAATCTCGCCTCTTGTTCCTCCAACACCCGATCCGGTCGGTGCAATGGGCCTACTGCGAAGCCCTCCTTCAAATCGGGTGGACTTTCTTCGCCAAGTGATCTGGACAATGTCTCGTTTGATAGAGGCCCATATCCGTACGGGTAACCAGGTTGGGGAAGTGCTACGGCCATACGTTCTGACAGGGGCTGATCAAAAAAGTTCAGGTTCTGTTGCCAACAGTCCGAGATGATTTGTTCGGATATACCGTGATTGGATATCACCAGAAACCCGATGTCCTGACACGCCGTGTCGATGAGGGCTGCAATACCGCGATCAGCTGAAGAATTATCCAGGCCGCCAAGATCGATAACAGGAATATGAGTCATCTATACCGAACCCTTTTGGGGAATGAGCGACCATTGTGAATAGAGCTTTTCCGGGTTTAACGGAAACGCAGCCTTGCCTTTAATTCAAGGTGTGCGCCAAATTTTAATGCAGAAGCGATTCAGTTTAAATCGGAATCGCCCTGGCTGTCTGAAAAGAGAAGGGGGCCAAAACGAAAGCAAGGTCCCGAAGGACCTTGCTATTGCGCCCCTGAGAAGCGCGCCTCCCCGAAACTTTCCTTGCGATGCTGTAAGGCGTCGCGAATTGGTCCGGATTATTATTATTTTTTCTTGGACGCGGATGTTACGACAATGTTTTTGTGGCGTCATCCAAAATATTCGAAATTAGGGAAGAATTTTGCTTTTTTTTTGTGTGAATACGACTTTTTAAGCATTTCGAGCTAAAAACTGGATCATGACTTACATAAGATTTGCACTAATTGCCCTTGGATGCCTGATTTCGCTGTCGGCGACAAATGTCTACGCCGATGAAACACGCATCGTAATTTCCGATAAGGACTGCAAGCGATTGTTGCTCAAGCAAGCGTCCAAAAGCGCAGACTATGTGCCAGGTGTTGACGTCAAAGGCCGCAAAGTGAAATCAGCGGACTTGCCGGGGTCGAACAAAATTGCGATTCCAGACGAACTCAGCTTCGATATCAGTCCCAAGATTTATCAGATGCTGGGCACCACGCCGCCAACAGGCCTTGAAGACACTGCGGTCACGGTCGGTACAGTTACCGTCAAAAAAAGTGGTGGCATTTACTTTAACGGCAAACGTCTGAATTCCCGCACCCGAAAAGAACTGACAAAATTGTGCAAGCAAATGCGCGATAAAGCCGCCAGTAAATAACCTTACCAACGCGGCTGATGCCTTGTTTCGCTCAGGGCCTTTGTCAGTGTTATGCCAGGTGGACATGCCCGCGTGCTTTTGGTGACGATGGCATCTAATTTTTTTCGAAATCACAGGGTTGCATCGACTACCAGATTGACTACAGATACAAATACACAAGCAATTTCGTCAGGTTCGGAAATGCTTTATCATCATTTGTATATTTTCACGTTGTTCTTCCGGAGTTCGTAATGCGTCTTTCGCGGTTTTTTATGCCCACCCTCAAGGAGACCCCGTCCGAGGCCCAGATTGCCTCGCATCGATTGATGTTGCGTGCCGGGATGATCCGCCAGTCAAGCGCTGGTATCTATTCCTGGCTGCCCATGGGGCTCAAGGTACTCAAGAAAATTGAAAATATCGTGCGCGAGGAAATGAATGCGGCTGGCTGCAACGAAGTGTTGATGCCGACGATCCAGCCCGCTGACCTGTGGCGCGAGTCCGGTCGCTATGAAGATTACGGCAAGGAAATGCTGCGCATTGAAGATCGTCATGGTCGTGACATGCTTTACGGCCCGACCAACGAAGAGCAAATCACTGAAATTTTCCGTGCCAGTGTACGCAGTTATCGCGATCTGCCGAGCAACCTTTATCACATCCAGTGGAAATTCCGGGACGAGGTCCGTCCCAGGTTCGGCATTATGCGTGGGCGTGAGTTTCTGATGAAAGATGCCTATTCATTTGACATCGATCACGAAAGTTCCAAAAGCGCTTACAACCGGATGTTTGTTTCGTATCTGCGGACATTTGACCGCATGGGCCTGAAGGCGATACCCATGAAAGCGGATACGGGCCCCATAGGTGGAGACTTGAGCCACGAATTTATTCTTCTGGCGGAAACCGGCGAATCAGAAGTCTACTGCCACGGTGATTATCTCGATTTTGACGTGCCACCGGATGGTATTGATTATGATGGCGATATGCAGTCGATTGTTGACAAATGGACATCCTTGTATGCGGTGACGGACGAGAAATACGTCGCGGAAGAATTTGATGCAGCTGTCCCGGAAGACAAGCGCCTGCACACCCGCGGTATTGAAGTTGGGCACATCTTTCATTTCGGCACCAAATATTCCGAAGCCATGGGCGCAACCGTGCTGGACCAGGAAGGAAACGCCACTCATTTACAGATGGGCTCCTACGGCATCGGCGTGTCTCGATTGGTGGGCGGTATCATTGAAGCCAGCCATGACGACGACGGTATCATCTGGCCCGAAGCTGTCGCACCTTTTCATATCGGCTTGATAAACCTGCGTCCTGGTGATGATGCCACAGATGCTGCTTGCGAAGATCTTTACGAGAAGCTCGGCAATGCCGGTGTAGATGTCTTGTATGACGACACCGATGAACGCGCAGGTGGCAAGTTTGCCAAGATGGACTTGATTGGTTTGCCTTGGCAAATTGTGATCGGACCTCGCGGTCTTAAAAATGGCATTGCTGAAGTCAAGAACAGGGCCAGTGGCATAAAGGAAGAACTATCACTGGACGAAACCCTCAACCGATTTACCGGATAATCTGAATATGCTCTCCCGCTTTGAATGGATGATTGCCGGTCGCTATTTGCGGCCACGTAAGGAGGAGGGCTTTATCTCGGTTATAGCCTCTTTTTCCCTGCTGGGCATAGCGCTTGGCGTCGCGACGTTGATTGTTGTTATGGCGGTGATGAACGGTTTTCGGGCAGAATTACTGGGCCGAATTCTGGGACTGAACGGCCACGTTATGGTGCAAGGCATTTCTCGCAACATTGAAGACTATGATGCTGTCGCTGATATCCTGCGAAAAACTGAAGGCGTGAAATCAGCGACACCAATCGTCGAAGGCCAGGTTATGGCCATGGTCAAAGGCACAGCACGTGGTGCCCTGGTGCGCGGTATTAAACCCGCTGACCTGAAAGCCCGGGAACTGATTGCATCGAAAATTGTGACAGGGAAGCTGGACAAATTTACGGGTAAGGATACGGCTGTTATCGGTCATCGGCTGGCTCAGCGCCTGGGTATTTTTTCCGGTGATCGCATAACACTTGTGGCGCCGCAAACCAGCTCCGGTCCCTTCGGTTCGGTGCCGCGCATGCGATCCTATGAAGTTGCCGCAACTTTCGAAGTCGGCATGTATGAATATGATTCGACATTTGTTTATCTGCCCCTGAAAGCGGCACAGGTGTTTTTTCGAACCGGGAACAAGGTCACAGCAATCGAGACCTTTGTGACGAACCCGGATGACGTGCCGGCCACCCGTACGTTAATCAAGGAAAGTCTCAAGCGACCGTACCGGCTGTATGACTGGCAGCAGGCAAACTCGCATTTTTTCCAGGCTCTTCAGGTTGAACGCAACGTCATGTTTCTGATCCTGACGCTGATCATCATCGTTGCTGCCTTCAATATTATCTCCAGCCTGATCATGTTGGTGAAAGACAAGGGCAGTGACATTGCCATTCTGCGTACGATGGGGGCCACGCGTGGATCCGTCATGCGCGTGTTTGTGATTTCGGGGGCCAGCGTGGGTGTGCTGGGCACCGTGCTGGGTGCCATCCTCGGGATTTCTTTTGCCAACAACATCGATATTATCCGCGTCTGGCTGGAAGGCCTGACGGGGGCGGAACTCTGGGCTGCAGAAATTCGATTTCTATCGCACTTGCCAGCCCGGATTGAAAGCGGCGAAGTCATTGTTGTCATCCTGATGGCACTTGCCCTGTCATTCCTGGCGACCTTGTATCCTTCCTGGCGCGCCAGTCGCCTCGATCCGGTGGAGGCGCTGCGCTATGAGTGACGCTGCCCTGGTATTGGACAAGATTGAACGTACTTTCAAGCAGGGCGGAGCGGATATCCGTGTCCTGAAAGGCGCTGAGTTGAGCATTCAACCTGGTGAATTTGTGGCGCTATTGGGACCATCAGGATCAGGCAAATCAACATTGCTGCAAATTGCCGGTTTGCTGGAACGAGCCGATGGTGGCGATGTTTTGCTGTCGGGATCATCTTGCAACAATCTCAGCGAGAGAAACCGTACGGCAACCCGTCGCGACAAGCTTGGTTTCGTTTACCAGCATCATCATTTGTTGCCAGAATTTTCAGCTCTTGAAAATGTCATGATGCCGCAAATGATTGCCGGGAAATCGAAAGCGCAAGCGAAACAACGGGCAACGGATTTACTCGGCCGTTTTGGCCTTGATCACCGCCTCAGTCATCGCCCGGCCAAACTTTCAGGCGGTGAACAACAGCGTGTTTCCATCGCACGTGCAATTGCCAACGAACCGGCAGTATTGTTGGCTGACGAGCCCACCGGTAACCTGGACACACGCACAGCTGATGATGTCCTGAAAGAACTTTTGCAATTGATCCGTAGCCAGAACCTGGCGGCCCTGGTCGCTACCCACAACACTGAACTGGCAAACGAGGCCGACCGCATCGTTCGCCTGGAAGATGGTGTCCTCGTCGAAGGGTAAATCTATCTTTTCAGATTTTCTTGTTTTTGAAAGAGCAAAAAATGTCCGAAATCGTTTATGTGAATGGGAAATATGTTGCGAAAGAAGACGCGGTAATTTCTGTCTTTGATCGTGGTTTTCTGATGTCGGATGCTGTCTATGAAGTGGCGTCAGTCATCAATGGAAAATTGCTGGATAACGGTGCCCATCTGGCGCGGCTTGATCGTTCGTTGGGTGAGTTGTCGATCAAATGGCCAATGCCTAAGGACGAACTGGTTTCCCACATGGAGGAACTGGTCAAGCGCAATGATCTGTCCGAAGGTCTTGTCTATCTGCAAGTAACACGTGGTGTAGCACCGCGCGATTTCTCGCTGCCGGATGTTGAGCCCACACTTGTGATGTTCACCATGGTGAAATCCATCCTGGCCAGTCCTGCAGCAGACAAAGGCATCAGAGTGATTACAACTCCTGACATTCGTTGGCAGCGACGTGATATCAAAACGACAAGCCTGCTGGCCGCGTCCATGGCCCGTCAGGAAGCGCTTAATGCCGGGGCCGATGATGCCTGGCTGGTGGAAGATGGCCACATAACGGAAGGCAGCTCCAACAATGCCTTCATCGTCACCACGGATGGTGTTTTGGTGTCTCCGTCACTGGCGCGGGGCATGTTACACGGCATTACCCGCAAAGCCGTGTTGGGTCTGGCAGAGCAAGAAGGCCTGAAAATCGAGGAACGTACCTTCACGCCAGATGAGGCCTATCAGGCCGCCGAAGCTTTCTCCACAAGTGCCTCAAGCGTCGTCATGCCGGTCGTACAGATAGATGACCACATCATGAGCAACGGCGCGCCCGGCCCCATCGCAAACAAGTTACGTGCCCTCTATCTGAAAATGGCGGTCGAGCAGGGCGGCGTGGCGGACAATCAATAACGCCAATTTCGCTTGTAACGCGGAGTTTCCGTTGAAGCCGGAATCACGCTAAACTTCCTGGCATGAACATTCGCATGCTGAAAGCAATCGCCATCCTGCCGGGCACGGCACTGATCTTTGCGCCAGGGTTGGCTCTTTGGTTCGGCGCCGGGACGGCATGGGCCGCTGACTTTACACCGGATAACTTGCAACCCATCTTGCTGGCTTTGCCATTCGCTGTCGTCGGGCTGATCATGATGATCTGGTCGGTGCGCATGTATAAAATCCATGGTGGCGACGGGACCCCGGCACCCTGGGATCCGATCCCGAATTTTGTTGCAAATGGGCCCTATCTATATGTGCGAAATCCGATGTTGATTGGCGTTATCCTGTTTCAGGGCGCAGAAGCAGCCTATTTGCAGTCATGGCCGGTCTTTATCTGGATGCTGATCTTTATTGTCGCCAACATGATCTATTTTCCTTTGTCTGAAGAGCCGGGCCTGGAGAAAAGGTTTGGCGAAACCTATCTGCGTTACAAGGAAAATGTGCCCCGTTGGATACCGCGGTTTAGCGCATGGAAGCCGCCTTCCAACTGAACCGGAGACACGCCATCTGGTGTTCAATGCCTACCTTATCCCCAACAAATAGTATCGTTCCCAATACGTTCTTCTACCTCTATGGTCTGCGCCATGCGAAGATGGATCGGGTCGATTATTGGGGATTTGTTCGCTTATGGCGCACGCTGAGTTTGTACATTTAAGGGTCCATACGGCCTATTCCTTGCTAGAAGGGGCCTTGCGTGTCGGGGAGCTGGTCAAGCTCTGTCAGGACCACGCCATGCCTGCTTTGGCCATGACGGACAGCGGTAACCTGTTCGGTGGAATGGAGTTTGCCGGGTCCTGTATGAAAGCTGGTATCCAGCCAATTATGGGCACGGCACTGGCTATTGGTCGGGAAGGCACAGGCGGTGGCGCTTTTACCGGAAGTGGTCAAAGTGGACGCAAGCCGGAGCCGGATCGCCTGGTATTACTGGCAGCGAATGACGCTGGCTATGACAACATTTCCAAACTTTCTTCCCGGGCTTTTCTCGAAACACCGGCGGGTGAAACACCTCAAGTCTCAATGGCTGATCTGGAAACCCATGCCGAAGGCGTCATCGCCTTGACCGGTGGCGCGGAAGGTCCTGTTGGTCGTCTGCTTCAGGAGAGCCAGAAGGATGGGGCGGTGGACCTGGCAAAACGACTGTCGGCTATATTCCCCGGCAGCTTGTATATCGAATTGCAACGCCATGGACAGCCCGAGGAAATTCGGACGGAAGCAGGATTTCTGGACATCGCCTATGATCTCGATTTACCAATTGTTGCGACAAATGAGTGCTTTTTCCCCGACGAATCGGCTTATGAGGCACATGACGCCCTGATTTGCGTCTCTGACGGTGCCTATGTGTCCCAACAGGATCGCCGTCATTTGACACCGGAACATCGCTTCAAATCCGCTGAGGAAATGAAGGTTCTGTTCGCTGATCTGCCGGAAGCTTTCCATAATACCCTGGTGATTGCCCAACGCTGCGCGGCACGGCCGCCACTGCGTGATCCGATCCTGCCGGGTTATGAGAGCGCCGAAGGGCGAGATGAGGCTACCGAAATGGCGGCTCAGGCACAGGATGGCCTCGATCGCTGCCTTGAAGCCCATGTCTTTACCGCGGATATGGATACGGCCCAGCGGGAAGAGGTCGCCAAACCTTATCAGGAACGCCTGAAGTTTGAGCTGGATGTGATTATCCAGATGGGGTTCCCGGGTTATTTCCTGATTGTGTCGGACTTTATCAAGTGGGCCAAAGACCACGATATTCCGGTTGGACCAGGTCGTGGTTCAGGTGCAGGCTCGGTAGTTGCCTGGGCGCTCAGCATCACAGATCTTGATCCCTTGCGCTTTGGTTTACTGTTTGAGCGGTTTTTGAACCCCGAACGTGTGTCCATGCCCGATTTTGACATCGATTTCTGTCAGGACCGCCGTGACGAGGTGATTTCCTACGTCCAGGACAAGTATGGCCACGACAAAGTGGCGCAGATCATCACTTTCGGTAAATTGCAGGCCCGTGCCGTATTGCGTGACGTGGGTCGCGTGCTTGAGATGCCCTACGGCCAGGTCGACCGTATCTGCAAGATGGTGCCTAATAATCCAGCCAATCCCATGACTTTGGGTGAAGCCATCCAGGCCGAAAGCGGTTTGCGGAATGAACGGGATTCCGACCCAACCGTTGCGCGTTTGTTGACCGTTGGGCAAAAGCTGGAAGGGCTATATCGCCACGCATCGACTCACGCCGCCGGTGTTGTGATCGGAGACCGTCCACTGGATCAATTGGTGCCGCTCTATCGAGACCCCAAGTCTGATATGCCGGTGACGCAATTCAACATGAAGTATGTTGAGAGCGCTGGACTGGTCAAATTCGATTTTCTCGGCCTGAAAACCCTGACGGTCATCGACAAGGCTGTAAAACTCATTCGTCAGCGCGGCGTTGAGCTGGAAATCGATAAACTTCCGCTCGATGACACCAAAACCTATGAAATGTTGTCCCGAGGCGAAACTGTTGGCGTTTTCCAGTTGGAAAGTTCCGGCATGCGGGACGTACTTCGCGGCCTGCAGCCCGACGTCTTCGAGGATATTATCGCGCTTGTGGCGCTCTATCGGCCGGGTCCCATGGACAATATCCCGCGCTTTATTGCCACA
The DNA here is from genome assembly GCA_018654745.1 of Alphaproteobacteria bacterium. GTDB lineage: Bacteria > Pseudomonadota > Alphaproteobacteria > UBA2966 > UBA2966 > JABILA01. The sequence continues at coordinate 38,285 of JABILA010000120.1, forward strand.
AAGAAGGGCAAGGAGCTGCCTGACTACATGCACGAGACCCTGAAGCCGCTGTTGGAGGAAACCTACGGCGTAATCATCTATCAGGAGCAGGTGATGCAAATCGCCCAGGTGCTGTCCGGTTACAGCCTTGGTGATGCAGATTTGCTGCGCCGGGCCATGGGCAAGAAGATCAAGGCTGAAATGGATGCCCAGCGCGCCATTTTTGTTAACGGCGCGGTGGAAAAGGGTGTCGCCAAAAAACAGGCCAACACTATTTTCGACCTGGTGGACAAGTTTGCTGGATATGGTTTCAACAAATCCCACGCCGCTTGTTACGCGCTGGTCGCCTATCAGACAGCATGGCTGAAAGCCAATTATCCGGTGGAATTCCTTGCAGCTTCCATGACACTTGATTTGACCAACACAGACAAACTCGGGGTCTTCAAAGAGGAAGTTGAACGCCTCGGGATCGAGTTACGCAATCCGGATATCAACAAATCCGAAGCCTTCTTTACCGTTGAGGATGTGTCTGGAAAAAATGAAGGTGCAATCCGCTATGCTCTTGCGGCCGTCAAAAATGTTGGCCGGGCTGCAATGGATAGTGTGGTTGAAGAACGTAATACAAGCGGTTTATTTAAAACAGTATTTGATTTTTCAGGCAGGCTGGAATCACGAACGATTAACAAGCGTCAGATTGAAAACCTGGCGCGTGCCGGTGCCTTTGACTCGCTTGAAAAGAACCGCCACAAAGTCCATCAATCCGCTGAAATTCTCCTTCGCCATGCCAGTGCAGCGGCAGAGGACAGGGCCAGTGGTCAGGAGAGTCTGTTTGGTGGTCCGGACGCCGGAATCGATGAGCCAGAGCTACCTTCCGTCACTGACTGGAGCTCGATGGAGCGCTTGCGCAACGAGTTTGACGCTATTGGGTTTTATCTTTCTGCCCATCCCCTGGACATGTATGAACGTGATCTTAAGCGAATGGGGGCCAAGACCTGGGGCGAAGTGCTGCCAACCCTGACAGATACGGACAAAAATGTCCGGCTGGGTGGCACGGTGATGGGAAAACAGGAGCGTATGTCCAAACGCGGCAACCGTTTTGCCTTCGTGCAGTTTTCTGATTCCAGTGGAACCTTCGAAGGCATGTTTTTCGCAGATGCCCTGACGAATGCGCGGCCATTGTTGGAAAACGGTACGAATGTCGTCGTTGATATCGAGGCGCGTCTTGATGAAGGTGCGCCGCGCATTGGCGTAACCCGTATTCAGCGCATCGACAAACTGGTCGCTGATACCGCCGCCGGGCTTGAAATTCGACTAAATAACGCCGATCCGTTGGCCCATATCTCCGATGCCCTGGAGCAGGCCAATTCGGGCAAGGGCAGGGTAAAGCTATGGCTCAGCATCGAAAACGGCACTAGTGAAGTCGAAATCAACTTGCCAGGACGATATGCCATTACGGCTGAGGTGCGGGACAGCATTGCGGCGGCGGAAGGAATTCTGGAACTACGGGACGTTTAGACTATTTGTCCTGCCATTCCGGCATGGGCTGTTTGTTCAGGAACGCCTTGATGCCGTTGCGGGCATCTTCTTTTTGCAGATTACAGGTAATGGCTTCTGCGCCCAGTTCGTAGGCCGCTTCAAGGCCTTCATTGATCTGGGCGTAAAACAGTTCCTTGCCAATGGAGATTGCGGCACGGGATTTACTGGCAATTTTGGTAGCCATTTCATCTACAGCAGCGTCAAGTTCTTTCAATGGTACGACTTTGTTGACCAATCCCCAGGACAAGGCCGTAGGCGCATCGATCAAATCGCCGGTCATTAGCAGTTCCATAGCCTGTTTGCGGGGCAGGTTCCTGGTGACGGCAATCATTGGTGTGGAGCAAAACAGCCCTAGATTAACGCCTGATGTCCCAAATCGGACGGAATCCGCGGTAATCGCCAGATCACACTGAGCCACAAGCTGGCAGCCCGCAGCTGTCGCCACACCCTGTACCTTGGCAATAACGGGTTGGGGTATGGTTACGATGGTTTGCATCATCTTTGCGCAGGTCGCCATCAGGTGCTTCATAGGCTCCAGCGACGGGTCAGCGTCGATTTCCTTCAGATCATGTCCGGCACTGAAGGCCCGGCCGTTGGCTGCAATAACAACAACCCGTGCCGATTGATCATCAGCGATGTCTTCAAGGGTTTGCTGCAATGTCTCCAGCAACGCCAGAGAGAGGCTGTTAAATTTGTCAGGACGGTTGAGAGTCAGCGTGACAATGCCGTCCTTGTCGTCGCGCAGCAAAAGCGGGGCATCTGTGCCATTTTCGGTCCCTGACGCGGGTGATTTTGCTGTCTGGTTCATCGGACAGTCCCTTTAAATGATTTCCATCCTATAAAATCGAATTATGGGCGCTGATGTCAATGGTTGGCTTGATGCCGGGCAATTGATTGAAATGTTGGTTGAACAGGCCAAAAACCCTTGCATTCCGCGCTAAACAGGCGTAGAAACCGCCTCGCGCACACATTTTGTGGCGTATAAACCCTCACGCGAGGATTGGATACCCGGATTAAAAGCCCCGGGATGTCCCTCCGGTGTCCGAAATCTTTCGGATCACACTCTCGCGGCGGATTAACCGGAAAAGGATAATTGCAGTTATGGCACTGCCAGAATTTACTATGCGTCAGCTCCTCGAAGCAGGCGTTCACTTTGGTCACCAGAAACATCGTTGGAATCCCCGTATGGGCCGCTATATCTTTGGCGCGCGCAACGGTATCCACATTTTAGATCTGCAACAAACTGTCCCGTTGCTGCGTAACGCCATGCAGGCTGTACGCGACATCGCCGCCAATGGCGGTCGTGTTCTGTTCGTCGGCACCAAGCGTCAGGCTTCAGAAGCCGTCGCTCAGGCTGCACGCATCAGTGGACAATATTATGTCAACCACCGCTGGCTTGGCGGTATGATGACGAATTGGCGCACGATTTCCAACTCCATAAAACGACTGAAAGTCGTTGATGAGCAGTTGCTGAGCTCTGAAAGCTCAGGTCTGACCAAGAAAGAATTACTTCAGTTGACCCGCGAGCGCGACAAACTCGAACGCGCTCTGGGCGGCATCAAGGAAATGGGTGGCCTTCCCGATATCATCGTTTGTATTGATACGAACAAGGAAGAGCTGGCTATTCAGGAAGCCGTTAAGCTGGGCATTCCAGTTGTGGGTGTTATCGATAGTAACTCCAACCCTGCCGGCGTGACTTATCCGATCCCGGGCAACGATGACGCTTTGCGCGCTATCACGCTGTATTGTGATCTGGTTGCCCGTTCGGTTCTGGATGGTATCCGCGAAGAAATGACTTTGGCCGGTGAAGACCTCGGTGAAGCCATGGAAGCGCCGGTTGAAGACCTTCCGGAAGAAGTTGTTGAAGAAGTCGCTGGTGAGGTCGCTGTAGAAGCTGCCGCTGAAGCACCTGCTGAAGCTCCAGTAGAAGAAGCTGCAGCAACTAGCTGATGTAAAATAATAAAATAAGGCACGCTGATGACGATTTTCAGCGTGTCGGATTTTATTCTTTGAGCATACGAATAAAGGGGTGGCGGAAACGCTGCCCCATTGTTCCGTTCAAATGATCGTTAATACAGACATACTAATTCAAGAAAACGCTTTGTGGCGTGAGGAATAGAAAATGGCACAGATTACAGCTGCTTTGGTCAAGGAACTGCGTGAGCGCACAGGCGCCGGCATGATGGACTGCAAAAAAGCGCTCGGCGAAAACGATGGTGATATGGAACTGGCAATTGACTGGTTGCGCAACAAAGGTCTTGCTGCAGCAGCCAAGAAAGCCGGTCGCGTTGCTTCGGAAGGTCTTGTTGGTCTCGCAAGTGGAGACGGCATTGGCGTTCTGGCTGAAGTGAACTCTGAAACGGACTTCGTTGCCAAAAACGAAACCTTTCAGGAATTTGTCAAAGCTGTCGCGAATATGGCAATGGACGCTGAAGGTGACTTCGACAAAGCCATGGCAACGGCATTTCCTGGCGGTGAAGGCACTCTGGCAGACGAAGCCGCGAAAATGGTTGGCACCATTGGTGAAAACATTCAGGTGCGTCGCATGACGGCTCTGAAAGCCAACCCTGGCGTGGTTGCAACCTATATGCATAACGCTACAGCTGCTGGTGTCGGTAAAATCGGTGTACTTGTTGGCCTGAAATCAGAAGGTGACAAGGATCAATTGATGGCCCTGGGCAAACAGCTATCCATGCATATCGCTGCTACGAACCCGCAAGCTGCGACAACTGCAGAGCTGGACCCGGCTATTGTCGAGAAAGAACGCACATTTCTGATCGAACAGGCAAAGGAATCCGGTAAAACGCAGGAAATTGCTGAAAAGATGGTCGAAGGCCGCATTCGCAAGTTTTTCTCTGAAGTTGTTCTGGCTGAGCAAACCTTTGTTATTGATAACGAAACAAAGATTGCACAGGTTATTGAGAATGCTGCCAAGGAAATCGGCTCTCCGATTGAACTGGTTGGTTTTGCCCGTCTTGAACTGGGTGAAGGCATTGAGAAAAAAGAAGAAGATTTTGCAGCAGAAGTGGCAGCAGTTGCTGCCAGCTAACGCTATTTTTGATTGATCAGAATAGCTGCTTTAATGTGATTGCTTTAGTTGGCGGATAAACCGAAAGCAGATGCAATATTTTGACAGAGGAATTTGTCCTAAGTTGCGAGATTAATACCACTTTTCCCGTTCGTCGGGCTTCGCCTGAGAATGAGATTAGTGTAGAGTTTGGACGCCCGGCTGTGATTTCACTGTCCGGGCGTTCTGCAACTTTCAGAACCATTAAAATCACCAGTTGAGAAAAGCCTGATGTCTGAAAACTTCAAATATCGCCGCGTCCTCTTGAAACTCTCAGGTGAGGCGTTGATGGGTGAAGGTGAATACGGCATTGATCTCGATACGGTCGAGCGTATTTCCGCAGATGTCAAAGGTGTTCACGAGCAAGGGGCCGAGGTTTGTCTGGTTATTGGCGGCGGAAATATTTTCCGCGGTATCGCCGGGGCGGCAGCCGGTATGGAGCGCGCTAGCGCCGATTATATGGGCATGCTGGCAACAGTTATTAATGCTTTGGCTGTGCAAAATGCTCTTGAGCAATCTGGTGTTCCGACCCGTGTAATGTCGGCTATTCCTATGGCGACAGTTTGTGAGCCCTATCTTCGCAGACGGGCAGTCCGGCATCTGGAAAAGGGCCGGGTCGTGATTTTTGCAGCTGGTACAGGAAATCCATTTTTCACGACAGATACGGCAGCAGCCCTCAGGGCAGCTGAAATGAATTGTGACGCGCTTCTAAAGGGCACGCAGGTTGACGGCGTTTATACGTCTGACCCGAAAACAAATCCCGATGCCACAAGATATGATAGTCTCAGTTATCTTGAAGTTTTGGCAAAAGATTTGCGAGTGATGGATGCGTCGGCGATCAGTCTTGCACGAGAAAATGCCATTCCGATCCTTGTTTTTTCAATCCACAACCCGGGGGCGTTTGCGGATGTACTCAAGGGTGGTGGACTTCGAACCATAATTTCAGAAGGGGAGACGGATCGTGGCTGATCCCGATATTGACGACATTGAACGCCGGATGAACGGTGCTCTGGAAATGCTGAAAAAAGAATTTGGCGGTTTGCGTACGGGGCGTGCATCTGCAAGTTTGCTCGAACCCATTGTCGTTGAAGCCTATGGCAGCCCAACGCCCTTGAACCAGGTCGCTAACATCAACGTGCCGGAACCACGCATGTTGACGGTTCAGGTCTGGGATAAAACCATGGTCCAGTCTGTTGAAAAAGCTATCCGCAATTCAGGTCTCGGGCTTAACCCCGCGACAGACGGTCAACTTATTCGACTTCCAATCCCCGAGTTGAACGAGGAGCGCCGTCAGGAGTTGAGCAAAATTGCCGGAAAATATGCCGAAGAAGGGCGCATATCAGTGCGCAATGTTCGACGTCATGGCATGGATGAGCTCAAGAGAATGGAAAAAGACGGCGATATCTCGCAGGATGAACACCACATGTGGGGCGATGAAATCCAGAAGCTGACTGACGGTACCATCACGAAAATTGATGAGGCGTTGGTGGCCAAGGAAACGGACATCATGAAAGTCTGATCATGGAAGTCGTCTCTGATACTTTCGAAGATCTGCCTCCACCAGTTCATGTGGCCATCATTATGGATGGCAATGGCCGCTGGGCAAAAGCGCGTGGTCTGCCAAGGGTAGCGGGGCACAAGCGCGGAGCCGAAGCTGTCCGGACGGCAGTTGAAAGCTGTAAATCCATTGGGATCAAATATCTCACCTTGTATGCTTTCTCCTCGGAAAACTGGAAACGCCCGGCGACAGAGGTTGACGACCTGATGGGTTTGCTAAGGCATTATCTGTCGCGAGAGATAAAACAATTAGATAAGTCAGGCGTCTGCCTTCGCTGCATTGGTGAACGTGAAGGGTTGGCGAAGGATATCATTCGGCTGATCGAAGATGCCGAAGAGAAAACCAGGCACAATACCGAATTAACGCTTCAGATCGCAGTCAACTACGGTGGTCAAAACGAGATTTTGAATGCCTGTCGGTCCATTGCGCGTGAAGTTGCTGATGGAAAACTATCAGTTGATGGCATTGACGATGATACGTTCACCAGTCATTTGCATACCGCTGGCGTGCCGGATCCAGATTTGCTTATCCGCACGAGCGGCGAAAAACGCTTGAGCAACTTTCTGCTCTGGCAGTCTGCTTATGCCGAGTTGGTATTTGTCGATACTTTGTGGCCAGATTTCAGCAAGGACGAGCTGATACGCGTCATCGACGAATTTCACAGCCGGGATCGCCGTTATGGCAACTCCAGTGGCTGAGGTAAAAACAGACACTATATTGACCCGTTTCTTGTCGGCAGCTGTACTTGCTCCTGTTGCGCTGGTGCTTGTCTGGCTTGGAGACTGGTATTTCGTTGGTTTAATCCTTGTTGTTGGCATTTTGATGGTGAATGAGTGGGATCGCCTTTGCGATGGTACGGGTACGGGAGCCCACGTTTGGTTGCTTGCAGGTTCGGTGACTGCAGTTTGTCTTCTCGGTGCCCTTGAGACCTGGTCTCTGGTCATACCGGTGGCAATTGCGGGCGTTATTCTTGCAACCGTGATTAATTTGCGTGATAGGCCAAAATGGACCGCTCTTGGTGGTATTTATATATTGCTGCCTGTGATTGCCCTGATCTGGTTACGCAGAGACCCTGAATGGGGTTTGATCTCGATAACCTGGATGTTGGTTGCCGTCTGGGCCACTGACACGGGAGCCTATTTTGCCGGAAAATCTATCGGTGGTCCAAAAATGGCGCCAAAGATTAGCCCCAACAAGACTTGGGCTGGATTGATCGGTGGCGTATTGGCGGCTGCAGTTGTGAGTGTATTAGTGGGTAAAATTGCCGGAGTTGGATCGATGCAAAACCTTGCATTGTTCGGTGGATTGGTTGCCATCCTTGGCCAGGTCGGAGATGTATGCGAGTCATCTGTTAAAAGACATTTTGGCGTCAAGGATTCAGGAAATATCATTCCCGGGCATGGAGGGTTGTTTGATCGTCTCGATAGTATTTTGTTTGTCAGTGTCACCGTTGCGATTGCCAACCTTGTGACAGGGAAGGCTGTAGTATGGCAATAACAGCGATTGATCCGGAGATTGAAACAGGCTCGGACACGCAGCAACCGCGACGCATATCGATCCTGGGTTCAACGGGTTCAGTGGGGTGCAGTACGCTTGATCTGGTAGGCAGGACGCCGAATTCATTCGATATTGACGTCCTGACGGCGCATCGCAATGTAAGTTTACTTGCCAAACAGGCGATAGACTTTGGTGCAGACCTTGCCGTCATAGCAGATGAGACCTGTCTTCCTCAGCTCAGGGATGCGCTGGCTGGAACGGGGGTTGAAGCAGCTGGCGGACCTACAGCATTACTTGAGGCCGCTGCGCGGCCAGTGGACTGGATGATGTCAGCGATCGTTGGTGCCGCCGGTCTTGCACCGACAATGTCAGCCGTTCACCAGGGGGCCATGGTTGCACTGGCTAACAAGGAATGTCTGGTCTGCGCAGGCGACTTGATGATTGAGGCTGTTGCGCGACACGGGGGCACACTTTTGCCCGTGGATTCAGAACATAACGCAATTTTTCAGGTATTTGATCAGGATCGGCGTGAAGCGATTGAACGCATTGTTTTAACAGCTTCAGGGGGCCCATTTCGAGAGATGAGCCTGGAAGACATGGCAAAAGTGAGCCCTGAAGAAGCTGTTGCCCACCCAAATTGGGATATGGGAGCAAAGATTTCGGTCGATTCCGCAACCATGATGAATAAGGGACTTGAACTGATCGAGGCGCACTATCTGTTTGACATGGCGGGTGATGATATTGAAATTTTGATCCATCCACAGTCGATCATTCACAGCATGGTGGGATACACGGATGGTTCGGTTCTGGCGCAACTGGGCGCACCGGATATGCGCACGCCAATTGCCTATACCCTTGGCTGGCCGCGTCGAATGTCGGCACCGGTTGAGCGGCTGGATCTTGCGAAAATCGCTAAATTGACTTTTGAAACACCGGATCCGATTCGTTTCCCAGCCCTTTCCCTTGCACGTCAGGCGCTGGCTGCTGGTGGCCAGGCACCCAATGTTCTAAACGCTGCAAATGAAGTTGCTGTCGCAGGTTTTCTGGAAAAACGTACCGGGTTCCTTGATATTGCCGCCATTGTAGAAGAAACGCTCGCCGCCTTGCCAAAGTCTGCACCACGAACCCTGGAAGAGGTCGTGGCTGTCGATCAAGAAGCCAGGCGTGTGGCAATGGAATTCCTTTTGAAACGACAAAATTCAGGTAATTTATACGCATGATGGAGCTGTTGAACGGAACCTGGACCTACGTCGTTCCCTTTGTGGTGCTGCTGACGATTCTCGTCTTTATTCACGAAATGGGCCACTATTCGGTTGCACGCTTCTTCGGCGTGACAGTTGAAACCTTTTCTATTGGTTTCGGTCGGGCACTGGTGACCTGGAAGGACAAGGCGGGAACGGACTGGAAAATTGGCTGGCTACCATTGGGCGGGTATGTGAAGTTCCTTGGGGACGAAGATGCATCATCCGTCAAACGAAGTGATGAACCTGTCGTCCTCGCAGAAGGGCAGCGGATGTTCCACGAACAGCCACTTTACGCACGCACTGCTGTTGTCGCTGCTGGTCCAGCCGCCAATTTCCTTTTTGCTATTGTCGTGCTGGCGGTTATATTCGCGACCTCAGGACAGTCCTTTACACCTGCTGTCGTTGATACTGTTATTGCCGATACGGCTGCTTCCGATGCTGGCGTTGTCGCCGGAGACAGGATCATCGAACTGGATGGTCAGGCGATTGAACGCTTCGAGGAATTGCAGCTGATAATTTCAACCAGCCCGGATTTGACCATGGAAATGGTCGTACTAAGACAATCCGAACCCGTTCATCTGAGTGTTACGCCCAGAAGTCGGGAGTTCAAGGACAGGTTTGGTAACAAGCAGAAAATAGGTTTTCTGGGTGTCAGTCGCTCCGGAAAGCTTGAGCACATTCGCCATGGCCCTGTTCTTGCGATCTGGTACGCCACTCGGGAAACCTGGAGACTGAGCGTTCTCACCTTAAAAAACGTCTGGCGGATGATTGTCGGCAGTCGGCCAGCGGATGACCTCCGTGGTGTATTGGGTATTGCCCAGATGTCAGGGCAGGCGGCACAGATGGGATTTGAATCGTCGATTAGTTTGATGGTCGTCATTTCGATAAGTTTGGGATTAATTAACCTGTTTCCTATTCCCATACTCGACGGCGGACATTTGGCGTTTTACATTTACGAAGCTGTGCGGGGAAAACCCCTGGGTGAGAAAGCTCAGGAGTTTGGATTCAGGATTGGCCTTGTTCTCGTAATGAGTTTGATGCTGTATGCTTTGTGGAACGACCTCGTGCATCTCAACGTGGTTGAATACTTGAATCAGGTGTTTTCTTAATGATTTTTCGGGGATCCGTTTTGGGGAGTTTTCTGGTGTCGTTGCGCTCGTTCAGGGAAATACGAAATTTCCTGACCGTAATTGCGTTTGCGGTAATAGGAATGACTTTAAACCTTGCAGGTGAAACATTCGCCCAGTCAGGCACTACGGTCCGCGTTCAGGCGATTGAAGTACAGGGTAACCAGAGGGTCGAAGCTGATGCAGTTCGATCCTATATGACCCTGGCGTCAGGTGATCCAATTACAAATGAAAGCATCAACCGTTCCCTCAAAACCTTATACGGCACTGGACTGTTTGCAGATGTGACAATTCGCATGCAGGGACCGACGGTTGTCGTTAGCGTGGTTGAAAACCCGATAATCAACCGAATGGCGTTTGAGGGTAATAAACGCGTAAAAGATGAAGAGCTTGAGGCTGAAATCCAGTTGCGTCCAAGGATCGTATTCACGCGTACCAAGGTTCAAAGTGACGTACAGCGAATGATCCAGATTTATCGTCGCAAGGGACGATTTGCAGCGACCATAGACCCCAAGGTCATACAGCTTGATCAGAATCGTGTTGATCTGGTTTTCGAAATCAGTGAAGGGCCTGTTACCGGAATACGAAAAATTGATTTCATTGGAAACAAGAAATTTCCTGACGGCCAGCTACGCTCAGAAATTGTGACCAAGGAAACCCGCTGGTATCGGTTTCTTACCAGCGACGACAACTACGATCCGGATCGGCTGACTTTTGATAGAGAACTTTTGCGTCGGTTCTATCTATCCAAAGGCTATGCGGATTTTTTCGTTGTCTCTGCAGTTGCCGAGCTTACCAGGGATCGCAAGGATTTTTTCGTTACCTTTACCGTGGACGAGGGAGCGCAGTACAAATTTGGTTCGATCGAAGTAACTTCTGGTATCAAGGATGTTGACACGACGCATTTGTTGAACTTTGTCGGCCCGAAGGCTGGTGAAACTTATAATGCAACCAAAATTGAAAAAACAATTCAGGATTTGACGTTTGAGATTGGCCGTCTCGGATATGCTTTCGTTGATATCAGGCCGAAGGTCAAAAGAGACAAGGAAGCCCGGACCATCGCCCTGGTATTTGATATTGCCGAAGGCCCACGGGTTTATGTCGACCGAATCGAAGTTGAAAACAACGTGCGAACGCTGGATGAAGTTGTACGCCGGGAATTCCAGGTGGCTGAAGGAGATGCATTCAACACAGCGAAGCTGAGAGAAACACAGCGTCGATTACGCAATCTCGGATTTTTCGACAAGGTTGAAATAACGGATGATCGTGGATTGCTTGACGATGAAACCATGGGCGGTGCCAAGGGTGAATTTGGTAATGACCGCACCGTTATTACCGTCGATATTAAAGAAAAATCCACAGGTGAGCTAAGCTTTGGCGCTGGTTTTTCAACGTCTGAAAGCCTTGTCGGTGATATCAGCATCAGGGAACGAAATCTTCTGGGCAGAGGGCAGGATCTCAAACTCGGCCTGAATATGTCCTCTTCACGTCAGCAAGTTGATCTATCATTTACTGAACCCTATTTTCTGGACCGGAACCTCGCAGCCGGCTTTGACCTTTTCAACGTCCGACGGGACTTTCAATCCGAGAGCTCATACGATTCCAATGCGCTTGGCATGACCCTGAGAAGCGCTTTCCCGATTGCTAAATATCTACGTCAAAATGTTCGATACACTCTACGCCAGGACACGATTGAAAATGTAGGATCAACAGCGTCCCGATTTATTTCTGAACAGGAAGGCACACGGATTACATCATCTGTGGGCTATACCTTGACGTATGATTTACGTGATCGTCGTGTGTTGCCATCGGAAGGTTATCTGGCGCGAGTTTCTCAGGATTTGGCGGGTCTTGGCGGCAATGTCAGTTACCTGAAAAACAAGTTCAACTTCAGTTACTATCATCCCATTGGCGAAAGCTTCACTGGAATTCTGGCGACGGAAGAGGGCTACATTGTCGGTCTTGGTGAACGGGTTAGAATTACGGACAGGTTCTTTCTTGGTGGCGAATCGTTTCGTGGATTTGAAAGTGCTGGTGTCGGCCCGCAAGATACGTCGACCGGCGATTCACTCGGCGGAAAACTTTATTACGTAGGAACCGCAGCTTTGAGATTTCCTTTGGGTCCCTTTGACGAATATGACATCACCGGAGATGTGTATACAGAGATGGGTAGTTTGATGGACCCCGATCTCAGTGACAATACAAATGTATTTGACGACAGCTCTCCCAGATTTACAGCCGGGTTTGGCGTTTCGTGGCAATCACCGTTCGGTCCCATTCGCCTTGATTTCACCGAAGCAATTGTTGCCAAGGAATTCGATAAGAAGGAATTTTTCCGCTTTAGCTTTGGTACCCGTTTCTAGCCCAAAATTTTTGATTGGCTTCACGATACTTCAGGAACCGATATTACAGATGACTACAAAAAACAGATTTCAATCGTTTGCATTCGTGATAGCTTTTGCTGTTGTGTCCGTTTCCACAACATTGAGTAATGTAACGAACGCCAGAGCTGAAGCTCTTGCGCCAGCCGTTATTGCGTTCATTGATTATCAAAAAATACTCAGAGATGCTGTTGCGGCAAAAAGCATACGTCAGCAAATTCAGGCTTTTCGAAATAATTTCCAATCTGAATTGGCGACAAGTGAACAGGCTTTGCGAAACGAAGAGCAAGAATTGAAGCGCCAGCGTGCCTTGTTGTCCGCCGAAGTGTTTGACGCCAAACGCCGTGCTTTCGAAGACAATGTTGCCCGGGCCCAGCGCACGGTCCAGGATCGAAACCGGATGTTGGATAGAAGTTACACTCAGGCAATGAACCAGGTGAGCGTCATGGTTCGCAAGATTGTGGCCGACATGTCAGGTGCTCTGGGTTTCAACTATGTTGTTGAGCGCTCGCAGATCATGTTCGCAAAACGGGATTTCAATATTACAGCCCAGGTGCTGGAGCAATTGAATGCCAAGTTGCCAACGGTTCAGGTTTCACCCCCGTCACCGAAAGCAAAATAGTGGCTGATCCCCGGTTTTTTACTTGTCGGGGTCCGCTTTCTATTGCCCGAATTTGCGAACTGACCGGGGCAACTGCAGCCCCGCTCGCTGACGGGAATTTACTGATTGAAGACGTTGCGCCGCTGGCGATGGCGACATCAGGTCATCTCAGTTTTCTGGACAACACAAAATATCTGACCGACCTTGGTACAAGTGAAGCGGGGTTTTGCCTGCTGCGTGCTGAGCATACCGACAAGGCCCCCAAGGGCATGATTTTACTGGTCTCAGATAACCCTTATAAGGCATACGCCCTGGCAGCTCAGGCATTCTATGATCAAGGAGGGACCGGGGGAAATATTTCGCCGGGCGCTTTTGTCGACAGCTCTGCCGAAGTCGGGAACAATGTGCGTATTGATGCCGGCGCTGTGGTTGGGCCCGGTGTTGTCATTGGATCAGACTGTGTTATCGGTGCAGGTGCTTCTGTTAGCCATTGTTTGATAGGCAACAATGTCAGAATTTATCCGGGTGTACGGATCGGTCAGGACGGTTTTGGATTTGCGCCAGATCCAGCTGGGCACGTTAAGGTTCCACAGCTGGGCCGCGTTATTGTCGAGGACAACGTCGAAATTGGTGCAAATACATGCATAGATCGCGGTGCCGGCCCAGATACCATTATTGGAGCAGGTACCTGGATCGATAATCTGGTGCAAATTGGTCATAATGTTGTTCTTGGAAAGGGTTGCATCATAGTGGCCCAGGTCGGGATAAGTGGCAGTACAAAGCTGGGTGACTTTGTCGTGGTAGGTGGTCAGGTGGGTATCGCAGGCCATGTTTCAATCGGGACCGGCGCACAGATCGCTGCTAAAAGTGGCATTATTGGAAATATTGAAGCTGGTGCTGTCGTTGGGGGATATCCCGCACAGCCGCTTCGTGACTGGCATCGACAATCAGTGATGTTGGCCAGGATGGTAAAAGATAGAAAGTCCGGAAAATGAACGAAGAAGTAGCTTCAACTGAAATGGGTGCAGCAGATATTCAGGATATCCTTTCGATGATTCCTCATCGTTATCCCTTGTTGTTGGTGGACAAGGTCGTCGACATGGTGCCTGGAGAAAGCGCTATTGGAATCAAAAATGTGACGATGAATGAGCCGCACTTCCAGGGTCACTTCCCGGGTAAGCCCATCATGCCCGGCGTTATGATAATCGAAGCCATGGCCCAGACCTCAGCGGTTCTGGTTGTGTATACGCTGGGCGATCAGGGCAAAAACAAGCTGGTTTATTTTATGAGCATAGACAATGCGAAATTTCGCAGACCTGTCGTTCCTGGCGACAGAATGCTTCTTGAGATCACCAAGGAACGTCAACGTGGCAGTGTTTGGAAATTTGCCAGCGTTGCGACAGTCGATGAAGAAGTCGTCGCTGAAGCGACATTTACCGCTATGATCGTTGATCCAGAGGAATCCTGATGACCACTATTCATCAAACGGCGATTATTGAAGAGGGCGCAGTCATTGGGGCTGATGTTGAAATTGGCCCTTATTGTTGCGTCGGACCGCATGTGGTTCTGGGAGACGGCGTTGTCCTGAAATCCCATGTTGTGATTGACGGCCGTACATCAATTGGGGCCGGTTGTCAGATATTTCCTTTCGCATCCATTGGTCATATACCCCAGGACCTCAAATATGCTGGTGAGCCTGCCAGACTTGAGGTTGGCGCCAATACCATCATTCGTGAATATGTGACCATGCATATTGGTACCGAAGGCGGTGGCATGCTGACCAAAGTCGGCGACAACTGCCTGATCATGGGTGCTGCACATGTTGCACATGATTGCATCCTTGGTGATCACGTGATTCTTGCCCAGGGCGCTTTGCTGGGCGGGCACGTTATTATCGATGATTTCGCGATCATAGGTGGCAGTGCAGCCATACACCAGTTTGTGCGCATTGGTGCGCACGCCATGATTGGCGGCATGTCTCCTGTTGAGCGGGATGTCATTCCTTATGGTTCCGTCAGTGGAGAGCGCGCAGTGCTGGCGGGTATTAATCTGGTCGGAATGAAACGTCGTGGATATGGGCGCGAAGACATCCATGCCGTTCGCAATGCCTGGCCCAAATTGTTCGCTGAAGGTTCAGGGACATTGCAAGAGCGCGTTGAACAAGTGTCGACCGAATATGAAGGTCTCGCTGCCATCGCTGAAATTATCGATTTCATGCGAGCCGATACCTCACGGGCTTTTTGTCAGCCCAAAACCGGAAGCTAGCCCTGATGGGCCGCAAACTCGGCATCATTGCCGGGCGCGGTGACTGGCCTCGTCGCCTTGCAGACGCGTGCAAGGAACAGGGCCGGGATTGTTTTGTTATCGCTTTGAACGGATTTTGTGAGGCAAATTTGCTAGGGGATCTGGATCACGTCTGGGTGGATCTTGGTGCCGTTGGCAAAGCCCTGAAGGCATTAAAGAAAAACGAATGCCAGGATGTTGTTCTTGCGGGACCTATTGATAGGCCTTCCCTGTCGACCGTGAAGCCTGATTTGCGTGCCCTGAAACTAATGCCAAAGTTGCTTAAAGCGCGTGGTGATGACGCTTTGTTGTCGGTTCTGGTTGAAGAGTTCGAGAGTGAAGGTTTTATCGTTGTCGGCATTGATGACGTTATGGAAGATGTTTTGGCGCGTGGCGGCGCTATGGGCCTGGTTCAACCCGATGACGCGCAACTGGGTGATATTCAGCGAGGGGTGGATGTTGTGGCAGCATTAGGGGCTCTCGATGTCGGTCAGGCAACAATTGTTCAGCAAGGTTTTGTATTGGGTGTCGAAGCAGCTGAAGGTACGGATGCATTGATTTCCAGATGTGGTGCCATGCAGCGGCCTGGATCGTCAGCAATATTGATCAAGATGGCAAAACCCGAGCAAGACAGGCGTGCCGATTTGCCGACGATTGGTTTGCACACCATAAAAGTTGCGATCAAAGCAGGCCTGGGTGGCATCGCTGTAGAGGTGGACAATGTCATCATTGTTGAACGAGAAGAAGTGGTCCAGGCTGCCAATGATGCCGGTTTGTTTTTGTATGGCGTTGATCGTCAACCTGGCTGAATTTGGATAGCACAGATGGGCAAACGCATCATGTTGGTCGCGGGAGAAGCTTCAGGGGATGCCCTGGGTGGCCCCTTGATGGCCGCTCTGACAGAACAATCGTCGGAACAACCTGAATTTATTGGCGTTGGTGGCTCCGCCATGACTGCCGAGGGCATGGCTTCATTATTTCCCATCTCCGATCTTTCGGTCATGGGGTTGGCAGAAATACTGCCACGTCTGAGATTAATCTTCAGGCGTATGAAGCAAACCGAGACGCTGGCCCGTGAAACTCGTCCTGATATCATTATTACAATTGATTCGCCCGGCTTTAATTTTCGTCTGGGAAAACGTTTGAAATATCTGGGAATTCCACTTGTGCACTATGTGGCCCCAACCGTTTGGGCCTGGAAGCCTGGTCGCGCCAAGAAAATAGCGCAGTTCCTTGATCACCTTTTGGTTCTGTTGCCGTTTGAACCGCCATATTTCGAAATTGAAGGACTTGATTGTACCTTTGTCGGACACAGTGCGGTCAGCCATCTGCCGGGAGATGGTCCAGCATTTCGGGACCGTCATGATATTTCCGAAAGTGCCATTGTTCTGGGCGTGTTACCCGGAAGTCGACAGGGGGAGGTTTCGCGATTGCTGCCGGAATTTCTTGAGACCGCTGAGCAACTGAACAGTGAAATTGATGATCTGGTGGTCGTGGTTCCTGCCGTTGATCATGTATCAGCAGTGATCAAGCAAGGTTTTGACGGCAAATCATTGCGTTCTGTGGTTGTTGGTGCAGATGAAAAAAGGGATGCATTTGCCGCTATGAACGGCGCTCTGGCGGCATCAGGCACCGTTACCCTTGAACTTACACTGGCTGGCGTGCCTACAGTTGCAGCCTATCGAATGAACGCGCTAACGATGATGATCGTCAAACGAATGACACGTGTGTCCAGCGTATCTTTGACCAACCTTGTTCTCGGGCAAGAGATCATTCCCGAGTATTTACAGCAGCACTGCACAGCCGCTAATCTGGTACCGGCAGTACGTCAAATTCTGATGGACACCGGGGAGAGAACAAAACAAATAGAAGCAGCGGCGGAGGTGGCTTCAGCGTTGGGTGCCGGAGGTAAGCCTCCTGCGCAACGCGCAGCCGAGGCGATCCTGAAAATTCTGGAACCAGAATAGACGGGGGATATCTATTCGATCCGTTGGATGAACAAGCATTTATAAAGGCAATAGGACATGAGCGATAATTCATTAGATGCCAGCGGTTTCCGTCTCTTGCACACCATGATCCGGGTCAAGGATCTGGAAAAATCCAAGGCCTTTTATACCGATTTTCTCGGTATGAAAATTATGCGTGAGTCGGAAAACGAAGTCGGAAAGTATTCCATTTGCTTCGTCGGATACGGTGACGAGGAAAAGGATTGCGTCGTCGAATTGACTTACAACTGGGGTCAGGATGAACCCTACGATCTGGGAACCGGATTTGGCCATCTCGCCATTGCGGCACCGGATGTCTATGCCACATGCGCGGCTCTGGAAAAGGCCGGTCTGAATATTCCCCGTCCTGCAGGCCCTGTTAAAGGTGGTACCCGCGTCATTGCCTTTATCGAGGACCCTGATGGGTACAAGATTGAGCTGGTTCAACGCGACTAGAGCATAATCAGTCCAACGACTAAAAAAGGCGACTACTGTTCAGGGTAGTTGCCTTTTCTATTTCTGTATGGACAAGGTCGTCAGGAAACAAAGACCGGAATGTATTTCCAGCCCGCACTTCCGGCAATCAAGAGGACCACCAAAGTTGTTAGCTGTACCCAGCGACGACGCCACAGCGGCGGGCGATTGTCGTTGATAGGGGCGGGGATACCGCGCCGCCTGGGCGCAGGGGGCTGACCTGGGTCATTGGCCGCCTGCGGCAAGGCTGCGTTTCCACGATATGAATTGCCCCGCACGGGTGCAGTCCTAACGCTTGTCGACTGGAACGTAAGTGCGCTGTGTCGCACCTGTATAGAGCTGACGTGGACGACCAATCTTTTGCGTTGGGTCACCGATCATCTCGTTCCACTGTGCTACCCAGCCAGTTGTGCGGGCAAGGGCAAACAGAACAGTAAACATGGATGTCGGAATACCCATAGCGCGCAAGATAATACCGGAATAGAAATCCACGTTGGGATAAAGCTTTTTCTCAACGAAATATTCGTCTTCCAGGGCAATCCGCTCAAGCTCCATAGCCAATTCAAGTAATGGCTCATCCCGGACACCAAGTTCGTCCAGGACTTCGTGGCAGCTTTTGCGCAAAACAGTTGCACGCGGATCATGGTTTTTATAGACGCGGTGACCAAATCCAAACAACCGGAATGGATCGTCCTTGTCCTTGGCTTTGTTGACGAATTCTGGAATACGATCAACCGATCCAATTTCTTCCAGCATATTGAGAACAGCTTCGTTTGCACCGCCGTGCGCCGGGCCCCATAAACAGGCAATGCCGGCAGCAATACAAGCAAACGGATTTGCACCGGATGAACCTGCAAGACGTACTGTTGAGGTGGAGGCATTTTGCTCATGGTCAGCGTGCAAGATAAATATCTTGTCCATGGCTTTAGCCAGGGTCGGGCTGACTTTGTATTCTTCAGCAGGAACACTGAACATCATGTGCAGGAAATCTTCGGCATAGGTCAGGTCGTTGCGTGGATAGGCAAACGGCTGGCCAATGGAATATTTGTATGCCATGGCAGCAATTGTCGGCATTTTCGCAATCAGGCGATGCGATGCGACCATGCGCTGATGCTCATCATTGATATCAGTACTGTCGTGATAGAAGGCACTCAATGCGCCAACGACACCGCACATGATGGCCATGGGATGGGCATCGCGACGAAAACCCTGGAAAAAGCGCTGCAATTGCTCGTGCAACATCGAATGATAAGTGATGTTGTGAACAAATTTGTCCTTTTCGGCCTTTAATGGCAATTCGCCATATAAAAGCAAATAACAAACTTCAGGGAAGTCACTGTTTTCGGCCAATTCATCAATTGGATAACCACGATAAAGCAACACGCCCTCGTCACCATCAATATAAGTGATGGCGGATTCGCAGCTTGCCGTTGAGACAAATCCCGGATCGTACGTGAAGCGGCCTGTTTGACCGTAAAGCTTGCGGATATCAACAACTTCCGGACCAACTGTCCCTTGAAGTACTTGCATCTCAATGCTTTCGCCGCTCGCGCCGTCAGTCAATGTCATCGACTTGGCAGAATCAACCGTTGCCTTATCTGAGGCCATGTTTCGTCCTTCCTGCAGTATTATTTTACTATGAGTCCACCGGCGAAAAATGCGGCGGACGAGGTTGCGTCTATTATACTTGGTATTGGTCGTTGTGGGAAACGTTCCGGCCTGATTTGTGGCCAATTACGCTTGTTTGGTACTGATATCCGCGACCCTGGCAAGACTTTCTTCCTTGCCTAAAATCGTTAAAACATCAAAGATTCCGGGGGTTTTGGCACGTCCGGTGAGGGCCGCCCGCAGTGGTTGGGCAACCATGCCAAACTTGATTTCACGGTCTGTGGCAAACTGCCGCACACAAGCGTCCAGCGCATCATGATCCCAGACCTCAGTTGATTTGAGATATACGCTTATTTCTGCCAATAGTTTCGGGGCATCTCCGGCAACCGCGGATGCTGATTTTTCATCCATTTCCAACGGTCTTGTATCTGTTAAAAATATAGCATTTTCAACAAGTTCAGGTATTGATTTGCCACGTTCCTTTAAAGCAGGCATGGCTGCTGTCAGGCGTTCAATATCAACTTCACCCAAATCCCTGCCAATGGTCTCGGACAAGCCTGGCAAAGTCAGGTTGATCAGGGTCTGGTCGTCACTTTGGCGAATATAGTATCCGTTAATGTTATCCAGTTTCTTGAAATCAAACCGTGACGGCGATTTTCCCAACCCATCTACATCGAACCACTCGATGGCTTGTTCAGTAGAAATAAACTCGTCATCACCATGGCCCCAACCCAGCCGCAGCAGGTGATTGCGAATTGCTTCCGGCAGATAGCCCATATCCTTGTAGGCCTCGATGCCCAGCGCACCATGCCTCTTGGACAATTTGGCACCATCCGCGCCATGAATCAGCGGAATATGACCAAAAACCGGCATATCCCATCCCATGGCCTTGTATAACTGCGCCTGGCGAGCAGCATTATTCAGGTGGTCATCACCCCGCATGATATGGCTGATGCCCATGTCATGATCGTCAACAACAACCGAGAGCATGTATGTGGGTGTTCCGTCACCACGCAGCAGGACCATATCGTCCAACTGGTCGTTTTTGAACTTCACGTTACCCTGAACCTGGTCTTCAATGATCGTTTCACCTTGCTGAGGTGCTTTCAGGCGAACAACAGGATCTACACTGGCCGGGGCTTCGGATGGGTCTCGATCCCGCCAACGCCCATCATACATGAGCGAACGTCCCTCCGCCTTGGCCTTCTCGCGCATTTCAGCCAGCTCTTCAGGCGTGCAATAGCAATAATAGGCGTTTCCGTCTGCCAACAACTGGCGAGCAACCTCTGCGTGACGATCCGCTTGTTGTGACTGGTAGACAACTTCGCCGTCCCAATCCAGACCCAGCCACTGCATACCATCGACAATGGCCTCCATCGCTTCAGGCGTTGAACGTGCACGATCCGTATCTTCTATTCTCAACCTGAACTGTCCGCCATGGTGGCGGGCATACAGCCAGTTGAACAAAGCGGTACGGGCACCGCCAATGTGCAGAAAACCTGTGGGCGAGGGTGCAAATCGGGTAATCACAGTCATAGGGCTTGATAATTCCAGTTCCTGAAGAAAAACGGGCCCAGATCACTGCATATACCAAACATAATGTCATACGAATGTATGCGCTGTCGCCTGGGATGTTTTCTGGACGGCAATGTTTAACACATCCGTTTCAGCCGTGCGACTGTTGGCGCCTATTTTTCATTCAACGGAATTGAGCTGGAAATACGGGATTTTGATCTGTTGAAGAGAACAAAACAGTTGTCAGGGACAAAGGGATACGGATTGAAGTCCGTTTTCGACGTTTCCACATTGTTGGCTCAAGGAACCAGCCGTCAGGCACTTTGGTTACCTGTGGCTTTTGCCATGGGAACCGCTGCCTATTTTGCCCTGGACCATGAACCTGTTTTCTGGTTGGCACCGGTTCTCATGTTGGTATTCGCGCTGGCCGTATATGGTTTGCGGCGAACACATACGGCAGCTTTGTTGATGATTTTCGCGATGTTTGTTGCCGCTGGATTCACGTTGGTACAATGGCGAGCGAACAGTCTTGTAGCACCGGTTATCGAACGTAAACTACCACCTGTTGATCTGACCGGAATTGTGGAAAAAATTGATTTTCGAAAAGGTGGCTTGCGGGTCACGCTTGGGAAATTGGCAATCAGCCAGCTGGATCCGGTAAAAACACCCGTCAGAGTTCGCATAACGTCACGATTTGACCAACCCGATGTTCGCCCAGGCGATCTGGTTGAGGTTCGGGCCAGACTGATGCCCCCGCCGGAGGCTGCCAGGCCCGGCGGGTTTGATTTTGTCCGTCGAGCGTGGTTTCAACAGATCGGTGCGGTGGGCTACAGTTTTGGCAAGCTGAAAATAGTTGGCCGGGCAAACGAAAGTAGTTGGCGAAATCATATTGCCGAACTGCGTCAACATGTTACGCACCGGATACTGCAAGCCTTTTCAGGAGACAAAACACCGGCAAATCTGGCTGCGGCACTCATGACCGGCCAACGCGGTGGCGTTCCGGAAGGTGTCGTGCAGGCACTGCGAGATGCGGGTTTGGCACATTTGCTGGCCATCTCAGGATTACACATCGGACTGTTGTCTGGCCTGATTTTCTTTGTCAGTCGCGCCCTCCTTGCTCTGGTTGAACCAGTGGCCCTGCGATATCCGATCAAGAAATTTGCCGCCGTACTGGCTCTGGCGGGGGCGTTTGTATATCTGCTGATAACAGGCGCGACAGTACCGACGCAGCGTGCTTTCCTGATGACCGGGCTGGTTCTTGTTGCTGTCATGCTGGATCGACGGGCCATATCCATGGGGCTTGTTGCCTGGGCTGCGGGTGTTGTTCTTGTTCTTTCGCCCGAAAGCCTGACTGGACCTGGTTTCCAGATGTCCTTTGCAGCAGTGGTCGCTTTGATCGCGGTTTATGAGCGCAGTCAGCCCCGGCTTTCCGCCTTGCGCAGGGGGCAGGGATATGGTCGCCGTGTAATGCTGTATGTCCTTGGCGTCGCTTTAACGACCGTTGTCGCCAGTCTGGCAACGTCACCTGTCGCAGTTGCGCATTTCGGTAGATTGGCGTCCTGGGGATTGGCCGCAAATCTCATCGCAGTGCCAGTAATGGCTTTATGGATTATGCCGTGGGCACTTGCGGCATTTGTCCTGATGCCTTTTGGTCTGGAAAGTTGGGCACTGGCACCCATGGGTGTTGGTATTAACATCGTCGTCGACGTTGCCCAAACCGTTGCTGCCTGGCCAGGGGCTGTACAGGTACTGCCTGCCATGCCGATTTATGCTCTCGCATTTATGGCGCTGGGCGGTTTGTGGATTTGCCTGAATGATCCTGAGAAATTGAAGCCTGCCGGATTTTGGCCGGGTGGGGTCCTGATCGCCGCAGGCATTGTTTTCTGGATTGCCGTCAAGCCACCCGTTGTAATGATAGATGGAAATGGACGTCTCTATGGGGTGATGGCTGTCGACGGGTCTCTTCGTGTAAACAATCGTCGCGACAGCTTTACCTTGAGAAGCTGGCTGGCTGAGCAAGGATTATCCAACGCCGATAGTCTGCATGCCTATAGGGGGCCAAGACCAAATGGAACCAGGACAGGTCTTGGCCTTCAATGTGACTCACTCGGATGTCAGTATCAAAATAAAGGACAAACCATTGCAATTATTCACGATATTCGGGCTTTGGAGGAAGACTGCGCCAAAGCTGACGCTGTCATCAGCACTGTGCCTTTAAGGAAAAAATGTCTCCAACCATCTCTCCGCATCGACCGGTTCGATTTGTGGCGTGATGGTGCCCACGCCCTGTGGATTGGTGAGGATGGGCGCATGATCGTGAAGTCAGTCGCTGGCGAAAGAGGGGAAAGACTGTGGTCGCCATCGCGTTTAAGGTCGACGCGAAAACCAATTCAGCCAAAATTGACAAATTCTGCATCCACCAAGCCTGACAAATTTGCCGTTCTTCCTTGAAGTAGCCGAAGGCGATTAATCAATACTGCCGCAACAACCCCGCCAGTTTGCCCTGAACCTGAACCCGATCCGGACCAAAGATGCGTGTTTCATAATCTGTATTGGCAGCTTCCAGGGCGACGGAATTGCCTTTGCGCCGAATGCGTTTCAGCGTCACTTCCTCATCATCTACCAGGGCAACAACAATCGTACCATTTTCAGCCGTTTCACCGCGTTCTATAATAACGGTATCGCCATCCATGATTCCGACGTCGATCATCGAATCACCGGCAACTTCCAGCGCATAATAGTCGCCACGCCCCAGCATACCGCCGGGAACATCGATCATATTGCTTTGATCCCGCAAGGCTTCAATTGGTGTACCAGCGGCGATCTTGCCATAAAGCGGCAAGCTGACGCTTTCCGGTCCCGGCTCAACTTCCGTAACCCTCTGGCCAAATTCTCCCTTGATTACGCTGGGAGAAAACCCGGACTGATCGGGTGCCGGAGGAGGGGGTGGGGCGGAGCCAACCGTTTCAGGGAGCTTCAGGACTTCAAGTGCCCGGGCGCGGTGTGGCAATCGACGAATAAAACCACGTTCTTCCAAACCCGTAATCAACCGGTGAATGCCGGATTTTGATCTCAATCCCAGCGCATCCTTCATTTCATCGAAAGAAGGAGAAACACCGTTTTGACGGAGATGATCGTGAATAAACAAAAGAAGTTCGTGTTGTTTTCTCGTCAGCATAGCCCCTCGCCATCCAGAAAAAGCAGTTAATTACCAGAGGTGCCCGACAAATCAGGAGCTTCCTCATCAGTACTATTCGATCCTTACAATGGTCTGGTTCTGCGAGTTTTCCCCAGATATTATGAAGAGGAACAAAACCAAAACATTATCTATGTTCTACTTTGGTTCTCATTGGTGGTCAAGCAGAAACTAGCGGGCCGATTGAATTTGTCATTCCATGATCTGTTTACGTCTGTCCCCTAATAATGTTACTACCCTTCACATGGGCAAATCCGGAAAAGACAGTGAAAAGCGGGGGTATCATCACGGCAACCTGGCGGAGGCCTTGGTGCAGGCTGCCCTGGATCTGATTGCCAAGGTGGGTCCAGCCGGCTTTAGTTTTGCCGAGGTTACGCGCGCTGTCGGGGTCAGTCCGGCGGCTCCTTATCGTCACTTCAAGGACCGTGAAGCCCTGATGGCAGCCATTGCCAGCCGCGGGTTTGACAAATTTTCGGACGCTCTGACCGCTGCCTGGAATGACGGTAAACCAGATGCCCTTGCGGCGTTCAAGAATGTGGGTCAAGCCTATCTGGCCTTCGCTCGCAAGGAGCCAGCCTATTTTGCGGCCATGTTTGAGGCTCGGGTCTCGCCCGGCAGTACGAAGGAACTAACCCAGGCGACAGAGCGTGCTTTCGCGGTTCTTCGCCGGGCATGCGATGCCTTGATCCTGACATTGCCTGAGAACAAACGTCCGCCATCCTTGATGATGGCCCTGCATGTCTGGACTATGTCGCACGGCATCGCGTCTTTATTTGGACGGGGAGATGCGGCGCGTCGGCACATTCCTATGACCCCGGAAGCGTTACTGGAAGCCAATATTCTGATCTATCTGGATGGTCTTGGTTTGAGTGGCGCTTAGCCAAAATTCTGCAGCAGCGTATTTTTTTAAATTTATCCCTTGATGCCAGGGTTATCGTCCCTATTTCTATAATGTAAATAACATTTACATGAGGATACAATGGACATAGTCAACAAACTGGATGAACACGGAAAAGGAGCCTGGATTGGCGTCATGATCCTGAGTTTCATTCTTTTCTGGCCCGCGGGATTGGCAATCCTTGCTTACTTATCATGGAGTGGACGAATGAAATGCTGGAAGATGGGACGCCGCAAATGGCGTAACTACGGTGGTCATCACCACCACAATCACGCATCAGCAAGCGGTAATTCGGCTTTTAACGATTATCGCGAAGAAACGCTGAAGCGTCTTGAAGAAGAGCAGGTCGAATTCGAAGGTTATCTTGAGCGCTTGCGACAGGCCAAGGACAAGTCAGAGTTTGATCAGTTCATGGACGAACGCCGCAATGCTCCTCCACCTTCAGATAACCCGGAGCCTTCTGCAAACGCATAAGATTCAGGCTTGCCCCCGGGGGCCTTAATATCCCAGGGGACCCAGATCGATTATATCGACTGCATCACCAGCCTTGACGGCTGGTGCATGTGGTTCGCGCAAGATCAGAGCGTCAGCGCGAGCGAGGCGGGACAACATCGAACTATCCTGTTTGCCAAACGGCGTAACAACCAGATTACCTCTAGCATCTTTTGTTGTCGTGGCCCGCAAATAATCCTGACGCTGATCATTCTGCCCGAGGTCACCTGAAAGGACAGCACTTCGGGTTTCGAGACCGGGGGCGTTGGCACCCAGCAAGGCAGCGATTGCCGGTTTTAAAAATACGAGGCCACAGACCAGCGCTGATACCGGATTGCCTGGAAGGCCCAGCATAGGCACGTCGCCGAAATGGCCAAAAATAAGCGGCTTTCCAGGGCGCATGGCAATGCGCCAGAAATCGACTTCCAGGCCTTTTTCGCCCAACACGGATTGAATCAGATCATGGTCCCCAACCGAGGCACCGCCTATGGTCACCAGCAAATCAGCACCCCTGGCTCCGGCGGCCATGGCCATCAGGCCATCTGCATCGTCAGGCGCAATGCCGAGGTCGATGGCTTCACCACCTGAAGCATTGATCAGGGCACATAGTCCAACATTGTTCGAAGAGACGATTTGGTTTGGTCCGATGGCTTCCCCTGGCATAACCAGTTCATCGCCATTGGCCAGAACTGCAACGCGCGGTTTGCGACGCACCCGTAACCACGGCACGTTCATGGCTGCACACAAGGCGATATCACGCGCAGTTAATGTTCTACCTGCCTCCAGCCCCACATCACCGGCAGAAAAATCAAGACCGGCCGGGCGAATGAAACGCCCCTCAGTAACGGCTTCCAAAACTGTGACCTGATCCTGGTTCCGTTCTGTATCTTCCTGGATGACGATCGCTGTGGCACCTGTCGGCACGGGGCCACCTGTAAAAATACGCACAGCCTGGCCTTCGCCGATATCGCCTTCAAAAGCGCCACCTGCTGGTGCTTCGCCAATGACTGTAAGTGTTGCCGGAACTGCAGCAACATCCCGGGCCCGAACGGCATAACCATCCATGGCAGATACAGCGACTGGCGGCTGGGTAACACGCGCGAGGATGTCTTTAGCCAATACCCGGCCGCGGGCTTGTGCAAGTGAAACACTTTCGATACTGACCGTCGACATGGCGTCAAGAATGCGGGCTCGCGCATCGGCGACAGGCATGAGGGAAGGGGCTTCAGACATCTATGATTGATCCTTGCTGGCTTTGGCATTCCATTCACCGGACTTGCCGCCGGACTTGTGTATAAGGCGAACATCGCCAACGATCATGCCGCGGTCGACTGCTTTGCACATATCGTAAACTGTCAAAGCGGCAACAGAGGCCGCTGTCAGGGCTTCCATTTCGACGCCGGTTCGGCCTTTCAACTTGCAGGTCGCTTCAATGTCGACAGCATGGCGTTCGACATCACATGTCAGTTCAACCGACACATTGCTCAAGGCCAACGGGTGGCACAGCGGGATCAAATCTGACGTGCGTTTCGCCGCCATGATCCCGGCCAGGCGCGCAACGCCCAGCACATCGCCCTTGCCAATGCCGCCGTCCGTGATCAGCGCCAGGGTTTCCGGCAACATTGTTATGGTGGCTCCGGCGACCGCTATACGGCTGGTCTGTTCCTTGTCGGAGACATCGACCATATGGGCCTGGCCCTTGTCGTCAAAATGTGTGAACCCGCTCATGATCCCGTTCTTTCCGAAACTCTATCGTTGCTCTTTGGTAAGCAGCGTACGTGTAGCATCTTCAACATTATCCTGGCGCATCAGGGATTCGCCGATCAGAAAACAATTGGCGCCTGCTTCGCTCATGCGCGCAAGGTCTGCTGGCGAACCCAGACCACTTTCAGCAATTGCCAGGGTGCCGACCGGCATTTTCGGCACCAGTTGTTCCGACATGGCGATGTCAACTTCCATGGTTTTTAAATTGCGGTTGTTGACGCCGATCAAGCTGCTATTTAAATGTGTGTTTGCTCGCTCCAGCTCTTCGCCATTGTGAACTTCGATCAGGGCATCCATGCCAAGACTATGGGCGATACGCTCCAGCTCTTTTGCTTCAGCATCTTCCAGAGCCGCCATGATAATCAAAATGCAATCAGCCCCCAACGAACGGGCTTCAAATATCTGATAGGGGTCGACCATAAAGTCTTTACGCAAAACAGGCAGGCTAACCACCGCGCGACTGGCAACCAGGAAGTCATCGCTGCCCTGAAAATAGGGCACATCAGTGAGGATCGAAAGGCATGACGCACCACCAGCTTCATACGCACCCGCAAGTGCGGGAGGGTCAAAATCAGGGCGGATCAAACCTTTCGACGGTGATGCCTTTTTGATTTCAGCGATCAGACCATAGCGGCCAGAATCAACCGACGCCTGCAAAGCCGCGCGAAATGGGCGTACCGGTGGTGCAAGGGAAATAGCAGCTTCTATCTTGTCGAGTGGACGTTGATCCAGACATGCCGCGACATGAAGGCGTTTGTCGTCACATATCTTTGTCAGGACATCGCTCACGCCGCGTCGTCTCCGTCTTCTTCCTCTTCGGGATCAGGCAGGACTTCGTGGGAAATCTCAATCAGTTTTTCCAGGACCTTGCGGGCAGCTCCGCTGTCGATCGATTTCGCGGCCAGTTCGGCACCTTTTTTGAGGTCATCTGTGACACCGGCTGTGATCAGTGCTGCAGCTGAATTCAAGATGACGATATTGCGGTAGGCGCTTTCGTGACCATCAAGCAAGGCGTTTAACGCGAGGGCATTGGTTTCCGCATCTCCGCCCAGCAGGTCTTCCAGTTTCGCCACAGGCAGACCGGCATCTTCCGGCGAAACTTCAAAGGTCGTGATCTTGCCGCCTTTGAGTTCGGCAACATATGTTGGTCCGGTTGTTGTCATCTCGTCCAGGCCATCCGAGCCGTGAACGACCCAGACATGCTCTGATCCCAATTGCCGCAAGACTTCGGCCATGGGTTCTACCCATTCTTTGGAGAAAACGCCAACAAGCTGGCGTTTGACACCCGCTGGATTGGACATAGGACCCAACAGATTGAAGATCGTACGTGTGGCAAGTTCAACCCGGGCACCGCCGACGTGGCGCATGGCGCCATGGTGGCGTGGTGCCAGCATGAAACACATACCGGCTTCCGCCAGGGCTTTTTCGACCAGAACCATATCATATTCAAGATTCACACCCAGTGCCGTCAGCACATCTGCGGTTCCGGATTTGGATGACACAGCCTTGTTGCCGTGCTTGGCGACCGGCACACCGGCACCTGCCACCACAAAACTGGAGGCTGTGGAGATGTTATAAGTGCCAACGCTGTCTCCACCGGTACCAACAACGTCAATGGCATTGTCTGGCGCGTTAATGCGCACCATCTTGCTGCGCATGGTCATGATGCCGCCGGTAATTTCGTCGACAGTTTCCCCGCGCACACGCAATGCCATCAAAAAGCCGCCCATCTGAGCCGGGGTGGCATCGCCTGACATCATGATGTCAAAGGCCAGTTGCGACTGTTCCACGCTCAGGGTTTTGCCCAACGCCAGTTCGGCAATCAGGGGCTTGAGGTTGGAAGGCTTGTCAGTCATGCCCATTTCCTTAGATCAACATCCAGTGGAGTTACTTCTTTGAGGTTTTTGATGCCTGCACCGCGCAAAAAGTTTGCGATCAAGGCGTGCCCATGTTCTGACGCAATGCTTTCGGGATGAAATTGCACTCCATGAACTTCGTGTTCACGATGGGACAGCCCCATAATAATGCCGTCTTCGCTTGTAGCTGTAATGTCCAGGCAGTCGGGCAGAGAGCCTTTTTCGATCATCAATGAGTGGTAGCGGGTCACCTGAAATCCGTCTGGCAAATTGCTGAAAATGCCTTCGTTCTGATGACTGATATGACTGACTTTTCCGTGCATCATTTTTGGAGCCCGGACAACACGCCCACCAAATGCCTGGCCAATGGTTTGGTGCCCCAGACAAACACCCAACAGAGGGACTTTTCCTGCCGCAGCCGCCACAAGATCAAGACTAATTCCCGCCTGGTCCGGATCACAAGGGCCTGGTGACAGTACAATAGCTTCGGGTTCTGCCGCTATGACGTCATCGACGGAAATCTTATCGTTGCGATGCACAATCACCTCGACACCCAGTTCCCCGATATAGTGAACCAGGTTGTAGGCAAAGCTATCGTAATTATCAATAAGTATTATCATTCAATGCGTTACACTGTTTTTCGAAGGTGAAATATAAATTATTTCGCGCTTTGACAGGGTCCGTTGCGTGCAGAAAACAGGCACAGCCCCTCAAGGTCAAGCCCTGGTTGGGATTCCGCATGATCTGACCTGACATTAAAACCTTGACGTTACAGTAACTGGAAACCTTATATAGATGAATGCAAAGGCGTTTCTGCCTGTTTTTCGTTCGGACAAAACCATGAATATAACGGTAAAGAATTCTGAGACAGCTGAGAAAATATCCGTGACGGCTTCGATCATTTTGCCCGTACGCGGCATGACCTGCGCCTCATGTTCAGCTCGACTTGAAAAAGCCTTTGGCAAAGCTGAGGGCGTTCAAGAAGCGGTCGTAAATCTGGCGGCAGAACAGGCTGAGATTTCCTATGATCCGGTTACCACGTCGCCCGTTGATCTGGGTGGTGTTATTACGCGTGCCGGTTTCACTGTACCGGAGGAATTGCAGGAACTTCATATTACGGGAATGACCTGCGCCAGTTGTGCCGGAAGGGTAGAAAAAGCTCTGAATGCATTGCCCGGCGTATCTGAAGTTCTGGTCAATCTTGCCAATGATACCGCATCTGTGAAAGCCAGTTCAGGCGTTGTGACCCCAGCTGAACTTATCTCAGCTGTTGAACGCGCTGGTTATGGAGCGACACCCAAAACATCCGATGAAGAACGTGAAGCTGCCCTTCGTCAGGAATCAGAAGACAAATTGCGCGCAGAAAAGTGGGCAGTTGTGGGTGCGGCACTGTTAAGTCTGCCTTTGGTCGGCCAGATGGTCCTGATGATCGCCGGTTTTGGCTGGCATTTACCGGCCTGGGGAGAACTTGTGCTGGCAGCACCAGTACAATTCTGGTTTGGGCGTCGTTTTTACGGTGCGGCCTGGCGTGCGGTAAAAGCCGGATCCGGCAACATGGACCTACTGGTTGTGATAGGAACCTCAGCGGCGTTTTTCTTCAGCATTTACCAAATGACCGTAAACGGGCCGTTGTATTTTGAAGCTGCTGCCGTTGTCATAACACTTGTCCTGTTGGGCAAGTGGCTGGAAAGCCGGGCCAAGCGCAGTACCACAGACGCCATACGCTCTCTGATGCAATTGCGGCCCGATACTGCACGGGTTCTGCGTGACGGACAGGAAAGCGAAGTTCCTCTGGCAGCAGTGTCAGTTGGCGATATTGTTATCGTCAAGCCGGGGGAGCGTTTGCCGGTCGACGGCCTGGTCACAGAAGGTAGCAGTGCTGTAGACGAATCACTTTTAACTGGTGAGAGCCTGCCCGTCAGCAAGCAGGTTGGGGGAAAAGTCATTGGTGGTGCAATTAACGGCACTGGCCGGTTACTGGTGCAGGCCACTGCGATTGGTGCCGCGGCAACTCTCGCCCGGATTATCAAGATGGTTGAAGGCGCGCAAGCCAGCAAGGCACCGGTCCAGAAACTGGTGGATCGGGTCAGTGAAATATTTGTACCAGCTGTTTTGGTGATTGCAGTTGGTACGTTTGCTGGCTGGCTGTTGCTGGGGGGAAGCCTGAGTGAGGCACTGATCGCGGCGGTATCTGTTCTTGTGATCGCCTGTCCTTGCGCCCTTGGTCTGGCAACACCTACTGCAATTATGGTGGGGACGGGCGCTGCAGCTCGTTCTGGCATTCTAATTAAAGATGCATTGGCGCTGGAGACCGCGCACAAAGTGACGGCATTGGTGCTGGATAAAACCGGAACCCTGACCGAAGGGCATCCGGTGGTCACAGAAATCGCAGGTGATGATCGAAATCAGATCTTGCGACTTGCCGGTGCCGCCCAAAGTGGCAGCGAGCATCCACTGGCAAAAGCGGTACTGGATGCTGCCGAAGAGGCTGGTCTGGATTTGCCAGCTGTGAAAAATTTCCAGAGCATTACCGGTCAAGGGCTAACAGCCACTGTTGACGGTCATGACCTGGCTCTGGGCAACCGCAGCTTGCTGACAAGCCTGAATATCCATCTTGAAGATTTTGAAGCGCAGGCGGTCGCACTTGAAACCGAAGGGCAAACGGTGATGTGGCTGTCTGTTGAGGGTAAAGTCGTCGGCCTGATTGCCGCTTCTGATCCGGTGAAAGCATCGGCGCAGGAAGCAGTTGCCAGGCTGAGGGGCGCTGGTATTCACACCTTGATGCTTACAGGTGACAACGCTCGTACGGCGGATGTCGTTGGCAAAGCCGTAACTGTTGATCAGGTCATAGCCGAAGTCATGCCGGATGAAAAAGCCGCTGAAGTAGTGCGATTACAGGCAGCAGGACATATCGTTGCCATGGTTGGTGACGGTATCAACGATGCGCCTGCTCTGGCGGCCGCAGACATCGGTTTTGCCATGGGAACGGGCACTGATGTTGCCATGCAAACTGCCGGTGTGACGTTGATGCGCGGTGATCCCCTGTTATTACCAGCCGCAATAGACGTCAGTCATGCCACCTGGTCCAAGATCAGACAGAACCTTTTCTGGGCATTTGTTTACAATTTAGTAGGGATACCTCTGGCAGCATCAGGTTTGCTCAGTCCGATGATCGCGGGGGCGGCCATGGCGTTTTCGAGTTTCAGTGTTGTATCTAACTCTTTGCTTTTGCGCCGCTGGCGCGCTGGCAGATTAACGACGGCCAGTGGGCAAGCAAAAGGAGAAGTTAAATGATGAATATTGGAGAGGCCGCCAGCCTGTCTGGCGTTGCGCCCAAGAACATTCGCTACTATGAAAGTATCGGCTTGATTGGTCCGGCCAAACGTGCGGCAAACGGCTATCGGGCCTACGATGAAACGGATGTGCGATTACTGGGGTTTGTGAACCGTGCTCGCAGCCTCGGCTTTTCTGTAAAAGAGGTTTCCGGGTTGCTGTCACTTTATCAGGATCGTGCTCGTGCCAGTTCTGATGTGAAAAAACTGGCTCTTGAACATATTGAGGATATTGATCGCAAAGTGGAAGAACTGCAAAGCATGCGTCGGACATTGAAAGACCTGACGGACCGCTGTCATGGTGATGACCGACCGGATTGTCCTATTCTTGACGACTTGTCCGCCGGGGTAACTGGCGCACGACAAACCATCCAGGCTGCGGAATAGACGATTCATGCGGAAATTTGTCTCACGCCCCGTTGGTTACCTGATTGTTGGCAGTCTTGCCATGATCATCGGGTTATCTATGGGTGTGGGCGTCGGTTACTTTTTTGGCGGTACCAAGACTGCGAATGAAGTTGCTGTCGAGGCTCCTCAAGCGGAAAGCGATGATAAAGTTGTCTCACTCCCGGCGGCAAAGACAATTGTAAAACCTCTACCCATACCTGTTCCTCTCGAAGTGCCGGGGCTTGCTCCAAAACTTGAAGAAGAAACCTGGACGGCCATTCCGGGGTCGAACGAAGAAGCGGAAATCTCTTCAGCGGCACCTGCCCCGTGGCCGGAGCTGGCACAGAAGATTGAAGCCGACCGTGTTCGTAAAAATAATGAGGATAAACGGCAAAAAATTCTCAGGGAAATTGAACAGGTTCAGGAAAATCTTCGTCGTGATTATCCAGAACGTGACGTCGATGCCCTGGCTGAAGTTGAAGACATTTGGCCAACACCAGAAGAATTGCCGATAGGGGTGGAGGCTGGAGACCAACCTGAGCAACTGGCACGAAAACCTGTTGAACCAAATACAGATGACGTTTCGACCCTGGAAAAACCAGGCTCCCGTATTGATCGGGAATCTGAAGTCTGGGAGGCTAATGCCGTTACGGTGCCAGATCCTGCTGGCAAACCGATGATATCCATTGTGATTGACGATCTTGGTTTGAACAGGCGCAACACAGTCCGCACGATCCGCTTGCCCGGACCGTTGACCCTGGCTTTCCTGACCTATGCGGAGGATCTTGATAGACAAACCAGTTCTGCCCACGCAGCAGGGCACGAGCTTATGGTCCATTTTCCCATGGAACCCAAAAATCCCGACACCGATCCCGGACCCAATGCCTTGCGTGAAGAATTGAGCGAAAAGGAAATTCGTCGCCGTCTGACCTGGGGGTTATCCCGATTCAAAGGCTATGTCGGTATCAACAATCACATGGGCAGCGCTTTCACGGGATATGCCAAAGGTATGGCCGTGGTTATGGATGAAGTCAGCAAGCGAGGCGTTCTGTTTCTCGACAGCATGACCACCCAGCGCTCAACAGGCCGCATGACAGCAGGGCAGGCGGGGGTGCCGTTTGTTGCCCGTGACGTATTCCTGGACAATGAAATTGATGCTCGCAATATCGGCTTGCGCCTCGCCGAAGTCGAAAAAGTGGCGCGCGCCCAGGGCCACGCAATTGCAATTGGCCACCCACATGGCGCAACCATTGAGGCTTTGGCCAGTTGGTTGCCGCATCTCGAAAAAGCAGGCTTTGTTCTCGTACCTGTCAGTATGATCATCAAACACCGTCGCGGCAGTTAAGACCCGGCTCAAATACGGAGATTTCTCATGACCACTTATCTTGTTGAAGGCATGACCTGCCAGGGCTGCGTTAATGCCGTCACCAATGCCATCAAGACACGCCTCGCCGATGTAGACGTGAGCGTCGAACTCGAGGGCGGCAAAGTGACCGTCAGTGGAGATGACAGTGCTGCTGTCATTGCAGCCATCGACGATGCAGGTTTTGACTATATGGGTGAAGGATAGGTTCGCGATTGCTTTTCGCTTTTCGCACTTCCGATTATTTCAGAGCGCTGTAAACCCAGGCCCGGACCTTGCGTATGTAGCGCCGGGATTGCCGTGGGTTCTGGATCATGAAAACCACAATCATTTCTTTTAGCGGGTCGATCCAGAAATGAGCGCCGGCGTAGCCTGCCCATCTGTAGCTGCCTTTTGATTCACGTGAAAAACCAATGTCGTTCAAACGAACCGCAAAACCATAACCGAACCCGGAATTACCTCCGAGCAAATTGTAGTTGCCTGGTTGAATATCTCCCAATTGATTGCTGATCATCTCCTTGACGGTTTCAGGTTTGAGCAAACGATGACCTTTGTACAATCCCCCGTTCAGCATCATTGTGCAGAAGGCAAGATAATCGCCTGGCGTCGACATTAGACCACCGCCGCCGGACAAAAGGCGAGGTTTGGCGGCGGGGTTTGAGAGACGAGGGGCCTGGGGTTCAACGATGCGGTGGACCTTGCTCTGTGGAACAAAAAAACCTGTGTCGATCATATCCAACGGATCAAAGATTTGTTTTTTCAGAAACTTATCCAGTTTCTGACCTGATGCGACTTCAACGACCCGACCCAGGACGGCCGTTGAGTGGCTGTATTCCCAAACTTCTCCAGGCTGATGTTCCAGAGGCAAGGCAGCAAGTTTGTTAGCCCAGGTCTCCAGGGTTTGGCTATTGTCACGTAAGCCTGCCTTTTTGTAGAGCGACCGAACTTCGCTGTCGCCAAAGAAGCCATACACAATACCTGACGTGTGTCGCAATAAATCAGCAATTGTGATCGCCTTGTCTTGTGGATAGAGCTTTCCCAGTTTCATGACTTTTGTGTTGGCAAAAGCCGGTACGTATTTCGACAGGGGATCTTTCAATTTGATCCGGCCTTGCTCCACCAGCATCATCACCGCGACCGAAGTAATGGGCTTCGTCATGGAATTGATACGAAAAATATCGTTGGTATTCAGGGGCCCAGAAGAACTCCCGGGTCCACGGGTCCCAAAGGCCTTGTGATAAACCAGCTTGCCCTTTCGCATGATAGACAAGGTCGCTGCGTTGACCACTTTGGCTGCGATATCATCATTTAACATCGTGTCGACAATGTTCAGTTTTCTGGGATCAAAACCGATTGATTTGGGATCAGTGATTTCAACTGCTGAAGCTGTTGATATGGCAAGCAACAAAATTGTGGAGAAAAATCCAGGTATGAGTTTGTTTTGCATAAGGGACAAATTCCAAAAATTCACTCCGGCGGAAGTGAAAGCCGACATATCGTCAAAGTGATGTTGCCGATCTGCTTCCTAGCCCGCTCCGGTCCCGCGTCCTGAGGCAAAGCGGATGGCTTCTTCGGCGGCGCGAACCAGGGCTTTGGCCTTGTTGACGCATTCATTATATTCGCTGACGGGGTCGCTGTCTGCGACGACACCGGCACCGGCCTGGACATACATGGAACCATCTTTCACTAAAGCCGTACGCAGGACAATACA
The DNA here is from genome assembly GCA_018654745.1 of Alphaproteobacteria bacterium. Taxonomy (GTDB): domain Bacteria; phylum Pseudomonadota; class Alphaproteobacteria; order UBA2966; family UBA2966; genus JABILA01. Next base: position 74,139 of record JABILA010000120.1, read on the forward strand.
GGTGTCCATGGTGCCATTGGCAGCGAAGTAACCAACAGTTCCGGCGTAGATCCCGCGTCGTTCTTTTTCCAGTTCGTCGATAATCTCCATGGCCCTGACCTTTGGTGCACCGCTAACCGTGCCAGCGGGGAAGCCGCCTATCAAGGCATCAATGGCATCATGGGCCGGATCAATTTCACCTTCGACATTGGAGACAATGTGCATGACATGGGAATAGCGTTCGACCACGGTCTGTTCTGTGACTTTGACGCTGCCGATTTTGGCTACACGTCCGACGTCATTGCGCCCGAGGTCCAGCAACATCAGATGTTCGGCCAATTCCTTTTTGTCAGATAGCAGGTCCGCTGCCAGGGCTTCGTCTTCTTCTCTGGTGGCTCCGCGTGGGCGCGTCCCGGCGAGGGGGCGCAGCGTTACTTTTTTATCGCGCAAGCGCACAAGGATTTCAGGACTGGAGCCGACAACAGAAAAGTTGTCGAAGTTCAGGAAGACCAGAAACGGGGCCGGATTGGTCCGGCGCAAAGCCCGGTACAAGGAAAAAGGCGGTAGCTTGAACGGTACCTTGAAGCGCATGGAGGGCACTACCTGGAAGACATCACCGGCAGCGATATATTCCTTGGCCTTCTCGACCATAGCGCAATATTCTTCTTTGGTGGTGTTGGAGACAGGCTCGGGTGCGGCATGGTCAGGGCCAGTGCTCTCGCGGGAATAATGCAGGCTGCGTTCCATCTGGCCCACAATATCCGCCAGGCGTTCACGGGCCAGGTTATAGGCCCCCTTGGCGCTGACGCCTTCGACAGGACGCACAGGCGTGATAATGGTGAACAGGTCTTTCACAGAATCGAAAATCGCCATGATCGTCGGGCGGATGAAAAAGCCTTCCGGAATGTCGATCTCGGTGGGGTTATTGTCAGGCAATTTTTCCATCAGCCGCACCATGTCATAAGACATGTATCCAACCACACCGGCAGCCATGGGCGGCAGGTCCTCCGGCATATTGTCAATGCAGCTTTCATCGACCAGGCTGCGCAAGGCATCAAGGGCACCTTGTGGGCAAACCTCAAAGGCATCCGCGTCGTGTCGGGCCTCTCGGTTGATTTCCGCGGCATCGCCATGACAGCGCCAGATAATGTCGGGCTTCAGACCAATGATCGAATAACGCCCGCGAACGGCACCACCCTCAACAGATTCCAGCAGGAAACTATTGGGTAAACCATCCGCCAGTTTCAGCATGGCCGACACCGGGGTTTCCAGATCGGCAACCAGCGTCGTTGAAACGACCTGGGGTTTACCTGTGTCGTAAACGGCAGCAAAGTCGTCAAGCGCGGGTGCGACACTCATGACAAAAGGTTACTGCAACTGGTCCAGAATGGTGCGGTTGACAGTAACGTTGTATTCCTTTTGCAACACGTTGCGATATTGCTCCATGATGTCGCCGGATATACCACCGCGCAACTGGGCGGCGATTGTCTCGACAGCTTTGGTGTTCTGGCCGGGCCTGGCAACAATAACGGATTTTAACCGGGCAACGACATGAACGGTTCCAGCCTGATTTGGTGCAGTAGCCATGCCGCCAACCTTGGCCTTGAATAGTTCTGCCAATAAATCAAACGACATATCAGGTTCACTCTGCGCCCGGAAACGACCGACAGGTTTGGTTTCCTTGATCGTCAGGCCAAGCTTTGAAGCTTCAGCGGTAAAGTCTCCACCATCTTTCAAAACCTTCACCAGGGCCTTGGCTTTGTTGCCAGCGGCTTCGTTTTTCTGCTGCGCAGTCCAATCTGTTGCAACCAGTTCCCGCACGGTGCTCAGGGGGCGAACGGCAGGGGCAGTGATGCCGTCAACACGAACCATGAAATAGACACCGATTGACGATTCCACCAGGCGAGGCTCAGCACCTTCCTCCGTTGAAAAAGCAGTTGCGACAAATTCTGGTGCCTTTGGCAGGGTGACGGCCTTGCCAGCTTCGTCCTTGCCACCGGCATCAACAGCAGATGCCGTGATCAATTTGAGATCATAACGCAGGGCAGCGTCTTTCAGACTGGCTCCACCTGCAAGCTCGTCTTCCAGCTTTGTCGACTGGTCATAAATCAGCTCACCAGCCTTGTTCAGTTGCAGGGCCTTCTGGATTTCTGCATGGACCTGACCCAGGGAACGGACACTGCCGGGGACAATTGTTTTAACGTTATAGACATGCCAGCCGAACAACGATTTGACCGGTTCGGTCACAGTGTTGGCCGGTGCCGAAAATACAACATCACGTGTGGCTTCGGGCAGATCAGTTTTCAGACGCAAACCAAGGGCGATGTTATCACCCAGGCGGTTTTTCGGATCTTTCGATACTTCTTCGAACTTGGCACCGTTCATCAGCAGTTTGTGGGCAGCCTTGGCGTCTTCTTCCGTGGCGTACTGCAACTGATCCAGATCACGCGTTTCAATGATGGTATATTCATCGATCCGGTTTTCGTAATCCGCCTTGATCTCTTCTTCCGAGACCACGACATCATCTGCAAGGTCCTCTGCCGACAGGGTCAACCAGGTCAGGGCCCGATATTCAGGGGCTGTATAGCGTACCTTGTTATCTTCGTGGAATTTGGTCAGTGCTGCCGTATCCGGTGTCGCGATATTTGTCACCGAGTTGTTGGCGATGACAACGATTTCCGCCGTCCGCTTCTCTTCGCGATAGGCATACAGCGTTTCTGCCATCCTCTTTGGTGCGATAGTGCCTGAGACCATGGCACCCAATAGTTGCTGGCGTTTCATTTCGCCGCGGGTCAGGTGCTCGTAATAGGCGGGGTTCATCCCGGCGTTTCGCAGGACACCTTCATATTGCAACTTGTTGAAGTTTCCGGCTTCGTCCTGGAAGGCGCGGTTATTGCGGATTTCACTTCCAACCACGCTGTCTGGTACAGCCAGGCCAAACTTGCTGGCGGCTTCGTCCCACAGGGCAGACGTGACCAGCTGCTGCAAGGTTTGCTCGCCGATACCCAATTGACGGGCTTCGTCGTTATTCAGTTGTTTGCCAAAACGGGCAGACATCTGGCGTACCCGGTTTTGATAGGCGTCCTGAAACTCATTGGGAGAGATTTTGGTATCGCCGACCTGGGCGACAGAGGTATCACCGCCACCTGTAAAGATGTCGCCAATACCCCAGGCGGCGAAACTCATAACCAGCAGGCCAAGCAGGATTTTTACCATCCACGATCCGGTGCCCTTGCGCAGGGTCTCAAGCATGCTCTTGTCTCTCCATAAATAAAACCGGTGCCGGGTGTCATCACCGCCACCTTGTTGCGGGCGGCATCATAGGGGTGGCATATCGTCGCCGCAACACGCAAAAGCCCTGAAAATGCCGGTTTTAGCGGTCATTTCCGCTGTTTTACGGGCTGGCCAAGGTGGTCTGCATTTGATACATCAGCAAACACCCTTTTTCCCCTGATCAGGATATCACAAACATGTCTGCAAATCCCCGCCCTCTCGTCGCCGGTAACTGGAAAATGAACAGCCTCAGAGCCGATGCAAATGCGCTTGCTGCTGGTGTTGCCGCAAAGCACAAGGCCGCAGGTGAGATTGCATGTGACGTTCTGGTTTGCCCGCCCTTTCATTTGTTGACCGAAGTCTCTGCCGCTGTTGCAGGCAGTGGCGTGCAACTGGGCGCGCAAACCTGTCATACCGGCGTCAGCGGAGCCCATACGGGTGATGTTTCAGCCGAAATGATCGCTGATTGTGGCGCGACCTATGTCATTGTTGGCCATTCCGAACGTCGGGCCGACCACGGCGAAGACGATGCCACCGTCAAAGCCCGGGCCGAAGCCGCCCACCGTGCCAGCCTGAACGCCATCGTCTGTATTGGCGAAACCGAGGGCGAGCGCGACGCAGGCAATGCCCTGAATGTAGTTGAAAGCCAGCTTGCCGGTTCCATGCCCGATGCCGCCACTGCCGCCAACACCGTTGTAGCCTACGAGCCTGTCTGGGCCATCGGCACCGGTCGTACAGCCAATACCGACGAGATCAAGGAGGTTCACGACCATATCCGCAAAATCCTCGTGGCCCGTTTTGGTGACGATGGTAACGGCATGCGTATTCTCTACGGCGGTTCCATGAAAGCCGAAAATGCCGACGGCATCATGGCCGTCGAAAACGTCAACGGTGGCCTCATCGGCGGTGCAGCACTGAAAGCCGAAACCTTCTGGCCAATAGTTGAAGCTGCGTTGTAAGCGCCACATATCAAATACCGCGTCACTCCGGGCTTGACCCGGAGTCTCACGGAAACCTGATTAATGGACCGGGTGCAAGTGGATAGGCTACAGAGACTCCGGGTCAAGCCCGGAGTGAAGGTGTGTTGGTGGTTGGTTTTTTCGTAACCGTGGAAACAGGAAACCAAAAATGAACCAGAATATCTGGCGAGGACGCGAACGCCTGGTGCTGGATGGCGGCATGGGGATGTCCCTGAAATCGAAGGGCGTTAAAATCCCGAGCGATATCTGGTCGGCCAGTGCTTTGTTGGAGGCCCCCGAGATCGTGCGCGAATTGCACGGCGACTTTATCCACGCCGGGGCAGACATCATCACCACCAACAATTACGCCTGCACGCCTTATTACCTGAAAACCCGCGGTATCGAAGACCGTTTGGAAGAGTTGACAACATTGTCGACGCGCCTGGCCGTTGAGGCCGTGCAGCAGTCCGGCACTAAAACCCTGATCGCCGGAGCCTTGCCACCGCTTGGCGGCAGTTACGATCCCTATGACGTACAGGACGCTGCTGCTTCAAGGCCTATCAACCGCAAAATCGTCAAAGCCCTGACCGATGACATCGACCTGATCATCTGTGAAACCATGTCCACAATCGCCGAGGCCCGCATGACCGCCGAAGTCGCTGCGGAAACCGGCAAACCCGTCTGGCTCGCCCTGACCCTGGCCGATGACGACAGCGGCACATTACGATCCGGCGAAAGCCTGCAAGACACCGTCGTCGCCTTGCAAGGCCTGGAAATCGACGCCTGGCTCTTCAATTGCTGCATCCCGGCCGCCATCACCGCTGGGATCAAAACCTTAAAAACCCTCACCGACCGCCCCATCGGCGCCTATGCCAACGCCTTCGGCCCCGTCCCCGAAGGCTGGACCCTGGAGGAGGGCGGCATCACCTACAACGAAGCCCTCGACGCTGACGCGTATGAGGGCCACGCAAAGGCTTGGCGCGATTTGGGTGCGTCAATTATCGGCGGGTGTTGTGGGATCGGGCCGGATCATATCCACAAGGTGAGTGGGTTGAGGTAAGTGTTTGCAAATAAATGCAAAACAGGGCTTTGTATTGTTATAAGGTTCGATCAATTATCGATACAATTGCGGTTCAAAAAGAGAAGTAAGAAAGCGAGTACGCGCTCACACACCCCACCCCCTCAATCATACAAACTCATGCGCCGCTGGAACTGGCGTTGTTCCCATTCGGCGCCGAAGAGACCGAACAGGCCAAACATGACGATGGCGTGCAGGGCGATGCCGAAGGCCCATGGGGCGATGACCCAGCCGATCCAGATGTTGTCGGGGCTGACGTAGAGGTTCAGGGCGTAGAGGCAGGGTATGATGACCAGAAAGCACAACCAGTTCAGGTGAAAACCTTTTAGATTTTGCACATAGTCGATGGCTTCGGCTTCCTTGCGTTGCTGGAAGGTTTGGCCGGTATTGGGCTCGTTTTCGCTGGATTTTGTCTTGTCGGTATCGGCTGTTTGTACGGCGGGTGTGGTCGGGATCATTTTTGGCTCCTGCATTAAATGGGTCACAGATGTTTCGAAAACAGCCGCAAGGCATTTAAGGGATTCCAGGGTGGCAGCATTGCCACTTTCAAGACGCTGAATGGTCCGGGGGCTTAAACCCGAATGCAGGGCCAACTGCTCCTGCGTCCAACCGCGATCCGTTCGTAATTTCTGGATATCCATCTCAATTTCCCTTGTTGCTGTGACCCGATATCTAGCGATCACCACTCAGCCTGAACACGTCACCAACCCGACATGAACACGACACGCCGCCGCCAAGCGTACATAAACCGCAGATTTTGCACAACAAATTGAATGAGGACGCCGGGTTTACTGACCCATCGCGCGTGGTCGACATTTGTATTTCAAAAACAAAACATAACCGGTGTGCGTGGCGAAAAGTACGACGATGATGATCAAAGGCCGTAATTCAAGGCCTGACAGATTCTCTTTCGGCCCGAACAACATCACCGCCAAAGAGATGCCAAGCAACAGATTTAGCGCGATCAAATAGCCGTAGCTGAAAGTGCTGGCGAGTGATTTGGCAAATTTAATGTAGCTGGCATTTTCCCCGGCAACTGGTAGCCCTTTGGTCGCTTTTGAAAGCTCGAATAAGTACCAGGCAACAAAGACTGGAATCGCAACCAAATTCCACCAGGCAGGGATAAAACCCAGGGCCAGAACAAAAAACAAAATGCCAAATCTGGATCTGCGTTTCAGAATACGAATTTGATCAAGCGCTGCCTCATCGTCGACGACCACGCCTTTACCGACCACAGCCCAGGGATACCAGATCCTGTTTCCGTCTTCATCCGCAGCGATTTCGACAACGGTTTGTTTCTCGAAATATTTCACTATTCAGTCCAATATCAGGCGGTTGAAGTCGAAGGCACAATAGCTTCATGCCAACTTGATTCAATCCCCGTCAGCAACCGACAACCTGGACCGGCGTCTGCGCCAGATCGGCAGGGCGATAAGGGCGACACCGATAATCAACAGGGTCAAGGTCATGGGGCGTTGATACATGAACTGGATGCCGTCGGTCAGGTTGACGGCACGGGCGAAGTTATCCTCCATCATGCCGCCGAGGATAAAACCGATGAGCAAAGGGGCGAGGGGATAGTTGGCAAACCTCAGGATCGTGGCACCGACGCCCAGGCCCACCAGGATCAGCAATTCGGTGGCGTTATTCTGGCCAATGTAGGCTCCGATTAAGGTGAAGAACAGGATGAACGGGATCAGGTAGTTGCGCGGGATGGTCAGCAATTTGGCGATATAGGGGATCAACGGCAAATTCAGGATGATCAGCACCACATTGCCGATATACATGGAAATAATCACCGACCAGAAGATCGTCGGATTGTCGATCATCAGGCGCGGGCCGGGGTTCACATTCAGGGCGATCAGGGCACCCAGTAGTATGGCTGTGGTGCCGGAGCCTGGAATGCCCAAGGTCAGCAACGGCACGAACGATCCTGTGCAAGCGGCGTTGTTGGCGGCTTCCGGGGCGGCGAGACCCTTGATGGAGCCTTTGCCGAATTCCTTTTGTTCCTCTTCCGAGGCGATATTGCGCTCAACCGCATAGCCCAGGAAGGATGCGATGGTGGCTCCGGCCCCCGGCATGACACCGATCAGAAAACCCTGGATGGATTGCCGCGCGATGACAGGGGCGATGGCGCGGGCTTCAGCACGGGTGATTTTCAGGTCCTTGATCTGGCCGTCGGCATCATCCTGTTTGGCCCGTGCCGGATCCATCACCAGGAACAGTGCTTCGGGCAGGGCGAACAGAGCCATGGCCAGGGTAATGAAACTGAATCCGGACTGCAGGTCCTGCACACCCATGGTGAAACGCGGGGCATTAAACAAGGCACTTTCGCCGACCGTGGCCATGATCAGGCCCATAACTGTCATCAGCAAAGCCTTGACCACCATGCCTTCACCGGCAAAGGCCGCAATGGCCGATAAACCAACAATCATCAGGGCAAAATATTCGGCGGAATGGAACAGCAGGGCCACAGACGACAAGGCCGGAGCGAAACCGATCAACAAAATAGCCCCCACGGTACCACCACAGAATGAAGCAATGGCCGCAATGGCCAAAGCCTTGCCTGCCTTGCCCATTCGGGCCATAGGGTAGCCATCAAATGACGTGGCGACAGTTCCGGCGACACCCGGTGCGTTGATCAGGATCGATGATGTCGAGCCCCCGAAGATCGCACCGTAATAAACTCCCGCCAGAAGGATCAATGCGGCAGAGGGATCACCGATCTTGATGGCAACGGGGATCATGATGGCAATGATCGACATAGGCCCGAGACCCGGCAACATGCCGATGAAGGTACCAATCAGGCAACCGGCCACAACCATAGTCAGGTTTGTCAGGGAGAAGGCGGCGGTGACGCCGAGCATGATTCCATCAAACATGATGCGCCTCCCTAACTCAAAAACCAGGGTAGGGGGCGCAGGAAGATGCCCAACGCTTGTTGCACCAGAAACCAGACAACACCGGCACCCATAAGTGCGACAGGGATCATGATGTGTAACCGGCGCTCTCCCAGGATCCATCCTGTGGCTACAAGGAACAACACGGTCGATGCCAGAAAGCCAACTGGCCGCAGCGCCAGTGCATAGGCGAGCATGGCGGCGACCAGAATCAGGGTCTGCGTCACTTTGTAGTCGCCAAGATTGGACAGATCGATATCGCTGCCGCTGTCAGTGGTCACCGGTTTGGGCGACAGAATCACGATGAGGCACAGTATGATGGCGATGACCGACAGGGCCATAGGCATCGTATTAGGCAGAAACACCATGTTGAGTTCAAATGGCAGCAGGGGATAGGTGAAGGCTGAATAGCCATAAGCGACGGCAACTGTCAGGAAGACCACCGCAATCCATTTGTCGAGTGCCATGAAATTTACCCTCGCCATATCAGATGTAAAAAAAGGTGACAGTCACCGAAATTGTGACTGTCACCTTGATACTTGATCCTAGAGAAAACCTAGTTGTTTCATCAAGCTCTTGATCACTGTTTCCTGGGCTTCGAGGAAGGAGATGAACTTGTCGCCAGGGTTATGGATGTTAACCCAGCCATTTCGGGCGCGCACCGCTTCCCATTCAGGCGTTGCGTACATCTTGGCGATGGCTGCGCGGTAGGCGTTGGCCTTGTCAGCTGGCAATCCAGGAGCCGCGAAGAAGCCGCGCCAGTTCACAAATTCAGCATTTACGCCCTGTTCTTTCAGGGTTGGGGCGTCAGGGGCAGCACTATTGCGCTTGTCTGCAGTGATACCAATGATGCGGACTTCACCGGCTTTGGCCATGCCGACAGCTTCGGAAAAGCCCGTGGACAGCGCCTTGATCTCACCAGACAGCAAGGCTGCCATGGCTTTACCGCCTGCATCGTATGGAATGTATTTGACTTTGGTGGGGTCTTCACCCGCCGCCTGCATGGCGTGGGCAACAACAATATGATCCATGCCGCCTGGCACTGAACCGCCGCCAATGGCGACACTGCGCGGATTGGCTTTATAGGCCGCCAGCAAGTCCGCAAAACTCTTGATCGGACTATCCTTGTGCACAACAAAGGCAGCGTAATCGCCAATGGTGCCGGCAATCATGGTCAGATCGCGGAAATTATGGGGGAAACGACCGACCAGGGAACGAATAACGATCGGTGTGGAGTTCACCATCAATGTGCCGTGATTGGATGCGGCATTTTCAATCAGGAAGCCAATGGCCTTGCCACCGCCGCCGCCCGACATGTTTTCAAAAGTCGCGGTGCCCACGATACCAGCCTTGGTCAGGGCTTCCCCCGTACCACGTGCGGTGCCATCCCAGCCGCCACCTGCGCCACCGGGAATCAAAAAGTGGATGCTATCAACATCAGCGGCAATCGCAGAAGCTGTGAAGAGAGTGGATGCGGCGACAACAGATATCGCCGTCTGACGGAGTCGTCTTGTAAATTTCATTTGGAAGTCTCCCCTGGGTGTTTTTATTTTATCGTTTTGATTACCGGTAACAGTGTACCTGGTTCAAACAAAAACGATAGCAAATTGCATTCAAGTGACGGTTAAGCAGCGAGGTCGATACTCGTCACCCGGGGACGTGGGGCCTGCGTTCCTTGTTCAGCTCGATGCCGTCGAGCCGTTCCAGCAATTCTGCATGTAGTGGCTTTCCCGCGACAATAATGCCGGTGTGGCGCACATCGGACTGGTTATAAGTAAAGTCCTTGCCATCCGGCGTAGTGACTTCATAGCCAGCTTCGGTGCAGATCAGGTCTGCGGCGGCAATATCCCAGTCGCATTTGGGCTGCACAGAAATTGTCGCGTCATATCTGCCTTGCGCCACCAGGGCCATGCGAAAGGCGATGGAATTGTGAAAATGGAACTGACTTTTGGGGATCGGCAAATGGCCATTTCGTTGCAACATGCCACTTGAGGACAACAACCGGGCATCGACGATTGCTGGTACCGGGCTTAATTCCAGGGGCTCGTCATTCAATGTCGCACCCTGGCCAAGCTCCGCAAACCAGAAATCATTGGTCTCGGGGTTCAGGACAGCGCCCAAGACTGGTTTTCCGTCTTCGACCAGGGCTGCACATACTGTGTATTCCGGTTTACGCTGCACAAAGGCGCGGGTTCCATCGATAGGATCGACAATCCAGCAGCGCTGGCGCTCCATGCGGTCGCTGTCATCGACGGTTTCTTCCGACAACCAGCCATAATCTGGCCGGGCTGAACACAGCTTTTCTTTTAATAAGGCATCCACCGCCAGGTCAGCTTCGGTCACTGGATCGCCGGGGTTCTTTTCCCAGGTTTCCGCGTGGCCCTTGAAGAAGTCATGAGCGACAACACCGCCAGCCAAAACAGCCGATTTCAATAGGGCAATGTCATCTTCAAGGTTCATAAATTCAGGCACCCGCAACCGTCATCCCGTCGATGCGGATGGTCGGCGCATTGGTACCATATTTGAAACTCAGGTTATTGGCTGGCGTAATGTTGAGGAACATGTCCTTAAGATTTCCAGCCACCGTCATTTCACTGACAGGGAAGGTAAGTTCACCATTCTCAATCCAGAAACCCGCGGCACCACGGCTGTAATCACCGGTTACACCATTAACGCCAAATCCAATTAAATCAGTGATATAGAGACCAGATTTAATGTCAGACATTAACTCAGCAGGCGACTGTTCTCCAGCTTCCATATACAGATTTGTGGTTGAGGAATGTGGTGGTGACGCCCCACCGCGACTCCCCCGTCCTGTCGTCTCAAGCCCTAACTGACGGGCAGAAGCCGTATCCATAATCCAGGTTTTCAGGACGCCGTTTTCGATCAGATTCAGACGGGCATTGGCAACGCCTTCGCCATCAAAAGGTCGCGACGCCTGTCCCCTGATCATATGGGGTTCGTCGACGATGTTGATGCCTTCAGCGAACACGGCCTTGTCCATATAGTCTTTCAGGAAACTGGTGCCGCGGGCAACAGCGCCTCCCGTAATGGCACCAGCCAGGTGTCCCAGCAATCCGTGAGAACAGCGCGGATCATATATGACCGGGACTTCCGACGTTTCAACTTGCTTTGGATTGAGGCGCTTGACCGTACGCTCACCGGCACTGCGACCAATCTCTGCGGCACTTTCAAGTTCTGAATGGTGGCGTTTGGAGGAATAGTCGTAATCGCTTTCCATTTCAGTGCCTTCACCGGCCAGAACCGATGCACTGAGGGAATAACTGCTGGATTTATAGGTCCCTGCAAACCCGTGGCTTGTGGCAATGGCGACTTCCGCACTGGACCAACCAGCCCCGGCACCATTTGAATTTGTTACGCCATCAACGGCGAGGGCGGCTTCCTCGGTTTCAGCGGCGATCCCATAGAGCGCCTCAGTGTCATATTCATAATCATCAAAAAGATCGAGGTCCGGCCATTTCTTTGCCAACCGGTCTTCCGGTGCCAGACCACAATAGGGATCCTCAGGGGCCACTTTTGCCATGGAAACAGCACGTTCAACCAGTTCTTCCATGGCCTGGGCTGATGTATCACTCGAGGCGACACACGCTTGGCGTTGGCCGATAAAGACCCGCAGCATCATATCCAGCGACTCAGACCGCTCCAGGTCTTCACGTTTGCCCATACGCATGGAGGTCGACAGGGACTGCGATACCACATGGTGGCCATCTGCCGCGTCGGCCCCTGCCTTTTTCGCTTTGGCAAAGAGATCGTTCAGGAATTCAAGAGCTTCAGACATGTTTTAACTTTGTTAAAGGATCAGATTTGCGTCCTAAACTAGCGCATTGGAGAAAAAGTGGTAGCGTCTAAGTGAGATTGCATGACCTGTATGTGAAAAACCGAAGCCGCTCAGAAGGACAAGGCAATATGGAAGGCATTTCAGAGTTTCGCCGTGGTGGTCCAGATGACCCCCTCGTTCAGGAAATTATGAAGCAAAAAGGGCTGTCTGAAGTTCCGTTTTACCGGCAAGACAGTCCCAAGGCTGAAAAGTTCGATCTGCATGCCTGTATGCAGCGATGGATGGCCTGGACGCCACAACGAGACGGGTCTGTAAACACCGATCAACCTGAAGGGCGCGATCCCATTCACCTGGCAAATCTGATCCGGGACAAGGGCCTTGAGCTTGGGGCGGGGGACATAGGTTTTGCCGAACTGACGCCGGTTATGATCAATGTCGGTTCATCGTTTGAGCTGAAAAATATCGTCTCCATTGTTGTGTCGGAGGAATACTCAAAGGTGCTGGAAGGGGCGTTGGCCGTCGAGATCGAAGCCTTTGAAGTCTATGTGGAATGCGCCCGGATTTCGACTCAGTTAGCAGCCTATGTCCGGGACCTGGGCTTTGCCGCCGTCGCCGATCACAACGGCACCGGCGATATCCAGGCAGTGCCAGCCTTGTGCGCCAGCGGCATGGGCGAGTTGGGCCGTCATGGCAGCGTAATTCACCCCGACTTTGGGGCCAGCTTTCGCCCGGGGTTTGTCATCACCGACGCGCCCGTGCAGCTTAATCAGTCAAACATATTCGGTGTTCAGAAGACCTGTGAAACCTGTCGGCTATGTGAGAGCAACTGCCCTCCTGCAGCCATTCAACTCGCGTCGGATTTCATTGTAACCGAAGGCATCAAACGCTGGCAGGTCGATATTCCACGATGTTACGAAGCCTCAAGATTTCGCGATGAATATTGCCACATCTGCGTCGATGTCTGCCCCTATCAGCATAAGGCAAACGGTGATCCATCCCGCATGACCATCTTCAAATCCTTCATGAAAAAACGCAAAATTGCAGGCTACCGAACCCCGTCGTGGTTTATCGAAGATGAAGCAGAAGTTTTGGGTTAGTGAACGTGCTACTTCCAGATCGCCTTGCCCGTACCCGGCAAACCCAAATCTTTCCACATATCGTCGACTTTTTGTACCACGTCGTCGGTCATGCGTAATTTGCGGCCCCATTCGCGATTGGTTTCGGGTTCGACTTTGGTGGTGGCATCGAGGCCGATTTTTGAACCCAGGCCTGATACTGGTGAGGCGAAGTCGAGATAGTCGATGGGGGTGTTTTCAACCAGCGTGATGTCACGTGCCGGGTCCATATTGACGGAGACGGCCCACATCACGTCTTTCCAATCGCGCGTGTTGATATCGTCGTCCACGACAATGACGAATTTGGTGTACATGAACTGGCGCAGAAACGACCACACACCCATCATCACGCGCTTGGCATGCCCGGCATAAGCCTTTTTCATCGACACAACTGCTATGCGATAGGAACAGCCCTCGGGTGGTAGCCAGAAATCGGTTATTTCCGGGAATTGTTGCTGCAACAAGGGAATGAACAGCTCATTCAGCGCTTCCCCCAGCACACTTGGCTCGTCTGGTGGGCGACCAGTGAAGGTGCTGAGGTATATTGGATCCTTGCGCATGGTGATGGCAGAGACTGTAAAGACCGGAAATTGCTCAACAGAATTGTAAAAACCGGTGTGATCGCCATAGGGGCCTTCGTCGCCATAGTCTTGCAGGGAGACATGCCCTTCGATAACGATTTCGGCGTTGGCAGGGACTTTCATGGGCACAGTTTTGCAATCAACCAGTTCAACCTTCTGGTTTCGCAGCAATCCGGCAAATTGATATTCAGAAAGGGTATCCGGCACAGGCGTGACAGCTGCCAGGATAGTACCGGGGTCTGATCCGATGACAGCGGCAGCGGGCAGGGGTTCCGGGTTCTGGTCTTTCCAGCGCTGATGATGTTGCGCGCCGCCGCGATGTTTCAGCCAGCGCATCAGGGTCGTGTTCCGGCCTGTGACCTGCATACGGTATATACCGACGTTGAAGTCATCTTCCTTTTTGTCACCGGGTCCTTTGGTGACGACCAACGGCCAGGTAATCAGAGGTGCAGGCTCGCCCGGCCAGCAAGTCTGGATGGGTAATTTTGCCAGATCGATATCATCCCCTGTCCAGACAATCTCCTGACAGGATCCGGAGGAGACCGATTTCGGTTTCATGGCCATGGCTTGTTTCAGGATTGGCAACATCCCCAGGGCTTCCTTGAACCCACCCGGCGGTTCAGGTTGGCGCAGGAAGGCAAGGGTTTCGCCAAGTTCCCTGAGCGCACCTGGCTCGCGTTCCATTCCCAGGGCAACGCGGCTGACTGTACCAAACAGGTTGACCAATACAGGCATTCCCGCCTTTTCACCGCGTTCGTTCACCGGGTTCTCAAAAAGTACGGCCGGGCCGCCTTCAGCCAGCAAACGCGTCTGAATTTCCGTCATCTCGAGATTTGTTGAAACGGGCTCGCTGACCCTTATCAGGTCGCCGTTAGCCTCAAGCTTTTCAAGAAAGTCGCGCAGGGAGTTGTAAGCCATGAATTATTCCGAATGGAGCATTTGAGGCGGAGTATATCGTCTGTGTCCTGACCGCGCGACAGGCTGCGTGATTTCTTTCACCTGGGTAAACTACCAAATCATTTGATTGTTTATGAATGAAAATCATGGTCAAATCGATGCTTGGGGGCGATTTGGTATGAATGTCAGTGAACTGGCAGAGGTACTCAAACAACATCAACGGTTTGTCAAAGGCAAATCAGGGGGTAAACGCGCCATTTTGCGGGATGTTGATTTGTCCGGCTTGCGGTTGCCAGCTGTGGACCTGAGTGACGCTGTCTTGACCGGCAGTGATTTCAGCAAATGCGTTCTTGGGGGCGTGAAATTCAATTCTGCTGATCTTTTCGGGGCAAACTTTGAACAGGCGGATCTGAGTAACGCCAGTTTCTTTCGGGCAGATTTAAGAGGTGCCCAGTTCAAGGGTGCCACGATGACCGGGGTGGACTTGACGGATGCCGACCTGAGACCCGGTGCCTTGATATCTGCTCAAAGTGCTCCGGTGGACTTAAGCGATACCAACCTCGACAATTCCAAATTCGACCACGCAAAAATGGACAATGCCAAAATCCGCAATGCGTCTATGAAGAACGCCTCCATGCGCAGTATGCAGGCTAACAGCGTGGATTTTTCCGGTGCAGACCTTGAAGGCGCCAATATGGAAAAAGCCAAGCTCAAAAATGTCGACCTGACAGGGGCCAACATGGAAAACGCCTCTGTAGAAAGTGCAGATTTTACGGGTGCCAATATGCGCGGCACGGTGTTGGCAGGTGTCGATCTCAGCACAGCCGATTTGAGAGAAACAAA
The DNA here is from genome assembly GCA_018654745.1 of Alphaproteobacteria bacterium. GTDB lineage: Bacteria > Pseudomonadota > Alphaproteobacteria > UBA2966 > UBA2966 > JABILA01. Next base: position 89,563 of record JABILA010000120.1, read on the forward strand.
AGTCAGCATCGGCGCTGGCCAGTTGCCCGTTGAAGTGCAGAAAATGTTGGCCCGGCACGCCATGTGGGCAGACAGCGGCGGTCAGGATGGAGAGAGAGCCAGTTTCCGGAATTACGACCTTAGTGGTGCCGATCTGGCGAACGCGTATTTGTCCGGCGCTGATTTTGGCGCTTGCAATCTCACAGAGGCCAACCTTTCAAAGGCGCAATTGGTTCTTGCGGATTTCAGCGGCAGCGATCTGACAGGCAGCAATCTGCGAGAAGCTGAACTGAATGGCGCAAAAATGGTCAAGGCCATCATGTGTCGGGTTGATGCGAGTTATGCTTCGATCGGAAAAATGACAATTCGCGGTCCTGATGGTAAGGAAACGGGTCACAAATTCCCCGCCAGTTTTGCCGGTGCAGACCTGAGTGATGCTAATTTCTCCAACGCGGATATGCGTGGCGCAATAATGGATGGAGCGATCACGACAGGCACCCGTATGGGACTAACCTGATCCAGACGCAACCGTTGAAATCGGCGGGGATCATTGTACTGTCGTCAGATGCACGATGATCAAGTCCAACACCGGGCCAGAAATTACCCTTATGAAAGGGCAGCGCATTCATTTGTCTATGATTGCGGTGACATCACACATTTGCCAGAAGATTTTGTTGCGCTGATCGAAGGTCGACATCCTGTGCTGGCTTTTGGCTCGAATGCCGCACCTGAGCAATTGCGCCGCAAATATGGTGATCAGACAAACGCCAGGTTTGCTGTTACCCGGGCCACATTGCAGGGCTATGATGTCGTCTATTCTGCTCATTTGACATCTTATGGCGCGGTGCCGGCAACATTGGCGCCATCGCCAGGCGCCATACTTGAAACCTGGATAACATGGCTGGATGAAGACCAACTTGCCCATATGCATACGACCGAAATGGGGGCAGGGGGCGGGGCCGATGTTAATTACGCTTACGGGCATTTACAGGAAATCAATCTGGGTGTTGCAGATATCGGCGTGAAATTGGCGTCAGTCGATGTTTATCTGTCTAACTTCGGTGCGCTTGCCCTGACGGACGCCCCGTTAGCTTTCAGCCGCATCACAGCATCAAACCGGAAATTTGAAGAACGCGACAAAGTATCTGTGTTGGAGGGTGTGCGGGACAGTCTTGCGCCTGATCTTGATCTTGATAAATTTGTTCATGTTGTAGTCGGAGACAAAAGCCAGCGGGCTTGCTGGGGGGAGGCGTTGAAAGCAACTGCGCATCCTTTGGATTTTCCGGATTTTCTGAACCTTGTACCCGGACCGGAATGATCTTTGTTGACGGCGCTTACGGTAGTAATCAGGGAGAATATTGATGTCGGATGAATTATGGCGATTGGGTGCGGTGAAAACGGCTGCGATGATCGCATCCGGGGACGTCAGCAGTGCTGAGGTAACCGAATCCCATCTTGCTCGTATGGCAAAGGTTAACCCGGCATTGAATGCTGTTACCAACGATTTGTCCGTATCTGCAAGGGCGACGGCCATTGAAGCCGACAGGGCCACCGCGGCAAATGAAGCCGGAGGTCAATTGCATGGTGTGCCAATGACGATTAAGGAGAATGTTGATCAGGCAGGTTACAGCACGCCAAACGGTATCGTTGCCTTGAATGACGCCATCGCGACGGATGATTCTCCCGTTGTCGCAAATGTGCGTGAAGCAGGAGCTGTAATTCTGGGGCGCACAAACACACCGGAATTCAGTTTTCGCTGGTTTACGGACAATGATCTGAGGGGGATGACCAATAACCCCTGGGATGAAACACGTACACCCGGAGGGTCCAGCGGTGGAGCCGCAGCGTCCCTCGCGGCAGGTGTAGGATGTCTTGCGCACGGCAATGATCTGGGTGGTAGTTTGCGCTATCCCGCGTATTGTTGCGGTCTGGCCACCATACGCCCCAGCCTGGGCCGGGTTGCAGCCTATAATCCCGGAGCCCCCGAAGAGCGCACGCCTGCTCAACAATTAATGTCCGTACAAGGACCAATTGGTCGCTCAGTTGCCGATGTGCGGCTTGGTCTTGAAGTCATGGCAGGAACTGATTGGCGTGACCCCTGGCAATCAGCACCGCAGTCCATGTTGGAAAAAGCAAGCGAACCTATCCGCGTTGCCGTTAGTGCTGACCCAATTGGTGTCGGTGTTGACCCATCAGTTGCGGAGGCCGTTTGGCAAGCAGCAGCCTGGCTCTCCAGTGCCGGATACGAAATTACTGAAGTCGATCCACCAGAAGCCGCAAAAATTGCTGAGGATTGGCGACGTCTTATCTTTACTGAAGCTGCTCAATTGATGTCGCCGACGATCGCCGAAATCGGTTCATTAAATTGCCAACAGGTTTTTGATGATTATATCTACAGCGTCGACCAGTTGGATCTGCCAGGCTACATGCGGGTGATGGCAGATCGCACTCGTCAGCGACGGTTATGGGCGGGTTTCATGCAGGAAAACCCTCTATTGCTGATGCCAGTGTCAGGCGAAGTGCCCATGCCACAAAATGATGACCTGCAAGGCAAGTCGCGGGTCAAATCCATGCTGGATGCACAGGCACCTTTGTATATCGTCAATCATCTCGGTTTGCCTGCCGCTTCGGTCCCGACAGGGCTCGTGAACGGTGTACCCATGGGTGTGCAGATTGTCGGACAGGCTTTCCGTGAAGACCTGTGTCTGGACGCAGCACAAGTGATCGAAAATAAAGTTGGGATTTTGTGTGAGCAGTTGTGGGCGCGCGAAGAGTGACTATATCTGCTTAATCGGTTTTACCCGAACCGGATACAGGGAATTCAATCCAGAATTTTGATCCGTGGCCAATGTCACTTTCAACGCCAATTGTTCCACCCATTACGTCGGTCAGTCGCTTCGCTATCGTCAGGCCAATTCCGGCGCCGGCGATTTCTCCTGTCTCTCTGCCAAGGCGGTTGAAGGGTTCAAAAACGGCGGTTTGATCTTCCGGTGAAATTCCCGGACCCGAGTCGGAGACCATGATCCTGACTTTGTTTTCCGAGGTGTCTTCACAAATCAGGGCAATTGAACTTTCTGCTTCGCAATAACTGACAGCATTGGTCAGAAGGATCAGCATGATTTGTCTAAGGCGGTTATAGTCAACCTTGATTGCGCGATCTGTCCTGAATTCGCTGCTAACGATCTGGCCTTTATCTGCTGCCAAATTGTCCACTACCTCCAGACACTCATGAAAAACGTCACGCATGACAATTTCTTCGGCAGAAATCTGCAATCGACCAGCCTCTATACTCGATAGGTCAAGCACCTGATCTATTAAATCAAGAAGCTGACGGGTGCTATCCAGTATTTGATCGACATTCTCTATTTGATTTTCACTCAATGGCTCGTCGTCGCCGGATGCCAACATCTGACCATAGCCGTAAACCATATTAAGTGGCGTCCTCAATTCGTGGCTCATGGTTGAGAGAAATTCAGATTTTGCGAGGTTTGCAGACTCAGCAAGGTTTTTGGCTTGATTCAGCGACCGTTCACTTTCGATTTGTGATGTCACGTCCTTGCCGGTTCCCTGATAACCCAGAAAAACACCGTTGTCGTCGTAGATTGGCAGCCCATTGATGGACAAAAAAACAATTGTCCCATCGGCCATTTCCCGGGGATGAACAAAGTTCTGGAAAGGCCTTTTGTTGGCGAGGTCATCCAGATGATTTCGCCACAGGCTGTCTGTGAGATAGGGAATACCTGTTTCCTGCCGCGTTTTACCCAGTAGGACGGATTTTTCAACTCCGGTTATTGCTGAAAAACGGTCGGAGAAATAGGAGAATCGCAGTTGGTCATCCATTTCCCAAAACCAGTCGGATGCAGAACTGGCAAATGTCTGGAACCTGGCTTCGCTTTGCTTCAAATCTTCTGTCCGCTCTTTGACTCGTGCTTCCAGTTCGTCATTGAATGATTTGAGATAATCCTTTTCGTCCGAATGGGCCTTGCCGACGTCTTCAAGCATTGTGCGAACTGATCTGTAAAGATCGCCAAGTTCATCGTCACGGGCCAATCCTTTTCCGGGAACTTTCGCGCTTCGTCCACCGCCTTCCAATAGTCCGGCACGCAGCGCAAGAACTGAATCCAGAATTTTGAATTTCAGAACCAGCAACGTCGAAAATGTTACAAAAAGGGAAATGACCAGAGTCAGAAGACTCACCCTTGTGACGAAATCGAACAGCTCGTCATCAATATGGGATGCGTCAAACCTGAGCGTGACGGATTGACGAACAAATGCCTCACGTTTCGGCCAATATACATCATAGCTCAGTCCGTCAGCGCTACGTCGGTTTTGTTTCAAATTGGAGTTTTTGTCTGGGTTTGGCAGCATGGGCCGTGAGCCTAAGACGATGTCCGTGCCAGCTTCAGGTGAAATAACAACACCAATGATACGCTTTGCTTGCATCAATATTCTGGCGTGCTTCAAGGGTCCTTCCAGGTTGAGATGATCAACCGATCGTATTGCCTCAAACAATTGTTCGCCCTGCCTGTCCATTTGGGAGAGGATGACTTCTTCCTGACGAAGGTAGGACGGAATGAGTACAATAATTTCAATGACGATGATTGAGGCAAATACGGCAATGCCAATTCGTCGACCCAGAATCGAACTGAAAATACCTGTATCAGTATATTTTTTTTGACTAACTAATTCAGACATTCAACCAACTGCCAAACCCGATACCAAGCAACTACTATTCGATAAGAATTCAAGCTGACACTTAACTACTGTCGAGCCTATGCCAAACATGGTTTTCCACCTACGCGAAACTGCGCAGTACTAATGCAGGCAAAAGTATATTACGTAAATTCGTTGTCCTGGATCAACATCAAGTTCCAGGAAAGTTTTCTACCCGATCAGGCGTCGACGTCGACACCTCCGCGGCGTTCAGCGGCGACTTGCTCCCGTTGACGGCGATCGGCTTTTTCACCTCTGCTTACATCTTCGCGTGCAGCGATGTCAGAGTTTTTTGCAGAATCACGTCTCTCGACAGAGGCATCCACTCTTTGGTTAAAACTGGCCTTCGCAGACGCAGCAGCTGATCCTACAGGCATGTGAAACTCCTTTCACGAATGAAAACAGCGCATCGCAGTACTTAATTTTGTCTTATGATAACAAATTTCAAGCTAAAAACCAATCGATTAATACTTGAACAGCATCAAACGGATATTTGATAGATGTCAAACTATGTAAATATTTCAACGTCTAGCGCTATTTGTTCAATGTAATTTGCCATCCATAAGCTGCAGATCTCTCTGGAAACCTGTTTGCGCCCGCAACTAACTTCTCTGATCTAGATAACCTGACCGGCAACAATAGACAGAAAGACAATCAGACCCAGACCCAGGTAGTGATTGGATTTGAATTTGGTCAGACAATCGGCCCAGTCATCTATATCGAGCGTGATAATTTGCCAGGCCAGATGCGCGGCGGCGAAGATAAGGCCTACGTAAAAGGCCCAGGATAATTGCGCGATCCAGCCGGCCGCTGCGATACCACCCAGGGCGATCAGATAGAATACTACAAGCCAGTTTTTGGTCTTTGCACCAAATCGCAGAGCAGTGGATTTGACACCAATCATGATGTCGTCATCTTTGTCTTGATGTGCGTAGATTGTGTCATAGCCCAAAGTCCAGGCGATACCGGCTGCATAAAGTGCAAATGCTGCTGGAGAGAGTGTGCCAGTCACTGCAGCCCAACCCAATAACGCGCCCCAATTAAATGCCAGACCCAGCCCAAATTGTGGCCAATAGGTAAAACGTTTCATAAAAGGATAAATGACAACAATCAGAAGGGAGGCCACACCAGTTGCAATTGCAAAGTTGTTAAACGTCAACAATACGCCCAAGCCAATCAGGCATAATAATCCCATCCAGATGGCAGCCTGCAAGACGCTGACCTGACCAGACGGGATCGGCCGTTTGGCTGTTCGTTCGACTTTTCCATCAAAATTCCGGTCAGCGATATCATTCAAGGTGCAACCGGCTCCGCGCATGACGAAGGCGCCAACAAAAAATAAAGCTATCAACAGAGGGTCGGGCCAACCAGGCGCCGGCGCGGTGGGCCAACGGAATACACTTGTCTCGGAAGCCACCAGTGCCAGCGACCACCAACAAGGCCATAACAACAACCACGACCCAATGGGGCGATCAAAGCGACCGAGCTTCAAATAGGGCTTGAACCAATCCGGTGCCTGGCGGTCGACCCAGTTATCGGCACCTGCGTCGGCAATCACATTCTGGTCGGTAGGTTGGGGGTGTTTTGGCATGCCTAATGCTGTAGCTTCTTATGGAACCAGCTTCAAGATATCTGACGGTAATAATCGATCTGCCATGACCGCAAAAGCAAAAACCAGGCTTTATGTCGAGGTTCCACTGTCTCAGGAAGGCATTGTCGAGCTTTCAAAAGACAAAGCACACTTTCTGAAAAATGTTCTACGTCTTTCTCCGGGAGATTCCGTCGCCTTCTTTAATGGCGCGGATGGTGAATGGTTCGGGCGACTGGACGTCTTGTCCAAAAATACAGCGACAGCAGTGCTTGATCATCAGTCCAGGCCTCAATCGCCCATGCCCGATGTCTGGCTGGTCTTTGCGCCGATCAAACGCGCCCGGATCGATTTTGTGGCTGAAAAAGCAACCGAACTTGGTGTCGCCCAAATCCGCCCTGTGATTACGCGCCGTACCGTCATGGCCCGGGTGAATACCGGACGGCTGGAAGCCAATGCCCTTGAGGCCTCCGAACAATGTGAACGTCTTGACGTGCCGCAAGTGTATGAGCCCGAACAACTGAACAAGGTTCTGGATAATTGGCCAGAGGGGCGACGGATTCTGTGGTGTGATGAAGGCGCCAGCGGCGGACCCATCGCACAGGCTTTGGCAAATCTTGATGAACAGGCGAAAAGCGATCCATGGGCCATTTTGATTGGCCCTGAAGGTGGGTTTGACGAGGTTGAACGCAACCGGTTGATTGAATTTCCGGACGCATTGGCGGTCACACTGGGCCCCAGACTATTACGAGCGGATACGGCAGCGGCGGCAGCTCTGGCGATCTGGCAGGCCTGGGTCGGTGACTGGGACCTCACGCCAACTTGATATTTCGCTTGTGTTGTATGGACTTGCTGCCCATGTCTTGTTCCTGTAAGTGATCTTAACACTCCTTAATGCATCCGCATGACCCCCGTTGAAGAATTGCGAGAAGTACGTGGCTGACAATCCAAAATCCAGCATTATTGTTGAAAACAAGGCCCAGATGGTCGAGTACCTTGAAAAAGGTAACAAGCCCGCCCCCGATTGGCGCATTGGCACCGAGCACGAGAAATTCGGCTTTCGCCTGGATGACCTGCGGCCCCTTGAATATGACGGCCCCAAGGGTATCGCCAGGCTTTTTGAAGGCATGCAAAAGTTTGGATGGCAGCCAATTCTGGAAGACGGCAAGCCCATCGCCATGGCCATGGATGGCCAATCCATCACCTTGGAACCAGGGGGCCAATTCGAGCTGTCGGGTGCACCATTGGAAAATCTCAATCAGACCTGTGATGAGGTCAATACCCACCTGCGCCAGATTAAGGAAGTCGCCGGAGAAATGGGTGTCGGATTTTTGGGTCTCGGTTTTCAGCCCAAATGGGGTATCGACGATATTCCGATCATGCCCAAGGGTCGCTACAAGTTAATGCGCGATTATATGCCGACCCGCGGCAAGCTGGGCCGGGATATGATGTTCCGCACATCAACGGTTCAGGTAAATCTCGATTTTGCCTCCGAAGCGGATATGGTGCAGAAATATCGTGTTGCTCTGGCCTTGCAGCCAGTGGGCACAGCCCTTTTTGCCAATTCACCCTTCACCGAAGGCAAACCCAACGGCTATCTCAGTTATCGCAGTCATATCTGGACAGACGTAGATCCTGATCGTACAGGCCAGGTCCCCTTTGTATTTGAGGACGGCTTTGGGTTTGAGCGCTACGTTGACTATGCCCTTGATGTGCCAATGTATTTTGTCTATCGCGATGGCAAATATATCAATGCACTGGGCCAGTCATTCCGTGATTTCCTGAAAGGGGATTTGCCTGCATTGCCTGGCGAGAAAGCCACCATGCTGGACTGGGAAAACCATCTGACGACCTTGTTCCCGGAAGTCCGTTTGAAGCAATTCATTGAATTGCGTGGTGCCGATGGCGGTCAGTGGCGCAGGCTTTGTGCCATGCCCGCCCTGTGGACAGGTGTGCTTTATGATGACGCTGCTTGTGCTGCCGCCTGGGATCTCTGTAAGGACTGGACGACAGAAGACCGCGCCAATCTGATGCACGGTGTGGCCCGCGAAGGCATCCAGTTTGATTTCAAGGGCCGTAAAGTAAAAGATCTGGCAGCAGACGTCATCGAGATTGCCAACGACGGCCTCAAGGCCCGTAACCGCACCGATAGCTTTGGCGATGACGAACGCCATTTCCTCTCAGCCGTCAAACTGGTCATCGAAGACGGTCGCACCCCGGCGGAAGAATTGCTGGAAGCCTACCACGGCCGCTGGAATGGCTCTGTCGATCCAGTGTTTGAGGAATATGCCTACTAACAATAAACGGGCTGGTATTCACAGGCGGGGCAGGGTATAAGCCCCGCTACAAGCGGCCAGGCGTGAAATCCGGTCGTTTTTCTGAATTTTTGATTTGAGGCATTCGAGCCATGCAGACGGTTCTTCTTGTTGTTCATGTAATGTTGGCCCTGGCCATGATCGTGACTGTTCTTCTTCAGCGTTCCGAAGGTGGAGCGTTGGGTATTGGCGGCGGTGGTGGCGGTGGTGCCGGTGGCGGTCTTATGACAGGACGCGGTGCGGCGAACCTTTTGACCAGAACTACTGCGTTTTTGGCGACCGGTTTTTTTGCGACCAGTATTCTGCTGGCGGTAATGGCTGGCGGAGATCGGGCACCAACATCTGTGATTGATAGTGCGCCAGTTCAGCAACAACCTGTGGCCCCGGCTGGCCCTTCGGTACCCAAGCAATAAGACCGGAAAAGCCATAAGGAATTGAGGCGGCTTTTGAGCCGCCTCTTCTTTTGTCTGATTCAGGCAATTTTACGGAAAAAAACACCACATTTAGTAAACTGATGCTTTGTGAGGACAAAAACTTGATGTATGGTCTCCGTCCATGACGCGGTTCATCTTTATCACCGGCGGCGTGGTTTCTTCCCTTGGAAAAGGGCTGGCTTCAGCCGCACTCGGTTCACTTCTGCAGGCACGGGGCTATAAAGTCCGGCTCAGGAAGCTCGACCCCTACCTCAATGTTGATCCGGGTACCATGAACCCTTTCGAACACGGCGAGTGTTACGTAACGGATGATGGTGCTGAGACTGATCTTGATCTGGGACATTACGAACGCTTTACCGGTGTTTCGGCCAGGCAATCCGATAATGTCACGACGGGACGCATCTACCAGACGATTATCGAAAAAGAGCGCCGGGGCGATTATCTAGGCTCAACCGTTCAGGTCATCCCGCATGTCACAAATGCCATCAAGGAATTTGTTCTGGATGACGTAGAAGGTCTCGATTTCGTACTTTGTGAGATCGGCGGAACCGTCGGTGACATTGAAGCCTTGCCATTTTTTGAGGCTATCCGCCAACTCGGCAATGATCTGGATCGTGACCAAACGGCTTATGTACATCTGACATTGGTGCCCTATATTCCGTCGGCCAAGGAATTGAAAACCAAACCAACTCAGCACTCTGTCAAGGAATTACGCTCTATCGGTATCCAGCCAGATCTGTTGCTGTGCCGTTGTGATCGTGAAATTCCCGCGAATGAGCGCCGCAAGATCGGACGTTTTTGTAATGTCCGTGAAGAAGCAGTCATTCAGGCCCTGGACGTTGGCAGCATCTATGAAGTGCCCTTGAGCTATCACGCTGAGGGCTTTGATGTTGAAGTTCTCAGGACTTTTGGAATCAAGGATGCGCCTGAACTGGATCTTTCACGTTGGATCGAGATTGTCGAGCGCGTTACCCAGCCTGAAGGCGAAGTAAATATAGCCGTCGTTGGCAAATATGTTGGCTTGCAGGATGCCTACAAATCCCTTGCAGAAGCGTTGACGCACGGTGGAATCGATAACCGGGTCAAGGTCAATATTCAATGGCTGGAATCCGAGGTCTTTGAAGATCCTGACAAGCTGCATGTCCTGGAAGGCGTTGATGGTATTCTTGTGCCGGGTGGCTTTGGCGAACGCGGATCCGAGGGCAAGATTGCGGCGGCAAAAGTTGCTCGTGAAAAAGACATTCCCTACTTCGGTATATGTTTTGGCATGCAGATGGCAGTGATCGAGGCCGCCCGGAATATGGCCGGTATTGATAACGCCAGCTCCACCGAATTTGGCCCCAGTGAAGAAGCTGTTGTTGGTCTAATGACCGAATGGGTTCAGGGCAATCAATTGGTAGAGCGTGGGGAAGATGATGACCTGGGTGGTACCATGCGCCTTGGGGCCTATGACTGTACATTGACTGAGGGAAGTCAGTTACACGAGATTTATGGTCAGACCAATATTTCGGAACGCCATCGTCACCGCTATGAAGTGAACATCAATTATCGCGATAGACTTGAGCAATCCGGCCTGATTTTTTCCGGATTGTCACCGGATGGTGTGTTGCCTGAAATTGTCGAAAACCCGGCCCATCCCTGGTTTATCGGTGTGCAGTTCCACCCGGAACTGAAGTCCAAACCGTTTGAGCCGCATCCTTTGTTCGCGTCCTTTATCAAGGCAGCAGTGACCCAGTCGAGGCTGGTGTAGGTGATGAAACAAAATCACGTTGAAATCGGGAATGTGACCTTCGGCAATAATCTGCCACTGGCTTTGATCGCCGGTCCATGTGCCATGGAAACAAGGGAGCTGGCCTTGTCGACAGCGGGTGAACTGAAACGCCTGACCGACAAACTTGGCATCGGCCTGATATACAAATCTTCTTTCGACAAAGCGAACCGGACCAGCGCTGACACGCCGCGCGGTATCGGCATGGACAAGGCGTTGGAGATTTTTGCTGACGTAAAAGCCGAGTTCGGTTGTCCCGTTTTGACGGACGTGCACGAAGCAAGCCAGTGCGCAACTTTGACAGAAGTCGTCGACGTTCTTCAAATTCCGGCGTTTTTGTGCCGTCAAACAGATTTATTATTGGCTGCAGCTGCGACAGGAAAGGCCGTGAATGTCAAAAAAGGTCAGTTCCTGGCACCGTGGGATATGAAAAATGTCGCGGACAAGGTGACGGGTGCTGGAAACGACAAAGTCATGTTGACGGAACGAGGTGCAAGCTTTGGTTACAATACTCTGGTATCGGACATGCGTGCGCTGCCGGAACTGGCGTCAACTGGTCATCCAGTAATCTTTGATGCTACCCATTCAGTTCAACAGCCAGGTGGTCAGGGGACGACGTCTGGCGGTCAGCGCGAATATGTCCCGGTTCTGGCCCGGGCTGCCGTTGCCGTCGGAGTCGCAGGCGTCTTCATGGAAACGCATCCGGAACCTGATACCGCACCATCTGACGGACCCAACATGGTACCGATCGATCAGATGGAAAGTTTGATGTCCCGCCTCAAGGCCTTTGACGATTTGGCGAAATCAGCTTAAACAACCGCACATACATTCTGCTCTACCAAAATTCTTACCGGAGAAATATCTGATGACTGCCATCATCGAAATTCGTGGCCGTGAAATTCTTGACAGCCGTGGCAACCCAACCGTTGAAGTTGATGTCCTTTTGGAAACAGGCGCATTTGGTCGTGCTGCCGTTCCCTCAGGTGCTTCAACCGGACAGTTTGAAGCGCATGAACTACGTGATGGTGGTGACCGTTATCTTGGCAAGGGCGTTGAGCAAGCTGTCGAGGTCGTCAACGGTGAAATCTACGCAGCACTCTATGAAATGGAAGCCGAAAACCAGGAAGTCATTGATCGCACGATGCGCGACCTGGACGGCACCGAAAATAAACAACGCCTCGGCGCAAACTCAATCCTTGGTGTCAGCATGGCTGTCGCCAAGGCCGCTGCCCAGGAAGCCGGATTGCCGCTCTATGCCTATGTTGGCGGTGTGAACGCCCGGACTTTGCCAACACCCATGATGAATATCATCAATGGCGGTGCCCACGCAGATAACCCCATCGATTTCCAGGAATTCATGGTCTTGCCCGTTGGTGCTGCCAACATTCGCGAAGCCGTCCGGATGGGAGCCGAAGTCTTTCACGCCCTGAAAAAGGGCCTCAGTCAGGCAGGACACAACACAAATGTCGGTGACGAAGGCGGCTTTGCGCCATCTTTGAAAAGTGCTGATGAAGCGCTCGATTACATCAACAAAGCTATCGAGACAGCGGGATTTGCACCTGGCAAGGATATTTATCTGGGTCTGGACGTTGCCAGCAGTGAATTCTGCCACGACGGCGTTTACAAGTTTGAAGGCAAGGAAATGGACGCCGCCGGTATGGTCTCCATGTACCAGGAACTGGTCGGCAATTATCCATCCATCATTACCATTGAAGATGGCCTTGATGAAAATGACTGGGACGGCTGGAAAGCACTGACTGAAGCCATTGGCGGTAAAGTTCAGCTGGTCGGTGATGATCTCTTTGTCACCAATCCGGCACGTCTGTCTGACGGCATCGACCGCGATATCGCCAACGCCATCCTGATCAAGGTCAACCAGATCGGCACCTTGTCAGAAACCCTGGAAGCCGTTGAAATGGCCCACATGGCTGGTTATCGCGCCGTCATGTCTCACCGTTCCGGCGAAACCGAAGACTGCACCATCGCCGATCTTGCCGTCGCCACGAACTGTGGTCAGATCAAGACTGGCTCGCTGTCTCGTTCAGACCGCATGGCAAAATACAATCAGTTAATCCGGATCGAAGAAGACCTTGGTGATGCGGCTGTCTATGCTGGCGCGAAAGCCTTCCGGCGCGGGATGTTTGGCTGACTGTCCCAGTCTGAATCATATTCCCGATTTGAATCACATTAACTGAGTCATATTGGCAACAAACCTGGCTAAATATCAGACTTTAAACGTTTTTCTATTGACCTGAAGGACTCAGGTGTGATTCGATTCAGGTATGAGCTTGATGCACGAAATACGTCGACGCGCCCGCCACGCTGTTGTGCCCTTAATCTGCACATCGGTGCTGGGGTATTTTGGCTATCATGCGGTGCAGGGCGACAGGGGGATGTCTGCCTGGGTTAACCTTGGCCAGCAGATAAAGGGTGTCGAGGCGCAAATTGCTGTTAACAAAACAGTGCTGGACCGGATGGAACACCGCGTATCCCTGTTGCGTAGTAACGGTCTGTCCCGCGATATGCTGGATGAACGCTCTCGCCAGGTTCTGGGCCTTGCCCATCCCGACGAGTTGATAATTCTGGGCAAGTAATTTCCGCGAGAATATTTTCTGGCTGATTTTCCAAAATATTAGCACTCTCAACGTGTGAGTGATAGTAACTTATTGTAATATAAGTGTTATTTGACGTACTTGTCAGCACACCCCATCTTGTTACGAGGTAAAAATGGAGGTGTGAATGTCGCTTGAACTTCGATTGAACGGTTTCCAACTCACAACGGCTGAAATTACCTATCGCATGCCGGATCATCCGCATTTACTGCAGGAGTTCATCTGGCAGCATCTGGATCTGGCACCAAAGTTTCCCAAACTCCACAAATTCCTTGATTTCTGGCAACGGGAACTGGACGGCCCGATCCATATGGTTCGGGTCATGAGTTCACAACTGATACAGCCTGCTGAATTCAGGCTTGTTGACCATAGCCTGACCATACATTAGGTCGTATCCGGGCTATTCGGGACGGTTAGAAATCGCTAGATTTGGCCTTGCTGATGTACTATTGCCGGGGTGGATTGATGGCGACGCGGTCGAAAAAAAATGATCTGATGACAGTGGGCTGGGAAGAGTGGATGTGCTTGCCCGAGCTAGGCCTGCCAGCCATTAAAGCCAAGATTGATACCGGTGCACGAACATCGGCCTTGCACGCTTTTTCCATCGAGGAAATCGGTACAGGCAAGAACCGCAAAGTTCGCTTTGGCATTCATCCAATCCCGGATCAGCCCGAAATCGAAATCTATTGCACAGCGCAGTGGGTGGGGGAGCGTGAAGTTACCAGTTCCAACGGCCACTCCGAAATTCGCCCGGTTATACGCACTGTGGTGCGTCTGGATGGCAATGAATGGCCGATTGAAGTCAGTTTAACCAATCGCGAATCAATGTCGTATCGGATGCTGTTGGGCCGCTCGGCAATGAAGGATAAGGTTGTCGTCAACCCTTTTGAGGCGTTGATGTGTGGGGAATTGTCACCGTCTTTATATGACAAGTCAGATCATGAAGATGACGAATCCCGGTCGCTGCGTATCGCCATACTGAGCCGTGAGCCTGATAGTTATTCAACAACACGCCTGGTTGAAACAGCCGTTTCCAGAGGACATACAGTTCAGGTTATCAATACGACCCGTTGTTACATGAATATCACGTCTGCCAGGCCGGAGATCCACTATCAGGGCCAAGTGCTGCCAACATTTGATGCCGTCATTCCGCGGGTCGGTGCTTCGGTGACTTTTTACGGTATGGCTGTGGTTCGCCAGTTTGAGATGATGGGCGTCTATTGCCTGAACGGGTCGGCAGCGATTGGTTCCTCCCGGGACAAGCTGTACGCACACCAGTTGTTGGCCAGAGCCGGAATTGGTATGCCGGTAACAGGTTTTGCCCATTCACCATCTGATGTCAAAGACATGTTGAAAACTGTCGGCAAGGCACCGCTGGTCTTGAAATTGCTGGAAGGCACGCAAGGCAAGGGCGTCGTGCTGGCTGAAACCATGAAAGCCGCAGAATCTGTGATCCAGGCTTTCCGGGGACTTAGGGCCCATATCATGGTTCAGGAGTTTATCGAAGAAGCCAACGGCGCTGACATCCGCTGTATGGTTGTTGGCAACAAGGTCGTCGGCGCCATGAAACGGCAAGCGGCGGCCGGGGACTTCCGGAGCAATCTGCATCAAGGGGGCGAATCGACCAAGGTGCGCATATCTGCACAAGAGAGGGCCACAGCGCTCAGGGCCATGAAAACCATGGGGTTGAGATGGGGCGGCGTTGATTTGTTGCGCTCCAATGATGGGCCAAAAGTCCTGGAAGTTAATTCTTCTCCCGGTTTGCAAGGTATTGAACAGGCGACGGGCAAGAACATAACGGGCACTGTAATCGATTACGTCGAAGCCAGTGTACGTAGCGCTGCCACGCGAAAGAAAAAGAGAAAAGCCTGAAAACCGGGCACATGTGCGTATTGAAACCAGGTTTCATTGGTAAAATAATCCCTCCTGAAAACAACTTTATGGATAAATTGTTGTTACTTTGTGGAGGCTCCGATGACGGACAATTTTACTGGCAAAGACCTGCCTGTTCGAGAGACTGATAATTCACCGCAAATGATATTGGCTGTCGTCTGGGGTGTGGTTCTGTTGGTCAGTGCGGGATTGATATATTTGGCGGCTGGAATGTTTGGTTATCTCTGACGCAAACCTGCGACAAATTGGCCCCTTAAAAATTGCTGGATTGTCAAACTCCTGTACCCTGGTTAAGACAGGGTATGAATAACGCAATATTAGACGAAGATCAGGAACAGCTGCCATTTGCAGCAGCTGTCTATTCGCGCGCGACTGAAGACCGCAAGGCGTTGGCGACATTTACGTCGAATTTGCGTGCTGCAGGCGTCAAGGTCGGCGGGTTATTGCAGGAAGAACTGGTCGATGGCGGTGGCTGTCGCATGGGTATTGATCTTGTTGATGTTGAGACAGGGTCCCGTTTCCCGATCAACCGACCCACCAAAGAGAACATGGATAGCAAATCGTGTTCCATGGATACAAATGTCCTGGCGGATTCGACTGAGGCTCTGCGCCAGGCCATTCAGGACAAGGTTGATTTAATCGTACTGGAAAAGTTTGGCGAGCAGGAGCAAAACGGTGGCGGTCTGAACGACGAAATTCTCAGCGCCATTGCCGAAAACATCCCGCTTTTGATTGCAGTTCCGGAAACCGCACTGGAGCTTTGGACAGAACGTTCAGGTGGGCTGGGTGTTAACCTTGACCATGACGTGAAAAGTTTCGAGAACTGGTGGCAACAGCTTCAGCAGGACTGATTTTTCCCAAACTTCAGGACCTATTCGTCGTGAGAGTTTGACGTAATAAAGACCGTGCCGTTGAAACTTGCGACAGTCGTGTTCTTTTCGTCTTCCACATCAACGCTATAAGATGCCAATCGCCTGGACCGCGTGACTTCGCGTGCCCGGGCAACCAGGCGTTCGCCTTTTTGCGTGGCCGCGTGATAGGCGATATTGGCATTGATACCCGCCGCGACAGGTCCGTGGGAGTTTGAAGCCAGTCCAAAGGCCATATCGGCCAATGAGAATACAATTCCACCGTGGCAGGTTCCATTAAAGTTCAGATGTGCGTCGGCAACGGTCAGGGCGACTGTGGCGTGTCCGACACCGCTTTCCATCAACTCCATACCCATGGCTCTGGCTGCGGCGTCACGGTCGAAAAGTTTTTCGACGATAGGACTGTTTGTCGGCATAATAAATCTACAACAACCGTGCCTGAACCAGAAAACCCTTGATGGTAACGTCACCGACTTCCCGGCAAGCCTCAAGCCGGTGTACGCCTTTAACAAGAACAAACCCTTTTTTCGGATCTTTTCTGATAAGGACAGGTGCGAGTTGCTCATCTGCCATCAGTAAGTCCGTAAACTTTTCCACATTGGCTTCTTCAAAAGATTTCTTCAGTTTGACCGGCACGTAAATGTCGTCAATTTTGAAGTCCTCGGCTTCCATTACCATTTCACTGGTCCCCTGCGCAGAATTCTAGTTTGACAATACGACACGGCCGACGATCTTTCCATCACGCAGGTCATCGAGGGTGTTTCCGACTTCTTCCATTGGTCGGGATGTCACGGGCAGTGGTTTGACCTTGCCACTTCTGGCGAGATCGATCAGTTCTTTTAATTCCGCCAGATTGCCAGTGTAGGATCCAATGATAGAAATTGCCCTTAGTGGAAGCGTCGGCAACGCGAGCGTCAGGCCACCGCCAAACAAACCGACAATGACATAGCGGCCACCTTTTTGGAGACTGGCTACGCCCAACTGCGAAGTTCCTTCCGCGCCAACGGTGTCCACGACGGCACGAGGGCCACCGCCTGTCAGCGCAGAAAGTTGCGCCAGGGCTTTGTCCTGACCCGGATTTAACGTCTGGTCAGCACCCATTTCACGGGCAGCTTCGAGTTTGCTGTCATCCAGATCGCAAACCAGAATATTTTTTATTTCCAATGCCTTTGCGATCGCGATGGCGTTAAGGCCAAGACCTCCGGCACCCATAATCACCAGCCACTCGTCGTCGCCAATGGGTAGCGCCTTGCGCAGGGCACTGTAGACGGTCACGCCGGAGCAGCTGTAAGGCGTTGCAAGGGCGGGGTCGAGGTCGCCGATGTCGACCAGATAGCGGGGATGCGGGATCAGGCAGTAGTCCGCATAGGCACCATCGGTGAATACGCCAATGGATTTTGGCGCTATGCAGATGTTTTCGTCGCCAGCCTGGCATACTGCACATTCACCACAACCCATCCAAGGATGGATCAAGCGACCTTCACCAATAGGCAGATCACCGGCATCCGATCCGCCGGAAACAACTTCTCCATAAAGCTCGTGCCCCATGGTACGAGGAAGCTTCAAGCCACGTTCACCAAGTTCCAGCTTTGAATTTCCAGCAAGTGTGTAAAAACCGTCATGAATATGCAGATCACTGTGACAGACTCCAGCCTTTTGGACCTTGATGAGAACTTCGGTGCCGGTTGGTTCTGGTGTTGCCAATTCCCTCATTTCAATCGGCGCTGCAAATTTGGTGACCTGATAGGCTTTCATATCGTTTCCCTGAAATGTTATTTTTGGGTTGTTGCTCAAGCGTATCAACATTTTTGTCGGTGTGAAATGTCTCTTGCTTCGTGACTTGGGAAAAATCGGTGATTACGCTGTGATTGGCAGTTCAGCAAGACGGTTTGGAAGTAAAAATGACGGGAATGAATATCGGTTTTGTCGGACTGGGTGACATGGGCGGACCCATGGCGAAAAATATCGCCAAATCATCCACCCTTGTCGTTTATGACAAGGCAGGAACTTCTTCCCGGGCACCGGAAGGTGCAACGGCATTGGAAGATCTGGCTGATGTCGCCCGAAATGCGGAGACCATTTTCCTGAGCGTTCCGGACGGGGCTGTATCCATTTCGATTATTGAGGAGCTGTCGGCACAGGAGGATCGAATAACCCGATGTGTGGTGGACCTCTCGACCACCGGCATGGATGCTTCCCGTGAGGCATGGGAGATTGCGGATGCAGCCGGGATCATTTACATCGACGCGCCGGTCAGTGGCGGTCAGGCCGGTGCCAGAGCCGGAACGGTTTCACTCATGTGGGCAGGGCCGGAAACCGAAATGACCAGGCACCAGGATGTATTAAAGTCATTTACCGGCAATGTCTTTCATGTAGGCGACAAGGCAGGGCAGGGACAGGCGTTGAAGGTTCTGAATAATTTCCTTTCAGGCACGGCGCTTGTCGCGACATCCGAAGCTGTTCTCTTCGGTATGTCCCAGGGCCTGGATATGAAAGTCATGCTGGACGTGATCAATGTTTCTACAGGTCAGAACACAGCCTCCCGAGATAAATTCCCGGCGCGGATCATGACTGAAACTTACGACGCCGGTTTCAAAACCGCTCTCGAAGCCAAGGATGTCAGATTGTATATGGATGCACTGACCAGAGCCGGAACACCGGGTCGTGTCAGCAAACTGGTGAGCGACATCTGGAACGAATGTGACGAGGCCTTGCCGGGTAGTGATTTCACCCGGATTTTTGAATACATTCGCGACAGTGAGGAATAATTTGGTCAGGCAACCTTTTTCCGGGGTTTGCTGGTCTTAGCCGCAGCTTTCTTTTTGGTGGCAGCCTTCTTCTTTGTTGGGGAGGTTTTCTTCTTGGCCTCAGTTTTTTTCTGATCTTTCTCGGCTTTGATCGCTGCCTTCATGGCACGCGCGGACAAAGGGCGTGATCCTTTGTAAAGATTGGGTCGGTCAATGACCTTGCGTGGTGCGCGGGAACCTTTGGCAAGCACCTGCTTGAGATACGTGCCAGTGTAACTGGCGGCCACTTTGGCAACTTCTTCCGGCGTACCAACCGCGACGATCCTGCCGCCCTTGTCGCCACCTTCAGGACCGAGATCGACAACCCAGTCTGCGGTTTTGATGATGTCGAGGTTGTGCTCGATGACCAACACCGTATTGCCTTGATCCACCAGTGTGTGCAGGACTTCCAGCAACTTGGCAACATCTTCGAAATGTAGACCGGTTGTTGGCTCGTCCAGGATGTACAGGGTTTGGCCTGTGGCCCGGCGAGATAATTCCTTTGCCAGTTTCACTCGCTGGGCTTCACCACCTGACAAGGTGGTCGCCGCCTGTCCGAGATGAATGTAGCCAAGTCCAACCCGCTGCAAGGTTACCAGTTTGTCGCGGATGGACGGCACTGCCGTGAAGAAGTCTGCGCCTTCGTCAACTGTCATTTCCAGAACGTCCGCGATGGACTTGTCCTTGAACTTGATCTCCAGGGTCTCACGGTTATAACGCCGGCCCTTGCATTCATCACACTGGACATAGACATCCGGCAGGAAGTGCATTTCGATCTTGATCAGACCATCGCCCTGGCATGCTTCGCAGCGACCACCTTTGACGTTGAAGCTGAAACGGCCAGGTTTGTAGCCACGAACACCGGATTCCGGCAAGCCCGCAAACCAGTCGCGCATAGGTGTAAAGGCACCGGTATAGGTTGCCGGGTTTGATCGGGGTGTACGGCCAATGGGCGACTGGTCAATATCAATTATCTTGTCGAGAAATTCGAGGCCGGTAATGTCCTTGTGCTCGCCCGGATGATGACGGGCGTTGTTTAAACTTTTTGCCGCCGCCTTATACAGGGTTTCGATTGTCAGTGTCGACTTGCCACTGCCCGAAACACCAGTGATCGCGGTAAATGTACCTAGTGGTATCTCGGCTGTGACATTGTGCAAATTGTTGGCGGAGGCACCTACAACCCTGATTTTCTGACCGGGATGCCCGGCACGACGTTCCAGTGGAAGCGTGATCTGACGTGTGCCCACCAGATACTGACCAGTGAGGCTGCCAGCCGTTTGCATGATCTTTTTGGGTTTGCCTTCGGCAACCACCGCACCGCCGTGAATGCCAGCACCGGGACCCATATCAATGACATGGTCAGCCGCCATGATGGCTTCTTCGTCATGCTCGACAACGATGACGGTATTGCCGATGTCGCGCAGTCTGACCAGGGTTTCCAGCAAACGGGCGTTGTCGCGCTGGTGCAGTCCAATCGAAGGCTCATCCAGCACGTACAGGACGCCCGTGAGGCCGGAACCGATCTGTGAAGCGAGGCGGATACGCTGGCTTTCACCACCCGACAAAGTTCCTGAATTTCGGGAGAGCGAAAGATACTCGAGCCCGACCTTGTTGAGAAAGCCAAGACGTTCGTTGATTTCCTTCAGGATACGTTCCGCAATTTCCATGTCTTTGGGCTTGAGTTTTTTACCCAACTCAAGGAACCAGGTACCAGCACCAGCGATGGACATGGCAGCCACATTGGAAACATGCAGGCCGTCGATCTTGACCGCCAACGCTTCCGGTTTCAGGCGGTCACCGTTACAGCTGTCACAGGGCGCGCTGCTTTGATAACGACCCAGTTCATCCCGCATCCAGGATGAATCTGTTTCGCGCCAACGGCGTTCAAGGTTTTTGACAACGCCTTCGAAGGGCTTTTTCAAACTGTATTGGCGTTTGTCATTATCGTAAGTCATCTTGACTTCATCGTCGCCGGACCCGAACAGAACAGCATTTCTGGCTTCATCTTCAAGTTCACTGAACGGAGTGTTCATGCTGAACTTGTAGTGTTTGGCAAGGCCTTCGAGTGTTTGTCTGTAATAAGGAGAGGCTGATTTGGACCAGGGAGCCAGTGCACCTTCTTTCAGGCTGAGACGGCCATCCGGCACGACAAGGTCGGCGTCAAAATACAATCGTGTGCCAAGACCGTCACAATTCGGGCAGGCACCAAAGGGATTATTGAAAGAAAACAGCCGGGGCTCGATCTCTTCAATTGTGAAACCGGAAACCGGGCATGCGAACTTGGCGGAGAACATGGTGCGGGTGCCTTCTTTGGCATCCTCCGCTATTAACAATCCATCCGATAATTCCAAGGCCGTTTCGACACTGTCCGCAAGGCGGTTGCCCAGATCCTTTTTGACAACGATCCGATCTACAACAACTTCGATTTCATGTTTCAGCTTCTTGTTCAGCGCGGGAACATCTGCAATTTCGTAGTGCTCTCCATCGACCTTCACGCGCTGGAAACCGCGCTTCATCAATTCGGCCAGTTCCTTGCGATATTCACCCTTGCGACCCCGCACGATGGGTGCCAGCAAATAAAGCCGCGTGCCTTCCGGCATATTCAACAAGCGATCAACCATCTGGGTAACGGTCTGACTTTCAATGGGAAGGCCTGTGGCGGGGGAATAGGGGACCCCGATCCGCGCGAACAGCAGGCGCAGATAATCATAGATTTCTGTCACCGTTCCCACTGTTGACCGTGGATTGCGCGACGTCGTCTTTTGTTCGATGGAGATCGCCGGAGACAACCCCTCGATGCTTTCGACATCGGGCTTTTGCATCATCTCAAGGAACTGACGGGCATAGGCCGACAGGCTTTCGACGTATCTGCGCTGTCCTTCGGCATAGATTGTATCAAATGCTAAAGAAGATTTGCCGGACCCGGACAGTCCTGTGATGACGGTCAGCGTATCACGCGGTATTTTGACGTCGACGCCCCGAAGATTATGTTCTTTGGCACCGCGGACTGTGATGTATTTTTGCATAGGATTTTGGGGCTAACTCGAAAAAATTGTGCAGAATCAAAGACAAAAACGGGGCACCGGATTGAGCCACCGTGGAAACGTTCCATCATAAATGAAATCTCACAAAAATCTGCAAACTAATCTCTGTTTGCCGGTAGTTTTTGCGCAGCGATTTCCTCTATGATGCGCCAACCAATAATCATCCAGTTCGCGGGGCATAGACATGGCGGGTAGCGTCAACAAAGTAATTCTAATCGGCAATTTGGGGGCAGATCCCGAAGTACGCAATACCAATGATGGCACAAAATTGTGTAATCTGCGTATTGCAACCAGTGAGAGTTGGCGCGACCGCAATTCTGGTGAAAAACGCGAGAAGACTGAATGGCACCGTGTTGTCATCTGGAACCCGCAAGGTGGCAAGCGTGGCCTTGTTGATATTTGCGAACAATATCTGAAAAAAGGCTCCAAGGTTTACATCGAAGGCCAACTGCAAACCCGCAAATGGCAGGACCAGTCCGGCGCGGACCGTTACAGCACAGAAATCGTTCTGCGTCCCTTCAACGGCGATCTCACCATGCTCGACGGTCGCTCAGGCGGTGGTGATGGCGGCGGCTACAGTGGTGGTGGCGGCGGTGGAGACTTTAACAGCGGCGGTAGCGGGGGAGACTTCGGCGGCGGCGGCGGTGGAAATGGCAACGATTTCGGTGGCGGTGGTGGCCCCGACATCGACGACGAAATCCCGTTCTAGGGCTTATTGATATATAGAAAATGTGCCAGGCACCAATTGATTGGGCCTGGCATTTTTATCTTAGGGCGTTATCCCGGCTTTATGGCCATAAAGGTATAGCCTTCGACGCCGAACTGGCGGGCGTTTGTTTCGCCGCTGGCGCCACCGAATGTGTCGACGCCGGTGCTGATTTGCACATCGATAAAACCGCTGGCTTCAATAAGCGCTTGCCAACCTGCGCACGGCAGGCCTCCGGCAATTCAGGCAGTCCACAGATCGACGTTGCTTCGGGCGGAGTCCGGTACTTCATTGCTGTTGGCAATATCGGCAAACTGCAAGGTGCCACCGGGACGCATCATGCGGAAAATTTCTGCAAAGACGCCTGGTTTGTCGGCACATAGGTTCAGGACGCCATTGCTGATGACGACATCGGCCCAGCCGTCTTCCACCGGGATGGCTTCGAGATAACCTTCTCGAAAATCGACGTTCCCAAGTTTCATATCAGAAGCTGTCGAACGTGATTTGGCCAGCATTTCCGCCGTCATATCGATGCCGACAACTTCGCCGCTATCACCCACCTGACTTGCGGCAACGAAGCAGTCAAATCCGGCCCCGGCACCACAATCAACGACTTTTTCACCTGGCTGTAAGCTGCGTAGCAGAAACGGATTGCCAACGCCGGAAAAAGACTCAACGGCTGCATCCGGCAGCGCGTCGACGGTTTTCTTGTCATAGCTCAGCCTTGCGGCGAGGCTTCGACCGGTGTGAAAATGAAATTTACCATCCGGGTTGAGCGCCACCTCCTTGTACTTGCTACTAACCTCGCGCCTTAGCAGGTCAGCATCCACCTGTATGTCTTGTGTCATACATTCCCCTCCGTGATTAAAACCTATGGACTGCAGCCGATACGATCAACTGCCAGACCAAGCTAGTGGATCACCAGTGGGCAATATACACCTTTATGGTTTCAGTTGTTTCAATTGTTTCACAGGTAAATTGGTCGTCTGATCAGGAATTGATGATCCGCTCGGGCGGGAAAGTCACCGTGACAGTTGTGCCTTCGTCAGGTGCGCTGTCGATTTCAAGTGTGCCACCGTGTTGACCCATCAGCAAACGCGATACATAGAGACCAAGACCGGTACCTTCCTGATTACGGGCTCGACTGGCGTCGGCTTGACTGAATGGTTCCAACGCTTTGTGGATGTCAGTTTCGTCCATGCCAATGCCATCGTCAGTAACCCGAATGACATATCCCCGGGTCGTGTCGAACGAGGATTTGATGGAAATTGTTTGACCTTCATCTGAAAACTTGATGGCGTTTGACAAAAGGTTGTTGACGATCTGGCTCAGAGGCCTTTGGTCACATAACAGGGCAGGGGCCTGATCATCACATTCCAGCTCCAGCGTGATGTGACGATCATTTGCCTGCGGTGAAATCAATTTGATTGAACGCTGGAGAAAAGCGGGCACATCAACTTCGGTCTCGATGAGATCAAACTTGCCAGCTTCGATCTTGGAGATATCCAGAACTACGTCGATCAAACTCAACAGCAGCTGGCCACTTTCATTGATATCCCTGAGATATGTTGCATATCGATCGTCCCCGACGGGACCAAAGGTTTCCGCCTGGATCATGTCTGAAAAGCCGATAACTGCGTTCAACGGGGTGCGTAGATCGTGGCTCATCATGGCCAGGAATTCACTTTTGGCCCTGTTGGCCGCCTGGGCGTCATCGCGGGCTACCACGAGGTCTTTAGTGCGTTCCTCGATTTCTGCTTCGAGGCTGGCGCGATTTTCCTGAACGCCTTCTGCCATTTCAACAAAGCTTGACGTCAGGCGGCCTAGCTCATCTTCTTCATCGTCTTTGAGATCAAGGGCGTAGTCGTTCCCTTTCACCTGATCAACAGCCTGATCAAGTCGATCAATTCTGGTTAAAACAATCCGGTTAATCACCATGGCGCTGAAGACAAGGGTCAGTAACATGCCGATGACCAAAAGTGAGGCCAGAGGAATGAAATTCCGACCCAATGCCCAGACCCTGGGGGTCATTACGGTAAGATTGAACCAGTCTATTTCTTTTAAATAGCCAATACCTACAAGGGTTTGCTTGCCGTCAATCGACAAAGTTGTGGTCTCAATATCCAGTGGAGCAGATTTGAGCTTTTCCAGAATAGCCTTGAGACGGGATCGGCTCTGATCGTTACTCAATAGCCGGTAGACGGTATTCTTCTCTCCGGCATCCTTGGTCAGTGTGTGATAGTCGATCTGGTTAACATCGGGGTGGGCCTGGATAGCGCCATTTCCATCTATAAACATATTCCAGACGCCGTCCTGGTGGGCGTCGAGTACAGCGCGAATAAACTTGGTCAGTTCAATGCCGGTACCGATAACGCCGACAACTTTGCCATTGTCCTTGACGAGGCAGTTGATCCAGATCTTGGTAACCTGAAGCTCACTGTCATTGTTGACGTTCAATTGGCATTCAACAGGATTTTTGACAGTCGCATAATACCAGGCGTCCTTGTCCTGATCTGGCAACAAAGTGTAGCGAAGTTGTTTGCCCGCATAGCCGTTGGCGGCATCGTTGAAAAAATAGTGCCCTGAATTGTGAATAGCGAAAAAATAGCTTCCGTCCTTGAATATCTCCCGGAAGCTTTCCAGTTCAGCCAGACCTCTTTGGGCCTTGATCGGGTCTTCCTCGTCGGCAGCCCAGGCTATGACCGCTGGAGAGCGCGCCAATTTTCGGGCGAGGACAATTTCCTGCAGCAAGGGTTGCATCGTGCGGCCACGGTCATAGTGGATTTGCTGAGTTGCAAATCGTTCACTCAATCCGGTAATGACGTTGGTGATGAGTTGGTCCAGCACAAAAAAGGAACCAACGACCAAAAATATCATCATTGGTATTGTGGCCGCCAGAAATCGAAGGCGTATACTTTTTTTGATCGAAAACACCAACCATATCCCTTGTACCGGGGGCAGAGCAGGTAGTTACTGACCTGTTCTTGTCAATTATCCTAAGGCGATTCCGCTCTTGAAGGAATAGCTTCTGTATTCGAATGTAGTGCCCAATATGGATTATTTGAAACGTTGCGTTTCGCCAAAAGGCGGTGGTATCGGGGGTGTATTTTTCAGGAGCGACAGGTCGCTGCGGTATTTTTTTTATGTATAGCCAGGTAATGTAAACGGAGTGTTCTGCCTGAAGTAGCAAAATTGGTATAAATGGGTCGCAAACAGGGCTGATAATCGCAGTTTTCCGCACTCGCGAATACTTGCCCCAAAACACAAAACCTTGTATATTTTCGGGAATTCGAAACGCTATATATCGTGGATAAGCTATTATCGAAGTGATACTTTTTGTTGCGGTGCAAACCTGAACAGTTTCTACTCTGATCAGGTGCCGAAACAGCCCTTAAACAGTACTGAAATTCAGTCCAGAAAACGGCCCGTTATTTGACCGACACTGAAACACCGCCACCTCCGCCACCTGCCGACCAGCTAGGTATTCAGCCCATTTCCATCGAAGAGGAAATGCGGACATCCTACCTCGACTACGCGATGAGCGTGATCGTCAGCCGGGCCTTGCCCGACGTTCGCGACGGGCTTAAACCGGTACACCGGCGTGTCTTATGGTCTATGCACGAAAGTGGCTACACCCACGATAAATCCTATCGCAAATCCGCGCGTGTAGTTGGTGATGTCATGGGTAAATACCACCCCCATGGTGATCAGTCGATTTATGACACCATGGTGCGGATGGCCCAGCAGTTTTCCATGCGTCTGCCTTTGCTGGACGGTCAGGGCAACTTCGGTTCCATGGATGGTGATCGTGCAGCGGCCATGCGTTATACCGAAATCCGCATGGCGGAGTCGGCAGAAGCTCTGCTGGAGAACATTGATAAATCTACCGTCGATTTTCAGGAAAACTATGACGGTAGCGAATCAGAACCAACGGTTCTGCCGTCCAGAGTACCTAATTTGCTGGTCAACGGTGCTGGCGGTATTGCCGTTGGTATGGCAACAAACATTCCGCCTCACAATCTGGGTGAGGTCATTGATGCCTGTTGCGCTTGTGTCGACAATCCCGACATCACAATTGAAGAGCTGGTTGAATTTGTGCCAGCGCCGGACTTCCCGACTGGTGGGTTGATCCTTGGCAGCGGTGGGGCCCGTCAGGCTTATCATACGGGTAAAGGCAGCGTCATCATGCGCTCCCGTACGCATATCGAAGAACTCAGCCGCGACCGCGAGGCTATAGTCGTTACGGAAATTCCCTATCAGGTCAACAAGTCGCGGATGGTTGAACAAATAGCCGATCTGACCCGAGACAAGCGGATCGAGGGTATCGGAGATTTGCGCGACGAAAGTGACCGTGATGGCGTGCGTGTTGTCATTGAGCTCAAACGCGATGTTAACTCCGATGTCGTTCTGAACCAGCTTTATCGGCATACCCAGCTGCAGACCAGTTTCGGCATGAATATGCTGGCCTTGAACGGCGGTCGTCCAATTCTGCACACCTTGCGGGATTGCATCACGGCGTTTGTCGATTTTCGTGAACAAGTTATTACCCGCCGGACCATTCACGATCTTGGCAAGGCCAGAGACAGGGCTGAAGTATTGGTTGGATTGGCAATCGCGGTTGCCAATATCGATGAAGTAATAGCTATCATCAGGGGTGCCAGCGACCCGGCATCAGCTCGTGCTGCCTTGATGGAGCGTGATTGGCCGGCACATGAAGTCGAACCATTGATTGCCTTGATTGATGACCCTGGCCACGCAGCCGTTGAAGGGCACTATCGCCTGAATATGACCCAGGCGCGGGCAATTCTGGATCTGCGGTTGCAAAGACTGACGGCTTTGGGGCGTGACGAAGTAGCCGACGAGCTGACCGAGCTAGCAGAAAAGATCAAGGACTTGCTTGATATTCTCGACAATCGTGAGCGCCTGATGGGTATTCTGCGGGCGGAGCTCGTTGAAATAAAAGAAAAATTTGCCAATCCCCGCCGCAGTGAAATTCTCGAAGGGGCTTTTGGCGGCGTCGAAGACGAAGACCTCATTCAACGCGAAGACATGGTCGTAACGGTTAGTCATGGTGGCTACATCAAGCGTGTACCATTGTCTGCTTATCGGGCCCAGCGTCGTGGTGGCCGTGGTCGCTCCGGTATGTCGACAAAAGACGAAGATTTTGTTGCAAATGTGTTTGTCGCCAATACCCATACGCCGATGTTGTTTTTCTCGTCGATTGGGCAGGTCTACAAACTCAAAGTCTACAAATTGCCGCAAGGCACACCACAAGCACGTGGCAAGGCTATGGTAAACATGCTGCCTTTGTCTGAAGGTGAAACCATCACCACGATCATGCCGTTGCCGGAAGACGAAACGACGTGGAACGAATTGCACATCATGTTTGCCACATCTAATGGCAAGGTCCGTCGCAATTCTCTCGACGATTTCTCTCAGGTAAAGGCCAACGGTAAAATAGCCATCCGTCTGGATGATGACGATGCCCTTGTCGGTGTTGCGACTTGCTCGGAAGACGATGATGTTTTGTTGGCGGCGCACGGCGGTAAGTGCATTCGTTTCCCTGTAACGGCCGTTCGCGTCTTCAAAAGCCGGACGTCCGATGGCGTTCGCGGTATCAACCTTGGCAAAGATGACAGGGTTCTGTCCATGTCGGTTGTTCGCCATGAAAAAATTGAAGTCGAGGAGCGTGACGCCTATTTACGTTGGTCCAATGCCAATCGTCGCGGTGAAGATCTGTCTGATACCGGATTGTCACCTGAGCGTCTGGCCGAAATTGCAGAACGGGAAGAATTTATTCTTTCAGTCACTGAAACCGGCTTCGGCAAACGGACTTCGGCCTATGAATACCGTATTGCCGGGCGTGGTGGGCAAGGCATCATTAATATTGAGACCTCGGATCGCAACGGTGGTGTCATTGCTGCCTTTACCGTGGCGCAGGAGGACGAGATCATGTTGGTCACAAATGGTGGCCAGTTGATCAGGTGTCCTGTTCACGATATCCGGATTGCCGGTCGGAATACCCAGGGTGTCACCTTGTTCAAGACTTCCGATGATGAGCAGGTCGTTTCGGTCGCTCATCTTGAAGGGACGGAAGACGATGGTGAGGACGAAGATGAAGACGAAACGGAAGAATCTGAGGTAAATTCGGATTTGGATGCGGAATAAGGTCGACCCCCCTCCATTCTTTGGTTATAGAAACGTTTCCAGAGGGCTAAAGCCGCCCGAGATGGTTCGGTTTGACCGAACTGCCCCGGCATTTGCTGCAGTCCAACACCAGGTGCTTGATACAACCCAGTGTTTTCGCGAACGCCGGAAACGCGATAGTTTGAATAAGGGAGCTCCCTTTTGAGCCGAAAGCGTATAGCTGTGTACCCCGGAACTTTTGACCCGATTACCAACGGGCATATGGATATTATTTCCCGGGCAACCAAGATTGCAGACCATTTGATTATCGGAATGGCCTACAACCCCTCCAAAGTTCCCATGTTTTCCCTGGAAGAGCGAACAGTGATGGTTGAGCGTGAGATTGACCACTTGCAAGGCAAACACGGCTGCACGCTTGAAGTCCGTACATTCCAGAACCTTCTGATGCACTTCGTTGTCGATGCAGGGGCTGACATCATTATTCGTGGCCTGCGCGCTGTTTCGGATTTCGAATTTGAATTTCAGATGACCGGCATGAACGCGAGACTGGATTCAAGTGTCGAAACTGTCTTCCTGATGGCTTCTGAATCCCACCAGTTCATTGCTTCCAGCCTGGTCAAGGAAATTGCCCGCCTGGACGGTGATATCAACAGTTTCGTTTCACCATTTGTCGCTGAAAGCTTGCGCAAACGAGTGATCGAACAAAAATAGACAAGTAATTGAGGGCGGAATTTTTGATTCCGGCTCTTTGGCAATGAGAAAGAATGGCCTAATGTTGAGACGTTTCTTATCAGTTTTCGCACTTTGTTTTACAATAATGACGGGGGAAGCCATGGCTGGCGATCCAGAAAATACTCTTTATCTTGATCTGGAACACGGTCGCGTAGTCATTGAATTACGCCCTGATCTGGCACCAAACCATGTTGCCAGAATCAAGGAATTAACCCGTGAAGGTTTTTACGACGGTATTGTATTTCACCGCGTTATCGAAGGATTTATGGCCCAGTCCGGTGATCCAACCGGCACGGGTACCGGAGGCTCCGGACAAAATCTGAAAGCCGAGTTCAGTAACGAGCCTCATGTACGCGGCAGCGCATCAATGGCGCGTGCCGGTCATCCTGACAGCGCTGATTCACAGTTCTTCATTGTTTTTGACCGCGCACCTCACCTGGACGGTCAATACACTGTCTGGGGCAAGGTTGTTGAGGGCATGGATAACGTAGACCTGATCAAAAAAGGGGCACCCGGCAGCGGCATGGTTGATGGCCCGGACAAGATTGTCAAAATGCAGGTCGCAGCTGACGTCAAGGAATAATCACACGCCATTCAATAAGGGGGCGGGCTGGTCATTTTCGAGACCGGCTTGTCCCTTTTTTTTGGTTTGTGCTAAACCGCACTTATGAAAACAGATTTGTTTGATTTTGATCTGCCACGTGAATTGATCGCGGACAGACCCGTTAGCCCGCGTGATGCAGCAAAAATGCTGGTTGT
Source organism: Alphaproteobacteria bacterium (assembly GCA_018654745.1). GTDB lineage: Bacteria > Pseudomonadota > Alphaproteobacteria > UBA2966 > UBA2966 > JABILA01. The sequence goes on from JABILA010000120.1 coordinate 119,908, forward strand.
CGGGGATGATTTGTCAGATCGCACTGTTCGGGAATTACCTGATCTACTGCGTGCTGGTGATGTTATGGTGTTTAACGACACGCGCGTTATTCCGGCCCGGCTGACAGGTGTCCGAATGGCTGAACGTGGTCAGTCGAATGCAGAAATCACTTTGCTCAAGCCCACGGTTGAGGGCACCTGGACTGCTCTGGCACGACCCGCCAAACGATTGCGTCCCGGGGATGTTATTGATTTTGGAGACGGGTTTTCTGCTTTGGTTGAGGCCCGGGAGGGTCCTGAGGTTATTGTCCGCTTTGACCGGGACGGTGGTGACTTGTTGGCGGTCCTGGAACGACAGGGGCAAATGCCCTTGCCACCCTACATGGGCAGGCCAGGGGATGCCCGGGATCTGGAAGACTATCAGACAATATATGCTGCTGAATCAGGTGCCGTCGCCGCACCGACAGCCGGTTTGCATTTTACTGAAGAATTACTTACGGCTATTGATGCAGCAGGTGTAACGCGTGTTCACGTGACTTTGCATGTTGGTGCTGGCACCTTTTTGCCGATGGTCGCAGAAGACACGCTCGATCATGTCATGCATGCAGAATGGGGTACGATTGAAGCTCGTGATGCAGATACGATAAACACGGCCAGAGAAAATGGTGGCCGCATTGTTTCAGTCGGCACGACAAGTCTCAGGCTATTGGAAAGTGCCGCAGATGAACGTGGCCATGTACACGCCTTTAGCGGTGAGACAGATATTTTCATAACGCCAGGCTATAAATTCAAGGCAATTGATGCCTTGTTGACGAATTTTCACCTACCAAAGTCTACCCTGTTCATGCTGGTTTCTGCACTGACAGGTCTGGACAGGATGCAGGCGGCATATGCTCATGCCCGGGAAAATGAATACAGATTCTATTCCTATGGGGATTGCAGTTTTTTGGAAGCGGCGAAGAAATGACGAATAACACAGGGTCTCAAGACTTGGCCTTCAACATAGCTGCGACGGATGGCAAAGCGCGGACCGGAACGCTGGAAACAGCTCACGGCGTTATCCGCACACCTGCCTTTATGCCGGTTGGAACTGCCGGAACCGTAAAAGCAGTATCTCCGGATGCTGTCCGGGAACTGGGTGCAGATATTATCCTGGGAAATACCTACCATTTGATGCTTCGACCGACGGCTGAGCGTATTGCGAAACTGGGTGGATTACACAAATTCATGAACTGGCCTGGCCCCATCCTGACAGACTCTGGTGGATTTCAGGTCATGTCCCTGACCAAGCTACGCAAGATGACCGAGGAGGGCGTGACCTTTCAGTCTCATATCGACGGGTCAAAACACGAATTGACACCTGAACGGTCCATGGAAATACAGGCGCTGCTGGGGTCTGACATTGTGATGTCTTTTGACGAATGCACACCTTTTCCCGCGACCCACGAAGTTGCGGCAGACTCCATGCGTATGTCCATGCGTTGGGCAAAACGGTCGCGCACAGCATTTCAGCAGGCACCCGGGCGTGGGTTGTTCGGCATTGTTCAAGGCGGCGTCTATAAAGATTTGCGCCTGGAATCAATTGCAGCGCTGACGGACATCGGGTTCGAAGGCTATTCCATTGGTGGCCTTGCTGTGGGTGAAGGACAGGAAGAAATGTTCCGCGTTCTCGATTTTACAGCACCTGCCTTGCCGCATGACAAACCCCGATATCTCATGGGTGTTGGTAAACCGGGTGATCTTGTTGGTGCGGTCATGCGTGGGGTGGATATGTTTGATTGCGTCATGCCAACTCGCTCAGGGCGCACTGGACAGGCGTTTACCCGTCGCGGCACTTTGAACATTAAAAACGCCCGCCATGTTGATGATCACAGGCCAATTGACGAAGAATGCCCATGCGCTGCCTGCAAGGACTACAGTCGTGCCTACCTCAACCATCTGTTCAAGGCTAACGAGATATTTGGCTACACTTTGCTTACTCTTCACAATCTGACTTATTACCAACAGCTTATGGCCGGTATGCGCGCGGCTATTGCTGCCGGAGAGCTCACGGATTTTGCCATTAAGTTCGACGAAGATCAGGCAAACGGAGACATTGATCCAATATGAATTGAGACTGGTTTCCAGCTATGAACCGCTGTGAAAAACCCAAGTTTTCTTGAAAAAAACTCATAATAACAACTATTTGCAATGTCTGGTTGATGTGAGTTAAACGATAATGGTGCTGTAAGGATAGATAATATCGCGCTATAATTCGTTGAGACGTAAGCTGGTAAGCGCTTGTTGCCATATGGTAACTGGTCGCGTGGGAATTTTTTATGACGTTAGACGTAGATTTTGAGACTGATGGCCCCTTCAAGTCCATTCTGGACCGTATGAACAACCTGGTCTGTCTTTGTCATAATTTTGCGATCGATTACGTCAACCCGGTTGGCCTCAATATTTTGGGGATTGCCGAAGGCGAGGAAATAAAGGGAAAATCGATATCAGATTTTTTCCATCCCGATTACGCCGAGTTTGCAGACCTGACATTGCATGAGCTTGCAGCCGAACAGTCACTTTTTTCCCTGAAACTGGTTACGGCGACAAACAACGTTCTGGATGTCGAAATGTGGGTAAGTGAATTGCCCCAGACAGATCATTTCATGGTTGAAGTTCGGGATATCACCAGCCACATGCGAGCAGCAAAGACCCTGCAATCGAGAGAACAATGGCTGGAGGGCATAATAAACACTGTTGCGGATGGCGTTATCAGTCTTGATGACCAGGGTGATATCAAATCATTTAATTCAGCGGCGGAACAGATTTTTGGATTTTCGGCTGACGAGATGATTGGCAAGAATTTACGCCAACTCGTGCCTGATGCACATGCAGATTCTGTTTTACGACAAGAAAATGATCAAGAGTCGGGAAATTCAGATTGGGTTCGGGGACTGGGAACCTTGAAGGAAATGACAGGCCGCAAAAAAAGTGGTGATGAATTCATTATGGAGATGGCAGTTCGTGAATTGCAGCACGGTGAACAAATGTCTTTTACAGGCATCATTCGCGACATCACCGAGCGCAAACGAATTGAAGAACAGATCCGGACGATGGCGCATTTTGATACGGTAACATCGTTGCCGAACAGGAACCTGCTTTCCGACCGTCTGGAAGAAGCAATCAAGCGAAGCAACCGCGGCAACCACAAGATTGCAATCCTGTATATTGACCTGAATAAATTCAAGCCCATAAATGATGAATTGGGGCATGACGCAGGTGATCGGGCTCTTCGTTTCGTTGCTGAGCAAATGAAGGAGGGCGTCCGGGACAGCGATACCGTTGCACGTGTTGGCGGTGATGAATTTGTGGTTTTGCTTGAGAATGTCTCAGGTGAAGAAGCCGTTCAAAATATCGCCACCAAGATTTTATCAAGGATTTCGGAACCAATTAATTTCTCGTCTGGTGACCGGTCACTCGGGGCTGCTATGGGTATTGCGCTTCATCCGGAGCATGGGGACAGCCGCGACGAACTTATGGCCAGTGCTGATAAAGCTATGTACAAGGCCAAGGAAACCGGGGAGAACTGCTACAGGTTTTGCGAACAGGCTTCACAATAATCTGATATTCCGAAGCCTGACCAAGGCTTGGATATTCCCCCAACAGGGATTATCATCCCGTTATGAACAGAAGAATTATTCTGACGGCTGCCGTTATTTCAGCTGTGGCAATTGGATTTACTGGACCATCCTGGGCAATCCCGTTGGCGCATGGGCTGGTTGATGCTGCCCGTTATGTTTTTGAAACTCATATGGTCATGATCTTGGATGGTCAGAGCATGCAGTTTGGTTGTTTCTGACAACGCTAATTCTTCTGAATCTGTTCATTCATGTCTGTTGAACTATTCATCTGACCTGTCAAATTATTAGCTGGAAATATCCTGAATGAGATTCATTGAAAACGTGGTCGTTGGCACGGCAACCAGTGATGGTGCCGGGGTAGATATCAACCGCGTCATTGGGACCAGGGAAGTCGACCATATTGATCCTTTCCTGTTGCTGGATGAATTTCGCAACGAAGATCCCGGTGCGTACATTGCAGGTTTTCCACCTCATCCTCATCGCGGTTTTGAAACGGTAACCTATATGTTGCATGGCAGTATGCGTCATGAAGACTCAACGGGTCAGTCAGGGTTGCTCTCAGACGGCGCAGTGCAGTGGATGACCGCCGGCAGCGGTATCATTCATTCCGAAATGCCCGAGCAAACCGAGGGCATGATGTGGGGGTATCAATTGTGGGTAAACCTGCCGGCTGATCTTAAGATGGTGGCACCGGCCTATCAGGATATTCCCGCCGAAAATGTGCCTGAAGTCATAACAGAAAACGGACTGGTTCGTGTGTTGGCGGGTGAATATGCCAGCGTGGCTGGTGCAGCAAGGACGCTGACAAAGGTTAGCTATCTTGATGTTCATCGAAATGCAGGCACAGATTTTTCAATATCTCTGGCAGATGACTGGAATGGTTTTGTATACGTTTACCAAGGTTCCGTCGCGGTATCAGGGCAGGGCGATACGCAAATCGTAATTGCGCAACAATCAATGGGTATCCTGGGTGGGGAAGGTGACCTGGTCGTCAGCGCAATTGATCAGGCGGCGCGTTTCCTGCTTTTGGCAGGTAAGCCAATAGGAGAACCCATTGCCAGGATGGGACCCTTCGTGATGAATACACGAGAAGAATTATTCAAAGCTGCAGATGACTATCGGCGTGGTACATTGACAGATCAGCCATCCTGATTGCCTGGATAACATGGGGGGAAGTATGAGTGGTCCCACGGGAGATGCCCGCGATAGGTCAGACTTGTCAGGCAAATGGCCAAATATTTTGCTCCTGGCGTTGTGCGAAGTACTCGCCTTGTCCCTATGGTTTTCAGCCACAGCAGTAATTCCGGAACTTAAATCTGCCTACGATCTTCCAGACTGGCAGGCCTCGTTGTTTTCTAGTGCTGTTGCGATGGGGTTTGTTGTCGGCACGATGACAAGCGCCATCCTGGGACTTGCAGATCGTATTCCGTCGAAGACGTTTTTTATGGTCGCGGCCTTTGTTGCCGCTGCCGCCAATGGACTGATCCTGTTTGTGGATCCTACATCCCTGATAATCGTATTCTTACGGTTTATTACAGGTGCCTGTATGGCTGGTTTGTATCCTGTTGGTATGAAGATGGTCGCGACCTGGGCGAAGGGTGATACTGGCTTGCTTATCGGATTGCTGGTCGGTGCGCTGACGTTGGGGTCGGCTTCACCTCACCTGTTCAAGATTACCGGCGGTGTTGACTGGCATTTCGCCATTGGCCTTGCATCCGTCCTCGCGGTGCTGGCTGGTTTGATAATCAATCTCTTCAAATTGGGACCGTTACAAAAGAAATCCCCGCCGTTCCAGCCATCATATTTATTGCATGCGTGGACTGACAAACCCTTGCGTCTCGCCAATCTGGGCTATTTTGGCCACATGTGGGAACTCTATGCCATGTGGGCGTGGATCGGTGTTTTTCTGTATGCAAGCTTCAACCAAAGCATGGGTTCGGGACAGGAAATCACGGCGACTTATCTGGCAGGTTTAACCACCTTTCTGGTGGTTGGCGTTGGTGCCCTGGGCGCCCTGTTTGGTGGTGTTCTTGCCGATCGCATAGGACGTACAACACTGACAATATCGGCCATGTTGATCAGCGGTTTGTGCTCATTGGTGATCGGGTTTCTATTTGGTGGCAGTGTCACACTTTTGGTGATTGTTGCGCTGATCTGGGGCATCTCGGTGATTGCTGATTCAGCACAGTTTTCTTCCTGCATTATTGAACTTTCAGACCCCGACTACCTGGGTACGATGTTGACCGCTCAAACCTGCATTGGATTCTTACTGACGCTTATCACTATTCATATGATTCCGCCGCTGGTTGATCTACTGAGCTGGAAATATGCCTTCGCACCGCTGGCAATTGGCCCGTTCCTGGGTGTGTTGGCGATGGTGCGATTGCGCCGCCATCCAGATGCGATCCGACTGGCTGGGGGCAATCGGTAGTGTGAACACGGTCTTGTTTGCTCTGGCGGGTTTGGCTTAGTCTCGTTAGGACAACTGCCCAACCTCCAATTGATGAGACATGAATGATCAATATCGGAATTTTGCCTCGCCACCAGGCACGCTATCGTCCGAACCAGCCAGCTTTGTCTGTTGGTGGAGAAGATCTGACATTCTCTGAATTCAATTTGCTGGCCAACAAACTGGCAAATGCTCTGTTGGGTACAGGTTTGAAAAAAGGCGACAAAATTTCGACGGTTATGAGCAATCGTCTGGAACTTGTGATTACGTTCTGGGCCGCAGCAAAGACCGGAATCATCATTGTGCCGTCCAGCCCGATGTTACAAGACGAAGGCCTGAAGACGCTGCTTCTCGATTGTGACTCCGCTATGGTCATTGCGGATGCGGGGTTTGCCGAAATTCTCGATCGCATACGACATGATCTGCCTGGTATTCAGACTGACCGCTATGTTCTGGCAGGTACAGAGGCCCCATCGGAAGGATTTGTTACTTACAAGGGTTTTGTGGAAGGTGTATCTGATCACGAGCCACCGGACGCCGGGCTTGGTGCAGATGATATTTTTAACATTATGTATTCCAGTGGTACCACAGGGCTGCCAAAGGGGATCATGCACAGCCACTTCGTTAGGTCACATTACTGCACGCTATTCGCCAGTGCTTTTCGCATGACTACTGAAACAGTGATTTTGCATGCGGGTTCCCTGGTCTTCAACGGAGCCATGATTGATTTCATGCCGTGGATGTATCTGGGGTGTCGATACATATTGCATGAGGCCTTCGAGCCGGAGCGCTTCATCAATGAAATTGCCAGTAACAAGGTCACCCATGTAATCATGGTGCCATCGCAGATCATGGCGATGCTGAACCATCCGGATTTTGATGCGAACAAACTGGAATCGCTGGAAATGATTCAGAGTCTCGGTGCGCCGTTGTTGCTTGAATATAAAAACAGATTGAATGATTTATTGCCCGGTCGTTTTTACGAACTCTATGGTTTGACCGAGGGCTTCATAACCGTACTGGATAGAACTGATTCAACGCGCAAAGCGGGTTCGGTGGGAGTTCCCTTGACCTTCTGCGATATGAAAATTGTCGATGCTGAGGGCATCGAAGTTAAGACGGGAGAAGTTGGCGAAATCTGTGGTCGTGGCCCACTTTTGATGCCGGGTTATTACAAACGACCTGATTTGACGAAAGCAGCGATTGTCGACGGCTGGCTACATTCCGGGGATGTGGGCTATGTCGATGAAGATGGCTTTTTGTACCTCGTGGATCGTATCAAGGACATGATCATTTCGGGGGGTGTAAACGTTTACCCCAAGGATATTGAAGAGGTCATTATCGGTCACCCCGATGTTATGGAGGTGGCCGTATTTGGTAAACCTGATGAAAAGTGGGGAGAGGTTCCTGTTGCCGCTGTAGCTCTGAAAGCGGGTGCGACGACAGATCCAGTCTCTCTGATTGATTGGACAAATGAGCGTGTCAGTGCAAAATTCCAGCGTATAACTGATTGTTTTGCCCTTGGGGAATTCCCCAGAAATGTGGCCGGTAAAACGTTGAAAAGAGAAATTCAGAAGAACTATCTCAAGGCCTGATTGATCTTCGGAAAAACTTCGAAAAAACGCTCAAAAATCCGTTCATTTCGCGCGTTTAGCCTATTGACCCACGCCAGCAGTGCCCCTATGTTCCCCGAGCCTTGAGGGCGCGTAGCTCAGTTGGTAGAGCAATCGACTTTTAATCGATCGGTCACAGGTTCGAATCCTGTCGCGCCTACCATATTACGAAATTTATTTCGTTTAGAATCAGTCACTTAACGGTGGCTGATTTTTTTTGTCCTCAAGACTGGATGATATATTCATTAATTTATCGAAGACTCTGATTCGTTGAATATTTTTTAATGATTCACACTCATAATTTGAAAATATTCAGTGTAGAGTGGTACGCGCAGAAATTGAAACATTCTGCATGGTAAAGTAGTAAAATTTTGGAGGTTGTTTGAGCACTCCGGGACTCCTGACTATCGAAGAGGCTAATCGCCGCCTGAACGATCTCGTTCGCCTGACATCGGACATAGTTTGGGAAGCCGACCGCGATCTGAAACTCAGAAATATTTCCAGCACAGTATTGAAACTAACCGGCCACCTGGCGCAAGAACTTGCAGGCAAATGCCTCACGGATGTCTGGCGTCCCGTTGAGGACAAGATTATTTCCCCTTTGAGGCCTTTCAGAGATATTCGCACTGATGTTGTGACGCCTTCGGGTGATATTCGGTATTTCTTGCTGAGCGGCCTGCCAATATTTGATAAATCTGGTGGTTTCGTCTGTATTCGGGGGTTAGCCAAGGATATCTCAGGAACTGTGGAAGTAGAGCGCTCACTCCAGGAATATCAATGGGAATTGGAGAAAAAAGTAAGCTTGCGAACACGTGAACTCGAATATGCCAATCGTTCCAAATCAGAGTTCCTCGCAAATATGAGCCACGAACTCCGGACGCCGCTAAACGCTGTGATCGGTTTTTCTCAGGCCCTGCTTACCGGCATTGGTGGTTCCTTGACGAACAAACAGAAGGAATATGTCAGCGATATCGAGATGTCTGGCGATTTGTTGTTGTCTCTCATAAATGATGTGCTGGACCTGTCCAAAGTTGAGGCTGGCAAAGCTGAATTACATGACGAAGACTTTAACGTGTCGCAAGTAATCGATCTGGCCGTCACATTGGTAAAACAACGCGCTGCGGAAAAAAACCTGACACTAAAAATTACAGCAAACCCGGCCGCTGAGTTGAACGGGGATATGCGCATGTGCAAACAGATGCTCTCAAATCTGCTGAGCAATGCCATAAAATTCACGCCACAAGATGGTCGAATTGAAGTGGTTTTTCGAATTAGTCAGGACGGCGAGCCTCAAATTTCAGTAATGGACACTGGTATTGGCATGAGTGATCATGACATTGAAAAAGCCTTTGAAAAATTCGGTCAAATCGACGGAGAGCTATCGCGCAGCGAGCGAGGAACCGGGCTTGGCTTGCCACTGGTTGCCGCTCAGATTGAGTTGCATGAAGGAAAGATCGAAGTTCAAAGCGCAATTGGCCTTGGCACGACAATGACTTTGGTTTTCCCGATATGGCGACAGGTGGAACCGGACCAGCATTCGCTGTTCTAATATGAAGTAGTTTCGACCTGATCTGACACCGCTCCTTGCAAAAGGAGAGGGTTACCGGTTTTGATAACGGTGCAAATAAAATTATCGAAACACAATCGAAAGGTAACCCTCATGTTA
>JABILA010000125.1 GCA_018654745.1 Alphaproteobacteria bacterium
AGACAAATATCGCTGGCAGAGATCGTTTATTGTAGGTGCTGATTTCAACTCACGAAGAGCGCCAGCCGGGTCCTCACCTCTCTGGACGGCGGCTTTCATTATTTGAGCCTGTTCCCTCGCTTGTTGGAGCGTGACCTCTCCGTGTACTCCAATCTTGGGGCGGCGTTCCTTCCCGTCTTTGGTGCGGTAATAGAGTTGGTAAACCCTCTTCCCCATGGGTGTCACCTTGCACTGGAATCCCTTGACTTCGGCATCATTGAGTATCGTGTCCTTTGCCTGAGGTGCTTGGGCTTCAACAGCCAATTTAGTCAGCTTCATAGTTGCCATGTTGTAATCCCGCTGATACATTCCAAGTCGCATATAGGTCGCACAAGAGAGACAATCCCAGCGTGCCTGAGAGTAATATAGTATATGAATGTGGCGGATATATGTCTATTTATCAGTACTATAAAGGTATCTAGGGTATATGGGCGAAACGTGGGTTAAATCAGACCCTCAGTTTCGTAATCAGTAGGTCGGAGGTTCAATTCCCCCCTGCGGCACCATTTTTCTTCAATATTATCAAAATACTATGCTGCACGTGTCTAAAAACTGGTTTGGCGCGGTAGGAATTTGGCAGTATATTGGCAGTTAACTCTGGATGCTGTTTCGTGGCACGCAATAGTACTGAAACAAGAGATACTGGTGGATTACAGCTTCCCCTGGGGCAGAACGCTAACTAAGCCTTCGTTGCCGCCAAGGCAGTTTGATGTGGAGGTTTTGCAAAATATTGTTACTTGAGAAATTCAGAATAATAGAAGAACGTATATTTTAGGATTTTCACCTGTCTGTGCATATTGTGATTTTCGATTTGTTGACCGCCGTTGTTGAATGCTAACTATTTTTGGGATGAATTATTATGTCAGGCGAGCAGGCGAAGACAATCCAGTCGAGGCTGGGTGTAGCTGGCAGTTTGCGCGTTGGCATCAATCTGGGCAATGGTCTGTTGGTAACGGGTAAGGGGCCTGCGGGTGAACCTCAAGGGGTTGCGCCAGATATGGCAGCAGCAATTGCAAAAGCGCTAGAAGTCGAGGTTTCGTTTGAGACTTATGCAACGCCTGGTGAAGTTGCCGATGCAGGTGATCGCAATGAATGGGATATTTGCCTGATTGCAGCGGAGCCAAAGCGTGCCGAGAAAATTGCCTTCAGCAAAGCATATGTGGAGATTGAAGCGACGTACCTCGTCCCGGTGGCCTCGCCATTTCAAACAGTTGAGGACGTTGATCAGCCCGGGGTCATAATTGCAACGATGGATCGTGCGGCCTACGACCTCTATTTAACCCGGTCCCTTGAACACGCTGAACTTCGTCGTATCAAAGGCAATGTTTTTGAAACTTTTGTGGAAGAAAAACTGGATGCCATGGCGGGACTGGCGCCGGGGTTGCAAAAAGAGGCCCTGGCGCTGCCCGGATCCCGCGTTCTGGCTGGGGGCTATACTTCAATTCAACAGGCCGTCGGAACTTTGCGGAACCACACTGAACTGGCATCTTTCGTTGAAGAATTTGTTGCCAAGGCCAAAGATGAAGGTTTGGTTTCCCGATTCATTGAAAAACATGGGGTCACAGGAAAACTACTGGTTGCCGCCAAGGCGTGATTTCAGGATACCTCCTGGCGTGCCAATTCGGCACCCTGCACCATGGCGACAAGTTTCTCACAGGCGAGTGGGCGATCGATATATTTCATGCCACAATCCGGTGCGATGATAAGCCTTTCGGCGTCAACATAGTTGCTCGCAACCGTTATTCTGTCGGCGATTGAACGAGGCGTTTCTGCCTCAAGGTTGTTCATGTCGATGACCCCCAGCATGATCATTTTGTGGTCTAGTTCACTGAGGGTGGACAAATCGAGATTGGGTTGGGCCGTTTCGACAGAAATAATGTCGACGGCACAATCGTTGAGTTCAGCCAGAAAAGCATATCTGTCCGGCTTGCTGTAACTGTCGATACTGACGAAGGCGTAACCAAAACACATATGCAACGCCGATGTGCCTGTCGTCTCGTCAAGTGCCTTGTTGATGGCAGCCACACCGTAATCCCGCGCCTCATCCGGGCGGGCTTGCAAATAGGGCTCGTCGAGTTGAACGATGTCGATACCGGCGGCGAAAACCTCGCGGATTTCCTGGTTCAAGGCGGCGGCATAGGCCATGGCCAGGTCGGCATCACTGGCATAATAATCGTTCTGCGCCTGCTGGGTCATCGTGAACGGGCCGGGCAAGGTGATCTTGGTCCGTCGTTTCGTTTGTGATCTCAGAAAAGTTGCGTTCTCAACCTCGATGGGTCTGAGGCGTTCAATTGGCCCGCTGACGAGGGGAACAGGGTTGGGCTTTCCGGTCCTGTCCATAGCCGTGCCATGTTTGTCAGGGTCAATGCCAGACAGCGCATTTGCCACGTGGTTCGAATAACTTTCCCGGCGCATTTCGCCATCACCGATGATGTCGACACCTGCCTTCTCCTGATCCTGGATAGCAAGTCTCGTGGCATCATTACCTGCTTCCCTGATATCATTTTCACCCACTTTCCAGATTTCTTTTGCGCGGACCCTGGGGGGTAGTCTGCCTTTGAGCTGCTGTCTGTCAATGAACCAGTCAGGCTGTGCGTGACTGCCGACGATCGCAGTTGGGAACAGTTTTTGAGAGGTCGACAATGGATGATCTCCGATGCAATTGATGTGAGAAAAACCGGGTTTATTAAGTTGAAAATATTCAGGCTTACGGAATCAGGCAGGTGCAATCTGCATCACAATTAGTCCGCGATGGCAACAAATTTTATTGCGCAAGCCTGTTCGAGATGTTTACTTGAAGCTTGGACACCAACTGATAAACGATCCTCATTGGAGAAAATAAATGTCTGACTCTGCGACTACTGACCGCGCAACTGACTTTGCATTCGACTGTTTGGCAGACGCCGTTTGGCATGATAAGGGACAACGATCATTTTTCAGATATCGCGATCTTGGTGTTACAAAAGCCAGCGGTGGCCGCATGAGGGCCGAACATATTCAATGTGTGAATTCGGACAACAGCACAACGGGTTGGCATTGCCACGACCTCGATTTCCAGTTCGTTTATGTCGTCAAAGGACATGTTGCTTTCACGGCTGAAGGTTGGGGAGACGTTGTGCTCAAGAAGGGGGACTGTGCCCATATTCCCCCGTTTACCATGCATGATGAAACGGCGTTTTCACCTGATTTTGAAGTCATTGAAATAACCATGCCGGCAGAAGTCACAACCCTGACAGAAAAACCCACAAGCCGCGGTACTCGTCCTGATTCGAAGATGATCGTCGACTACCTTGATGATGATTCATTTGTACGAGGTGAGGGACCCAGAAGCTTTCTTGAATACAGGGACTTTGGTTTTGGCGATGCGACGAGTGGTCTGGTCCAGGCGCAGGTTGTGCGAACCAATGGGCCTTGTGATGCCAGTACAGGGTGGCACTACCATGAACTGGATGTCCAGTTTGTCTATGTTCTGGGTGGCTGGGTGGAAACAGAACTGGAGGGGCTGGGGAAGTTCCATATGGACCCGGGAGATGCCATGGTCGTGCCTTCCCGCCACAAGCATGATGTCACTGCCTTTTCCGAAGACTTCATTGTGCTGGAGCTAAATGTGCCGGCTGTCTTTGAAACCATTTCACTCTGACGGGGTTGCGGACACTGATATGATTGATCTGCACACAGTCGCAACGCCGAACGGGCACAAGATTTCGATCATGCTTGAGGAAGTTGCTCTGCCCTATAAGGTCATTCCCTACAACATTTTTGAAGGCGACCAATTCACGCCTGAATTTCTTGCGTTGAACCCGAATAACAAATTGCCGGTCATTGTTGATAACGATCCTCTTGATGGGGGTGAGCCGATAACGGGATTTGAAACCGGCGCCATCCTGATTTATCTGGCGGACAAGACAGGCCGTTTTCTCAGCACCGAAGCGCGGGCGAGGTATCAGGCAATTCAGTGGGTGATGTGGCAAATGTCGGGACTGGGGCCCATGCATGGTCAGGCACACCACTTTATTCGTTATGCGCCGGAAGATATTGAAAACAGGTATGCGCACGATCGGTACCTCGCCGAAGCCGGAAGACTATTGAAGGTCATGGAATCAAGACTTGCTGAAGAAGAATACCTGGCAGGAGATTATTCAATTGCGGATATGGCGTGCTGGCCCTGGGTCCGGGCAACGGCGTTGATCGATATTTCCCTGGACGCCATGCCAAACATCAGGCGCTGGTTTGAAAATATCAAAGCGCGGCCCGCTGTCGAGGTTGGCAGCAACATTATCAATGATTTCAGAAAACGGATCGTTAACAGCGACAAGGTGCCCCTGACATCTGAGCAATGGTCTGTTCTCTTTGGCGAGCGTTAGCGAGACGGCGGCGTGTAGCTGGCGGGTGTCACCTGTGATCCAGCGTCGCTGCAACCTGGTCCCGCATGACATCGATGGCAACCATAATGTGTTCCCGCATACGCGCTTCTGCTCTACCGCCCTGCCTGTTGATGATCGCATCCAGAATATAGATGTGGTCAAAATGAGAGAAACGGACCATCTCGTCGGATCGCTCGCCTTGCCAGTGGGGAATAACGTTCAGCGTATTGAACGGTACATTCTCCGTTCGAAGGATCAGGTCTGACAACAGAGGATAGTTTGCTGCAGCCTGGATGGTGCGATGATACGTCTCGTTCATCTCGCGCCAGGAAATCCGGTCCAGCTCCTGGCTGCTCGCCTCAAGCATGACATTTCCATCTTCGACGCATTTCTGCAGGATAGCCAGGTGTTGGTCAGACAACCCGTGTTCGGCAGCCAGTCGTGCAGCCATGCCTTCCAGGGTCGCCCTTATCTCGAAGCCCTGGGCAACACTCTCCAGCGAAAACTCGCGAACCCTGTATCCACGCTGAGGTAGATATTCCAGCATGCCTTCTTTTGCGAGAGTGGCCATGGCAACGCGAACTGGAGTCCGTGAAGCTCCAGTCAGTTCGCAAGCCGATTTTTCCTGCAGGTTTGTGCCTGGTGCCAGAGTGTGGCTGATAATTGCTTCCCGCAGAACCGACGTTGCCTGTTCAGTAAGCGTTAGCTTGTGGGATTGCTCTGATAGTGTTGTCACGCTCGCACCTGTATCCGGGATTTCTCACATTCTACGTTGATTTTCTCTTTGTACCAGACCGCGCCAAAAAATTGATATTGCATACATTTTCCAGCGGCTCTCCTTATTAAAAATACATTTTAGCTGATAAATACCTCAAAAGGCTAATTTTTCTCTGGATAATTCCCAAGGTGTATGCATAAATGATCAAAATGTATACATTATGGAGAAATTGAGATGTCGACTGATCAAGTAGTTCAGGGCCTGCACCACGTGGCATATCGGTGCAAAGACGCAGTGGAAACCGTCAAGTTCTATACGGAGGTTCTTGGTCTGACCTACAATATTGCGGCTTCTGAAGACGTTGTGCCGTCAACCAGAGAACACAGTCCTTACATGCATATCTTTTTCCGCATGGGTGATGGCAGCTATGTTGCTTTTTTTGAGCTTTCGGAAGCAGAGGAAATGGGCCGTGATTCAAATACGCCGGAATGGGTGCAACATCTGGCGTTAAGGGTTGCGGACATGGATACGCTGTTGGAACAGAAGGCCAATCTCGAAAGCCACGGCGTCGAGGTCATCGGGCCTATCGATCACACAATTTGCCAATCCATATATTTCTTTGACCCCAGCGGCCACAGGCTCGAGCTTGCTGTAGATACCACAACTGCAGAGATGGCTGAAAAACTAAGTGAAGTTGCCGGGCCCATGCTGGAAGAATGGTCAACAACCAAGCAGGCCCCAAAGCATGCAACCTGGCTGCACGCGGGATTAGTCGAATAACTACTGACATATGCTTTCTACGGAGCAAAGTAATGCGGGCTGAAAAGTGCCCATCGCTCTTTCTGACTGTTATCAACAAGCAAAACCAAACGATCCAAATTTCAACAAGGAGGAAATAATGAAATCTGCCAAAGTGACAAAATCGTTAGTCGGTCTGGGCCTTGGTCTCGGCATGGCTTTGGCCGCCGGTACGGCCACTGCCTATACTGTGGGAAACCCACAAGGCAAATATCAGGACCCGGGAATCAGTGACACTGAAATCGTGATCGGACTGCATGCACCCCTTTCAGGTCGTGCCAAGGCCTACGGTGTTGACGCGCTGGACGCTGCGAAAATGTGGTACAAAATGATCAATGATCGCGGTGGCATCTGGGGTCGCAAGATCAGGGTCGTAACCGCCGACGACAAATGCTCCCCTAATGACCTTGTTGCAGTTGTGAAAAAACTGGTCACTGTTGATAAGGTTTTTGTTGTTCATGGTGGATCCTGTACCCATGCGACGATTGCGGCCCAGGAATATATCACTCGTGAAAAAGTACCGATGGTGATGCTGAATGCTGCCGGCGACGCGGGCGTATTTCCGCCAACCAGGTATATGTTCGGGTCTTTTGGTGGCACGCAACGCACCGTTGGTGGATCGCTGATTGATTTTGTTACTTCGAAACTGGGTGCCAAAAAGATTGCTTACCTGGCGCATGACGATGATTTCGGTGCCTCCAATTATCTTGCTGCAAAATGGGCAGCGGACAAAAACGGTGTCAAAATTGTTGAAGACCAACGGGTTTCGCGCAAAATTGTCGATGTAACTGCGCCCATGCTGAAAGTTCGTGCATCCGGTGCTGATGTACTGGTAATCACGACTTACACTGGTCCCGCAGCACTTGCCGTCAAGAAAGCACATGAATTCGGTATCAAAATTCCAATTGTTGCCGCAGTTCAAGCTGTGCCTAATTTGAACGCCTTTGTAAAGAATGTGGGCACGAAGGATGCTTTCAAGAGCTTCTATTATGGATCGCCCTTGAATGATCTGACCGATGGACCAAAGCAAAAGTGGATCATCGATATGTTCAAAAAGAACTATCCGGGTCGTAGTCCGTCACCGTTCATGTCCTATGGCGTGCCTTCCGCGATGGCAATTGCCCAAGCCTTGCACAATGCAGGACCAAATCCTACCCGTGAGTCGTTTGTTGATGCCATGGCCGCATTGAAATTCAACACCGGCATTCTGGCTGGCCCGATTGAGTTTGGTGAAAACAAGAGAGACGGGCACAACGCGTCCATCTTTCTGAAATATGATGGCACCAACACATCTCGTGTGCCGGGTATCTTCTACAACCGTATGCCTGCCCAGTAAGGCAGGTTTTAGACTGATGTGGGAAATATACCTCCTACAGGGATTGGCCGGTGGGCTCGTAACTGGAAGCATTTACGCGCTCATCGCCCTTTCCCTGGTCATCATTTACAAGTCTACCCAGGTCATCAATTTTGCCGGTGGTGAGATCGTGATGATCGCATCCTATGTAGCCCTGTTTGTTCTTTTGTATACCGGCATGAGTTACTGGATTGTTGTACCACTTTGTGCGATTTCGACCTTCATTATCGGGATCAGTTTTGAACGGGTTGTTCTGACGCGAATTCAGGGCCGTCAGGCACCAGGGCAAAGTGTGCTGGTCGCCATGGTTATCGCAACTGTCGGCCTTTCATACATTCTGAAAGGCATCATAAGGCCGATCCCCTATGCGGATGAGGTAAGAACCTTGCCGCCCATGATGGCTATTGACCCTGTATTCATCGGTCCGGCTGTCATATCACGACAGGACATCGCCATTTTTGGCATTGCTGTTTTTTCCATGATCGCCTTGTTTGTGTTTTTCCAGTTTACACCGCTGGGTCGGGCGTTACGTGCGACTGCAGACAACGCTCGCGCCGCCGCCCTCGTTGGCATACCTGTTGCCCGTATGCGTGCCCTTGTTTGGGGTCTTGCTTGCGGCCTATCCGCGATAGCCGGGATTTTGATCGCGCCTAAAGTTCTGATGACGCCAGATATGGGTGGCCTGATCATACTTGCCTTCGCGGCGGCGATCATTGGTGGGTTTACCAATTTTCCGGGTGTGATTGTCGGTGGTTTTGCGCTCGGGATAATTGAAAATATTGTTGGACTGACGATTTCATCCAACGCTATTTCTGTAACGCCATTCATTGTTATTATTCTGGTTCTGCTGGTTCGCCCCCAGGGGTTGTTCGGTGGTCCTTCAGAGGTCAAAAAGGTCTGACTGTGGGGAACAACCTGACGAGGAACCTAGTGTTGGCGGGGGCGTTTGTTGTTGCTTCCGCAGCCATTCCGATGCTGGGATCAATATACATCGTCTTCATGGCAAACATGATCCTGATGTATGTTGTTCTTGCCATCGGTCTCGATATTCTATTGGGGCGGGCCGGACAGTTTGCCTTTGCGCATACGGCATTTTTTGGTATCGGCATTTACGCAACATCATTAGTGAATATCGCAACTGGCCTGCCTTTTTATCTAACCATTCCGATTGGCGCCTGCATTGCTGGACTGGTGGGTGCCCTCATTGCACTTCCGGCGACCCGGCTCAAACACCTTTATCTTGGCCTCGCAACTTTTGCTTTTGCTGAAGTTGCCCAGTGGGTTTTCAATAACTGGGAAGAAGTCACCGGGGGTGCCAATGGCTTGCGTTTCCAGCCGAGCCAAACCGGTTTTGGAGAGATAACCAACGACCTTGAGGCCTATCCGTTTGTCTTGGCAATCGCCGTATTCATGGTCTGGATTACGCGCAATCTGGAATTGTCAAAACTCGGTAGAAGTATGGAAGCCATCAAGGAATCTGAACACGCGGCTACGGCTTCCGGAATTTCTGTAAACCGGACCAAGGCAATCGCTTTCACAATTTCAGCGGTTTACGCCGGTGTGGCGGGCGGCATGTTCACACTTTTCCAGTCTTACGTTCATCCGGATGTTCTTGGTTTCGATACGTTAGTGTTGGTTTTGTCTATGATCGTGATCGGCGGTATTGGCACGTTGCCAGGTGTCATTGTCGGCGTCGTACTGTTGGGATTGTTACCCGAAGTTATGCGCGGTCTAGAATCCTACCAGGAGTTCATCTACGGCATCATTTTGATCGGTGTCTTGATGTTTATGCCTCGCGGTATCTGGGGTCGGGTTCTGTCGCTTCGGGATTCGATGGGCTCCCGCAAGCCTGAAGGTAAGATAACGGCATCACAGGGGGAAGAATCATGACGTCTCCCTTTTTCAGCCTCGACAACATCGATGTGAAATTTGGCGGACTTCACGCGGTTCAGGGGTTGTCCCTGTCTGCTGAAGCCGGGAAAATCCATGCCCTGATTGGTCCAAATGGTGCAGGTAAATCGACGACACTAAACTGCATTTCCCGTTTCTATACGCCGTCCAGCGGTGATATTAGATTTGAAGGAAAATCTCTTCTTGCAACGCCCGCACACGCGATTTCTGGTTTGGGCATTGCGCGCACATTTCAGAACATTGAGCTGTGTATGCAGATGACTGCACTGGAAAATGTTCTTGTCGGTATGTCTGCTGTGATCCCGAAATATTCAGCTTTCTTTCCAGGCACGCGGCGACGCGAAATCGAAGCGGAGGCAATTAAGGAAGCTGAAGCTCTGCTGGATTCATTTGGCCTTCTCTCCGAGAGAGACAGTTTGGCTGAATCACTTGATTATGGACGTCAAAAACTGCTTGATCTGGCACGGGCTCTTGCCTCTAAACCGCGTCTCTTGTTACTGGACGAACCAGCCGCTGGTCTGCGCAATCAAGATATTGCTGCCCTGAATACCTTGCTGAAACAACTGGCCAGCGAAAGAGGAATTACGATCATACTGATTGAACATGTGATGCAACTTGTCATGGGTGTGGCGGACAGTATCACCGTGCTCAATTTCGGGCAGAAAATTGCCGAAGGTACACCTGCAGAAATCAGATCGAACGAAGATGTAATCGAAGCCTATCTTGGAAAGGGTGATCATGCTCCGGGTTGAAGGCATCACCGCAAGTTACGGATCTGTGCATGCCCTTGACGACGTGTCGTTGACAATGGGGGACCAGATCGTTTGTCTGCTTGGGGCAAATGGAGCAGGTAAGTCAACTACCCTGAACTGCATTTCAGGCATTGTACAACCCAAGGCGGGGCGCATCTTCTTTGAAGATGAAGACATTACCGGTCTGGCGCCGGAACATGTCGTCAAACGGGGTATCATCCAGGTTCCTGAAGGCCGTGAGATTTTTTCTTCCATGACTGTTGGTGAGAATATCCTGTTAGGTGCGTACCTGCGGTCTGACAAATCGTCTACTGATGACGATCTGGCTTCCGTGTTGGACTACTTTCCGGTGCTCGAGCAACGTCTGAAGCAGCAGGCAGGTACGTTGTCAGGTGGTGAGCAGCAAATGCTGGCAATTGGCCGTGCCCTGATGTCGAAACCAAAGCTCTTGATGATGGATGAACCCAGTCTGGGCCTCTCACCGGTGCTGGTTGATAGCCTGTTTGAAATTATAGGCCGCGTCCACAAGGCTGGTGTGCCCATATTGCTGGTGGAGCAAAACGCATCTATCGCACTGGCCTTCAGTGAGTTTGGTTACATCCTCGAAAACGGAGAAATGATCCTCAACGGGGAATCTGCGGTGCTGAGTAATAACGAGGCGGTTCGGGAGGCCTATCTCGGCCTTTGATTTTTTGGGTCTATCTGATCACGTCCTCCCGATCAGGAAAAGGAGAATAAGATGTACGTCAAGGGATTGCATCACGTTGCCTACAGGTGCCGGGATGCCCAGGAAACAGTAGACTTTTATACCAATGTCCTTGGCATGAAATATTCGATGGCTGTATCGGAAAACCAGGTGCCGTCGACAAAGGAATCGTTCGCCTACATGCATCTGTTTTTCGAAATGGGTCAGGAAGGCAGTTACCTTGCATTCTTTGAATTGCCGGATGAACCAGAAATGGGCGTCGATCCGAACACGCCTGACTGGGTCCAGCATCTGGCCTTCAGGGTGCTGGATATCGAAGCCTTGCGAGAAGCTGAAAAAGACTTGCGTGCGAAGGGGCTCGATGTCCTGGGGCCGGTTGATCATGGTTTTTGTGAGTCAATTTATTTTCACGATCCCAATGGGCATCGGCTCGAATTTGCCGCCAATAAACTGACTTTCAATATGATCGCCAAGTTGCATGATGCGGCGCAACCGATGCTGGATGAATGGAACAAAACCAAAAAGTCAGTTCGTCATTCAGCCTGGGTCCATGAAGCCGAATTGTCCAAGGATTGATTCCAATGGTGAAGGCCATAACCTTCGACGGTAAGGTCGCAGTTGTCACCGGGGCCGGTCGCGGTCTGGGCAAAGCCTATGCAGTTGATCTGGCCAGACGTGGTGCCCGGGTTGTGGTCAACGACATTGGCGTGTCGATTGAGGGTGAAGGTTTTTCACAAGCGCCGGCGGAAGAAGTCGTTGACGAAATCAGGTCATTTGGCGGAGAGGCTGTTAGTAACTTTGATGATATCTCACAGCCAGGAAAATCCGGACCCGTTGCGCAGGCCGTAGTTGATTTTGGCACTGTGGATATAGTTGCAAATAATGCTGGTCGATTGGAGCACCACTCTTTTGAGGACCTGCCTTGGAATTCCTTTCTGGAAATGCAGCAGGTACACTATTTTGGCACTTTTCATACGTCCCAGGCGGCATACAAGGTTATGCGTGAAAAAGGCTATGGCCGCATTGTCATGACTTCGTCTCAAGTCGGCTTTTTTGGAAAATCTGGATCGACATCTTATGGCGGCGCCAAGATGGGTATTCTTGGCTTGCTGGCGACCTTGGCTGAGGAGGCTCCTGAACACGGCATCCATGTCAATGCCATCGCGCCCTTCGCAGGAACGCGAATGTCCGCCGGGGCCTTTCCTGAAAATGTTGTTCCGCTGATTGCTCCGGAACAAGTCAGCGCCGCAGTTACTTATCTCTGCAGCGACAGGTGCCAGAGCTCGGGCGATATCATTGTCGCAGGCGGAGGGCATTTTTCGGCGGCGCAAATGGTCGAGACGTCTGGTATCGATTTTGATGATTTTTCATCCATTACCGCCGAGGAAATTGAAGCCCGATTCCCGGAGATAATCGATGACAGCACGACCATTCGTTTTGATAACGCCATGCAAGCAGTAGGCAAGACCTTTGAACGCATTCTTGATATCGCTGACAAAACAGAAAACGGTGAGAAATGACATGACCGGACGCCTGAAAGAAAAAGTTGCAATCGTAACCGGTGGCGGTTCAGGCATGGGACGGGCAACGGCGCAAAAATTTGTTGCCGAAGGCGCACGTGTGCTCATTACCGATATTGATGTTGCCGCCGGGGAAGCTGTCGCCAGCGAAATTGGTGAAAATGCCTGCTTTGCCCACCAGGACGTAGCTGACGAGCAGGGCTGGGAAGATGTTGTCGCCGAAGTTCAGCGGGCGTTCGGTAGCCTGCACATTCTGGTCAACAACGCCGCATCAGCCATTGAGGGCACGCCTGAGTCTTCCACTCTGGAGGAATGGCGCAGGGTATTGTCAGTAAATGTTGAGGGTATTTATCTCGGCTGCAAGGCCGTGATGCCAGTGATACGGGATTATGGTGGTGGGGCAATTGTGAATATCTGCTCTCGGGCAGCTCTGGGAGGTGCGCCTCCTCAACTGGCCGCCTATGGCGCCAGCAAAGGGGCCGTGCGTCAGTACACAAAGACAATTGCCACCTGGTGTGGTCGTAACGGGTACAATATCCGCTGCAATTCGATTAATCCCGGCGCCATAAATACACCGATGCTGCGCGCCAGCATGGATGCAACGCCGGACCCTGTTGGCTACACCAAAAATATGGCGGCCAAAGCCCCCTTGGGGCGTATCGGTGAACCTGAAGACATCGCCAATGCCGTGCTGTTTCTGGCGTCTGACGAGGCTGGTTTTATCACAGGGGCCGAACTGAATGTTGATGGTGGCGTCAGTGCCGCTTGAAAAGAATAACAGGAGAGCGACCGATGGATGAAGAGACAGTCTATATCGTCCAGTTCTGGACCCGGCCAGAGGGTGGCCAACGTGTCATTGATTGGTTGAACGAAACCCATTTGGCAGACGTGGTCTCCCAACCCGGATTTTTATGGGCCCGCATGTTTGCCATGGAAGAAAAGGATGAGGACGGTTGGCCCGGTTACATGATGATGTACGGCGTAGAGACCAGGGAAAAGCTCGAGACATATTTCAACAGCAAAGCAACGCAGCGCTATGCGAAGGAACGCGAAGAACTTGGTCTCAATGATCTTCTCAGGATCAAAAAATTTGTCGGCACACCTGGTGTTTTCCTGAAATCAGAATAGTCAATTTTTATCAAACGGGCGTTGAAGCCCCTGGAGAGTAGATCCCATGACACGAGTACTTGTTCTTTTTCACAGTTGGACAGGCGGCACCTATCGCCTGGCAGAGGCGCTTGCTGAAGGTGCGCGGTCCGTTGATGGCGTCGATGTTGTCGTCAAGCAGGTTCCGGAAGTAGTTTCCAGCGAAGTGCTGGACAGCGTCGGGGCAACAGAAGCCCGCAAGGTCTTCGCAGACGTTCCCGTGGTAAATGTTGACGAACTTCCCGACTATGACGGATTTGCCTTTGGCACACCGACCCGCTTTGGCAACATGAGTTCCACCATGCGCAGTTTTCTTGATCAAACCGGGCGCTTCTATGTCGATGGTATTCTTGCGGCTAAACCGGCGACAGTATTTTGTTCAACAGGCACCGGTGGCGGTATGGAAACTACAATTACCAGTTTCTGGAATACACTTGCTCATCACGGCATGACAATCGTGCCACTCGGCTACCGGGCCCAGGAAATTCGGGATGTAACGGTGGCCCATGGGGGCAGTCCCTATGGTGCCGGTGCCATGGCCCGGCTTGAAGATCCGCGCGGCAAGGAACTTGAGCTTGGGGCGGCCCGGACACAAGGACGGGTCTGGGCTGAAATCGCGCAAAAACAATCTCGCTAGATTTGGAAATTATCATGACTACGCACGAAATTGAACGCTCTCCTGTCATCGTCCAGTTTGAAGACAATTCCTCATTTACAGAAACATACGGCTTTGTCGGTAGTCAGGGTTATGTATTTCTTGAGGGACAACTCATCCTGCCCCGGGATGTGAAGTCCGATACCATTTTCCTGTTTATGCACCCTGCCACCACTCTCAACTTGATGCCCTTTCCGGCTGGTTTGGCCGCCGCTGGTTGCCACGTACTATGCTGCGGCAGTCGGTACGCCAAAAACGACACCGCACTGATAATGGAAAAGGTTCTGGTCGATCTCGGCGCTTATGTGCGTTATGCGAAAGAAGACCTGGGGTACAAGAACGTCGTGATGATGGGCTGGAGCGGGGGTGGGTCTCTGACTTTCTTTTATCAGGCACAGGCCTTGAACCCTACAATTACCCACACGCCTGCCGGTGACCCTGTTGATATAACCAAGGCAGGTTTGATTCCCGCAGACCTTGTTGTTTTTATCGCCGCCCATATCGGTCGAGCCAAAATCCTGACGGAATGGATTGACCCATCGGTCAAGGATGAGATGAACCCCGACGATCGAATCGCCGAACTTGATTTATTCCATCCTGACAATGCGGACAAGTCACCCTATGACAGAGACTGGGTGGGGCGTTTTCGTGCAGCACAGCTGGACCGAATTCACAGGATTACAGCGCGTGTGGAAGAAACCCTTGCTGAACTGAAGGCTCGTGGTGGGCTGGAATTGGAACGCGCGTTCATTACGCATCGGACGATGGCCGACCCCCGTCATTTTGATGTGACGCTGGAGCCAAACGGGCGTAAGCCGAATTGGTGTTATCTTGGCGACCCGGAAACGGTGAATGTTGGACCGGTTGGCATTGGCCGGTTTTCCACCTTGCGGGCCTGGATGTCTCAGTGGTCGGAGAAGTCAAACGCCGATGGTTTGATTTGTGCAACGCAGGTTGATACGCCGTTGTTGCTTGTGGAAAATCAGGCGGACGATGCGACACCACCCAGCCATACCCGCGACATTTTTGAAGTTTCAGCCAGTCCCGACAAAACCATGCACGTCATCGACGGGGCGACGCACTATTACAAGGATCAACCGGAAAAACTTGTTGAAGCCGTGGGGCATGTTACCGACTGGGTGAAGGCCAAGGGGCTGATCGACTGACACAACATGCGAGAACTCAAACCCCGACCTGAAGCTCGAGCTCGACTTCACGGTTTTCCCTTGCGGAAGTGAGGATGGCGACACAAGCTTCCAGTGTCGCCATGCCCCACGCTGCGGAATGAAGGGGTGGCTTGCCTTCTACCACAGCCTTAAAAAGTTCGTCCATGACTTCGACGCGCGGGATGGTCGGCACGGGCACCGGGATATGACGGCGTTCCTGGTCACCATATATCGTTACACCATCCGGCATTAGTTTCAGATCGGCGTTCTGGCAGCTGGCGATAATCAGGCCAAAATGTTCGTGCGTATCAACGGAAGGCATTTTCGCGAAATCTTCAGCAGTTCCGGCCAGACCGTAATTTCGGGCACGCTTTTTTTCACTCTCTATCTGAGCATCGATGCCTCGGGAAAGTGTCCGACGGGCATTGCCATATTGATCAGGATCTTTCCTGCGGCCCAGTTCGCCAATTCCGCCAACCAACTCATCACCATCGAAGTGGGCGTATCCACTGTAGGTCAGAGACGCGAAAGCCCCGCCTTCAAAAGCAAGTTGCGCATTGTAGGCTCCTTCCGTTGAGCGGGCTTCGTCCCAGTTTCCGGTGTGGGCGCGGACAGATTTGATCAACCCGCCGCCCAGCAGACGGATGATATCAACCTGATGGGCGGCCTGACTGAAGACGACGCCGCCTCCCCGGCTGGTGTCCAGTTCCTCTGGTCGTCGCGGGCGATACAAAAAATCGGTGTAATACATCGCTTGGATCATACCGAGGCCGCCGAATTCATTGCTGGCGATCATCTGCCTGGCCTGCAGGACGGGAGCATCGAAACTGTGGCTCGGTCCGACAATCAGATGCACGCCGCAGTCCCGAACAATGTCGACAATGGCTTGCGCTTCTTTCAGGGAAATTGCCAGTGGCTTTTCAACAAGGATATGTTTGCCGGCTCTGGCAGCAATTTCAACATGTTCGAAATGAAATTCATGTGGGCTGGCGATATAGACGGCGTCAACATTCGGATCCGTACACAAGGCTGTCAGATCAGGGTATGAAGGCGCATCAAAATCCTTATTGAAAATATCACGTGTTTCCCGATTTGGTGTCGTCGCTGCGACCAGCACAAAACGATTGTCGCCGACAAATGTTGGTAACATCAAGGTGAACGCCCGGCCGAGACCGCAGATCCCGAGGCCCACAGTTTTTTGTGATGAACGGCTCACCAGCTCAAGACCAATTTGTCATCCAGGGCGCGGGAGACACAGATCATGATGTAATCACTTTTCTCTTCTCCCATCAGCACCAGGTCCCGGTGATCCGCTTCACCGTCGATCAATGATGTCTTGCAGGTGCCGCAGGTGCCGCTTTCACAGGAAGTCGGGGGCTTTTCTCCGGCGGCCCGCAGAGCTTCGATAATAGTTTGGTCAGGGGCGATCTCATAAGACTTTCCGGTCCGGGAATTTTCAACAACAAATGGCTTGTCATCGTTTCTGGACTGCTCCTTGTTTGCTCCAAAATCTTCAAAGTGAATGGCGCTTGGTGGCCAGTGCCCCGTGACCCCGCGGATTTCCTCCATCAAGGGAGTCGGGCCACAGCAATAGACATGTGCTTTGCCCGGTGTAGCGAAGGTATCCCAGAAATCAAATGCCTGCGCAGGATCGCCTTGATCATGGTGGGTCGTTATCTTGCCATCGAACGCCGGTTTGACAAGTTCGTCGGCAAAAGCAGTCATTTCCGGATTTCGCGTGCAATATATGATTTTGAATGGCACTTCGCCGATTCTGGAAAGTTGTCGCGCCATAGACATGATCGGGGTGATACCAATGCCACCAGCCACCAGAATGTAGGCGGGCGCAGGCAGCAATTCGAATTCATTCATGGGCGGACTGACCATTACGGTGTCGCCTTCATCGACCTTGTCCACCATGGCCAATGATCCACCACGGCCATTTCGTTCGACTTTGATGCCCAGGACATAGCGATGGGTTTCCTGAGGGTCATTGGAGAGCGAATAGTGGCGCATCGCACCTCCTGGTGTTTCGACCGCAATATGTGATCCGGCCGTAAATTCGGGTAAATCTGAACCATCAGCACGGCTTAGTTCAAAGGAATAGATGTCCTTGGCCAACAAGGATTTATTCTTTACTTGGAGCGGCATCAAACCGCCTGTCGCCAGGTCGCCAGTCATCTGTTCTTCCAAAGGTTTCGCGAGGTGAATTTTGTTGTTGACTTAAATAGCTTAGAAATCTAAGTTTATCTACTCTTTTTTTCTACTAGTTCCAGAATGAACCTGCCTTGTCAGGGAGGCCTCGTTTCCAGGAGACATAATATGCTTTCGAAAGAAGATAATGAACTGCTTTGCCGGGTAGAAGGTGATGCACCCATGGGGCAGTTAATGCGAAAGCACTGGATCCCGGCGTTGCTTTGCGAAGAAGTAGCCGAACCGGATGGAAAGCCGGTTCGCGTCGGTTTGCTAGGACATCAGCTAGTGGCCTTTCGGGACAGTTCCGGAAAGCTTGGTGTTTTGGATGAGCTTTGCCCGCATCGCAAGGCGTCCCTGGTCTATGGTCGCAATGAAGATGATGGTCTGCGCTGTCTGTACCACGGATGGAAATTCGATGCAGACGGAAATTGTACAGACATGTCGTCGGAGCCACCGGAAAGTACCTTGTGTGAAAAAGTCAAACACAAGTCCTGGCCGCATACTGAATGGGGCGGGTTTGTCTGGATGTATCTTGGTGACGAAGAAAATATGCCGGAATTCCAGCCACCACCGTTTGCGCCGAAGGAAGACACAAATGTTTCAATCCTGAAAATCAAGATCCCCTGCAACTGGGCCCAGATTACCGAAGGTCAAATTGATTCAGCCCACTCTTCCAGCCTCCATTCTTCTGACATGGTGCCTGCCCGCGTTGAAAGTGCCGGGGCGACGGAGGAAAACTGGCTACGCCCCTCAACGGATAAATCCCCGCGACTTCAGGTAGAGCGAACAGATTACGGTTTTCGTTATGCTGCGATCCGGCGTCCCATCAAGGATGCCGCGACCCATGAATATGTCCGAATGACAGTTTATGTTGCTCCCTTTTTCTCCCTGATCCCGCCGAATACGTCTTACAATGTAGCCACTGTTATTGTGCCGATTGATGACGAAAATACGACTTTCAACTTCATTGCATGGGGTGGCACCGATTGCCCGGATACAGAAACCTGGCGCAAATTTGCACGAGCTGAAAAGGGTGTAGATGTCGATGCTGACTACAACGCGCTACGCACACTGGATAACGACTTTCTGCAAGACCGACAGGCTATGAAAGAAGGAAATTTCACAGGGATCGCCGGCATACCAAACCAGGACATTGCCATGTGGACTTCCATGGGACCACTGGTGGATCGCAGTGAGGATGTGCTTGGGGCCAGCGACCTGGCCATCGTGGAATTTCGTAAACTGATGTCTGAGGCGGCCAAAACCATGCGAGACGAAGGCAAAGCATTGGGCTCACCGGCCGCAACGCCGCAGGCAGAAATTGCTTCTTACCAGGAGGTTATTCCAAAAACCATCGACTGGCGTGATGCTGCCAAACCTGCAGCCTGATCTACCAAATGAGATATTGTCACTGATATCATGCCATCTATAGCTGGCACTCAATCCTTGGTCTTTTGCTTTCTTGACGCAGACCGTTTCGATTGATCGCGTGTTGCCGTTATTTTTTTGCCGCCCTCTGTTGCCCGTTCTTCATCAGCAGCCAGATTTTCAATCACGGTAAGCAGGGTTGTTCTGGTTGTTTCCAGGTTTTCCTTTGAAACGCCCGCAGCGGCGACTTCATTCACTTGCTCTGCGAGTGGGACCAGCGTTTTTTCAAGTGCCCGGCCTTCAGACGTCAGATACACTGCCAGCTTTCGTTTGTTGCCTTCCGGATGGCGGCGGGTAACAAACCCCAGGTCCACCATTTTCAGAACCGCAGAATGTGTTGTTGGCTCCATCAAGCCAGCCCGTTCGCTTAACTCCCGTTGGGTCAAACCGTCCCGTTTCCAGAGAATGCGCAAAAATGCCCAGTGGCCAAACGAAATATCATGTTCGGACAATCGGAGTTGCAGGGCACGGGTTAACCCACGGGCAGCGTCACGCACCAGGTGTGCCATACGGTCATCTGGCGATGCTTGATGCCAGTGGTTCAGGATCGCTTCTGTCGTTGGCTTGCCGGAAAGTTGTTTTTGATCACTCATGCTCTGACTATAGAGCCTTGTGCCCACGCGTCATCAAATTAGCGACGCATTCTGAATGTGCATTCGGCAGAGTGTCAGAAATCAACAAATAACTCCTCTGCTTTCAGAAGACGACTGGAGATACCTTGTTCGTATGAATACCGGCACATCATCTCAATGACTTCTCGATTATTTTCCATACCGTATGTCCAGTAATCCTTGCCCATGATGTCATCGACTTCCTTGATGTTGTCGACCAGCCACGGCAGCATGATATAGAAGTAAGCGACCTGATGCAGTTCCTGGACAGCATGGGCGCGGGCGTCATCGAATGCCTTGTACAATAGCCCGGGCAATTGGGGGCTTTCAGCCAAAACATCCTTGCGAATTCCAAACAGATGCATGATCGGAAAAATACCGGTTTTTTTGTAATAATCCTGCTCGGCTTTTTTCACGTCCGTGAACAAACGGCGAATGCCAGGGTGTCCTTCGGTCAGGGCTGCAGGGGCACGCGGCGCGATAATAGCATCGACCTTGCCTTCCTGCATCAAACCCCACAGTGTTTCCTCAGCACCAATTTGGTAATGTGGAATGTGATCAGGAAGATCGACGGGAACTTTTTCTTTGCGCCCGACAACCTCAATGTCACCGATCGCCCATGTAACGTCTTCGGCGCGAACACCATATTCATCGGAAAGGATGCCTCGCGCCCACAGGTTGGCGGTCAGTTGGTATTCAGGCACACCAATAACCCGTCCCTTCAGGTCTTCCGGCTTTTCTATGCCAGCATTTGTACTGATATAGATGGCACTGTGACGAAAGGCGCGCGAGGGGAAAACGGGAATAGCAACATAAGGGTTATTGCCTCTGGAAACCTGTAGCATGTAGGTACTAAAGGACATTTCGGCGAGATCAAACTCTTGTTGCACCATGCCTCGGAGGAAGGCCTGTTCTGGCGGCAGGATTTCCCAGTCCAGTTCAAAACCTTCTATTTTTGTGCGTGACGCAATGAGCGGCCAGGTCCTGTCATAGGCGCCACAGCCAACTGTTAATGTCTTGGTGTTGCTCAATTTTCCCTCCGGTCTGAACTACATTTCATTCTCAGAATAGTATCATGATGGACCCGGAATGTCGGCCTGCATTGTAGACGATTTACGTGACGTGATTTGTCGTTGTTGAAAACAGCAGTCGACGCAAATCGTACAAAATGATGAGTGACCGCCCGGCATCTTAATCGTGTTTGCACAAAGAATACTTGTATTCGATTTCGGAGAGAAGGAAGCCGATTCAATTGTTGTGTCTTGCCGATTTTGCCATGCCGCCCCGCGCCGTCTCCACTTGGTAGCGCAAGTATCGCTCCGTTGGCATGCCGTATTCCGAATAGACAGGTTTATCCCCGGTGCTTATGATCCCGTTTCGCAGCGTCAAGTGCTTCAATTTGTAAGGCCGCAGCAAAGAATCCGAGATACTTACTAATGGTGTCAAGTATTCCTGATTTGCTGCTGGATACTTTGACCCAATGTGCTCGAGTCAAAAATAGAAGATCAGCCAATATTTGCATTTCTATTGCAACACAGTTTCCTCCAGAAATTTGACCGCATTCAAACGGTTTGTCGGCAGAGGCTTGGATCGTCACCCTGTTGAGATAGTGATCACTCTATACCTTCGGCGACATCGCGACTGAAAAGGTCCGTTAGGTGATTCAAAGCAGACAAAATCCGACTTAGTTAAGAACGGTCGATATTGACCCTGAACGGACTTCAGTATCTTGACGGGTATTCAACTCATTGGAGCCTGGAGGGTTCAACCATCGCCAAAGAAGAAGGTGACCTAGTATCGTCTTGAAATGGTGCAGAGAATTTTCTCCGGGAACTCTGCGGAAATTCAAAATTCCTCTTGCACGAAATTCAACACTTCCCGGATTGCCTGGAAGCCGTTCTTTTCGCAAAACAGGAAATGTGAACCATTTCCAATAACAACATAACGCTTGATCTGGCTGCCGAGCATTTCAAACAGTCCGGTGGCGTCGCGATGGGTTGATTCTGGATCATCAGCGCCGCGAACAAGCATCGTTGGGACCTGAATCAATGAGGGATTATAAAGGGGACGTTCACTGAAAATTTCAAAAACGTCCATCAGGACACCGTTGGGGACCCTGAAATCAGGTGGCGTCTGATTAAAGCTTTCGGGGTCTTTATCTAGTTGCTGCTGCACCAGGGTCTCCAGCATATGATCTTCGCGCCAACGGTGTTTGTCTTCAGGAACAATTTCAGCATCCCAACGATTGCGGACGCCAGCAGCCGTTTCACGCCTGTAGGCACCCAGCGCGAAATTGAACCGGGTTGGGTCGTCGGGGTCTGAAACGGCTTTTAGCCAGCCAGGGTTCCGGTCGCTGAAAACCGGCGCGTAGAGAACCAGTTTTTCAATCTTGTCATTGTTCTTTGATGTGTAAGCACCGGCAGTGATTGAGCCCCAGGAACCACCGACGAGAATGACCTTGTCTCTACCAGTTCTCGCCCGGACAAAATTCACCACATCGCCAATATCCTTCACGGCGTCAGTTGCGCGTGCATAGGGCAGGTTATCGCCCGCCGGTGACGCCATGGATGGAGGACGTGTCGAATTGCCATATCCCCGCACATCCATCGCGTAAGCCGCCATGCCTTGTCCCGCCGCTGCCTGTAACCACGAATAACCAGCGACAGGCAAGTCGTACATGCCACTGTCGAGGGTGGCCCCATGTATGAAAATGATTGCCTTGTCGCAGGCATCAGCAGAAATGTCTGTTGGGGTTCTTTCTCTCACATACAATTTGAGCTGCGGATCATCCGTGCTGACAATGTAGTGCTCAATGAGGTTTGAAGTTTTCTTGTTCACCAATAGGTCTCCCAGTAGCTATTCATCTTTTTGTGGAAACGCCGACGACGTATACCTGCCTCACATGAGCGATGGTAAAAATGTTACGATGGCGGGGAATACAGCGATGACAGTGATGCCTGCAACGAACAGTGCGACAAAGGGCCAGGCAGAACTGAACACGCGTGTTACAGATATGTCCGGCACCGCAGCGCGAAGGGCAAAAAGGGTGTATCCGAAGGGGGGCGTAATGCTTCCGACCGTGAGGTTGATCAAGAAAAGCATCCAGAACCAGGTCTGGTCATAGCCGTAGGAATTTACGATTGGCAAGTAAATTGGAATGATCACCAACATCAGGGCAATCTGGTCAATGAACATGCACAGAACAAAGGGGACGAACATGAGCAGCGCCAGTGTTGTCCAGTAGCCTGCGCCAAGGTTCGTAAGGGCATCAACCAATTCACGGGTGCCACCAGTGAAGGCGAGCAACTGGCTGAACAACTGGGAACTGGCCATGATGACCAGGATGACGACTGCCATGCTGGCGGTTGCCTTTACTGCCTCAATCACCATGACAAAACTCAGCTTTCGATACCAGGCGGCGACGACAAATGATGCCATCACACCTGTGGCCGCGGATTCCGACGGTGTAGCAACACCCAAAAGGATAAGGCCGACAACGGAGAAAATAACTATCGAAAATGGCAGCAACCGAGCAAGCGCCCGGAACACGGAGACTTTGTTGGGGCCTTCATTGGCTGATGTTGCTTCAGGCAGGAGTCCTGGGCTAACCGAGCTGCGAAAGGCGATGTAAAGCACAAACAGTCCCGCCAGAAACAAGCCCGGCAAGATACCGCCGACAAGAAGTTTGGCAATCGAAGTGTCCACCAGGGAACCAATAATGATCACGGCAATGCTGGGCGGAATAATCGGTGCCAGACTGGCGCCCGCGAGCACCGTCCCCAGTGTGAGTTTTTCGTCGTAATTTCGCTGCAACATGCCAGGCACAAGAGCGCGGCCCAATACGCCAGCAACAGCAACAGCCGAGCCAGAAAGCGCACCAAAGACCGTAGCCAGTGCAACGGTCAGGTAATATTGCCGCCCTTTTACCCGGCCAATCAATCGATCCGTGCTATCCAGTAAAACTTCAACTGTACCTGACCGGAACAGGACTTCTCCCATCAGGATGAACATCGGAATGGATGCCAAAGTTGATGAGGTTGTGCTGGCGAATACACTGTTGGCGAACAAGCCAAAACCCGCTTGCCCAAATGCGTAAAACACAAACGAGATATTGAGAAGAAGAAACGAAATAAAGACCGGTATGCCGAGCATAAACAAAACCAGCAGGGCGCCAATACCGACAAAAAGAATAAGGGAAAGGTCCATTGGTTTATTCTCCCTTGCCGGTTGCGAAGGCCTGGCGAAGGAAATGAAGGCCGGCACCAGAGAACCCATATGTCATGATAGCCGACAGCCACCATTTGGGAATTGCGACCGTTGCCACGGTTTCAATCCCACTTTCAAATTGTTGGTTTGCTGCGGTCAGTGTGAGCCACATGGCGACGAAACAGGTGCCTGCGGCAAGCGCAAATATCAGACGTTCAATTTGCATCGCCTTATGACGGGGCAGTGTTTCGCCAAGCAGCGTGACAGAAATATGTGCGTTGTTCGCTGTTGCTTGTGGCAGGGCAAGAAAGATTGATGCACAAAGCAGATAGGAGACCGCATCACTTGCCCAGATACTTGGGTTGTCAAAAACATACCGGCCTATGACCTCGCGCCCATAGGCAGCCACAATGGCGAGAATTGCGATACCACCAAGGATCATTCCGATTTTCGATAACATGTCATGTGTCTGTGCTATTCGACGCATGTCTGAGCTTCTCCCGAATGGATAGTGTGAAATTCAGGGTATTGCTGGCGGATGCCGCCCCTGCCCCAGAGCAATTGATGCTGGAGTACGGGGGACGGCATCCGGTTTCGTGTTTTAGTTAGACATACTGGCAGCAACTGCTTTGGCACGAAGTGACTTCGCTTCATCCCCAGCCAGTTTTTCAGTAATTCCCCACAGACCGGAACTCCACATGGTTTGAAGTGAATCTGCTTCGGCCTTGATGAAGAATGTCTTTTTGACATTCAGTTTGGCGAGGGTTTGTTCTTCTGCCACAGCGAGGTCGTCGAACCGCCTTTGACCTTCGTTCTCAAGCTTTTGGGCGGCCTTGTTGACCGTGGCTTTCTGGTCGGCACTCAGGCCATTCCAGGTCTTCAGGTTCATGAACACCCAGAGACGGATTGAACCAAATGTCGGACGTGACATGTGCCCGGCAACTTCATTCCATTTAAGGGAGCTGGTGCCATTCACGGCCCAGAAGGCGCCATCAACAACACCTTTTTCAAGGGCGCCGTAGACCTCACCTGGTTTGAGCACGACCGGCACACCGCCCAGAGCCTTCACCATTGCATGCATCGGCGGAGTGGCCCGGATTTTCCGGCCCTGTAAACCCATGGCACCGCTAATAGGCTTCTTCAGCATAAAATGCCCGACAGTGCCAGGGGTGCTGGTTGGAACAAGCGCCAGAACCTTGATGTCGCGTTTTTGGTAATAGGCATCAACGACATCGAAAAGGCCGCTGCTACGCAAGGCGGCAGGTGATCCGGTGACACCATCAAGACCGACACCAAGTGCGGCTGTGCCGATATGGTAGGCAGGCAGTGAAACCAGAATGTCAAACACGCCTGTTTGAACCGGTTGAAGTTGTTCAAATGGCGGTATGACTTCCGGCCCGCTCAGCGACGCCGTGAGTTTGCCGCCACTTTCTTTTGCCAGGATGTCTTTGAAAGCGATGGCGATCTCTTTGGTGAACACCATCGTCTCCGGCCAGCTGCTTAGCATGCGGAACTCTTTGGCTGACGCCGGGTTGGAAATGATTCCGAAGGCGGAACCGATCAAGGCCGCCGTGAGACAGCCAGCCGCAAATTTGTGCAGGATTTTCATTGTAACTCCCCGTTTCGTGAATGGATCAAATGCCTGGGGCAGCGGAGTTGGCACCAATAAACATGCCTTATCGACTGCTGTTTAAGAGCATCTACCTTGACGGGAAGCGGGTTTTGAAACAGCCCCCCGAACGGGGGGTTATGGACTAACAGGCTAGATCGCCACGCCTAAATCACGGATACGGGCAACGGCTTGGGTGCGGTTTTTCACATTGAGTTTCCGGTAAACGTTCCGCAAATGCCATTTCACAGTTTCGTCGCTCAGGGCCAGACGGCTGGCGACCGCGCGATTTCGCAGGCCCTGGGCGACGAGTTGGAGTATCTGTTGTTCCCGATTGTTTAGAGGCGATATAGTTTCCCGCATGGACTGCGGGGGAATTCCGGCTTGAAGACCATTCGGTGTTTCTGAAAATGACAGAATTTTGTCAATGTGGAGCAATTCCTTTTTACCCATTTTGCCAAGCAATGCCTCTTCATCCAGAAGGATTTTCAGAAACGGATCACGGCGCAGGAAAGGCAATATCGCACCACATTTTTCCGCGAGTTCCAGTGCTTTTTCAAGGCACCTTGCTGATTTGGGGGCGCTTCCCAGACCATGCCACGCCAAGGCTTCATGCAGATGGATTTCGATCAACGCATTCAATCGCCCGGCGTCAGAGGCGCTCCGTACCAGCATCGGTGAATGACGTAACAGGACCTGGTAGTTTTTTTGCGCCATGAGCAGCATGAGCCTGGACACATGCGCTATTTCCGACATTTCGGTCAATGGCGATGTGTCTGACAACAGTTCCGCGGCCTGGTGCCGTTCAAAACCTTCATAGTGGTTCTCGGCGGAAAGCAAATCACCATCTTCTATGGCAATCCGGATGGAAAGCTGGTTGCCCCGAAACCAGTTACGCCAGTCACCATTTGTTCGCAACCGGAGTTTGGCCTCTTCCAGAATATCGCGTGCTGATCCAGTTTGCCCCCGCGCCATGGCCAGGCGCGCCCATTCAATTTCGGCAACGTCCAGAAATTTTCGGGCATCGACTGCAAGCAATCCATTCCGCGACGTAAGTAAGGTTTCCTCCGCTTCGTCCAGGTGGCCTCGTTCAAGCAACGGTATCGCCAGTGCCACACCCAGAAACCGGGCGATGGGGCGGTCGGAGAGGTTTTCCTGAAGAGCGTAATCGATGCCTCGCCTGAAAGTCCTTTCCGCGCCGATATAATCGGCTCTCAGAAACTGGACAAAACCAAGCTGTAAAATTGAAAAGGCGGTACCGAGGAAGCTACCCGCCAGTCGGTTGGCCTCCGTGGCCTGTTGAAAGGTTTTGATGGATTGCTCGAGGTGCCCGCCAGCCCTTTGGTGGTAGGCTTTCAGAATAAGGTAGCGTCCCTGAGACAAGGGATCGTCGTCATCGTATTGTTTGCCGACCCTGTTGATTTTTCTTTCTTCAGGTTCTCCGTGCCGCAGATAGGCCAATGTTTCAGCAAGCAACCTTACATCCGTAATCAGATTGGCTGTATCGGGGCTCATGGCTGGCCCATTGGCTGAAAGTTCCGCCAGTGATTTTTCAGCTTCAACAAGGCTCTTTTCCGCCGCCGCCAAATCCATTTCGTTTATTTGCAACCACGCCTGCAGTGTATTCAGGTAAGGACGTCGATAAGTCACATCGGTTGGAAAACTGTCCAGCCAACGGCGAAGCATCGAATTATCTTCCTGATTGAGCAAGTCAGCACCTTGCTTCTCCACCAGATCAGCCGCACGGGAAAGGTCCCCGGCCTTCAGGGAATGTTCGGTTGCCTCGATCAACATACCACGCCTAACAAACCAGTCCGCGGCCCGCTGATGCAGGAGCGTCGATACAGGCTTGCCCTGCCTTGCCAGTTCCCACTGCAAGAATTCAGCAAACAGCTGATGGTATCGATACAACTGGTTTGTTTCGTCGAAGCAATTAATAAAGAAATTGCTTTCTACCAGACTGGTAATCAGAAATCGTGAATCTGTTTCACCGCGCACCGCGTCACAAATCTCCGGCGTAAACTGATCCAATATTGAGGTCTCAAGCAGGAAGTTCCGCAGATCGGTCTCCAGTCCGGAAAAGACACTTTCCGCGAAATACCGGAATACATCGCTTTGCGGAGACTTCTTGTCGGGTCCGGTTTGTTCGGCATTCCTGTGCTGACGATCATCCAGAGAAACAAGCTGGATACCTGCTGCCCAACCGCCGGTCTTCTGCACGGCGAGACCCAGTTCTTCGACAGAAAGATTTAGCTCAAGGACGTCGTTCATGAATACCCTGACCTCGTCTTCATTGAAACGAAGGTCTTCATTTCCAATTTCCCGGATCATGCTGCGGGCCTTGAACCGCGAGACAGGCAATGATTTGGTATGCCTGCTGGATATAACGATATTGAGATCGAGCGGCAAATTCTCCAACAAATAAACCGCCAGCTCCAAGGCACCGCCTGACTCGAGAGTGTGAAAATCATCAAGAAACAAGGTGCGGGGTTTATCATGCGCCAACAACCAGTTAATCCAGCTGGCAAGGCAAGTGTATTCGGTTGTTGACGTCTCCACCAACTCTGCGACTTCGCCGTGGGGCCACTCGTCAAGGGCACTGAGAACATGAACCAGAAAACGTTTTGGAACGGCATCCAGACTATCCAATGAAACCCACCCCACTGTTTCACCCGCTGCAGCGCGGCATGCAAATATCTGCTTCATTAGGGTAGTTTTGCCTGAACCTGCAGAAGCGGATATCAGGGTAATGGGACAATTTCGATCGAAATGGCTTTCCAGTCGGTGCCGGACCAGGACCTTGCCCCGCGAAAACGGTGGCACTAGTTTGGTCTGGAGAATTTCGGTCTTGCTCATATATACGTCCGCACTCGGCAACTGGCAGGGATCAGGGAACTGCACGTTACTCTTTGCTTCGCGAGCATACAAATACCATTTCAATCCGGCTCTCTGACAACCTGCTCCAGGATGCTCTTACGATCAGAACTTCGATTTGTTCTTCTACATCCGGGCTCAGGTGAGTACCGGGATTGTCCGTTGTTGGCTAACAATCCCCGTCTGAAGGAAGGGCAGAGCACTTCCGCTCTGCCCCCAATATCAGACGTCAACCTTCTCGGCGATGTCAAGCGCATCATCTACCTCAACACCAAGATATCTGACAGTGCTTTCAATTTTCGTGTGACCGAGCAAAAGCTGGACCGCCCTCAGATTCCCTGTTCGTCTATAGATGAGAGTTGCCTTGGTTCGGCGTAGCGAGTGTGTGCCAAACTGTGAGGCATCCAATCCGATGCCTGAAATCCATTCAGAAACCAGTCTTGCGTATTGTCTGGTGGTCAAGTTTCGACTGGGACCGCGTTTCCCTGTGAACATGAAATCATTGGGGTTCTTCTCTTTTGTCAGGAGGTAGTCATCAATG
>JABILA010000126.1 GCA_018654745.1 Alphaproteobacteria bacterium
ATGATCTTTTCGCTATTCTGTAACATGAGGGTTACCTTTCGATTGTGTTTCGATAATTTTATTTGCACCGTTATCAAAACCGGTAACCCTCTCCTTTTGCAAGGAGCGGTGTCAGATCAGGTCGAAACTACTTCACATAAAGTCACTGATCAGCCGAACCGTCACAGCCATCCCGTCTATTTCCTGGATTACGGCCCTGGCGCAGACGATGTCGGCAAAAGTCATCATCACCCCGCCATGCGCAATGCCTGCTGTGTTGGTATGTTCCGGACGCACATAGAAGCCGCGCACAAATATTGGCCCCTCTTCGCACTCATAGATTGGTGCAAGGTTCAGGGCAAACGGGTTTGTGTGTGAAATTGGTACAAACCCATGAGGCGGATTTGCACCTTCAGGTAGATTGGAATCATCTGGGGGCATGTTTTTAACCGGTTACTCGATATATTGAATACAATAAATGCACTCTGTGACTATTTGAATTTCAGGAATGGATTGAAATGAATACTTTTAATCCATGCCATCGGGACATCCAGGACTTACTCGCTTTCCCTGAAAATATTGTGCCGAATGAAATCCCCGGCCTTGATTTTCAGCTTTTCTGCGTGGCCACCAGCAATTTCCAGTACAGCCTGCACCGGACCATCTGAAGAAATATGTTTGAGCGAATGCGGGATTGTGTTGCGCGCAATATTGATTATCCGTCCTTCGGAATTGATGAACAACATATCCAGAGACACATATGTATTTTTCATCCACATCGTCACGTGCTGATTTTTGACAAAATCGAACAACATGCCGGTCCCTTCATTCAGGGTGCGGCGATACATCAGCCCACGCGCACGTGACGCAGGTGTCGACGCAAGTTCAACAGTGAACGAATGACGAGCTTCTGCCGTTTCTATGATCAGGGTTCCGGAACCGGGTGCCTTGTTCGCGGCTGACGCAACACTGCTGGAGACCAATGGCGCCAGCAGGGCGCTGCATATAACCAGTCCTGCAAAAAATGACTTGATTGCAGTGCGATACCGGTTACTGGTTGGTATCAATTTCCGCAACCTGTGGCCCCTTTGGACCTTTACCGACTTTCACCCGAAGAACTTGTCCAGGCTTCAGATCGTCAACACCGATCAGGCGTAAGGTCTTGATGTGAACAAATATATCCTGCACATCAGCACCCTGGGTCACAAAGCCGTAGCCTTTTTCCGCGTTAAACCACTTCACCGTTGCTTCGATGAAATCGCCTTCAGCGTCTATTAAAGGAAAATCGTCTGCCGAAGGTGGTAATACAGTCACAGGTTCAGCTGTGCTTGTATCCACTTCGATCACGCGAACGGCCTGTAACCCTTTCGGGCCCATGACAGCTTCACATACAACTTTGGTACCTGGGTCTACGGCTTCGTGTCCGACCTGACGCAGCGCTGACAGATGTAAAAATACATCACCAGGGCCATCCTCAGATGTTACAAAGCCATACCCCTTTACTGAATTAAACCACTTGACGGTGCCGGTAACTTCCAGAACTTCTGGTTCCGCACCCTCTAAGCCAAGCCCCCCACCCTGCATTTCACAAGACCTTCACCAAGTACAGACAATTCATGATCGAACCACTGTAATTGATAACAAACAAATATGCGACAAATTTTAGACAATTTCTTTTTATCTTAGCCAATTGTCGAGCACATTATTCTCAAATTCAACCAATACAACAATAAGTCTTTGCATTATTCGCAGATGAGCACCCAAATATTATTTGGCAAGGGCTGAAACGACAATATTCTCCTTTAAATTGAATAGATAGAAAACTACCTTAATTGAAAATCAATGGTAATATGATATTAATTCATAAAATGAAAATTCTTTGGTTCAGGAACTAGCCTGACATGAAATTGCTTTCTATATTGCGTCAACCTGCCTGACACGTTTCGTCAGAACAGACTATGGATTATTGCCAGCACACTGAATTACAACTGTTTTTACGATATAAAGCAGGTCTGTAAACAAGGGTAACAGAAAAGGGTATCGCAGCAGCGTGAGACATGCCATCAGTCTATCGGTACTGCTATTCGGGGTCTGGCTATTGTTGTCAGGTCACTATGTACCTCTGTTGCTGTCGTTTGGTGTAATTTCCTGCCTGCTGGTCGTTGCTGTTTCCGTCAGAATGGACGTCACAGACCACGAAGGTCACCCGATACATTTAAGCATTGCTGCCCTGAAATTCTGGCCCTGGCTGGTCTGGCAAATCATCCTGTCCAACATTGCCGTAGCCAAAAGCGTGCTGTTTTCCAGCCACCCCATCAGTCCCAATATCATTCTGGTCCCGGCAAAACAAAAATCAGACCTGGGTAAAGTGATTTATGCAAATTCCATCACCTTGACGCCCGGTACGATCTCTCTGGAACTGGAAGGTGACCTGATCCTGGTTCATGCCCTGACCCGGGAGGGTGCAAAAGATCTCGCGGGCGGTGAAATGCATGATCGTGTCGTGAAAATGGAGGGCAAGGCGTGATGTATACCGTTGCCACCCTCGCCGTTCTTGTAACCATGGCTCTGGCCCTGCTCCGGGCCGTGCTGGGCCCCACGGTCTTTGACCGTATTCTGGCGGTCAATACAATTGCGACAAAGACGACGATCCTGATTGCGCTGTTGGGCTTTTTGACGGGGCGGCCGGATTTTCTCGACATCGCACTGGTGTACGCCCTGATCAATTTCATTGGCTCTGTCGCCATTCTCAAGTTTTTCAAATACCGCGACTTTTCCCACGACGGCTGGCTGGAACCTGATGCACCGCACCCGCACCGGATGCCGAACTGGATGCCGCCTGAGGTAATTGAAATACTGGATAACCACCCTGAACCCGAAAAACAAAAGGGAGCAGGTGAATGATGGACTTGCTGTTGGACGGGTTGAGCTGGGTGCTGTTGCTGGGCGGCGGATTTTTTATATTTGTGGGCGGGCTCGGGTTGTTTCGCATGCCTGATTTTTACACCAGAATTCATGCTGCCAGTCTGACAGACACGATGGGGGCTGGCATGATCCTGATTGGCCTGATGTTGCAGGCGGGCTGGACACTGAATTCCGCCAAGCTGGTCATGATTCTGGTCTTTATCTTCTTTACCAGCCCGACATCGACCCACGCCCTGGCCAAAGCTGCGTTGTTTGCCGGAATTCGTCCGTTGATTTCGCCACCAGAGAAACAGGAAAATGCCAAAGATGACGGGGAGGACGCCCCATCGTAAATCTCGTCGATATCGTCTTGCTGCTGTTCCTGGTGGTCATCGCCGTTGCCATCGTGCGCATGCACAATCTGTTTGCAGCCGTCATGCTATCGGGAATCTACAGCCTGTTGATGGCCAGTATTTTTGTCATTCTGGATGCCGTCGATGTCGCCTTTACCGAGGCTGCGGTTGGCGCAGGTATTTCAACGGTTTTGATGCTGGGTACACTTTCCCTGACCACCAGTCGGGAAAAGATACATGTACGTCCGTCCATCATTCCATTGATTGTGGTGATCGCGACCGGTGGCATGCTGCTGTACGGAGCATCCGGCATGCCTGAGTTCAACAATCCTGACGCGCCTATTCATCAACATGTGGCACCCAGATACATCAATGTTTCACCGGTTGAAGTCGGCGTGCCCAACATGGTCACCTCGGTTCTGGCCAGCTATCGCGGTTATGACACACTGGGTGAGTTGACGGTTATTTTCACAGCCGGTGTCGGCGTTATGCTCTTGCTGGGTCGACGCAGGCGCGTGAAAAAAGACCCCGTTGCCTCTTCGGACAACACGGCCAAAAACGATCCGGACGCCCCGGAAAAAAATGCTGCAACGCCGGAGGTGTCCACATGAGGCACCATCTGGTTTTACGCGTTGTGGCAAAGTTACTGATTCCTCTTATCATGTTGTTCGCCCTGTATGTCCAGTTCCACGGCGACTACGGACCAGGTGGTGGTTTTCAGGCAGGCGTCATTTTTGGCTCAGCCTTCATATTATATGCCTTGATTTTCGGCCTTGAAAATGCCGAAAAAGTCGTGCCTTCCGCTTATCTGATTGCGCTCGTTTCAGCCGGACTGTTGCTCTATGCAGGCGTCGGTTTCGCCGCCATGTATCTGGGTGGAAACTTTCTGGATTATG
Source organism: Alphaproteobacteria bacterium (assembly GCA_018654745.1). Classification (GTDB taxonomy): domain Bacteria; phylum Pseudomonadota; class Alphaproteobacteria; order UBA2966; family UBA2966; genus JABILA01. The sequence continues at coordinate 4,133 of JABILA010000126.1, forward strand.
GCGTGCTCGCTGGTGACTTTATCGCCGGTCAACATCTGGGCATCCTGCTGGTCGAACTGGGTGTGGGCATTACAGTTGCTGCGGTCATGATCGTGATCTTCTTTGCGTTTGCCGGTCGCGGTGAAGGCGATGATGAAGAGGAAGATGACGCTGCGAACGATGCTGATCCGGTTCAGGATCTGGCCTCTGATAGTTCAAGGAAGGCATAGACATGGCCTGGCTCGGACATTTCAACTACTGGATATTTGTTTTCCTGATGATGGCCGGATTTTACACCGTCATCGCGCGCGGAAACCTGATCAAGAAAATCGTCGGTCTGAACATTTTCCAGACTTCGGTTTTTCTTCTCTATATTACCATGGGCAAAGTTGCAGGCGGCACGGCGCCAATTGTGCCGGAAGGTGGCAGCGAGGGCGTTGTCTATTCCAACCCGATCCCGCACGTCCTGATCCTGACGGCCATTGTCGTGGGTGTCGCAACGACCGCATTGGGCCTGGCCCTGATCGTGCGTATCAACGAAGCCTACGGCACGATCGAGGAAGATGAGATTCAGGACATCGAAGAATCTGGCGACAAAAAGGAGAGAGCAACTTGATTGCGGCTCACCTCCCTGCCCTGCAAATTGCGATCCCGCTGATTGCGGCACCGATCTGCCTTTTACTGCGGCGCGAAAGCCTGGCCTGGGCCTGGGCGACGTTCATCAGTTGGGTCGTCTTCGCGCTGGCGTGGATGATGCTCGAAAAAACCCTCACCGGTGGTGCCTTCAATTATGAGCTGGGTGGCTGGGAAGCCCCATGGGGCATTGAATACCAGGTCGACGCCGTCAATGCATTCATACTGCTGATCGTTGCCGCCATTGGCGCCATCGTCATGCCCTACGCCCGGGCCAGCGTTAATCGTGAAATTCCCGAACACAAGCGCGGATTGTTCTACACGGCTTACCTGTTGTGCCTGACCGGCTTGCTGGGCATTACGATTACCGGCGATGCTTTTAACGTCTTTGTTTTCCTGGAAGTCTCGTCACTTTCGTCCTATGCCTTGATCGCAATGGGACGCGACCCGAAGGCCCTGACAGCGGCGTTTCAATATCTGATCATGGGAACCATCGGCGCGACCTTCATCCTGATTGGTATCGGCCTGATGTATCAGATGACCGGCACCCTCAATATGGCCGACCTTGCAAAACGACTTCCGGCCGTTGAAGACAGTCGCCCCGTGCTGGCAGCCTTTGCATTTTTTATCGTTGGCGTGTGCCTCAAGCTGGCCCTGTTCCCGCTGCACTTATGGCTGCCCAATGCCTACGCCTATGCGCCTTCAGTGGTGACAGCTTTTCTGGCAGCAACCGCAACCAAGGTTTCTGTCTACGTACTTTATCGTTTTGTCTTTACGATCTTCGGCCAAAGCTTTTCCTTCGATGTCATCCCGCTGGAGTCAATATTGCTGGTCCTGTCACTGGCCGGTATTTTCGCCGCCTCGACGGTGGCAATCTTCCAGACAAATGTAAAACGATTGCTGGCTTACTCCAGTGTCGCCCAGATCGGCTACATCATGTTGGGTGTGGCACTGGTAACCGTGGCGGGACTAACTGCAAGCATTTTACATATCTTCAACCACGCCATCATGAAGGGTGCCCTCTTCCTTTGTATGGGAGCGGTTTATTACCAGATCGGTTCCGTCAAGATTGAAGATATGAACGGCATCGGCAAGAAAATGCCCTTCACCATGTTTGCCTTTGTCATTGCCGGACTGGGCCTGATCGGGGTGCCGTTAACCGTTGGCTTTATCAGCAAATGGTATCTGATCACCGCCGTTCTCGAACGTGGCTGGTGGCCGGTCGCTGTGCTGATTCTGCTAAGCTCCTTGCTTGCCGTCATCTACATCTGGCGCGTAGTCGAAGCCGCATATTTCAAATCCGGTGATGACGAAGTCGTCGTCGAGGAAGCGCCCTTGTCCATGTTGATACCGATCTATGTTCTGACCGGTGCCAGTGTCTATTTCGGAATTGAAACATCGTTGCCTGTTGAGACTGCCGCCGAAGCCGCCCGTCAACTGCTGGGGATCGGTGGATGACCGGTAGCATCGCCATTATCGCTGCCTTGCTGGTGCCCTTGATTGGCGTCCTCGGCATTGTTGGCGCGCGGCACAAACCGAACCTGCGCGAGACAGTAACGCTGGTGACGGCGACCTGTCTGTTTATTCTGGTTGCCTCACTGCTGACGCCTGTTCTGGCAGGGGGCAGACCTTCCATATCATTGCTCGAAGTATTGCCGGGGCTGAGCATCGCCTTTGAAGTCGAGCCCCTGGGACTGGTCTTCGCCCTGATCGCGAGCTTCCTGTGGATTGTCACATCCGTGTACGCCATCGGGTATATGCGGGCCCACCACGAGAAAAACCAGACCAGGTTTTACGCCTACTTTGCGGTCGCGTTGTCGTCAACGATGGGTATTGCCTTTGCAGGCAACATGTTCACGTTGTTCATTTTTTACGAAATCCTGACCCTGTCGACCTACCCACTGGTGACGCATTCTGGTACGGCTGAGGCCAAACGCGGGGGCCGTACCTATTTCGGTATTTTGATCGGCACGTCCGTCGCCTTTCAATTGCTGGCCATAATCATCACATACTTTACCGTTGGCACTCTGGATTTCACGCAAGGCGGCATCCTTGCCGGCAAGGCATCTGATGTCGTCATCAGTTTGTTACTGCTGCTGTATGTCTTTGGTGTCGGTAAAGCGGCCTTGATGCCCTTTCATCGCTGGCTTCCCGCGGCCATGGTGGCCCCTACCCCGGTCAGTGCCTTGTTGCATGCCGTGGCTGTTGTGAAGGCCGGTGTCTTTACCATTCTGAAAATCTCGGTCTACATCTTCGGACTTGATCTGCTGGCTGACATTGGTGTGCGAGAATTCCTGATGTGGCTGGCGGCAGCGACAATATTGATCTCCTCGATCATCGCTATTCGTCAGGACAATCTGAAACGCCGCCTGGCTTATTCGACTATCAGTCAGTTATCCTACATCATTCTGGGCGCCATGTTGGCGACCGAAGCCGGAGTGATCGGCGGTACCATGCATATTGCCATGCATGCCTTTGGAAAAATCACATTGTTCTTTTGCGCCGGAGCGATTCTGGTGGCGACACATAAAACCGAGATCAGTCAGATGCGTGGCATTGGCCGAACCATGCCGATCACCATGACGGCTTACACTATTGGTGCGCTCAGTATTATCGGGGCACCGCCCATGGGCGGACTCTGGTCCAAATGGATGCTGGGTATGGCCGCACTGGAAGCCGGTGAAGTCGCGATGATCGGTGTCTTGATGCTGAGCTCCCTGCTATCCATCGGATACTTGCTGCCTGTTTCCATTTACGCCTTTTTCAACACGCCTGACCCCCAAAATGATGGTAAACCGGTCTTCAAGGAAGCGCCTGCGCTCAGCGTTGCGGCTTTGTCCTTCACGGCACTGGGCTGCATTGCCCTGTTCCTGTTTCCGGACCCATTGCACCATCTTGCCAGCCTTATCGTTGCACCGGTGAATTGATGTCATGACTGAAACACCAGCAAATATCGACACACCTAAAACAAATGGCCCGATGCCGGAAGCACCTGCCGTGCCGGTTGCCAAACCCCATTGGCTGGTTCGCAAAGGCACAATCAAGGTTCTCTGGATTATCGGCCTGGCCGTTCTGGCCGTACTGGTTTACGGCGACACATATCTGACACCACATCCACATTTCGGTATTGATGGCACTTTTGGTTTTCACGCCTGGTACGGATTGCTGACCTGCATCGCGATGGTTCTGGTCGCCAAACTCCTTGGCAAATTCATTGGTCGGAAGGATACCTACTATGACGATCAGTAGTCTCCCACCCGGCCTGATCCTGGTCTTCGGTGCCTTTCTGTTACCGATCGTTGGCCCCTTCCTGCGTCCTTTACTGGTTCTGGCTCTGCCCCTGCTGACGATCTGGCAGGTCTGGCATATGCCGGAGGGTGCTTCACCCGCTTTCACCTTGATGGGGTACGAGATTATCACCGTCAATGTCGATGCGCTTGGACGCCTGTTTGCCCTGATTTTTTCGCTGATGGCTTTTGCTGGTGGCCTTTTTGCCCTGAACCAGAAACGCATTCTGGAACTGTCTGCGGCCTTCACCTATGCCGGGAGTGCCGTTGGTGTCGCCTTTGCCGGTGATCTGATTACGCTGTTTGTGTTCTGGGAAATCATGGCCCTGGGATCAACCATAGTGTTGCTATCCGCAGACACACCGCAGGCCACAAAGGCCGCCATGCGCTATTTCATGGTGCACATGTTCGGTGGTGCCTTGATGCTGACCGGCATATTCCTCTACGTCTTTGACACTGGTGGGGTGGTCCTGACAGAGATGAAACCGGACACAGTAGGAACTGCGCTGATTTTGGCTGGTATCCTTGTGAATGCCGCAGCCCCCCCCCTGTCGGCATGGCTGGCGGATGCCTACCCCGAAGCATCATGGAGTGGCACTGTTTTCCTGTCGGCCTTTACGACCAAGGCAGCCGTCTATGTTTTGATCCGGACATTCCCTGGCACGGAGCTGTTGATTTACGTCGGTGTATTCATGATTTTCTATGGCATCACCATGGCGCTTTTGGAAAACGACATGCGCCGCATCCTGGCCTACAGCATTGTGAACCAGGTTGGTTTCATGGTGACGGGCATCGGCATCGGCACTGAAATGGCGCTGAATGGCGCGGCGGCACATGCCTTCGCCCACATCATCTACAAAGCGCTGCTGTTGATGTCAGCAGGTTCGGTTCTCTATATGACGGGCAAACGAAAATGCACAGATTTGGGGGGGCTGTTCCAGAGTATGCCGTTGACGACGTTGTGCGGCACTATAGGTGCGCTCGCAATCTCGGCGTTCCCCTGGACATCCGGCTTTGTCAGTAAATCCATGATCAACCAGGCCGCCGCCAATGAACATCTGGCGCTATTGTGGTTCTGTCTGATGGCAGCGTCTGCCGGTGTGTTCCTGCATGCCGGAATCAAGTTTCCGTGGTTTGTGTTCTTCCAGAAAGATTCCGGTTTGCGTCCCAAGGATCCGCCATGGAACATGCGCTTTGCCATGATCCTGTTTTCCGCCTTCTGTATCGGCCTGGGTGTCTGGCCGGAACATCTTTATGCCCTGCTGCCTTTCGCTGTGGATTACGAACCCTATACGGATGCGCATCTTCTGAATGCCTTGCAGCTGCTGCTTTTTGCCGGACTGGCTTTCTTCCTGATGCTGCCAATGATGAAACGGACATTGACCATTTCACTGGACACCGACTGGTTTTACCGCCGCCTCGCCACGGCGATCATTGATCGGATTGGAACGTTCATCGGCAATACGGACAAAGCCATTCGGGAACGCACCATGAGCGGCCTGAACAGCATCCTGGATTATGTCTGGCAACACCACGGTCCTGAAGGCAGCATGGCCCGTACCTGGACAACCGGTAACATGGTACTGCTGGTGACAATTTTCCTCTGCGTATATCTGGTTTTCAGTTTTATCTGAGAATTCCAACTATAAGGCTTATGGTGAACGCATGGACGGGTTAACCCTGCATTCTGCTGCACTGACATTCACGGCCTTGCTGCTGGGGGGCATGGTCTTTTATGCCGTTTTCATGACGCCTCTGGTTTTCGCCAAGCTTGAACGACCTGTTGCGGCTGAATTCCTGCGAGACGTTTTTCCAATCTATTATCAGGTGATGGCGATATTGGCCGTGCTGTCTGCTTTGCCAATCTGGTATCGAATGGAAGCCGCCGTATTGGCAGGAATGGCCGTCCTGTTTGTCGTCATTAAAATGTTTTTGTTGCCGGTCATTAATCGCGCAAGGGATTTGCGTGATGATGGAGATGCAGTTGGTGCTGCCCGGTTTTCGAAACTGCATCGGGTCAGTGTTCTGATCAACCTGGCGCAGATGATGACCGTCTTCTGGATTTTCCTGAGGCTGACATTGTGAAAAAGTTTATCGCCGCTGCTTTCCTTTTGTTGACGGCATGCCAGAGCCAGCTACCACGCGCGACACTGGAAGTAGACCATGCTTTGACAGGCAAAATCTGGGCCGTGACAAACGAGCAGTTTGTTGGATATGACGACCTGATAGCGGCATCATCAAAAGCAACTTTCGTGTTGCTCGGTGAAAAGCATGATAACCCGGATCATCATATTCATCAGACGACGATACTGCGATCACTGATCAAGGCCGGGAGACGCCCGGCGGTCGCGTTTGAAATGCTGAACTGGGATCAGGAAGCTGCGCTGAACGCTTTTTTGAAATCAAATCCCATGGACGCGGCTGGTCTGGGAGAAGCCGTCCAATGGCAGGATACCGGATGGCCATCCTGGGATATGTACGCCCCCATCGCCAATACTGCCTTCGCCGCCGGATCACCTATAATCGCCGCCAACTTCCCGCGCAGCTGGTCACGTAAACTGGCGCGTCAGGGCTTTGACGCATTGCCCGCTGATATCTTCGCCCGAAGTAAACTTGATATACCCTTGAACGAAGAACAAACCAGGCGCCTGGAAGATGACCTATTTGAATCGCACTGCAAGATGATGCCAAAGGCGCATCTTGGATCCGTGTTCAAGGTGCAACAGGCCAGGGATGCTGTTCTGGCCGACGCGCTGATACAAAGTCTGGATAATCGTTCCAGCGTTGTTTTAATTGCAGGTTCAGGTCACGTCAGGTCTGATCGCGCCGTGCCACGCTACCTTCGCTTGCGGTTGCCGGATACCACGATTGTCAGTGTTGCCTTCATCGAAGTGCAGGAAGAAGCACAGGCTCCTGACGACTATGCCGAACAATATGGCGGCGCACTGCCCTTCGACTTTGTCTGGTTCACAGCGCGCCTCGAGAACATCGATCCTTGTGAAAAATTCAAGGCGCAATTGCAGAAGATGAAGAAGAAAAAAAGCTGACTCCCTTTTTTTCGTCACGCCCGGTCATGACGAATTTCAGACGATCTTACTCGGCGGGTTCCGCGACTTGAACCGGGCTTTGCTTGTGAGAGGGCAACAACATCGCAATAAGGCCGGCTGTTCCCGCAAATCCGGCCATTATAAAAAACAGGAAATCCAGATTGCCGTTCATTTTGTGCAGGACCGGTACCATCATCACACCAAGAGAACTGATGCCTAAGGTCAGGACGAACTTGGCGCCAAATACACGGGCCCGCCAGGCCAGCGGTGTGTAACGCCCCAGCAAGGTATTTTCAGCCGGTTGTCCCAACACGTTCATGCTGACCATCAAGGCTGCCAGAACAATCAATACCGGGCTGTGACTAGCCCAGGCAAGCAACAGGATCGGGACCTGTACAAGCTGACTCAGCAGGTAAACCCATTTCAGATTATAGCGTTCAGCCAGTTCACCACCGATGATCTGGGCGAAAGCCGCACAGGCATAAGCAATGCTGACAAAGCCGCCAATACCGATGGCGCTGATTTCACCGCCGTCACCCGTTAACCACGACGTCAGACGTTCGTCGAATATTTTGGGCAGGCTGACTGACGTGCTTTGGAAAATCATGCCGGTGCAGACAACAGTAAATGCCAGCACCATGAAGGCACGCTTCATATCACCGGCACTGGATTGTGGTTGCGGCTTCCGGTCCTGCTCGGCTTCGACAATATGCCCGACTTTCATGGACCAGAGGAAAGCCACACCGGTGATGAAACTGATTGTGCCCGGCACCATAAAGGCCGCGCGCCAGGTCCAGTAATCTGCCAGGGCACCGGCTGTAATGGCTGCTATCGCGGTTCCACCACTGCCGAACACACCGTTCAGGCCCAGGGACCGGCTGGGGTTTTCGGCATTTTTCATCAGCCAGGGAATACCCACCGGGTGATAGATGGCGGCAAATGTTCCGATCAACGTCAAGCCTACAAGTATACCCGTTGTACCTTCCGCCAATCCAACGACAAACGATGCCACACCAAGACCGATGAACATGACGGCCATCATGCCAGGCGAACTCCATTTGTCGCCGAGCCATCCTGCAGGCAAGGCTGCCACGCCAAACATGACGAACCCCGGCACAGACAGCCATTGCAATTCCGAGAATGTCAGGCCCCACTCCCGCTCCAGCACCAGAACAACGGTGGCGTACAGCAGGATGAACATGTGCGTATAGGCGTGCGCAAGGCACGAATAGGCGAGTGTCAGATTTGTCGATAATCGGGTCATGCGGCGAGATTATCCGGTCATTTGACCAAAGTCACCTGCGACCTGCGCAGGGCAGCTATGCGTCAAAAGGTCATTTGGCTTTGGTTTCGGCTTCTATCCAGGCCAGATAATCAGCACTGCCGACCTCAATAGGCCAGGCAACGATGCAGGGACAGTCGTAGGAATGCAATTCTTTAACACGGTCTTCGATATCGCTGAACAGCGCCGATCGTGTTTTGGCCAACAGCACGACTTCGTCTTCTGCCTGGACGTCACCCTCCCACTGGAAATACGACCTGATGCCGTCCATGACATTGGCACAGGCAACCAGCCGTTCCTGAACCAGGGTCCGGGCAATGACGTCGGCTTCATCCTTGTTGGCCGCCGTCACAAAAACCGTGACAAAGCCGGATGAAGTCTTGTCAGTCACAGGTCAGCTTTCAGCTTTCAGGGCGTAAGCGGCAGCCAGAACGGTTGACAGCAAGACCATGGCACCCGCCTGGTGTGCGGCGGCCAGAGGCACCGGTATGACATACAGCAAGGTCACAACACCAAGAGTGATCTGACCCAGCACGGCCAGTAACATCAAGTGCTGCATCCCCTGCACACCTGGCGACAGATCAACAGACATTGTGCGGAACCAGTACAGCACAACGCCGGCCCCTGTCAGGGTCGCCAGCCAACGGTGATCAAACTGCACCGTAATGGTATTTTCACCAAGATTTACATACCACGGGGTCATGGACAGGATACCGTCGGGGATCCACTGACCGTTCATGGTCGGGAAAGTGTTATAGGCAAATCCCGCGTCCAGACCCGCCACCAGGCCACCAGAAAGCATCACAACAAAGACCGCGCCTGCCAGCACCAGGGCAAAGCGATACAGCTTGTCGACACGCTCGCGATGATGGGTAGAGGCCGGAACCAGTAGTCCCATGGCAATCCACAATCCATAGGCATAAATCACAACTGCCAGGCCCAGGTGAGCCGTCAGGCGGTACTGGCTGACATCGGGGTGATCTACCAGACCACTGGCAACCATCCACCAGCCCAGAGCGCCCTGCAGGCCGCCCAGAACGAACATGGTCCAGAGTTTCGGACCCAGGCCTTGTTCGACCTTGCCACGAAACAGGAAGTACAGAAACGGCAGTAAATAGACGATACCAACCGAGCGCCCAAGCACGCGATGGGAAAACTCGAACCAGAAAATAGCCTTGAACCCCGCGAGGTCCATGCCCTGATTGACCTTGAGATATTCAGGGAAGGTCTTGTAACGTTCAAACTCAGCCATCCATGCTGTATCTGTCAACGGCGGCAGCCAACCTGTAAGTGGCTTCCAGGACGTCATCGAGAGGCCGGAATGGGTCAGCCGGGTTACGCCACCCAGGACCACCATGGCAAAAATCATGGCGCAGATCAGCAGTAACCAAAAGGCGATCTGGCGCTGATTATTGCGTGCCGAGGTCAGGGACGCGGACTGAAGAATATTTTCGGTACTGTTCATGTCAAAAACTGTTGTTGTAAATGATGGCGGAGTTTACCCGCCCCACAGCCTGCCGCAAACCGTCAAAAGACAAAACGCGACGATATATCGCGCAGTTGGCCATTTTTCTTGACCTTGGTTAATCTGTAGCTGGCGGATCACAGCAAACCTGATCCCAGGCATAACGTTCTTTCAGACTGCCTTCATATTCAAAGACATCCAGAGTGACTTCATAGGCCGGTCGCGAAATTTCAATGTGAGGCGTCCAGCAACCCAGTTTTTGATAGGTCGCGATACAGTTTTCCAGCACACTTTCATCAATTGACGGAAAATACTCTTTTTCAGCGCTGGCGATTTGTGCAGCTGGCGCTTCGTTCATATATATCCGGGTTTTGGTGTAGGCGCGGGTAAAGGCCTTCGCCATATCGCTTTGCAGCCATTCCCGTGTCGCAGCCAGGCTGGAGAAACCACAGGGTCCGATCTGAGGCCCGACCTGGGTCACAATATGGCCAATGCCATCTGCTTCCAGTTGCTGTGGAAACGGTCCTTGCTGCTGGACATACTGGCCCTGCCCGTCCCGGAAGGCCTTGTCCATGTCTGCTGCCCCGCCAACATTGATCACCTTGATCTTGCCAAAGTCGATACCGGCTTTGTGACAGGCATATTTGAACATCGCCAGCGGCTGGCCACCCTTGAACAAGACAACTTCCGCCCCCTCCAGTTTCTGCCACGAAAAATCAGGATCAGCATCGCGACCTGTCAGGAAAAATCCGTCCATTTCGTTTATCTGGGCAAAGTGAACTGCCGTGGGGACATCGCCACTGGCCAGTGTTGTAAATCCCTGGCTCAGGGCTGACTGGACAACGTGCGCGGAACCATCCTCCAGCGCTGCAATCGCAGACACGCCGGGTGGCGAGACCGACCACTTCGGTTCCAACCCTTCAGCTTTTAGGAACCCGCCGGAAATGGCAGATATCAAGGGGGAATAGAAGGCAGAAAACAACGTGAACTGAATGTTTATAACTGTCATCAAGCTGTGCTTCCCTATTCGATGTGGATTTCGTCAGGCTCCGCTATCACCTCTGGATAATCTAAGTCGTGCTGGCTTCTGTCGAGGGCGCTTGCAAACGCTTGCGCCCCAGAAATATTACCAGAGAAAGCGCGACCAGCGCCATGGCAAGGAAAAAGGGTGCGCCCGGAAAATAGATCGGCGCATTCGGGCTTGTAAAATACCCGAAGACATTGGTCATCAACAAAGGACTTATGACCGCACCGACGGCACCGACACTTGTGAGTACACCTTGCAATTCACCCTGCTGATCATCTCTTGCCGCCCGTGACATGATGCCTTGCAAGGCAGGCCCGCCGATGATGCCCAGAGACGTCAGCGGTGCAAGTGCAAATATCTGCCAGCCTTCGGTCGCAAGTGCATAAACCAGAAAGGCCACGATCGTGATCGAGTATCCGAGAATAACTGTGTTGTGCTCACCAAACCGCGGAATGACCACGCGGATCAATCCTCCCTGAACCAGGGCCATGGACAACCCAAACACCCCAAGGGATACACCCACCATTGTTGCATCCCAGCCGAAGCTTTCCTGGGTGTAATAGGCCCAGATGCTGGGATAGACAAAAAAGGCGATATTGTAGAAGAAAAAGACAATCAACAACCGGGTCACACCTGGCAGTTTACCGATATACCTGAACGCCCCAAAAGGATTGGCACGTCGCCAGCGAAAAGGCCTGCGAATGGCATCGGTCACCGTCTCCGACAAGACGAAAAAGCCAAAGACTGTGTTGATCGCGGCCAGGGCTGCGGCGGCAAAAAATGGTGCTCTCGGCCCCAGCTCACTCAGGACGCCACCCAAAACCGGTCCCAAAATGAAACCAACTCCGAAGGCGGCACCCATCAGACCAAAGTTCTGGGCCTTTTTATCCGGCGATGAAATATCTGCCATATAGGCATTGGCCGTGGACTGGGTTGCCGAGGTAATACCGCCAAAGATACGAGCCAGGACCAGCATCCACATGGATTGCGCAAAGCCCATGATCAGATAATCAATGGACAACACAGCCAGGGAAATCAGCAGCACAGGTCGTCGACCGAAGCGGTCAGAGATACTGCCAACAGTTGGGCCACAAACGAATTGCATGACGGAAAATATGGCCGCGAGGAACCCGCCCCAGATTGCGGCGTTGCTGAGGTCCTGCCCACCCAGATCGATGATCAGTGACGGCATCACCGGCATGATCAAACCGATCCCCATGGAATCGATCATGACCGTGATAAACAGGAATATGACAGGAAGGTTCTTGCTCACGCCTGGCGGGTCACTTTGCGCATGTCAGGTTATTTCCTGTTTGGGGGAAGCCTTGGAGAAAAGCCGTTTTCTGGATATGGGGACGTTTCAGCCGATTGCGAGACGGACCACAGGAAAATTCCGCACGTGGCAAGGTCCTATCGCCGGACGATCAGCAGCACGAGGCCAGCCGTGACAACCACAATGCCTGTCCATTCCATGGGTGCCGGATATTCACCAAGCACAGGCATGGCCATAAAGGACGCGCTGGCAGGCACGGCGGCGGCAAAGCCGGCGGTTGGCGTTGGCCCCAAATGGATGGCAGCCACAGCAAATAGAATGACAGCCAGAAAACCCGGTCCCAATCCCTGAAATAGCCCCTGGAAAATAATTGTCGAGAGTTCGGTTTCAGCCAGGCCCGATGGCATCAAAAAGTACCAGACGGGCAGAAATACAAGTGCATTTGGTATCGTCACAAGCGCCAATGCCTGGCGAGGCGTTATCTGCCAATAACGCACACCAAAGACATAAACCGACAGCAAGGCGGAGGCCGACAGGAACAATAGAATACCTGTAACCAGATTTTCACCGCCGGTGGCCATGCCAGGAATACCCGAAATAACACCACCGGCAACGATAATAGCAATCGCCAGAAACTGGCTTCGGGCCGGCACTTCCCGGGTGATAACCATCGCCAGTAAAGTGGTGAAAACGGGCAGTGAACCGTTGGCAAAAACCCCGGCATAAGCTGCACTGGCATCGGTCAAACCCAGATACATCAGCAGGGTATAGGCAACCCCTGGCCCACAAACGGCCATGATAACTGTCGCACTCAAAGGCAACTGGCGGGGCCACCATGACCAGATGAATGGCAGCACCAACGATCCGGCAACAATGAAACGCAAGGCCGTCATGTCATAGGGCGTCAGGTTGGTGATAACACCAGCGCGCGAAAATACAATAAACCCCGACCAGACGAAGATCACACCAATGGCACAGAAAATGCCCAATACCGGTTTCGAGACTGACAAACTGCGTTCCTGATCATGGATTAAAGTTGGATAACAAATAAAAACCCGCCCTGCTCTATCCGGAACAGGGCGGGTTATTAATGGTCGGGGGAACAGGATTTGAACCTGCGACCGCTCGACCCCCAG
>JABILA010000130.1 GCA_018654745.1 Alphaproteobacteria bacterium
CCAGGCTGTGTCAAAACGCTCGTTGCCATCGGCGGTGAGAGTTCCTGTTATTTGGGGCGGTCGATATTGCGGGTTTGTGGTTTTTGCGCCTGATATAGGTATCTGATCCGGTTATGTCGATATGTGCGGGGGTTTGACTGGGATCGGGCGTAAAATGACGCTGACAAGCCCCTATGCTGCTCTCATCGCCACAATCAGTGGGGCGATGCCGATGATATTGATGACGCGCTTGAGATTGTAGGACAGCACATGCAGCGCCATCTCGGTGCCGACATGTTTCAGGGTTTTCATCTGGAAGTGTGTATAGCCCATCCAGGACTTGATCGTGCCGAAGGGATGTTCGACAGTCTCGCGCCGCAACCGCATTTTCTGCGGGTTTTCGTCAAGGCGTCTCTGGATAGCTTCGAGGATTTGTTCGTGTTCCCATCGCCTGATCCGGCGTTCTTTACCTGTCGTACATTGGAGCTTGATGGTGCAGTGCTGGCATTGGTTGGTCCAGTAGCGGCGTAGCGTCAGCCCTTTTTCTTCGTTTGTGTAGTGATAAGCCAATCGTTCACCAGCGGGACAGATGTAAACGTCATCCTCCTTCACATAGCGAAAGTCCTGTTTGCCAAAATGGCTTTTGGCCTTGTTTCCCGCAGTCATCGGCTTCGGCAAAGTGACCGAGATACCGGCTTTATCGCAGGCCAAAAGTTCTAGGCTGTTAAAGTAGCCGCGATCAGCGACGACATCGAGTTTGTCTGTCTTGAGGACTGCTTTGGCCTGTTTCGCCATGGTGGAGAGTTGAGAACGGTCGGAGCCAGAATTGATCACCTCATGGGCGACAATCAGATGATGTCTGGTATCCACGGCGGACTGCACATTGTAAGCGACCATGCCGCTGCCCCGGCCACTCGTCGCCATCGAACGGGCATCAGGATCTGTCAGGGATATCTGCTGACCGGGCGTTGCCAGCATCTGGACTTCAAGATTTTGCAAGCGTTGCATCTCGTGCCTGAGCGTCTCGATTTTTTCGTTCAAACGTTCCGTCGTCATTGTTCGCGCACGAGAAGGCTCTTGCCGGTCGGCGCTATCCAGTTGATGCAGATAACGGCCAACGCTCTCTTCAATCTGATCCATGCGCCGCTTTACCTTACCCCTGGTGAAGTTTTTATCGCGGGTATTGACGGCCTTGAACTTACTACCGTCAATCGCCACGCTGGCATCTGCGAACAGATTAAGCTGGCGACACAGGCCAACAAATTGGGCACAGACTTTACGAATCGCAGGACCATTATCTTTACGGAAGTTGGCTATCGTCTTGTGATCCGGAACCAGGCGACCGGTTAGCCACATCACTTCAACATTGCGACCGGCTTCGCGCTCCAATCGACGGCTCGACTGAACCCGGTTGAGATAGCCATAGATATAGAGCTTGAGCAGAACCGACGGATGGTAGCCCGGCCGACCCGTTGCCTGTGGCGCAACCCGATTGAAGCCCAGATCGCCCAGATCAAGTTCATCGACAAATACATCGACCACCCGTACCGGGTTGTCCTCACCGACGTAATCATCCAAATGTTCGGGGAACAAAGTGCACTGGCTGCGATCTTCGCCTTCAATGAAACGCTTCATAAGACCCTCCGCCAAAACAATGACAGAATCATATCACGCTATGCGTTTTGACACAGCCTGGACCCATAGCGGACTCAGATGGCCACTCAAATTCAGTTAGAAATTGATACATTTTCCGTCGTTGGCAGTTCGGTCCTGAATGGGGCTCCTTCAACCACAGAGGATCATGCTTTAATCGATTCTGGCACAAAAATGTCGGGCGTTGCTGCGATATCATCAGTGTTTTGTTTACCGTTTGCGGGAAGGTACACTGTAACCGTTGTTCCTACTCCGATCTGACTTTCAATATTAAGTGTTCCACCTTGAAGGTTTACCAAGCTGTTAGATAGAGGCAAGCCTAGACCTGTGCCGCCATGTTCACGGCTATAACTCGAAGCAACTTGGCCGAACGGTTGCAGTATCAAGGGGATATCAGCTTCTGCGATACCTATACCCGTATCTGTGAATTTGAGTATTGCGCCACCATCGGGATTGTTTGTGGTTAGTATCGTCACTCGGCCACCGTCTGGCGTAAATTTCACGGCGTTTGTCAGCAGGTTTATGACGACTTGCTTGATAGCCCGTTCATCACCAGAGATATTTATGGATTCTGGATCAAGCGCAAGGTCAATCGTGACATTCTTGTTTTGCGCCCGGTCTCTGAGCATTCGCCAAGCACTCTCAATCACGGAATTTATATTAACTTTCTTCACCTCAATTTCTAGTTCACCAGCTTCGATCTTTGAGAGATCGAGGATATCGCTAATCAGGCTGAGTAAATGTCTGCCAGCATCATGAATATCATTGGCGTATTCGAGGTTCTTATTGCTGCCAATCGAACCAAAGACTTGTCGCTGCAAAACTTCAGAGAAACCAATGATCGCATTCAGCGGTGTGCGCAACTCATGACTCATATTGGCAAGAAACTGTGATTTCGCTCGATCAGCAGCTTCGGCTCGTTCTTTAGCTTGCTCCGCTTCATGCTGCAGACGAGTAGATCGCGATATGGATTTTGAAAGGTCGCGCGATGTATTGATCAATAAGATGGCATAGACGAGGGTCAACGGCCCGTAAAGGAATGGAAAGGTAGGATCAACGATAAAGCGGAAAGCCAGAGGCGAAAGCAGCACTACCGTGAAAATCGTAGCAGAAGGTAGGTGTGCTGCCAGCACAATGGCTCCGCCCGAAGCAACACCCATAATTATCAGAACGAATAACAATTGTTGTGTGAAGTCACGTTCAGGATACAGTTCCCAATTGGCGAAACTGATTACCAAGGAATGGATAACTAAACTGCTAACAAACCTTAACAGCCATTTATCAGCATTTATGTTTGCTTCGGAATCCCTTTGGTAAGCTAGATACTGTCCATACCGGAATATTGCTATTGCTGTTGTTGCTGCGCCCCATCCCAAGAGTTTAGTTGTTGGAACATAATCCCAAAATACGTAGCATATAATGACGGTAACCACGAAGCCTAAAAGGGAGCGTTAGAAATTCCGTGTCATTTCTTTAAACTGAAGAAAAGGAATGACACATGCGAAATGATTTTGATTTTGATACAGCTCTTTCTGCCCTGCAAGATGGCCAGAAGCTGACAGGCAAGGACGGCATTTTGAC
>JABILA010000076.1 GCA_018654745.1 Alphaproteobacteria bacterium
GGTACAGTTGCTCGGCTACTATACCGATGAATTTTGACGATTCCATTTGCCACTGAGACGGTCCCTTTACTATTCCTAACAGGACTGTCAAAATCTTCGAAAAAGGACCCCGTACCGTTTTGATTAGATATACCAATCATATTGCGTGATCGATACCTAGTATTTTGCAGAATGACTTTTTGAGAACTTAGAGTTTTGACCAAAGAGTTGGACAAAGAAACCCTTTTGTTTTTGGGTCTCGCCAAAGGAGCTTGACCAGTGACGCAACAGAAACAGATTCTATAGCTGCTATTGACGATCAAGCGACTGAAAAAAACCGCATCAGAATCTCAATCAGATTCTGGTATTGTGAATGAAAAACAAGATAACAAGGATATTGGGAACATGGGAAATTATGATTCGGACGCCAAAACTAATCTGTACGAACTTGAGGGTCCTGAAGAAATCTTTGTAGATAAACTTTCAGACTTAGAAATATTCGTTTTAGGACAAGATAAGTCTATCGAGTTTGGAACATACACAAATAAGTTTCAATGTATCGAAATGACCTCTGAGTCTGAAGACGATGGAATAGAAAAAATCACGCGTATCATCAGGTCCGATTTCTACGAAGTATCTAACCCAGTTCATATCAAATCAGTTCTATTCTTGGATGAAGAGGGTGAGGAAGCTGATAAGCAAGCTTTTTGGTTTGATGCAGACGGAAATGACTTGCCATCTGAACACCAAGATTGGACTGAAATTCTAGAGAACATGGACATTTTCTTGGATGAGATGGATTAGGGGCGATATTGGGACCTTGCTGAGACAAATCTCTGCTTTTTGGAATACGAAATAAAGGAATAGGTACTATGGCTGAGTTCGACTTCGGCATTGATTGCCCAGACGAAGAAGTTGCAGAGAAGCTACGTGCTGAAATAGAAGGTCAGCAAATTTTCCAAGACGGATTGGATGTAGATGACGAGCGAGTTTCTGTGACTTCTCAGCAAGGAATGTTGAAGATAATCGAGGAATTTGCAAAGAAAGAGTCCGCGAGTATTGATGTCGAAGTGTGGCCAAACGGCACAGAATATGACGAAGCGGAAGAAAGTGGTGACTTGGAAACTCATTCCTTCGGCGATTAGGCCAGCGCAGTCATTCGACCAATATATGGAAAGGACAGTTTTTCATGAAGTACAATTTCACATTTATTGTAGATCAAGACCTTGAACTAAATGCTGATCAAGCTTCAAAATTTCTGGGATTTTTTGGATGTAAGAGTGGTGAAGAAATAGACGATTTGCTTCCTACCAGTATGCGTCCAGACCCAGAGGCAGCTAAAGAATTTGGAGACGACCCAGAATATGAAAAAATGGATGCTATGTTGCTTCCGCACCTTTGGTTGGAAGTATTTGCTGACAATTTTTCGAATCCAGAATTGATTTTCAAAACCACTCCAAAAATCTTCCTTGAAGACCTAACTAAGAAGGATATTCCAGACATACTTGATGTCCGAGTGGAGCAACTAACATGTGACGCCGGTGACGAAGGATTGTCGATTTGCCTCAATATTTTGGCCACCGTTCGTCTGGATATCGTCGACGGCGTTAAGATGGAGGACGGTGAAGACCCGAACAAGGAAATAGATGCACAAATTTACGAATGTAAAAACATGTGTAACTTTGGCTTCAGAGAAATCGACATTGAGAATGACGAAGCATTGAGTCATGACTGGGAAGCTATCCCATCAGTGAGCAATTGAACATTGGCAGGGCAATCGAGAGGCCGTGAAGTTTTGATGTTGTGATTTGCTGTAGCCCCCAGAGAATGACCTCAATTTGCTTTGAATTGGGCAACGGCGACAAGCTGAAAATGAACATTCAAACAGTGTTCCATGCAAGCCCTAAAATGCTTCAGGCCGTTGCTTTACTATTGTCGATTTCCGCATGCTCTGAGTTCATGTATCGACCAACGATAGATGATTTCCACAAATCCTACATTTTCCAAATTATGGAACACAGGAAGGAAGCTCGCCGACAGTTTGAGAGTGGAAGCATTTCCCAGAACAAGATCGACAAACCCATATGGGCATTTCAAAAGGTTGCTGAAGACTCATCACGAGGTGAAACCGTATCATGGTTTATAGATACATTTTCCCATGGGTCCTATTCTCCGTGGGGAACTGTACAGCGAGAGGATGGGACTTATTGCCGGAGTATTTCCGAAACAGTAAGTGTAAATCGCAACCTCACCACCCGCCAAGTCGTAGCCTGTCGCACCGGCAAGGCTCCGTGGCGGTGGGAGCCATTAAACTGATGATACCGAGTCGGATGAGGGCTATCAATTGCTCGCTACTTTTTTTACTTATTTCAGCATTCGCTTCGCCCGCATTCTCTCAATCCTTTTTCGACCCATGTGATGGAAAAAGAGCACGTTCCGCCGAACCAGAGGCCCGAAGCCTTCTTGCTGATAAAACGGACTTAAGGGATAAAAAGGCTGCTCGGGAACTCTTTCGCAGATACTGGATGGCTAAAAGCTACAGACCCTACAACATCGACAAGTGTTTTGAATTGGCATGGGCAAACGCCGCAAAACATCACAATTTTGAACAGGACAACAAGATTGACTTGAATAGTCTGGGAAAGCCAGTCGATGTAAGTCGATCCCTCCCATGGAAGACTGGTTCCGCACAGGCAACCGACAAGATCAATCAGAATTCTTCAACATCCAAGCTCCAAACCAGACAGATTGTTCGAGACAAACTCGCACCGAAGTTTAGGCTACCGCACAGTCTGGTTGCGAACGGGAGCAGCCTACAGATCAACGGCCATGTATCCGACGACAGTCGACTGGCAAGACTCACTGCCAATGGAAAGGAATTCGAAGTTGATACCGGCGGCAACTTCCAAGTTTCGGTTTATGTCCCTGTTTCCGGAACGGAAGTATTGTTTAGGGCAACCGACGAATGGAACAACAGTGCCCTGCATCAGGTAGTCATCAAAAGGGAGAAAATCGAACCCGATACCAGAACGTCATTTCCTGCGCTTGATCCACGAAATGTTGAGGTTCCACTGAAGCCAAATGCGGTCGCTCTCATTATTGGGATAGAGAACTATAAAAATTTCCCTGACGCCCAGTTTGCTAACAGGGACGCTCAAGTATTTTACGATTACGCAAATCGCGCACTTGGGGTTCCAAAGAAACGAATAATGCTACTTGTCGATAAAAATGCCACTGAAACCAATATCAAGAAAGCATTGAAGCACTGGCTACCGTCCATCGTTAAGGCGAACAAAAGTGAAGTGTTTGTATTTTTTGCTGGGCACGGGCTGGCATCATCAAATGACAGCGGAGTGTATTTATTGCCAGTGGATGGTGACCCCGACCTGTTGTCAGACAGTGCCGTCTCGAAAAATGAACTATTGAAACTAGTCTCCCAGACTTCGCCAAAACGGGCAACCATATTTCTGGATACCTGCTACAGCGGATTGTCACGCACATCAGAAGCCCTGATAGCAAGTGCCAGAGGAATAATGGTCGTTCATCGAGAGATTGATACCAACCTGACTGATATTACCGTGTTGTCAGCTTCGTCTGGGTCAGAACTTTCTTATTCCTTGCCTGAAGCGAAGCACGGACTATTCAGCTATTACCTGATGAAAGGGCTTGAGGGCGAGGCTGATAAGAATGGTGACAATCAAATCACTTCTAGCGAGCTTCTACGTTTCGTCAAAACAAATGTTGAAAAGCAGGCTGCAGCAAGCGGAAGGAAACAAACCCCAAATATTGAGGGCGTTAGTGAAATCGTATTGTCGTCTTGGTAGTAGCCTGAATTGAAGTAGTTTCGACCTGATCTGACAAACGCCGCGTCAAAATCGCTAGCTGTCAGATAGGGTCTGAATTACTACACCTGAATTGGCATCGCCGGAGAAACTTTTTTTTACTAGGCCTTGTCGAAGGCCAACTGCTTCATGCTACCGGATCAGGTTGGCTTGCCTTTCGCAGAGCATCACTCTTTTTCTTTAGCTGTAGTTTCGATTTTTTTATCGATTCGCGTTTCTTCATTAAATCCAAATTCTTCAATCTATCATCTGATCTCTTTGCGGCCATATCAACAGGCTCACTACCGACAAGTTCACAGATTTTCATGATGTGAACCTATTCATATCCAGACGCAGAAGGCAGTTCGACGCCTCTTGAACTGCATCATTGTCTTCAGCAATCTCATTGCCCAATAATTCCACGGTTATGCTTTCCAAACCATCCGCTGATGACAATAGTTGATCTGTATCTTTGATGACCTTCCCATTGATGATGATTGCATATGCAGGTGAAGACAGAACCAGATTCTCAATTAGAGGTTCTATACGATCTGTCTTGATTTCGTAGTCATCGTTGATACTGAATCTCGATCTTTGATCAGCACATTCTTTTCGGTCAATTTCCGATTCACGTTGCCTTGATTCCAACCTGATGATTAATTCTTCTGCCGTGTTTAATGCCATTGTCTGTTGTCCTTCCAATCATACTATTCGCCAAGGACATCCGACTGGGTGCTTAGTGCCCTATTCAGGTTTGAGCACCCTGAGTTCGGTTTCCTTGTGCAGGTATTTATGTGAATCAGGCAGGTCTTCTGACCACATTTAGCGGACAAATCAATCTTTCTTGTAGTGGTTTAAGACTACGTATTTCCATTCGCGGAAGTGATGGTGATTTTGTTGACCTCGCAATCAGGGACAAAGCACCTGAATCACCAATCCGCAATATTATGGGGCAGCATATGGCCTGAAAGACAAACAACGCCATATCTCATAACATTGCCCAACACATACTTTGGGACATGAGAGACATTATTCTCACCGAATGCAGATCATTTTGTCCTACCTGACTGGAAGCAGGTGTAAACCCACTGAGAGGTCGGCTCGTCTCGGCGTTGCTGGTTAACTACGTATAAAATTGAACTTGGTTTATTGGGTCGATTTATTGGGAAATATGCGTGATTTAATCCTCTTATAGTAAGAGAATAAAGTCACGTTTTTCACTTAGAAACTTCCATATTTATTGCAAATATCTTCCCTCATATCTCAACGTAGTTAACCTCCCCGCTATTCAACTACTTTTTCCGTTCAATCGTTTCTTTTTGTCCCTGTTTCTTTGAGATGTTTCCTTTGTCGTTAACTTTCGTTCACCTAGCAAAGGTCTTCCCCTTGGCTTCTTTGTCACCAATATTGGGGCCAATTGAGTCGGGTCCGCCGAATCCATAAACAGATTTTGCAGATACGATGCTAATGGCCGGTCAGTTACAATTACATTTTTCTCAGTTTCTGAAGCTGTATCTCGAAGAGATGTTCGGTTGATCGATTGGTAACAAGTTTCATATGCAATCGCCGTCCGTATTTCCTCTGCGTCCAATCCAAATTCCTTGAACAAATTGGCTTGTTGTTCATTGGGATTTAACGCTGACAGAAACACCACGTTGTCATAAGACTGAAACTTGTTCAAACCATGCGGATTGTTCGGTAATCGAACGATGTCTTGCAGATATTCCCCTTCGTGATCAGGGTCTGGTTCAATCACATCGTCAAAGAAATCATCTGGAATGTCCTTGTTCCCCTGCCAAAGAAGCTTCGGGAAACTTGAAACAGTTTGTTTTTTCATGAAATCCAGCTTGTCAACATCTGTGTTGCTATCGTCATCTCTAAATGATTTAGACCAGTTCTCTTCGAAGAAATAGTAGATGTTCAGCAGATGACCATTTGGATGTGATTTCATTCGTTGGTCGCATGCACTTTGTATTTCATGCTGTACATTGAACCTCACGCCATAGAAATCGAATATCTTCATCATCAGTGAGTCGCTGAAGTTCGCCGCCAATATCGTGACTGATTTAAAGTCCTCGAACACACGCGGTTTAATCACTTTGTAGGCAAACAACTTTTTGGAATCGCTGTTCGATACATCCTGAATGGAATGATAGTTCTTCTTCCGAATGTAGAGTTCAGCATGTTCTGAAAATATTGTATTTGAAAGGTCTCTAAATGTTTCCATGGTGTCTTCTTGGTCCCGATTGGTCGCCAAATCCCGAAGACCTTCGAAAGCATTGTCTTCTTTGTTACTCGTCCTTCCGATCTTGGAGGTTGCCCGATAGAAGGACGGTAGATCACTATCTTTCACATCAAAGTATTCAAAGAAAAACCCGTGTGATCGCTTCAACGACCGAGTTAAGTCTTCGACGATATCCATGGTTTCATCCACGTAAACATTCCAGTGCGACTTCCTCTTCCTGAAAGCTTCTTTGATGTACACCGCATCTTCATCGTCAGATATGAGGCTGTTTGTTTGCATTGCCAAGAATGACTGGTGAGTAATAAAGAGTATCTCCGGTTTCTCTGGGTCGGCTTGCTTCAGGTGCTCAGAAATCGACTTCAACACCTGCCCCTTCCTGACCGTATTTTCATTGATCTCAGTTATCAGGTGACTAGCATAAGAAACACCTCGGTTGTGGACAGCATTCACATGAGATTGCTTGTTCAAACTTTTGGAAATCTGGATCACTATTGCCTTGTGTCTAGTCGTTCGACATTCCTTGTCCAGATATTTCAAAAGATTGTACGTCTTGCCACAACCACTCGGCCCCGAAACAACATTTGCGATCAAGCTGGACTTCAATTGATCAACAACAGCTAGGTCAAACAAACCGTTTTCAGGCTCAGTGGGCCTGTATGAAGACACGAAACCCGATTGCGCCTGTTGAGCAAAATATACCAGAGTCCCAAAAGTATGTTTTGACTGATCACAATCGTAGTCCAATGCCAGCTTTTCGTATTCTCCAGCATTATTTTCACCAACATATTCCTTTGCAAACGAGATCGCTTTTTGCTCATCACCAAGCTCATGCATTAATGCCCAAAACATGTCTCGCCACGACTGATAGTCTAGTGTTTCACCGCTACCTATGGCGGTCAGAGCTTCAACGACATGTTCTTGATGGACTGTGCTGTGACCCTGAATAATGGTTTTCGTAGGCTTTTGTTCTGACCCGCTGGTTTTGGATTTTGGAGAAGAACCCACGGTGCTGTTTGATGTTTCTTGACTATTTTCCAACGACACCTTTTCGCACACTTGGTTCACCAGTGGATCAACCCTTATTGGGCTTCCACAGTGGTGATGGAATACATTTACAGCACCCAGAAAATCTGCGGGCATGACATAACATCGGCTTTCGTCTTTGCAATTCAGATCAGCATTTACATCAAAGTCATCAATCAGTATTTTCCACAAATTTCTCCATAAAGATTTGCCCGATACCGATTGTATTTCAGAAATACGAAGGGTTCGATCGAATGGAATAACGACTCTCAAACAAACAGAGTCAACGTTCCCCAGATCGTTGAGTATCAACTTGCCTCTATCCTTGTTCTCAAAGTCTTCGACGGGCCGGTTTCGTTTGTTCGACCCCGTGCTGTTGATTACGTATTCATACTGCTGCAATTTTTTCTCAATATCTGGAAGGATATCATCTGGTTTCTCGCAGCCGTATTTGTAGTCTATGTCAATGACAAAAAAGTCCCACGAAACAACGTTGGCATCACTTCGCGTGGTATTCTTCTTCAATCTTGCCGGTGATATTAATTGTGCTTTGCTTTTCGAGTCTAACTTGTCAGTTGATCTCCCTCTCAGGTGATCGACCAATTCCGTCCACTGCTCAACCTCGTACTCTGGTAGAGGGAGGTTCAATGCTTCGTAAATCGAATAACTCATC
The DNA here is from genome assembly GCA_018654745.1 of Alphaproteobacteria bacterium. Lineage (GTDB taxonomy): Bacteria > Pseudomonadota > Alphaproteobacteria > UBA2966 > UBA2966 > JABILA01. Next base: position 7,742 of record JABILA010000076.1, read on the forward strand.
ATTCGATCAAAGAATTGTGGTTCATCGCTAATCTCAATATTGTCGTCAAAATCTGTCTGCGTGTTCTGTTTCATTGTCTGTCCTATTAAAGTTTCTATCCTAAAAAAATGACCCCCAGCGGTTCGCAACACTGGGGGCCTCGGTTTGTGTTTAATTCGGACAGAACGACACAAAGAATCTTGTTCAATTATGTTGTCATTCTGTCCATACACGGTTGCGAACGTGTACTTGTATTTATCTTTCGCCAGCACCTTTGAAAAAATTTGATAGTCATATTGGTTTTCACATTTTGATCGGGTTCAGCGTCGTCTATGCATTGTTGTAGGTTGCTTAACGGGATTAGCATGCAAGGCCCCAAGTTCCAGCCTCTTGGCTTGAACTCAGTTGTAGAAATTCACAAATTTATTGTAGAAAACACCACCGGAACCTATTCGGATTCCGGTGTGTTTTGTCTTCGGTCAGGCAGCGATATTCACTCTGTAATTTGAAAGCAAAATAATTACGTCTAATGAGTTAGCACCCGCCAGTAGAAGCTGTTTGACGTATTCCTCAAACGTGTACTCTATATCATCTAACCACCACTCGCCTGATCCATCATAGTATTCAACGGCAGGTCCGTCTTCTCGATGACGCTTGCCGTCTATCCAGTATTCTTGAGGTCCGAGCATATAGTCTTCAATGGCGGGACCGTCTGTCCTATGTAGCTGACCGTGTACCCAATATTCTTCGCGATCTCCCTCATGTTCTACCGCAGCGGCACCGTCAGCATGTAACACGCCATTTTCCCAAGACTCTGATGAGCCATCTGCGTACCTGACAAAAACACGACCATCCTCTTCATCAATCTTGACAACTCTACACTGAGGTCCATGCCCTAGGTTTTCGATATCCATGTTATGTTCCCATTTACAGTCCATTTGCTTTTCCTTTTTGATAAGCAGTTAATTTCACCAGCAAGCAGAATTGTTTGCTGAAGCTATAATGACACTTTATATCATTGCTTGCATATTGTCGTTATTTTACCATCGTAGGCTACGCCCCCCTAGGGTGCCTAAAACTGAAATCCGGAGTTTTCGATGTTCAGAAATGATTTTTTTATCTATGTCGGTAAGGGCACCATTAACAAAGAAGATCAGATAACTAGAAAGGCGAAGACGATTGCCTTCATCAAAGAGAAACTAGGTTCTGACTTTGGTACTGTGATCAAAGAAGGCAGTGTTCGTCGCTTTGGTGAGCTTAAAGCCAACCTGTCAGTTATTTTTTCGAAACGCCGTATTAAACCGACACTTGTCATTCGAACGTGGAGAGAAATCAGAGATCAAGAGGTTATTGATTTGCTGGTTGAACACAGTTTTTCAGTGATCATCACTGATGAAATAGAAGACATTGACACGAGCGAAATCAAGCTGGTTGGCAAGCGCAGTGAGTACATCGAATTTGGCCCTGTGTTGGGACATATAATTGATGTTCAAGCTCGGATGCGATCTTACCTGACTGGCAAAGCCAAATCGCCTGACAACGCCGCCAACCGGCGTTCAGGTGAGTTGTCGATGATGGAAGCACATAGGCTTTGGCGAGAGATTGAAAAGGTTGCCGAAACTCATAAATTGACCAAGCAAAAAGATATTGCAAATCAGCTTATCATCAACGGCGTGACCACACCGGAAGGTGCCGCCATTACTCAACGTTACATTTCAAAAATCGCAGGAAGAGTGGGTCAGGGTGAAAAGTGGGTTGAGTTGAAACACAAGGTCGAGCGGCAGATGAAACTCGACCTATAATCTCTTGAAACAGCCACATGTGGCTTTGTGACAATCATTGCTCGTAATTGCAGGTATAGGCGGGGAAATTGGGTTATTCATTCCCATCCAGTGATCTGGCACTGCAGAATATGATCTGGCAGTTTTCGTCCAAAGCTTTATGCCCATGGCTTGAACTAAGTACGTCGGTATTCACGCAGCTATCTGATCTTCAAGGTCATCAAACCAGCGATGAACAACTTTTTTCAGAAACAACCTCCGGCGACCGAGTTTTGTGCTTGGCGGTATCGTCTCACCATCCCTGCCTTCGGCTATAGCGACATAAATTGCGTTTGGCGTGGTGCGCAGCAATTCTGCTACTTCTTCAACTCTGTAGAACCCTCTGTACCTTTCAGACATTATCCCTCTCTTTCAAGGTAATAATGCTCACAACCAACCGTCAGAAACTACAAATTTGCCTACTACGCCCCCACCCCGTTGGGTGCCTACAATCCGATTGGAGATTTTGACCGTGTTTTAATGCGGTTTCTTTGTTCATACTGGAGAAATCGGCACAGTGGCGAAGATCAGTATAAATGCCAGACTTCCCAATTTGTTGGTGCGTAAGAACTTCCCAACAGAGGGAATACGACAACGGAAAGTTTGCTTACGACACTAGAATACCTATCAATAATATTCAGTCGGATGCTAATGTCAGATGATTAGTGAATACTCAAATCTGAGTTTCGAAGCCAACCTATACTCATCTCAATAGTATCAATACCCAACCGTATCTAACACCTTGTTCGCATCTTCATTTCGAACATTGGCATACGTCTTGACCAAGACATCGACGCTGGTATGGCCCGTAAACAGCATTATGTAAGGAACAGTAAGGACAAGCTGACCATCTCTATTCTTCAATTCGAATAGCTTTGATGTTCCTTCATGTCGGTAGTCATGAGCGCGGAGCGGATTCTTGATTACGCCCCTTAAAAGAAGATTCTGATGGAATTTGCCTAGTACTGAACTTGCTTGGTTTGGCGTTACGTGGAATACCGTTTCCCCACCCCAATACGGTTCAAACTCTTTCAATACATCCGAAGCACATTGTGGAACCGGCACCTTGATATCGACCTTGCCACCCTTCCTTGTTTGCATGAACACTTCCCGCGTATTCCAAAGAACATCTTGTGGCCTAATCCGACATGCTTCTCCCAGACGGAAAGCTGAATGAACCAAGAACTCGATCAGCGGTGCCACCCAAGGCTGCTTGGTCAATTTCCGCGCTTCTTTCAGAATTAGCTCCAATTCACCTATCTCCAACCGTCGGTCTCTGGACGGTGGTGTCTGAGGACGCTCTACTCCGGTCACAGGGTTCTCAATCGAGATATCCCAGTCACTGATAGCTTTTTTGAAAACTCGCGATATTCCATGCATGTTGTTTTTGACGGTCTGTGCAGATACCACTTTCAATCGCTGATCACGAAATTCCGCCATGTGAGATTTTCGGATGTTGCCCAGCTTCAGCCTTCCGATTTCGGACTGCCTCACAATGTTGGCGTAGGACACATGGTTCTTTTTGTAGATGCGCTGCGTGTGCGTTTTTTCCGGCAATGCGTCAATGAACTTCTCGAACGCTTCATTCAGCGTCACCGTCTTGGAAGCTGCACCTTTGGAAACATAGGTTCCAGCGTCCAGATCATGGACTGTCTTCTGCCCAAACCTGTCCGCACGGGTCTTTGTTTTGAAGGTTCGTGAAACTGTTGGGTAGTCCTTGTACCGGACCCGAACGTGATAGGATTTCTTGCCGTCTTTGTTCAGGCGCGACGCAACAGAATAACCTTTGCTCATCTTTGCTGTCCTTCGGATAATCTGGACAAATATTGGACAAAATGAACTATAAATGAAATTTTACAGATTGGCCAAACAATAATATTATTGTTTATTTTCAATACCTAATTTGGGATATGCCGAACAAATAAATATATCTGACATCGGTTTTCGAGACCGCCACATTCGACCACTCTGTCATCTCTCCGTTAGTCTGGTCAGGCTGTTCACAAGCATAAACCGAGGTTTTAATACATCTTTGCGCTGCCGCTGCCAAGGGTGCGTGCGGTTGGGCGTTAAATCAGTTCTTTTTTGAAGAAATGGCGGGTCTGGTCGCCGGGGAAGTTGGGCAGGCTGCCAAATTCGCTGAAGCCCAGCTTTTTGTAAAATTTCGGGGCCTGAAAGCTGAAGGTATCGAGCCAGATGCCGCTGCATTTGTTCTCGATGGCCCAGGCCTCTGCATGCGCCATTAATTGTTCACCCCAACCCTGGCCGCGCAAGGCTTCATCCACGGCAAGTACCGCGACATAGGCCCAGCTGCGATTGATATTGCCGATCAAGCCACCCCTGATACGACCGTCATCCATCAAAGTGAAGGCATAGGGGATCGGGTTCCACGGCTGTTCGGCCTCGTCTGAATGCTGCATCAGATAGGCCGTCACAGCGTCTCCATCTGCTTTCGACTGATCATGGTCTGCAATGATCTCTGGCACCGAATTCTCCTGCGTGATTTGTTTGGCCTGGTCCTGGGTCCTTTTGTCACGGCTCCCCTGGTATCACTTGGCCATGGATTAAACCGCAATTGTGACGATAATGGCATTTGCACACACAGTTACAACAGACCCATTACAGGATTTTTACCGGACCGTGTCAGCCCTGATATTGATTGTCGAAGACGAAGCCCCCCAGGTCGAGGTCCTGCGATACAATCTGGAGCGTGAAGGCTACAGGATCGTGGTGGCCACGGACGGTGAAGAAGCGCTGGAAGCCGTTACCCTGCATCACCCGGATATTGCCATTATCGACTGGATGTTGCCGGAGCGATCCGGTGTGGAAATTTGTCGACATATTCGCGCCGATGCAGAAACCCGACACCTGCCCATTATCATGTTGACCGCCAGGGGCGAAGAAAGTGACCGGGTGCAAGGTCTGGATTCGGGGGCGGATGATTATGTCATCAAGCCCTACAGCCCCCGCGAAATGGTGGCCAGGGTGCGCGCCTTGTTGCGACGGACACGCCCTGAAAATGACGAAGGCCAGATAATCTTCGAGGACATCCTTTTGGATATCGTCAGTCACAAGGTCACACGTGGCGACAAACGTATCGCATTGGGCCCAACGGAATACCGCATTCTGAAAGTGCTGATGGAAAAACCGGGTCGCGTCTATTCGCGTGAGAGATTGCTGGACCGCGTCTGGGGGTCCGACATCGATGTCGAGGATCGCACCGTTGATGTCCATATCGGGCGTCTGCGAAAAGCCCTGAAAGCGAATGGGGGCAGCGATCTGATCCGTACAGTTCGGGGCTCGGGCTATGCCATCGATACGCCAGAAGACTGATCAAGGCGTTGCGCGTGACGACTGGCAATCAGGTGTAAAGCTTTCTATGCTGCTGTCCTGAAAAGCAAACAAGGCCCCCCTGAATGGATCAAAAAACCACCTCTGTTATTGCAGGAATCACCGACTTTGCGACGACCTGTGTCGCCGTCCAGCCCGACCTGCATCAGCAGCATGATTTTCCGCAAGACTTGTGGCAGGAGATGGCTACACGGGATTTGATGGGCATCATCATCCCGAGAGAATATGGCGGTCGGGGATGTGATTTCGCAACCCTGGCATCCTGTGCAACAGTCCTTGCGGAACAGGGTGGCAACCAGGGTGTGGTCATGACCTGGATGGGGCACAATCTGAATGCGGCTTATCATCTGGGCAACAACGGCACAGAAGAACAGCGACAAACCTGGTTGCCACGAATTGCCTGCGGCGACAGCAGCCTGACCGTGGCGATTTCCGAACCAGGTGCCGGTGCCCACCCCAAACATCTGAAAACCTCCGCGATACGTGATGGCGATGATTATGTGCTGAACGGCGAGAAATCGTATTTGACGAACGGTCCGCTGGCAGATGTCTTCCTGGTTCTGGCCGTCACAGGCGAGATCGACGGTCGAAAATCCTTTTCGGCTTTTCTGGTCCCACGTACGACTACAGGCTTCAGCCAGACACCGGGCATCGAGATCGATTTTCTGCATCCCTCGCCCCATTGCGGCATCAAATTGCAGGATTGCCGGATACCCGCGACCAATATGGTCGGTGCAGAAGGTTCGGCGTTTGAGACGATCTCTCTGGCCATGCGCGCCGTTGAAGACGCCTTGTCGACGGCCTCCACGGTTGGTGCCGTGCGCTTCTTGCTGAACAAGGTAGCAGCAGCGGCGCATAAACAATCCGTGCCGCACGAGGGTGTCATGGCGCTGGGCGATCTGGCCGGACAGGCCGACTTGTTGGCCCTGACGTCGCAGATGATCGCGCAAAAGCTGGACCGGAACCCCGATGACCCACAAATCCTGATGCCCCTGAATGCCGGCTTTCGGACCAGTTTACGATCCCTGCAAACAGGCATCGACGATCTGGTCAAAGCATATTCCCTGGAACCGGGGCTTGCTTATGATGCAGCACACCGGGATATAATGAAGATGTCCGGTATCGCCACCACGGCCTATCAGATTCGCGCCCTTAAACGCGGCAAGGACTTGTTGGCTGAACACAGTTAATTTTCGTTATTGTCCCAAATAGTCTGGATCACATGAGTAATTCTTCAAAAGAAATTCACCTCGCGTCCGTTGATAAAATTATCGAAGGTCTGGGCTCTGCCTCTTATGTGGCCTCACGACAAATTGCTACGGCCATCCTGATCGCGCAAAATCTCGACAAGCCGATCCTGGTTGAAGGTTCCGCCGGTGTCGGCAAGACCGAACTGGCCCTGTCCACGGCGGCGCTGCTGGGACTGCCCCTGATCCGCATGCAATGTTACGAGGGGCTGGACGAAAGCAAGGCCTTGTATGAATGGAAGTATGGCAAGCAACTTCTTTATACCCAGGTCCTGAAAGACAAGATCGGGGATGTCCTGCAAGGTGCCGTGGGCTTACGCGATTCCATGACCCAGTTGCATCAATTCTCGGATGTCTTTTTCTCGGAAGATTTTCTCGAGCCACGCCCCCTGCTGAAAGCCCTGCAGCATGATGACGGTGTGGTGCTGTTGATTGACGAGATCGATAAATCAGACGAAGAGTTTGAAGCCTTCCTGCTGGAAATCCTGTCCGCATTTCAGGTCACAATCCCCGAGATTGGCACTATCAAGGCCAAAACTCCGCCAATTGTTTTCCTGACGTCAAACGCCACACGCGATCTAGGCGACGCCTTGAAACGACGTTGCCTGCATCTGTTCATCCCCCTGCCCGATGCCAAACTGGAAGAACAGATCATCGCCGCCAGGGTGCCTGAAATTGAGGCCCGTTTGCGCCGCAAGCTGGTCTCCTTTGTGCAACAGTTGCGTGATCTGGACCTGAAAAAACTGCCAAGCATTTCTGAAACCATCGACTGGGCCCGGGTGCTGGTATTGTTACATGCAGAAGACCTGACGCCCGAAATGGTTCGAGAAACGCTGAATGTCCTGTTGAAGTTTGAAGAGGACATTCAGGGCGCGCACAACAAAATTCCTGAAATGTTGCGCCAGGCGGAAAAAGTTGCAGAACACGGGATTCATGCAGCAACCATTTGAACAATTTGTCCGCGCCTTGCGCGCGGCCGACGTACCGGTTTCGGTCGCCGAGGTCATCGACGCGACCGAGGTCATCGCCGCCGTGGGCTATGAAGACCGGCAACTGTTGAAGGATGCCCTGGCCCTGACCGTGGCCAAGTCCGAAGACGAAAAAGATCGCTTCGAAATTGCCTTTGAGCTTTTTTACGCGCGCACTGAATTCAGGGATGAATTCGAAGCCTGGGATGACCCGACGCAAGATCAAACGCAAAAGGACGCCGACAGCGACTGTGAACCTGATGGCGGCGACGGCGGAGACGCCGATGGCAGTGGAGATGGCGATGGCTCTGCCCAGGGCAGCCAGGGCGGTGAAGGCTCTGTGCCCGGCATGCAAAGCGACCTCGCCGATATGATTTTGGCTGGCGACGGAGAAGCCCTCGCCTCGGCCCTGGAAGCGGCTGCGGTTGAAGTTGGTGCCGCCAATATCAAGGTCTTTACCCAACGTGGCTATCTTGCCCGGCAGATGCTGGACCAAATGGGTATGCGTGACCTGGAACGTATGATCGCAGCACTTGAGCGTGAAAGCGGCGAAGAGCCAGAAGAAGGTAGCAAGCTGGATGCCCTGAGCCGTGGTCGCATGCAGTTGTTTAATGAAGCACGGGATTATATGGAACGACAGTTCGAACTGTATGCCCGTGCTGCCGGTCAGCAATTCCGCGAGGAGTTTCTGGAAACAACCTCCATGGCGAATATACCGCCGCGTGATTTTGATATCATGAGCCGCATTGTGCGTCGTATGGCAAAGAAGCTGGCCTCAAAATATATGCGTCGCCACCGCCGGGCCAAACGCGGGCATCTGGATGTGCGTCGAACTTTGCGCCGTAACATGGCCCACGATGGCGTGCCGTTTGAAACCGTGTGGAAATTTCAGGAAATCAGCAAACCAAGTGTCGTGGCCATTTGCGACGTCAGTGGTTCGGTTGCCGCATCCTCGCGCTTTCTGTTGATGTTCCTGTACAGCCTGAACGAGGTTATCGCCAGGCTGCAAAGCTTTGCCTTTTCCAGTCACATGGTGGAAATCAGTGACGATCTTGAAGATCACGCCATTGAAGAAGCCATTCCGGCTATCCTGCAAAAGATCGGTTTTCGCTCCACCGACTACGGCCAGATGCTGCGCGATTTTCGGGACGAACATCTGGACAGCATCGACCGGCGAACCACGGTGATTGTACTGGGCGACGGGCGAACCAACGACGCCGACCCGGAAGCCCAGATCATGAAACAGATCTACGAGCGCAGCCGTCGCGTAATCTGGCTTAACCCCGAACCGGAAACATTCTGGGGCACAGGCGATTCCGAAATGCCGCGCTATCGGCCCTATTGCCACGTCGCCAAGACCTGCAACACAGTCAAACAACTTGAGCGCATCATCGATGATTTGCTGCGATCATCTGTCAGGGCTTGAACCTCACCTTAACCGTACAAACCGGAAACCAGGACGGTTTCGTGTATGCCGGGTTTCCTTCTGTTTTTTCTCTCGTCTCTCACCGACCATGTGGAATGCTGTAGCCGTGCGACTTGACGTCACACTGCTGGACATCGGATTTACACGACCTGAAAAAGTTGCTTATATTTGATAAATGTGGGCGCTTCCCTTCGAACCGGAAACGCCCCAGGGGAACAGGAAATACTGGCCTGAAAATCTGGCCAACGGGGAAATATATGAAGATTCTGGAATGGTCCGAACATTTCGCGACCGGGCACGCCCAAACCGATAGTCGTCATAAACAAATCGTTACAGCTTGCAATACGATGATCAGCTACTGGAAAGCTGGTGAAACCGGCAAATGCGCCGGGGCTTTCCGCAATTGCCTCACGATCTGCCAACAACATTTCGATGAAGAAAATGTTTTGTTGGCGAGCCTTACGGGACGTGAAGTCAAAGTCCACGTCAAAGACCACAGACACATCATGGACCGCATGCGCGCCATGAGCCTTGATTGCCAAAAACTATGCAGCGGTGAAAGCTGCCTGTCTGAAATCATGCATAATGTCGTATCTCACATTCTGAAACATGATCTGGAAATTCAGCAGCGATATACGCCCTGAGACTACTTGAGAACTATTCAATTTATCTGAATCGCTTCATCTCATATATGCCATAATGACAAACTGTGCGTCATTTTGGGCCATACATGGTTCGTAATGAAACATTAACCTTAATATATGGCCTGATATTACCTGTAATCCTTGGCATGGCATTTGCAAATTATCGTCGGAAAGTTGTGTTAATAATTACGACGGATATCTTGCCAGTGTTTTCGACCTTCGGATCAACGTCCCTGAACTTCCCACAATACAAGCAGGAATTATTCATTTCCGGGCTTTCCTTTGTGCGTTTGTTGATGGTGACAGCATTGTTTGCTGTTGCGCTGTTGATCACAAATCCGGTCATAGCTGAAACACTGCCGGGCGAAATAACCGAAGCCCAGGCTGAACGACTTTCAGATCCGTTAAAAACTTTCATCTGTGCCGACAAATATTCCGTTCCTGAATGGTGTGAAAAATACCGCAAGGCGAAATTCAGCAATTCTATCGCTGACTGGATCAAGGCGCGCGACGAAGCCAGAAAGGCGCTGGAGGCCAAAAAGGCTGCCGAAGCAAAAGCAGCCCAGGAAGCAGCCGTCGCCCTTGCCAAGAGACAGGCCCTTGAAGCAGCTCAAGCCGCCGCGATTGCAAGCAACGACCCTGTCGCTCTCGCCAGGGCAGCAAAAGCCCAGGCAGCACAGAAAGCCGAAGAAGAAGCTGAAAAAATTTCCAAAGCCTGGTCTGAATTCATGGTGGGCACAGACGTCGCCAACCTGACGATGGATCAGATCATGGTTGTGCGGAACTTCGCGTCCTCAGCCAGCCTCCCCGAAGCCAACGAAATTCTTGGATTTGCCTACAGCAGCGGTAGCAAGGCACTCCCTGCCAACCTGGCGGAAGCCTACCGCCAGTATGGTCAGGCTTACCTCAAGGGTTTGAAGCGCGTCAAACCGAACCTTGATCGCATCTGGCGCAATATTCCGCGCGAACAACAACTGGCGTTGGCCAGCGAGTTCAAATAAACCAACACCATCTCAAAGACCTGAGCTCACGCACAAGTTTATACCGGATCAAACACCTTCATGAGCACCGGACGATAAACATTTATCGATCCATTGTGCCGTCAGTTTTTCCTGCACCGAGTTCTGCTTTAACCGCGCACCCAGCAAACTGAAATTCACCTGCTCCAGCGGCTGATCCTGATTAAAGCAGGAGAACACCAGCGTTTGCTCACCTGTTTCCTGATTGACGTGGGTCTGCACACATTGGGCGCAGATTTCCTTCATCATGCATTGCATGGGTGAATTGATACTGGCAATGGCCTGGAAACAGTCCTTGATGTGCGGCATCAAACTGGTGCGCAGGGCATCGGCCACAGCCCCCATCATGCCGTGAGAGCCAATCACAACGGCCCGGTCTACATCCGTCATCGGGATCGGTGCTTCACCTAGATTGCCCTCGGCATAGTTCACCATGGCATCGATAATATTACCGACATAGGTTTTGTCCTGAGGACGTGTCGGGGCAAAACCAGGGGCTTCGTCACAGCACCAGATAATGACATCGGCAGCAGCTTCGATTTCCGAAATCTTGTAACGATCGGCTGCGGTTTTGTACCCGGCGAAATACAGCACTTTTGATCCGGCAGCCCGCATGGCCTGGCCAATGGAAAACAGCACTGCATTGCCCAATCCACCGCCCGCGAGCAACACAGTTTCGCCTTCGGGAATTTCGGTTGGTGCGCCGGTTGGTCCCATCAGGACAACGGGTTCACCCGGTTGCAAATGCGCACACAGACTGGAGGAGCCACCCATTTCCAGCACGATCAGGGAGATCAAGCCTTCTTCCCGATCCACCCAGGCACCGGTCAGGGCAAGACCTTCCATGGCCATGCGTGTGCCTTCCAGCATGGGCGCCAGGGTTTCGAAATTCTGCAGGCGATAAAACTGGCCGGGCTGGAACTGGCGTGCCGCCTGCGGCGCCCGGACGATCACTTCAATGATCGTCTCGTTGAGGCGTTCAACCGAGTGAACCACAGCCCGCATTTCATCATTCAGTTTGCCGAGGAATTGCTCATCCGTGTCTGTATTGACTGGTGGGCTTTTTGCCAGCAACTGACTGACCACGGGATAGCCTTGCAGGGCACTGCCCATGGCACCAACAACATTTCCGGCAAAGGACGGATGCAAGTCGCCAAAGAAACTGACGGCACGACCGTCTTCTTCTATATGCGCCAATACATGAACATCCTTTGGCTTTTTTTCACGCTCAGGTTCAACCGGCACTCCGGCCAGGTCATAGGCCTGGAAAAACCGGCCATCCAGTTCAAAGCGATTTTCATCTTCCCGCGCCAACACCGTGTTGGGCCGGGTTCCGGCAGCAATCAGAACCGCGCGCGCTGGCAGTTTTTCTACATTGTCCAGGGTCATCCATTTGCCGTCACGGGTCAGCCGCTGTTTGTTCAACGTCAGATGAGAAACATGCCCCCATTCATCCACTAATGCCGATATCGGGGACAGGCATTCCGCAATATAGATGCCCTCTTCCAGTGCCTTCTCTACTTCCTCGTGATTGAGGGTGTAGCTGGGGCTGTCAATCAGGCGCTTTCGATAGGCCACGGTGACACCGCCCCATTTCTTCATCAGCTCCAGCACACGGGCCTCACGGCCTTCCATTTCAGCGACGGCCCGTTCAGCCCGGATCATTTTGGCGTGGTCAATAAATTCATTGGCTATCAGCGTTTCTTCGGCGTCCCAGGCAGCACGCACCTGGTCCTCGCCGCGCTCCTTGACCAGGGCTTCATAGCGTCCGAGAAATTTCTCGACCTGGACCGGATAATAAGCCAGCGCTTCGGTCGCTGTATCAATGGCCGTCAGGCCACCGCCCACGACCACGACCGGCATACGCAATTGCATGTTGGCGATGGAATTCGTTTTGGCGGCACCGGTCAGTTGCAACGCCATCAGAAAATCAGATGCTGCGCGCACACCCCGTACCAGGCCACGCGGGATCGGAATCATGGTCGGACGCCCGGCACCCACGGCCAAAGCCACATGATCAAATCCCTTGTCGAAGGCATTATCCACGGTCAAGGTGCCGCCAAAACGGACGGCCCCGAACAAGGCAAACTGTTGCCGCCGGGCCACCAGCAGGCGCAGGATTTTCAGGAAGTTCTTGTCCCAGCGAACCGTGATGCCATATTCCGCCACACCACCGAAACCGGCCATGACGCGATCATCCAGTGACTCTTCCAGTTCCTCAATATCCTTGATGGCCCGGAAAGGAACACGGTTACCGTGGGCATCGACGCCAGACAACTCAGCCGACAAGGGCTCTATTTTGGCACCATCGATACCAACAACTGTATGACCATCGTTCACCAGATGATGGGCCAGCGTGTAACCCGCAGGTCCCATGCCGGCGACCAGCACGCGATGCCCCGTCGGGGGGAGCGGCAGAGGTCGTTTCAGGTTCAACGGGTTCCAGCGCGTTAACAGGCTGTAGATTTCGAAGCCGTAAGGCAGGGCCAGAACATCTTTCAGGATGCGCGTTTCAATTTCCGGAATTTCGACAGGATCCTGCTTTTGATAGATGCAGGACTTCATGCAGTCATTACAAATGCGATGGCCGGTCCCTGCCGTCATCGGGTTTTCAACGACCAACGCTGCCAGGGCACCGATTGAGACCCCTTCGATTTTCAACTGGTTCATTTCTGAGATGCGCACGCCAAGAGGACACCCGGCCAGCGATACACCGAAATGGCTTTTACTGAATGCGGGTCTTTCCTCTGCCGCTGCTCCCTTGCCTGCGGGTTTTTCTGTCATCCCTTTGGAACAGGAATCCTTGCCCTGGTTGTGACAGAAAATACAATAATGTGCCTCGGACAAGGCACCGGCGAGATCAGCACCGGCATCCGTCAGACCAAAGCCGTCACGACGATGCAAACGTTTGTCCGGTAACTTGTGCACTGCGTAATCTGATGTACGGTCAACTTCTGCCGGAACCAGGCGTTCAAAATCAAGTTTTTCAGGCACCTTGAACAGATGTCCCACCGCATGGCGTGCCCGGCCCTCAGGTGTCCTCAAAGCCCAACCCGCATAGTTCGTCGCGATCTCAAGTGCAGCCGCATTGGTCGTGGCGTCTTCTTGCCAGGCTGACACTTTTTCAAAATACACGGTCTCGTCTTCTGCCCCGGCGAAAGTCTGGCCGAACAGTGTTTGCAGTTCAGCCGCGAGGGCATCACCGTCCAGTTGCGCGGCTGCTTCAGCAGAGACGGCCTTGAAAACCTTGCGCTGGATGAAAAGCCGCTTGAACTGGAAAAATGGTTTCAGGGCAATATGGCAATCATCAAGTTCACCAAGCTCTTCCCCGATCCCGAACATGTCAGCAATGAACGCCTCCAGGTGCGGGCCAAGGTCGGTCAATAATGTTGATTCAGTTTTGGCATCCGGTAATTCATCGCGTGCCGCTGCCAGTTGCGCCGCCAGCGCCGCATCCCGGCCCGTCAGAAAATTCTCAAACTTCGCGTCAATTTTCTGCAAACCTTCCAGCGCGTACAGATCGCTGAATTCCAGATCAAAACCCAAATCCATCTCCGACATCCCGTCCCTCTTTCCTGAAAAGCCACAGCAACCACCCAGCCCCCACAAGGAAGCTCAATGGCCCAATATGCTGTATTGCTGATAATTCCGTTTCGGTATTGTTTGTAACACTAACAATATAATCAGGGTTTTTCAAGTTTTACCTGAGCGGCACGCCAACGGGGCTGGCAAAACCGGTCTCAAATCGTCCATAAATAGCCTTGAGCTAGCCAAATCAGCGGTCTAAATAGAAAGACTCTCGATTCATTTCCGATTCCCTCGATGAATCACCGATTCAGGTGCGAAAGACGTTGACAGGGCGCGTCTTGTGGCTATATTCCCGCCTGCATTACCGGCTCGCTTTAGCGGGGCCGGTTGCTTTGGTTATTGGACTTTGTTCAAAAGCCGGGGCAAATCAGATTTTACCATGGGGCTTATGCCCTGATACGCAGGCCTGAAGCCTGCGTTTGCGGAGAGCAAGTTATGTACGCAGTAGTTCGAACCGGCGGCAAGCAATATAAAGTCGCCCCGGGTGATGTTGTTCTGGTTGAGAAGCTGGACGGTGAAGCCGGTGCCGAGATCAAGCTGGATGATATCCTGATGGTCAACGATGGCACCACCACTGTCATTGGCTCACCTACCGTTGAAGGTGCCGTTGTCACAGCATCGATCATTGAACAGGGTCGCGCTGACAAGATTTTGGTCTTCAAAAAGAAGCGCCGCCAGGGCTATCGTCGTATGGCTGGCCATCGTCAGGACCAGACAGTTCTGCGCATCCTTGATGTTGCAGGCGCTGGTGCCAAGAAGAAAAAAGCTGCGGCCAAGAAGCCCGCTGCGAAAAAAGAAGCTCCGGCCGATAAAGCCGAAGCTGCAACCGAGGAGTAAGAACTCATGGCACATAAAAAAGCAGGCGGTAGTTCCAGAAACGGTCGCGATTCAGCCGGTCGTCGTCTCGGCATCAAAAAATACGGTGGTGAAGCCGTTATTCCTGGCAACATCATTTTACGCCAGCGCGGTACCAAATGGCACCCTGGCAACAATGTCGGCATGGGCAAGGATCACACGATCTTCTCCAAAATCGAAGGCAACGTTTCGTTCTCCAAAGGACGTAACGACCGCACCTTCGTACACGTCGATCCGGCGGGCTGACCCAACAGGCTCGGCGTTCCAGATATATTAAAGGGGAATGGCGAGCCATTCCCCTTTTTTTGTGGGTTTTTAAGGTATGATTCGCCAAGCCGCCCTCAACCCCCTCCCGACCACCCACAGGATAATCGCACTGGGTGGTCGGGAGGGGGATGTGGGCGGCCCGGAATCCAAAACTTAACAAGAGCGGGCTGGCCGAGCCAACCGATAGCGAAGCAAACAGCGAAGCGAAAAAATGAAATTTCTCGATCAGACTAAAATCTACGTCAAGAGTGGCAATGGTGGAAGCGGTAGTGCCAGCATGCGGCGTGAGAAATATATCGAGTTCGGTGGCCCCAATGGGGGTGACGGCGGACGCGGCGGGCATGTCTATGCCATCGCTGTGGACGGTCTGAATACCCTGATCGATTATCGTTTTCGCCAGCACCACAAAGCCCAGACAGGGTTCGGTGGCGCTGGTCGCGATCGCACCGGCGCTGACGGTGAAGACCTGTTTCTGAAAGTACCCGTTGGCACGCAAATCTTCGAGGAAGACAATGACACCCTGATCGCTGATTTCAGTGAACTGGGTGAAACCGTCATGATCTGCAAGGGCGGCGACGGTGGTTATGGCAATACCCGCTTCAAGACCGCGACCAACCGCGCACCCCGACGTTATGATGTTGGCTGGCCAGGCGAAGAACGCACGATCTGGCTGCGCCTGAAACTGATTGCGGATGCCGGTCTGGTGGGTGCGCCAAATGCTGGAAAATCAACATTCCTGGCGGCCACATCACGCGCCAAGCCAAAAATCGCCGACTACCCCTTCACGACCCTGAACCCCCAGCTGGGTGTGGTTTATGCGGGAACGGAAGAATTTGTTCTGGCCGACATTCCGGGCCTGATCGAAGGCGCGCACGAAGGCGCCGGTCTGGGTGACAGGTTTCTGGGTCACGTGGAACGCTGTGGTGCCTTGTTGCATCTTGTTGATGGCACCGAAGAAGATGTCGTTGGACAGTACCGTATGATCCGCGAGGAGCTGGAAGCCTATGGCAATGGCCTTGGCGAAAAGCCTGAAGTCTTGGTGTTGAATAAATGCGATGCCTTGACGGCTGAGCAACGCAAGGAAAAACAGGCCGATCTTGAAGAAGCGTCTGGCAGCTCTGTATTGCAAATGTCCGGCGTGGCTGGTGAAGGTGTGGAAGAGGGTTTGCTGGCCCTGCTTACCTACGTAAAGAAGCGCCGGAAAAATGATGCCCAGGCAGAAAAAGTAGCTTCTGGTGAGATAAAGGCCTGGACGCCATGAGTAAGCCAAACTGATGAGCGAGCTGGACCGATGACAGATCGCCTTGCGACTGCCAAACGGGTGGTCGTCAAGATCGGCTCTTCTTTGCTGGTCGACGACACCAAAGGCACCTTGCATCATGCCTGGCTGGAAGCTCTGGCCGGGGACATCGCCGTGCTGCGCGAAGCTGGCAAAGATGTGATTATTGTCTCCTCCGGGGCTATCGCCCTGGGCCGTCGGCATCTGGAACTGGGTGACCGAATTCTGAAGCTTGAAGAAAACCAGGCCGCTGCAGCTGCCGGGCAAATTCGTCTGGCCCACGCTTTTCAGGAATCTCTGGGCAAGCAGGGATTACATGTGGCGCAGTTGTTGCTGACCCGCGCCGATACGGAAGCCCGACGGCGCTATCTGAATGCGCGCAATACCCTGAACGCTTTGTTGAAGCTTGGGGCCGTGCCGGTCATCAACGAAAACGATACCGTAGCTACTGACGAAATCCGCGTGGGTGACAATGATCGCCTGGCCGCCCGTATGGCCGAGATGGCGTCCGCCGATTGTCTGGTTTTGCTGTCTGATGTGAACGGTTTGCATGACGCCAATCCCCGCGTCGATGGCAGCGCCAAACTGATTCCGGAAGTCACCGAGATCACAGCTGAAATCGAAAACATGGCCGCCGGTACGGGCAGTGCCCATGCCAAGGGCGGCATGGTTACCAAGATCGCTGCCGCCCACATTGCCGTGCATGCCGGGTGTCATATGGTGATCACCAACGGCACCGTATTGCATCCCTTAAAAGCGCTGGCGGATGGGGCGGACTGCACCTGGTTTGTCTCAAAAGCTACACCTCGGTCAGCCCGCAAACGCTGGATACTGGGCAGCCTGAAGCCGGTTGGCAAACTGATTCTGGATGCCGGTGCCTTGACGGCCCTGACAAACGGCAAAAGCCTGCTGCCTGCCGGTATTCACGATGTCGAAGGTGACTTTGACCGCGGCGATACCGTCATGCTGTGCGGTCCCGACGGCAGTGACCTCGGCCGCGGCTTGTGCGCCTATTCATCAAAAGACGCCCGGCGGATCATGGGACATAAAAGCGGTGAAATCGAAGAATTATTGGGCTATCGTGGACGCGACGAAATTGTGCACCGGGACGATCTTGCCTTGAATGATCAAACGGTAAGTTGAGGGGAAAACAGATGAGCGCCGCAGAGGAACAGGACGTCGAAGACATCAAATCAATGATGTTGGGCCTGGGAAAAAATGCCCGGGCTGCTCTCGGTCCGTTGTCACAGGCTTCTTCTGCTGCCAAGGATCTGGCCTTGACGACAGCGGCAACTGCCCTGCGTGGAAATACAGATACCATCATCGCCGCCAACAAACTGGATATGCAGACCGCCGTCGACAGCGGCATGGCCAGCAGCAAGATGGACCGGCTGATGCTGGATGCAGACCGCATCGATGGTGTGGCCCAGGCGCTGGAAAGCATCGCCGCCATGGACGATCCTGTTGGTGCCGTGATTGCCGACTGGGAAGTGCCCAGCGGCCTGAAAATCAATCGTGTGCGCGTGCCCCTGGGTGTCATCGGTATTATTTACGAGAGCCGTCCCAATGTGACGGCGGATGCCGGTGCCCTGTGTCTGAAAGCCGGCAATGCAGCAATCCTGCGCGGCGGGTCCGACAGTTATCATTCAGCCAGGGCGATCTTTGCCTGCCTGCAACAAGGCCTGGCGGCGGCCGGATTACCTGAGCACAGCCTGCAACTGGTGCCCACCCGCGACCGCGAGGCTGTGGGTGAGATGCTGCGCATGAACCAGCATATTGATGTGATTGTACCGCGTGGTGGCCGATCATTGATCGAACGCGTCATGAGCGATAGCCGGGTGCCGATCTTTGCCCACCTTGAGGGCCTGTGTCATGTCTATGTCGACAAGGACGCTGACTTGCAAATGGCGCGCGACATCACCCTGAACGCCAAGACCCGGCGCACCAGTATCTGTGGTGCTGCCGAAACCTTGCTTGTCGACAAGGCCTGTGCTGCCACACATCTGGGACCCTTGCTGGATGATTTGTTGGCCGCCGGTGTTGAAGTCCATGGGGATGCTGCGACATGCGCCGCCAACGACAAGGTGATCCCGGCCACGGAAGACGACTGGGTCACAGAATATCTGGATATGATTATTTCTGTTCGCGTGGTCGACGGGGTCGATGAAGCCATGGCCCATATCGATCACTATGGCAGTCATCACACGGAATGCATTATCACTGACAACACCGCAACGGCTGAGCGTTTTCTGGCTGAAGTCGACAGCGCCATCCTGCTGCACAATGCCTCGACGCAATATGCCGATGGCGGCGAATTTGGCATGGGGGCCGAGATCGGTATCTCGACCGGTCGCATGCATGCCCGTGGCCCGGTTGGCGTTGAACAGCTGACGACATTCAAATACGTCGTGCGTGGCCAGGGTCAGACCCGCCCGTAGGAACCAGACAGTCGTGAACAAAACACAAGCCCAACCAGAGGCGCACCAGGGGCAACGCATCGGTTTGCTGGGCGGCTCCTTTAATCCGGCCCATCACGGGCACCGGGAAATATCGGAGCACGCCCTGACAACCCTGGCGCTGGATCAGATCTGGTGGCTGGTGTCGCCGCAAAATCCGCTGAAAGATACCGCCGATATGGCACCCTTCGCAGACCGTTTGGCCTCGGCAAATTCAATTGCAGCGGACAGCGCCAAAGCCAGCCAGATCAAGGTCAGCGATATTGAACAGGAACTGGGTACCCGCTACAGCATCGATACGGTCACGGCCCTGCGCCAGCGCCACACCGACGAGCACTTTGTCTGGATCATTGGGGCTGACAATCTGGCCCAGATGCCGGACTGGCAGCGCTGGCAGGACTTGATGGAAGCTGTGCCGATCGCAGTGTTTGACCGGCCGGGCTAT
Organism: Alphaproteobacteria bacterium; assembly: GCA_018654745.1. GTDB lineage: Bacteria > Pseudomonadota > Alphaproteobacteria > UBA2966 > UBA2966 > JABILA01. The sequence continues at coordinate 27,086 of JABILA010000076.1, forward strand.
ACCCGGAAAGCCCTTTCAGGGGACGCCGCACGCCTGTTTGCCACTGCCCGCCTTGATCCCGACCAGCGCCAGAACCTGGTCACAGCACCACCGCCAGCATGGATATTCCTGGAAGAAGTGCAAAACCCGGTTTCAGCAACCGAAATAAGGACCAACGGGTCATAGAGTGTTTCAGGTCCTTTCTGAAACACAGAATCTGCCCAGGGAAATTCGTAGAAGCCATTTAAGAACAATTATGCCATAATGGGCTCGCAACCTGACAACAACCACCCCATTTCATATGAGGGGCCAACAGAAGGAGTGCGAAACCTGAAACAGACTAACGGAGAAAAAAGTCATATCTATACAAGCTAACACAGTGTCTGAATCACAAGACCTGTTGAATACCGTTCTCTCGTCGCTTGACGACGACAAGGCGGTAGATGTCGTTTCCATTGATCTCAAGGGCAAAACCAGCCTGGCTGACTTTATGGTCATCGCCTCTGGAACGTCCAGTCGCCATGTCAGCGCCATGGCCGATCATCTTACCCGAAAAGCAAAAGAAATTGGCATGGGCCGTCCCAACGTCGAGGGTATGGCACAGTCCGATTGGGTCCTGATCGACACCGGCGATGTCATTGTGCATTTGTTCCGGCCCGAAGTCCGTGACTTCTATGGCCTGGAAAAGATGTGGTCAGCGGAACTGACAGATGATTTTGCGACGTCAGCCGAAACGGCTGTGGGTTAACCCCCCTGTAGCAAGATGCAGTATGGTCTGGTAGCCGTCGGTCGCGCCCGCAAAGGCGCGATGAAAGATCTTTTTGAAGATTACGCCAACCGCTTGACCCCCAAACTCAGCCTGAAAGAAGTCGAGGAACGCCGCCCCCTGAAAGGCGACGAACTCAAACGCCGTGAAGCCCGGTTGCTGCTGGACGTCCTCCCCGATGATGCCTATGTCGTGGCCCTGGACGGTCGCGGCAAACAGCTTTCCAGCGAAGCCCTTGCCAAAAAACTCCAGACCTTGCAAGACGACGGCCAACGCACCGCCCTGTTTGTCATCGGCGGTGCCGACGGCCACGACCAGTCCCTGCTCGACCGCGCCAATTTCACCCTGTCGTTAGGCCCGCAAACCTGGCCGCATATGCTGGTACGGGTGATGCTGGCGGAGCAGCTGTACCGGGCCGATAGCATCCTGAAGGGCCATCCGTATCATCGGGCTTGAGATGAGCTAACGCCCTCCGTCACCCCGCACTTGATGCGGGGTCCATGCGGTAGAATAGTTTCCGTGTACTACGGAAATAGTGCAGGCCTGGTTATCGCCTCACCTAATCCAGATGCGTAGATGCCGGATCAAGTCCGGCATGACGACGTACATTTAAGACAACCGTCACTCCGGGCTTGACCCGGAGTCTCAGCAACGTCTCATATTGCACTGCCTGGCGTAATCCGGTGTCACCAGAGACTCCGGCTCGGGGGCCGGAGTGACGCGGGTTTTTGATGGGAGACGATAGCCATACATCACAACAATTTTCCCGCAGCGCAACTTTCCCCGCCGACCAAAATATGCTAAGGCGAATCCGTTCTTTGCGGGTTCGCTTCTGCCTATGTTTTCATCGCTATCCCGTTGGCTAATACAACGCTGTGCTTCCGTTTAAAACGGAAACACTTTAATGTCCGGCGCATGAGTGAACAAATGACATCACGGCCTGCCGTGCTTTGTATTCTGGATGGCTGGGGCCACCGGGATGATCCGACGGACAATGCGATTGCGCAGGCTGATACGCCCAACTGGGACCGGATGATGGCGACCTGTCCGCAGGCCTTTTTGCAGACCTCTGGCGATGAAGTGGGGCTGCCGGACGGGCAGATGGGAAATTCCGAGGTTGGTCATATGAACCTGGGGGCCGGGCGTGTGGTCATGCAGGATTTGCCGCGCATTGATCGCCAGGTCGCCTCGGGTGCCTTGCTGACCAACGATACCTTGCAGGATCAGATCACGACCTTGCTGGATTCCGGCGGGACCTGTCATTTACTAGGGCTGTTGTCGCCAGGCGGGGTGCATTCCCATCAGGATCATATGGTGGCACTGGCCACCGCAGTATCGACCGCAGGCATTCCGGTTTGTGTGCATGCCTTTCTGGACGGCCGCGATACCCCGCCCAAAAGTGCCGCGGGTTTTATGGAAGAATTCCTGAGCGACATCGACAGCCTGCAGGGTGTCACGGTCGCCACGGTAACCGGGCGTTATTTTGCCATGGACCGGGACCAGAGATGGGAGCGCGTGGTCAAGGGCTATGACGCCATGACCCGTGCTGTCGGTGCCATGGAAGAAGACGCCTTGTCCGCGATTGAGAATGCTTACGCTGCGGACCAGACAGATGAATTTGTTGAGCCCCGTGTTATCGGTGACTATGCCGGCATGATGGACGGCGACGGTTTGTTGATGGCCAACTTCCGGGCCGACCGGGCACGGGAAATCCTGACGGCTCTGGTTGATGACGCCTTTGACGGTTTCGATCGCGATATCCTGCCGGACTTTGCGTCTGTTATTGGCCTGGTGGAATATTCCAAAGCCCTGAACGAATTCATTACCGCCATGTATCCGCCCAGAACCATTTCCGACACCATCGGTGAAGTTGTGGCGAACACCGGTGGCAAGCAATTGCGCATTGCCGAAACTGAAAAATACGCCCACGTCACCTTCTTCTTTAACGGTGGCGAAGAAACTGTCTTTGAAGGCGAGGAACGCATTCTGGTGCCTTCCCCCAAGGTCGCCACCTATGATCTGCAACCGGAAATGTCAGCGGCTGAAGTCACGGATAAACTGGTCGCGGCGATTACCTCAGGCAAGTTTGACTTTATTCTGGTGAATTACGCCAACGGCGACATGGTCGGGCATACAGGCATTCTTTCAGCGGCAATCAAGGCGGCAGAAACCCTGGACGCCTGTCTGGCGCGCCTGGAAGAAGCAATTACCAACGCCGGTGGCTGCATGTTTGTCACGGCGGATCATGGCAATGCCGAATGCATGCGCGATGCGACCACGGGTGAGCCCCATACGGCCCACACCATGGACGTCGTACCTGCCATTTTGATCAACGCACCTGAAGGCATCAACAGCCTGGCCAGTGGCCGCCTGGCTGATGTGGCCCCGACAATGCTGGCCCTGATGGGTCTTGAAAAACCGGACGCCATGACCGGCGAAGCGCTGCTGAGCCGTAAACCATCAACGGATAAACGGGCCAGTGCTTGAGAGGGGCATGCGCCTTTTTCTGACGGCGGCCTTGCTGGTCGGCATCCTGGGCACACCTATGCTTGCGTCCGCCGCTGAAAAAAATGCCGAGAAAAAACTTCATGCGGTTGAAGAAGCCCTGAAGAAACACCGTCAGCAACAAAAAGTCTTGCAGTCCAAGGCGAAGCTGTTGGGCCGGGATCTGAAATCCATGCGCAAATCGCTGATTGGTACAGCGGCTTCGGTGCAACGATACGAAGATATGGTCAGTGATTTTGAGGTTCGCCTGCGCGGCCTGGCTGCCGAGCAACGGGCAAAAACCAGAGCCCTGGACCAGCGACGCGGCGAGTTGGCCAATACGCTTGGCACCATTGCCAGATTATCCCGCCACCCCCCCGAAGCGCTGATTATCAGCCCCGGCGCACCAGTAGATGTTATTCGCGGCTCCATGGTGTTGTCGGCAGTGGTACCGGAACTGAAAGCCCGCGCCGCAATCCTGGCGTCCGAACTGGCTGCATTGAACCATTTGCGCATCGAAATCGGGCAAAAACGGGCGCGTCTTGCTTCCGCCAACCAGGGTTTGTCGAAAGAACGCACGGCGCTGGACCGCTTGCTGAAACGTACGGCCAGACAACGTCAGCTGACCCTGAAAAGTAGTGCGCGCGAAAAAAGACGCCTGCGACGGCTGGCCAATCAGGCAAAAGATTTAAAAGCACTGATTGCCAAACTGGAAGCAGATGAGCGTAAACGCACTGGGATCAAGGTCTTGCCGCCGCCACCGGGTGCCACACCCTTTAGTGCCGAAATGGGCCGTCTGCCGCTTCCAGCGCGGGGTCCCATCGTTATACGCTTTGGCCAACAGCTTGATACCGGCTTGAAATCAAAGGGAATTAAAGTCGCCACTCGCCCAAATGCGACTGTTGTCGCCCCTCATGACGGGCGCGTTGTGTTTGCCGGAAGCTTCAGAAGCTACGGGCGGCTCTTGATCATCGCACATGGCGAGGGATATCATACACTTATCGCCGGAATGGCGCAGATTGACGGTGAGGTCGGCCAGTGGTTGTTGGCCGGTGAGCCGGTCGGTCAAATGGGCAGTCAAAATATTGCCGCAAACGCGAATAACAATGGTGGGTCGCCACAGCTCTATCTGGAGCTGAGACGGCAGGGAGAGCCAATCAACCCGTTAACGTGGTTGGCGCTGAGTGACAGGAAGGTCAACGGATAATGCGGAACAAGATATTAGCAGGCATCGGTGCCATAGCCCTGTTGACCCTGCCGATTACGGCACATGTATTCATGCCAGGCCAGGCGTCGGCAGACAGTTCTGAATCCTATCGTCAACTAAACCTGTTCGGCGATGTGTTTGAACGTGTACGGGCTGACTACGTGCGCGAGGTAACCGACCAGGAGCTGATTGAATCCGCGATCAACGGCATGCTGACGTCACTGGATCCGCATTCCAGCTTCCTGAACAAAAAGAATTACACCGACATGAAGGTGCAGACCCGGGGCCAGTTTGGCGGACTGGGTATTCAGGTCACCATGGAGAACGGCTACGTCAAGGTGATTTCACCGATCGACGATACCCCGGCCTTTCGGGCTGGCGTCAAGGCCGGCGACATGGTCACCCATATCGACAAGGAATCTGTTCTTGGTCTGACGTTGTCGCAAGCCGTGGAGAAAATGCGCGGCAAGGTCAACACCGCCATCGCCCTGACCATCCGGCGTGTAGGCGAAGAAAAGCCCCTGGAAATTTCCATTACCCGCGCCATTATCAAGGTGCAAAGCGTCAAATCACGTGTTGAAGGCAATGCCGCCTACATCCGTATCACCAGCTTTTCTGAACAGACTGAAAAGGGTCTGAAAAAAGCGCTGAAAGAACTGACCGCAAAACTTGGCGACAAGATGACCGGCGTTGTGCTGGATTTGCGCAGCAATCCCGGTGGACTGCTGGATCAGGCCGTGCTGGTATCCGACGCCTTCCTGGACCAGGGTGAAATCGTTTCGACCCGCGGCAGGGATAACAAGAACGTTCAACGTTTCAGTGCCCGCGATGGTGATCTTTCTGGCGGCAAGCCTGTCGTTGTTCTGGTCAACGGTGGTTCAGCCTCGGCGTCGGAAATTGTTGCCGGTGCCTTGCAGGATCACAAACGGGCCATCGTCATGGGGACAAAGTCCTTTGGCAAGGGTTCGGTACAAACCATCATGCCGCTTTCGGCAGGCACTGCCATGCGCTTGACGACGTCGCTGTATTATACGCCTTCCGGGCGGTCGATTCAGAAACTTGGTATCACACCCGATATCCTGGTACCCCAGGCCAAGGTGGAATTGTTGGAAGCCCGGCCAAGTCGGAGCGAAGCTTCGTTGCGCAACGCCATCCGGAATGGCAACGGGAAGAAAGACGCCAAAAAGAACGATCCGGCTGCAAAGGATCCAGCTGCAAAGCCAAACCCTGCGGATGGCGCTGCCGCCAAAACGAAAGAAGCAGAAAAGCCGCAGGATTATCAGTTAACCAGAGCCGTCGATCTTTTGCAGGGCATCGCCTTGTATCAAAACGCGGCAGCTGAATAACGGTGCCCCTGACGCGATCTGGCAAAGAAGTCCCGGGAAATGAAGCCTGATGGCGAATGACGACGACGAAGATGATATCGACGAAAACGGCCTTGATCTTGATGATGATGGGCCTGAATCGGACGATGATGAAGGTGGCGACGCTGATGGCGACAGCGACGACGAACCTGAATCGCCTGGCAGCAGTGACCCTTTCGCTGATGACGACGATGATGATCTTGATTTCTCCGATGAAGACGGGCCGGAGGAAGACAATGACGACGACTTCGATTTCCCCTCACCAGGTGACGATGACGACGAATACGAAGACTTCGACGACGACGATTATGATGATATGCCGGACCTTGGCGATTTTTCTCCCGGCGACGGTGGTGGATTTGCCGGAGGCCTGAAGGAAAAACTCTCGGGTCTATCAGGTGGCATGATCGCGCTTGTGGCCAGTGGCGGCGTTTTTCTGTTGGTCCTGATTGTACTTGTTACCTGGCTTTCATTGAGCTTTGACGAGGAAGCACATGAAAAGGGCAGTAAAAAAGTTGAAGTCGTAACGTCCCTGGCGGGACTTGAACCTGCAGCCCAACCCAAATCGAAAAAGAAAACCAAACCTGCACCGAAAAAGGCTGAAAAACCCGATCCGAAAAAACCGGATTCTGCGGATGGCAAAAGCCAAGCTGCGTCCGGTGCCAAACCTGCAGGTAAAACCGCAGACGTGGTTGATAAGGCCGGAAAAAGCAAAAAACCTGGTTCTGACAAGGAAGACCCGAAAAAAGCTGACGGTGCAAAAGAGGGTGACAAGCCCGACGAAAAGAAGGATGGGGAACAACCCGCCGAGAGTATCATCGCAAATATCGATCCTGCACTGATTGATCAGACACCTGATGGCCCGCTGCCGGTTATTGCCCCTGACGGACGCCAGGCCTGGCAGGTTTATGCGCGGCCCTTCAAGCCCGCTGAAGAAGACAAGAAGGCCGGAAAGGTCGCTCTGGTTATTGCCGGTCTGGGGCTCAGCAAGACGCAAACCCAGGCAGCGATCCAGCAAATGCCAGGGGAGGTTACCTTGTCCTTTGCACCCTACGCCCGCAATCTGGGAGAATGGATTTTGGAGGCCCGTGCAGCCGGTCATGAAGTTGTGCTGGAGGTTCCCATGGAGCCGAAGGACTACCCCAACAATGATCCTGGCCCCCATACCCTTTTGACCTCCAAGGGGCCAACCGACAATATTGATAATCTGAACTGGTTGCTAAGCCGCTTCCCCGGCTATGTCGGTATCACCAATTTCCTTGGCGAAAAATTTACCGCCAACGAAGAAGCCATGTTGCCGATCCTGAAATATCTGAAAAAGCGCGGCCTGATGTATCTGGACAGCAAGGCAAGTCGCAAAAGCGTCGGTGCGCGCATGGCCAAGGAAATCAAGATGCCACGCGCCTACAACACCCGCTTCATCGACAAGGAAGCCTCGCGGGTCAGTATTGATGCGAGGTTGTTTGAACTGGAGCGGATTGCCAAATCAACCGGTGCCGCGGTCGGTATCGGCTTCCCTTTCCCGGTGACGCTAGAGCGCCTGAAGGTCTGGATGGCAGACATGAAGAAGAAGAACATCATTCTGGTGCCGCTGTCGGCTGTCGCCAATCTGCAAACCATTCGCTAAAGCGATCACGCTGCGATACCACCTGGAAAACATATGAGTATCAATATCGAAGACCTGCCCTATCGCCCCTGTGCCGGGATCATGTTGGTCAACAAAGACGGCAAGGTCTTTGTCGGCAGCCGGGTTGATATGCCCTCTGACGCCTGGCAAATGCCACAAGGCGGCATTGATGAAGGGGAGCAGCCCGAGCAGGCAGCGTTGCGGGAATTATACGAGGAAACCGGTGTTCCCGCCGACAAGGCCAGGGTGGTTGCCAAAAGTGCAGACTGGATTCCCTACGACTTGCCGGCGGACATGATCCCGAGATTGTGGGGCGGGCGGTATCGTGGCCAGACCCAGATGTGGTTTCTGATCGAATTCCTGGGCACCGACGACGACATTGACCTTGATGTGCATCACCGTGAATTTGGCGAATGGCAATGGGCTGATCCTGAGCAACTGCCTGATTTGATTGTCAAATTCAAAAGCGATTTGTATCGCCGGATTTTGGCCGAATTCAGGCCCTGGCTGGCGGAACTGGGCAAGAGTTAGCTTATTTCGACCAGTAGGCGTTAACCATTTACTGATCGTTTTGCAGCAATCTGCCAAACAGGATAAGATCGCAATATTATTGAGTTCACCTGCCGGGGAAACATGGCTGGAAAACAACTGACATTGACGCTGACGCTGCTGGCCCTGGTGCTGGTTACGACCAGCCCTGCCCACGCCAAAATCAAGGAAGCGGAAGCTGCGTTCCAGGCGGGTGACTTTGCCACAGCCTTAAAAGAGCTGAAGCCCTATCTCAAGAAGAAAAAACAACCGACCAAAGCCAATCTAATTTTGGCGCGCATGTATCTCGAGGGGCTGGGTGTTCCGGCAAATTATTCCCGTGCCTTCCAGCACTTGTCGCACCCCGCCAAAAAGGGCAACGCCTGGGCTGCGACCGAACTTGGCAAACTCTATCTCACCGGGGCCGGGGTAATGCACAGCAATGCCATGGCTAAAACCTGGTTCGAAAAGGCAGCCAGTGTGGGATACGGCCCGGCCCAGATCGAACTGGGCCATATTCATGCGAAAGGCCTCAGTGTCGCCAGCAATCAAATCATGGCTTACGCCTGGTACAATCTGGCGGCCTCAAGTCTGATGGGAGAACAGCGCACCGTCGCCCTGCAATATCGTGATCAGCTGGCAACGACCATGACCGATGCGGAAATTATTGTCGCCCAGGCGCGATCACTGGATTGGGCAGACCGCATCAAGGTGGTTGAGCCCGAGATCATCAGTCTGCTGGATCAGGCAACCTTGCTGGCCGAAAAAAAAATTGAACAGGCAGGAACAATAATTGTCACTCTGAACGATGTTGTGGTGAAAAAAATAGTCGTTGAAGAGAAGAAAACGACCCTGAATGCGACAAAAAAGCCCAAGAATGAGACAAAAAAGACCCCGAATGCCCCTCAAAAACCGGCAAAAATCAGTACTGCAAGCAAGCCGAAAAACAAAATCTCGGTGACTTTGGAAGAGGAAGACTTGTCGTTCATGCAATCGATTTCGGCTGTGATTACGTCGATGATCGTATCGATTTTTGGCAGTACGGAACCCGGCGATCCGGCATCACCAGCGCCACAGAAAAAACCTGTTTCTGCGAAATCCGGTTAGTCAGACAGAGACCAGCTGGACCAGTTTGGTCAACAGGAAACCGGCACTGACGGCGAATCCCCCAATGGGAATCCAGATCGGAATATTGAAAATCGCGGTGTGATCAACCGGGTCCTGGCGCAGCTTCACCCGCACCAACGCCAGGTTCACAAGCGAAAAAATCCCCAATGTAATCAACGACGTAGCCTGGGCAAGTCCGCCCAGACGAAACCATAGTGCGAGGATAAATATCGAGGCCGCGACCAACAATGTCGCGTTCAAAGGTGTGCTTGTTCGGGCATTGACCTGCCCAAACCAGGCGGGCAAGACGCCTTGTCTGGAGAGGCCATACAATACCCGTGCGCCCTTGATCAACTGGATCAGCGCGCCATTGACCATGGCCAGAATACCGATAACACCGATCAGGGCACCGCTTGATCCCGTGGCTCTTGCGTATACCAGCTTCAACGGGGCGGCACTGCCTGCCAGTTCCGACAAGGGCACGGACAACAAGGCCACGACAGAAACCAGAACATAAAGAACGGCTGTCACAGCCAGTGTCAGCATGATCGCCCACGGCACCACCCGGGTCGGGTCTTTGGTTTCCTCGGCCATATTGACGATGTCTTCGAAGCCAATGAAGGCATAGAACGCGAGAAATGATCCGGCAAAAATTCCGGCCCACAATCCCACATCCAGGGTCGGGACAAACTCATTCATGCGCTCGGGCAATTCAGCAATATGCTCAGCACCTGCCCCGATCACAATCAGCAAGCCGCCAAGTTCGACAACAGTGAGCAACGCAGCGGCAGCGACGGAAGATCCTATTCCCCAGGCCGCCACAACAGTCATGCCCAACATCAGGACAACGATGATGATCGTTCGATGTATGTCGGTAAAGCTTTGTAAATAACCGACAAATCCGTTGACGATACTGGCTGCTGAAACGGTTCCGGCGCAGACAGCCAAAAGCCCCACGACGATGGTAAGCCAGCGTCGATCAAATCCCCGCTGTACATAAACCGCTTCACCGGCAGCCTGGGGGTAACGTGATGAAAGTTCAACAAAGGAGAAACCAGTCAGGGTCGCCAGCCCCGCCGCAATCAGAAATGACACCGGCATCTGATAGCCGGCAACCAACGCCATTTCCCCGATCAGGGCATAAATCCCGGCCCCGATAGTGGTGCCGAGGCCGTACAGCGTCAGCGGCACCAAAGTCAACGAACGCCTGAGCGCCGGTTTTTCAATATCACTATCAGTCACCCGGTATCCCTTCGAACCTCAATGCTTTCAACATAAGCAGGCTGTAGTCCGAATGTAACTGTGACCGACCGACGCAGGTTTTGACTTAAAGGCCAAAGCCAGGCTCAGTGGTGGTTCCTGGAAAGCAGGAGGTCCCTGTGCCTAAAACATCTTGCCCTGTTTCTTGTCCCGCCAAACACCATGATAGAACTGGTCTTTGAATGTCGGATTATCAGGTAAGGGATAATAATCAGGGTCCTGCAGATCGTCCGGGCTGTCGGGGACAAGTTCCCTGCTCGCAGCCACTTGCTCTGGCAAATCTGGATATCGTTTTGCCGCCAGATTGATGACCTCCTCGGGCCAGGCCTGGTGGACATTTTCACGATACGACATGGCGGGATAAAGGTTTTCTTCCGGCTTCAATGGCTGCCCATCAAGACGAACCAGCGGCGGCAAACCCTTGTTGTAGGGGTTGAGATTTGGCGTGGCGCCATTATTTTGTATAGGCGTCAATAGTTGTTGGCTGTATTCCGGTTGTTCGATTGACGACTGAATTGGATGGTTTTTCGGAGATAGAGGGGAGCGTTAGAAATTCCGTGTCATTTCTTTAAACTGAAGAAAAGGAATGACACATGCGAAATGATTTTGATTTTGATACAGCTCTTTCTGCCCTGCAAGATGGCCAGAAGCTGACAGGCAAGGACGGCATTTTGAC
>JABILA010000082.1 GCA_018654745.1 Alphaproteobacteria bacterium
CTGCGAGGGCCGCACGCCCATGCAAACCCTGGAGGATGGTAAACGTATCTGGAAGGAAAAGTTTATAGACCAAACTTGACCTGACAGACGCCGCGTCAAAATCGGTAACTGTCAGATCAGGTCTGAATTACTACAACTAAGCATATCTGTGTATTACGGAACACAGGAATGCCACTCAGGAACCGCCAATCCATCCTCAACACTCCAGCAGCCAGAAGATGCCGATGTATGCCTAGCTTGCCATGGAAAAAATGGCGCAAGTATTTCACAAGTTGTTCCAAGGCTTGCGGGACAAAAGGAAGCCTATTTGCTGGCTGAACTACGCGCCTTCAGGATGACAAAAGGAGATCCACGATCCTTCCGGTTCAACAATCGCCGGTATCACCAGTTCATGTCAGCGATCGCGGCACCTTTAACCAACAGACAGATGGAAAATCTTGCGAAGTGGTTCTCGTCACAATCCTGCAAATCCTGAAATTTCTTTCTCGAGTTTTCAGGCTTGTTTCGATTCCCTGTAGGCCACATAGGTGGCTGACGAAAATATTAATCCACCGCCGATCCAGGTCCATATTCCGGGCACTTCCGAGAACAGAATATATCCGACAATCGACGCAAAAATCAGCTTCGTGAAATCAAGCGGGAGAATCGCAGATGCGTCAGCTTCCTTGAACGCTTGCGCCAACATGAGATGACCAAGCGTGCCTAGCAGTCCGACAACAAACAGACCTGCAAATTCCTCCCCCGTTGGCATCCGCCAGTAAAACATTGCCGGTATCAAGGACATTGGCGTCATCAAGATCGCCATATATATTGCGATGGAAACACTGCTCTCGGTCCTTGCCAGTGATTTGATGATCAACATCGTCCCGCCCCAAATGGCAGAGGATGTCAGCACAAGGACCAACCCCAGGTTCATCTCCTGAAACCCTGGGCGAAGAATAATCAAGGCTCCGGCAAAGCCAATAATCAATGCAATCCAGCGCCGTATCTTCGCCTTTTCACCAAGAAAAAGAATAGCGCCAATTGTTGTAAACAATGGTGCGAGGAAGCTAAGGGCAGTAACGTCCGCGAGTGCCGATAACTTTAATGCTGAGAAAAACATCAACATTGAACTGACCTGTAGCAATGACCGCCAGAAATGAAATTTGAATTTGGTTGTTCTGAGCGATCTAAAACCGGCTCTGAATATCAGTGGAAGCAAAACGACCAGTCCGAAGAAATTTCGGAAAAAGGCAATTTCAAACGGATGTAACCCCTCTACCGAAGTTGCCCCACCCGTAATGAAACGGATTGTTCCATGCATACAGGAGAACATTGCCCCGGTCATAACAAGTAGAAGCATCCCCCTTCCAACAGGAGGAATATTCAGATATGCGGCTTTGATATGGTTCAATAAAATGGATCAGGCAAAATCGGGAAGTTCGATATTCCGTTCTGGTGTCTTGTCTCCACGGCTCTCAAAATAGTTGTCGTAGGTAGAACCCGAACCAATCATTACACCTCCATCAACAATCAATTCAGACCCGGTGCACATGGCACTTTGCGGTCCGAGGAAGAACAAAATGGCGTTAGCGATATCTTCAGGTTTTACCCAACGACCCAGTGGTACATTGGCTGTGGATTGAGCTATTTTTTCCTTGCTCATGTGACCATTGATCAACGGCGTAAGTGTTGGACCTGGGCAGACAATGTTGACCCGGATATTGCTGGGTGCCAGTTCATAGGCCATATGACGTGAAGCACCAATGAGCCCCCATTTCGAGGCCGTATAGTGCATCCCTGCGCCAAGTGAAATATTCTTTCCCGCTACAGACGATACATTGACGATTGCCCCGCCATTTTTCTTCAAGTGCGGCGCTGATGCCTTAACACAATTAAATGCACCAGTGAGATTTATGTCGAGTACACGTTCCCAGTCACCTTCTGGCATATTGTCCATGGTTCTGGGCGGTGCAATACCGGCATTGTTAACCAGCATATCTACTGAACCAAACTTCTCTGCAACAGAAGTAACAGCGGTGCTGACCGAACTTCGGTCAGAAATATCGACCGAAAAATATTCGGCCCCTTCCAAACCGTCAGCAACGGCTTGCCCCGCTTCGTCGTCAACATCAAACATGGCGACGCTCGTTCCAGCGGCGACAAGTGCCCGACTGACGGCTTCCCCGATCCCCTTGGCGGCCCCTGTAACAATTGCCGCTTTTCCTGCAAACCCTTCGGTCATGGTTTCCCCTGTTCAAGTCTAAAATATGTTACTTCAATTACTGCCCATAATTGTTACACATGAATCCAGGTAAAGCTATTTGGGAGCCTGAAACAAGTAATCTTCTGTCTGATTCGATATCGGAAAGACGTATTAGTTAGCAGTCAGGAAGGTTTTCAGCCGGGCCGTAACTTCGACAACATCGATTGGCTTAGTCAGATAGGCTGCAAAACCAGCATTGTTTCCACGCGCCACCTGGGCTGGCAAGGCGTTTGCGCTCAGAGCGATAACAGGTAAATGAACCGTCTTATTATTGGCTTTCAATCGTTCCAAGGCCTCAAATCCGTCCATACCAGGCAGGCTGATATCCATAATCACTAAGTCCGGTTGCTCGTCTTCAGCGATCTTCAAGCCCTGTTCTGCGTCAGTTGCCGATCGAAGCGACACGCCTTCAACCCTGTCAATAATTCTCTGCATCAACAGCAAATTCGCGGGATTATCTTCGACATACAAAACACGCCCCTTCAGGCGTAACAAACTATCATCAGCTCCACTGGTTAAACCGCTTTTGTTTGGGGAGGCTGACGAGGTTGTCACGGAATTTTCAGATTTGATTTCGATCCAAAAAGTGGAGCCCTCTTCTTCAGTACTTTCGTACCCCATTCGTCCGCCCATAACTTCTATCAGGCGCTTGCAAATCGATAATCCTATCCCGGTCCCTTCGACTTCGGTATTTTCTGCACCGAGACGATTGAAAGCCTGGAAAAGCCCTTCTTTCTTGTCTTCGCTAATTCCTTTCCCGGTATCCGCGACAGAAATCCGTATGTTGTCATCAGGACATGGATAAGCTGACAATACGATCTTCCCACCGGCCCGGTTATATTTGACGGCATTGCTTAATAAATTGAGCAGAACCTGTTTCAACCTCGTTGGATCACCAGCAACGATCAGGTCGTCGGCAACTTTCATCTCGGTATTGATTTGCCTCTCCTCTGCGGCACTGGATATTGCCTGCAGAGAATCTATGCATAGCTCAGCGACGGAGACAGGCTCATCTCCGATTTCGATCTCTGCTGCCTCAATGTTGGCAAAATCAAGAACATCATTGATGAGATTCAACAAGTGCTTACCAGCACGCATTATGTAGCGAAGGCTCTCTTTTTGTTCAGCAGAATACTCCGCTGCTGGATCTTCGGCCATCAGTTGTGCAAACCCGAGGATGGAATTCATCGGTGTGCGCAGTTCGTGACTCATACTTGACAGAAAATCTGTTTTAACGTGGTTCGCACGATCAGCTTCATCTTTCGCCGAACGTAGTTCACTTTCTACTTCTTTGAGGTGGGTGATATCTGTCACGACAAACAGGATTGTTTGTTCACCTTCAAACCTGATGTTCTCGGCTGAAATCATGGCCCAAAACAAGTTTCCATTTTGCCGCAACATCATGCACTCAAAATGTTTTATTGCTTGCTGGCGGCCAACAGTCTTGCCCAGTTCAATTGAAACATCTCGATCCGCAAACATCATGCCGGGACGTTCGGCCATTAGTTCCTTGACACTGCACGTAAACATTTCTGCAGCTGCATTATTGCTGTAAAGGAATTTCTCACCGTCTTTAGTAACGATAAATATCGAAGCACCACTCGCTTCCGCAATTGTGCGGAACTTTTCTTCACTTTCCCGAACGGCACGCTCAGCAGCCAGGCGATCTGTGTTATCGGTATAGACGGAAGCAAAACCTCCGTCGGGCAGCGAATATCTTTTGATATGAATCTTGCGCCCATCCCGGTTGCCGAATTCCGCTTCCTGATCGAACGAACTATCGCTGGAAGACTGAAATAATATGTCTTTCCCCTCAGCACCTGTTTCACTCGAAAATATCTGGTTTTTCACCAGACTTTCAAATAGTTCCTTTCGCGGCAATCCAACCTTTAAATTCTCCGGCAGGAACCACATTTCGCTGACTGTCCTGTTCCAGGCAACAAGGCAATCATCAGGGTCCCAAACAGCAAATCCCTGATCAATGGTGTCCAGAGTTGTTTGCAACAGCATCCGTTGTTCGGAAAGTTTTTGTCGGCTTGTTTGCAAGGCAAACTCGGCTAGTTTTCTGTCTGTGATATCATTCAACCCGGCTATCGAATGAGTTACCTTTCCATCAGGTGCTTTCAAAGACGAAACACTGACGTCTGCCCAGGCAATAGATCCGTCAAATCGCAAATAACGTTTTTCCTGTCGATATCGTTCGTGCTCGCCAGAAAACAATTTGCGGATATTTTCGACTGATAACGCTTCATCCTCATGATAAGTCAATTTGCGAAAAGATGTTCCTAACATATTTTTTCGCTCATAGTTAAAGAACTGAAGCCAGGCTTCATTGCATTCTACGATCAGGCCTTCTTCGTTCGCGACAGCTATTCCCGTAGAGGCAAACCCAATAATTGCACTGGACCGTTCTTCCAAGACCCGGCGTTCTTCATCTTTTTTAACGATTTCGGTTATGTCCTTGGCAATCCCGCGGACGCAGAAAAAAGAACCGTCAGTTTCGTCAAAGACCGGCAGGCCGCTCAACACGAAGTGCCGGACTTCTCCGGTCTCAGTCACGTAAATCCCGGTCAAGTTCCGAAAAGGTTGCCGCCAGTCGAGATTTTGGGTCCCGGACTTCGTGTCGTCAAATTGCCAGATTTCAGAAAGTTTCTGGCCCAGCAGACTACTGCTGTGCTGGCCCAGGAGGTCCTGGGAGTTGTCGGATAACAACGTTAATCGGTGTTCGCGATCCGTTTCCCAAACAAGATCAGCGGTTAACCGGATAATATCGCGCAACCTGCCTCGATCAGTGCGCAAAGGAACGTCGTCTTCTGCCATTACGATCCCGATAACAAAAATACACTATTAAAATTTAAACATGCTGGTTGCTCACCCAACAAGCGTTGGTTCAAATCCAGAGTTTGGGAGCGTTAGAAATTCCGTGTCATTTCTTTAAACTGAAGAAAAGGAATGACACATGCGAAATGATTTTGATTTTGATACAGCTCTTTCTGCCCTGCAAGATGGCCAGAAGCTGACAGGCAAGGACGGCATTTTGAC
>JABILA010000135.1 GCA_018654745.1 Alphaproteobacteria bacterium
ATAGGCAATTGCCGTTAAATTTGCTGACATGATACTGACCTACTTCTTTTTAAACATGGCCAGCATGCGCTGGGTAACGACGAAGCCGCCGAAGATGTTGATCGCGGCCAGCACCATGGCGATGAAACCAAGGATTTTGGCGATGCTCATGTCCGTGGGGCCGGTTGCCAGCAAGGCACCAACAATAATCACCGATGAAATGGCGTTGGTGACCGACATCAGCGGTGTATGCAGGGCGGGGGTGACGCTCCAGACAACGTAATAGCCAACAAATATGGCCATCACGAATACTGAAAACTGGAAGATAAAGGGATCTGCGAGTTCCATGATCTGGTCTTACCCTTCTGTGAGAAGCGGGTGAACGATTTCGCCATCGCGGGTCAAAGCCACGCCCTGGATAATCTCGTCTTCCCAATCAATATTCAAATCACCACTCTCCGCATCAATCAGCGGTGTGATGAAATTCAACAGGTTTTTGGCATAAAGAAACGAAGCATCAACCGCGATGCGGCTGGGCCAGTTGTGATGACCGACGATCTTGACACCGTCCACATCGACAACCTCGCCGGGCTTGCTCATGGTGCAGTTGCCGCCTGCTTCAACGGCCAGGTCAACAATCACCGAACCCTGTTTCATGGACTTGACCATGTCGTCGTCAATCAATGTGGGGGCGGCACGTCCCGGGATCAAAGCCGTACAAATTGCGATGTCCTGTTTAGCCAGGTGCTCGCGAACCAGTCTGGCTTGCTTTTCCTTGTAATCGTCGGACATTTCTTTGGCATAACCAGCGGCGGTTTCACCGTCTTCGGCATCATCTGTTTCAACCATGACAAATGTCGCACCCAGGCTTTCAACCTGTTCCTTGGCAACGGACCGGACGTCCGTGGCCGAGACAAT
This sequence comes from Alphaproteobacteria bacterium, assembly GCA_018654745.1. Classification (GTDB taxonomy): domain Bacteria; phylum Pseudomonadota; class Alphaproteobacteria; order UBA2966; family UBA2966; genus JABILA01. The sequence continues at coordinate 898 of JABILA010000135.1, forward strand.
GGCACCAAGCCTGCGCGCTGTGGCAATGGCTTGCAGACCAGCAACACCGGCACCCAGCACGAAGACACGGGCCGGGGCAAGGGTGCCCGCGGCAGTCATCATCATGGGCATGGCGCGACCAAATTCGTCGGTGGCATCCAGCACAGATTTGTATCCGGCCAGGTTGGATTGTGAAGACAGTACATCCATGCTCTGGGCCCGGGTGATGCGTGGCATCAATTCCATGGCGCAGGCCAGAACTTTGCGTTCCGCCAGAGCTTTGATCATATCGCGGCTTTGCGTTGGTGCCAGTGTCGAGACCAGCATCGCACCTTCCTTGATCAGGGCGATCTCGTCATCCATCGGTCCCTGGACCTTGAAGACAACGTCGGCATCTTTTAAGGCGCTGGCCGCATCTGAGGCGATCTCGGCTCCGGCATCCTTGAAAGCAACGTCAGATATGGCAGCAGAAACGCCTGCTCCACTTTCAACGATAACCGTCGCACCCAGAGCAACCAGTTTCTTGACAGTATCAGGTGTCGCGGCAACACGTTTTTCGTGCTCCCGCCGTTCCTTGGGAATTGCAATCTTCATGTATTTTCCTGCCTTGTTTCGGCGTTCCCGTTCAGCCGGGATTGTCCAGGCTGATATCCATCACGTCTGAAAAGACGCGTTGTCGTGCCGGTACTTCAAGTGTCGCGGGGGTCCGGCATTTTCAGAAGCAGCATGTCCCCGAGAGAACGGCTGCTTCCATACAGGTTTTGCGTTGGATTATTACGCGTCTACGCGCAAGGGATCAGGGCGTCAGAAATGCCGCCATCAAAGCCACAATCGCCAGGCAACCTATCGTGCCCCAGGTGATCAGCTTTGTGAAATCGGTCCACATCTGTTTGTTTTGGGAATCGTCCATTTGACCTTCACTCATAGCAGTACAAGCCTTTTGCTAAAAAATTTGATTTTCGGGCGGCACTATACCAGACAAACAGGGTTGTTCAATGCCGGGTTGATGTTGCTTTTAATGCTTCTAAATAAAGCATTTTTTGGCCTGCAGGACTGTCTTGCTATTCCATCGCCATCATCGGCAGGCCGATGGCGATGGCCGGCAGCAACCAGACCAGACCAACCCCGACGATCTGGATGGCAACTATTGGTATGGCTCCTCGGTAAATATCGGCGATGCGAACCTCTGGCGGGGCGGCCCCTTTCACGAAAAACAGGGCAAAACCAAAGGGCGGTGTGAGGAACGAGGTTTGCAGCACAAGACCGATCAGGACAGCGACCCAGACCCTGGCCATTTCCTCCGAGCCGACATAGCTGGCAAAATCCAGTTCCGAGATGATCGGGTAAAATATCGGCAGGGTGATGACGACAATTTCGATCCAGTCGATAAAAAAGCCCAGTACGAAGATTGTCAGCAATATGACCGCCAACAAGCCAAAGTCACCAAGGCCCGTTGCTCCCATCAGCTCAATAATCACATCGTCGCCGCCAAGGTAGCGAAAGGGGTAGGAAAAGACTGTTGCCGCTACAACGATGAAAAACACCATGGAGGTGGTGATGACAGTTCCCTTGACGACTTCATTGACCAGACGAGGGGTCAGGGTGCGGGTCAGGGCCATCAGCAACACCCCCCCGGCGGCACCTACTGCGGCGGCTTCGGTTGGCGTCGCCCAGCCTGCGATGATCGATCCCAGTACCAGCGCGATTAGCGCGATGGGCAGTGCAAGCGAGCGAAAAACATACAACAGCAACTTGCCGGTTTGCCCCTTGAATTCGTTTTCTATGGGCGGGGCACCTGTGCCGTCCCAGGCCGCGCGCCCGACATAATAGATCATGAACAGAACAGCCAGCCCCAGCCCCGGCACAATCGTCGCCAGAAAAAGCGAGCCCATGGAGATATTCAGATGCTGGGCCAGGAAAAACAGCATGATCCCGGGCGGCAGGATGATGCCAAGGGTTCCGGCAGCCGCAACAGATCCTGTGGCGATGGATGGTTTGTAGCCTTGCTCCAGCATGGTCGGCAGGGCAACGATCGCCAGTGTTGCCACGGATGCGCCAATCAGTCCGGCAGCAGGTGCCAGCAGGATTCCCAGGATAATAACCGCAATGGTCATGCTGGCAGGCACACGACGCAACAGGACCCGCATACAGAGCAGCATTTCACGTGCGACACCCGATTTTTCAATCGCGAGCCCCATGAACAACAACATGGGCACAGCGGGATAAATCAGATTGCCCCTGAAGGTCGCGCCGATCCGCAAGGGTAAATTCAGGAAGGCGACACCTGGTATATCGCCTGTTAACCAGCCCAAAGCCGTAAACAGCAAACCTACACCAGCCAGAATTAGCGCGACGGGATAACCTGAGAACAAAACGACAGCCATGACCGGCAACATCAGGAACGGTAGCCACTCGGAGAGGAATTCCATACTAGACACGGTCCTCCGGAGCCGGGGTCGCGCGTTTACCCGTCAGAAACAGAATGTTCCTTGCCATGGTAATCAGCCCGGCCAGAGCAAGTATCCCGAGGCCAAATGGGACGATGGATTTCAAAATCCAGCTGAACTGGCGGGAATCAGAGACCATACTTTCCTGAATATAGGGAACGTACAGACCGACCATGCCAAGGGTGAAAGGCAGCAAGGCCAGCAATCCACCACCGATTTCAAACCAGGCCTGTGTGCGGGGCGATTGGTTGGCGCGAAAGATGTCCACGCGCACATGACCATTGCGCAGATAGGTGTAACCAAAGGCAAGAATGACCAGCAGGGCGAAGGCGGTAAATTCATAGAACCGCAACAGGCCTGAGGGAACGTTGGTATATTGCCTCGCGATAACCTCGTAGACCCGCAACCCGCCCAGGACCAACAGGGCGATCCAGCCGACAGAAATCGCGATAAACGAAATGGTTTTGTCGAGTCCGTTCAGGACCCGTTCGAATGCAGATATCTGCATGGTATAGTCTCAAACTCCCCCTTTGATTTGCCACGAATCCTAACGATTTGGCGAGCATTTGCAACGTTGCAGGAAAATCCGGGGTGAGGCTCACAACGGTGTTAGTTGCTGTTCAGCCTTGAATTCAGTTATGGTGAGACCAAATTAGAAACATTCCACACTATTGAGCGTTTCCGGGTTTCACGGAAACGCAGCGGTGGCTCAAATCTCTTGGTATGAGCCAATAAATGAAGCATTAGCGATTCCGCTTAAGCCGGAATCGCCCTAGTTTGGGGGACGACCCATGACTGAACTAACCGACAAGATCACCGGTATTGATCATCTCGCCTTTATCACCAATGACATGGTGAAAACGGTCCGATTTTATCGCGACCTTCTGGGAATGGAATTGAACGCCGGGATTGGTCATGACGGCTATCGCCACTATTTCTTCCGGGCCGGAAATACCCTGATCGCCTTTTTCGAATATGAAGGTGCCAGCGAGATGAAACGCAAGTTCCATGGCTCGCCTTCAACCGAACCCCTGGGCTTTGATCATTTGTCCGTTCATGTGGAAAGCCGCGCCGATCTTTTTGCCGTCAAGGACAAGCTGGAAGCTGCCGGTATCGAAGTCGACGGCGTCGTCGATCACGGCACCCTCTGGTCGATCTATTTCTTTGACCCCAACAACATCCCGCTGGAGATCAGCTGGGCCACATGTGAAGTTGTGAATGCGCCAGCCATCCATGACAGCCAACCCCTGGAAATTGCCGCCGAAGGGGCCGCTCCGCAACCAGGACACTGGCCAGCGGTTACCAATCCTACCCTTGAAGAAGACATGCGCGCCTATCCTGGCAATGGCTATCTGATGCGCGATACCGGCATCGCCGAAGGACGGCTAAGGTTTACGGACGAATATGCCGCCATCCCTGAAGAAAAACGCTCAAGACCAAGACCTGAAGCGGCGGAGTGAGGGATTACCGGATTTTCTGAAATATCCGTTAACACTTCCTTCACTATGCAGCCCCCAGGATGTAAGTCCGCGCCGAGAGGTGCGCCTCCCTGTTGAACACTGAGCCGCCAGGAACTGGCGGCTCCTTTTTGTGTCCGGGGCGCGGTGGGTCAGATTTTATGTCGTCTGACGATGGTCATCACGCAGATGCCGTATTTTCGTTGATCGACCTGTTCGAACCCTTCAGGGATTTCTACTTTTTCACGGCCCCCGGTTTCAATGACGGCAAGACAATCGTCTGACAGCCAGCCTGCTTTGGCCAGCTCCTCCAGGGCAACACTGCCCAGACCGCTGTCATAAGGGGCATCCAGCAAGACAAGGTCTGCCGGAACCTGGCCGCCGACAGGTGTGGGTCCGGGTCGGGCACCATCGCGTTGCAGCATGGAAATGGCCCCGGTTTCCCCCAGTGCAATCGCGTTACGGCGGATCATTTTAAGGTTCGCGGGATTTTGCTCCAGAAAAGCCACATGTTCGGCCCCGCGGGACAGGGCTTCGATACCCAGGGCACCCGATCCTGAAAAGACATCCAGGACCCTGGCCCCTGTGGGCATAGGGCCAGCATCGGTCCGGTAATCTCCGTGGTTCAGGATATTGAACAGGGCCTCACGGGCGCGGTCCGAGGTCGGGCGTACCGAGCCATCGTTCGGCACATCCAGTTTTCTGCCCTTGTATTTGCCGCCAATGATCCGGATGGCACCTAGCTCACGTCTTTTGGGCATCGGGTTTCTTTTTTGCTGTTCTTCTTTTGCCGCCCGGTTTTCTGTTTTCGAAATCTTTTGTCTTGCCAGGGCGTTTTTTTGCAGGGGCTTTTTTGGCTTTGGCCCATTTGTCAGATCGTACCGGCTTGCTGCTGTCACCAGTTTGTGCGCGCAAGATCGCACCGGCAATTTCCGTGACTTCACGTACCCCAAGCTTGCCAAGTTCAAACGGACCATAGCCCGTTCGGATCAATCGCCCTACTTCGTATCCCAGGTGATTAAACACACGGCGGATTTCCCGATTTTTACCTTCGGTCAGGACGACCTTGATCCAGGCGTTGGCCCCTTGCTGACGTTCAAGCTCAGCCTTGATGGGGCCGTATGTTACGCCCTCAACGGTAATGCCTTTTTCCAGTGCAGCCAGTTCATCGGGTTGCGGACGGCCGTGAATTCGAATGCGATATCGCCGCGCCCAGCCGTTGGACGGATGCTCCAGCTTACGGGCTAATTCACCATCCGTTGTCAGCAACAACAGGCCTTCGGAATTGATGTCCAGGCGACCGACCGAAACCACACGCGGCATCGACTTGGGCAGGGTATCGAACACGGTTTGGCGACCTTGCGGATCCTTGTGGGTTGTGATCACGCCGGTAGGTTTGTGATAGAGCCACAATCGCTGCGGTCCGGCGCCGGACAACGGGTTGCCATCCACCAGAATTTTGCTGCTTTCGGTTACCAGGCAGGCAGGTGTCGTCAAGATTTCGCCGTCAACCGAAACCCGGCCTGCGGTAATCCAGCGTTCAGCTTCGCGACGGGAACACAAACCAGCTGCAGCCATACGTTTGGCAATGCGCTCGCCCTTCAGGTCTTTATCGCTCACAGGATGCGTCCACCAATGCTTTCAGGATTTTGGCGTCACCCTGATCAATTTCAAATTCGGGATGCCATTCAACGCCGAGGCAGAACCGGTAGGCGGGTGCTTCGATGCCTTCAATGACACCGTCTTCGGCACGTGCGTTGATGACGATGCCCTCGGGTTCGTCCAGGGCGGCCTGGTGATGGGCGCTGTTCACATGCATTTCTGTATTGCCGACAATTGAATGCAGCAAGGTACCTTCCGTGACGGTGATGCTGTGTCCGGCTTCGTCACGTGGATTGGGTTGTTCATGCGGCAAGGCGTTTTCGATCACGTCAGGAATGTGCTGGATAAGTTTTCCGCCCAGGATTACATGCAATAATTGATGGCCGCCACAGATGCCAAGAACCGGCATGTTCCGCGCCAGGGCACCTTTTGTGATCGCCATTTCAAATTCCGTGCGATCAGGCTTCAAATCGACTTTTTCGTGGACTTCTGATGCCCCAAACAGGGCCGGATCAACATCAAAGGCACCGCCCGTGACAATCAGGCCGTCTATGGTATCCAGATAGTCGTCGACCAGCGCCGTTTCATTCGCCAGCGCCAGTGGCACACCACCGGCATTGACGACGGAACCACAATAATTCCGGCGCAGGGCATACCAGGGAAATTTCGAATATTCTCCTGGTTCTTCCGCGTCCATTGTCAGGCCAATAAGGGGGCGTGTGTTCATGCGCCGGAGCATAGTGGGGAGCAGTCAAAACAACAAGATAACTTGACCCTGTGCCGGATGCGTTCCACCCTTGGCGGATGAACGCTGAAAAATCCTATATGGCACAAGCCCTTGAACAGGCTGAACTGGCCGCTGCCCGCGGCGAAGTACCAGTTGGTGCAGTATTGGTTGATCCGGCAATTGGCGAGGTTATCGCGGCAGATGGCAATCGCACGCGAGAGTACGATGACCCGACGGCGCATGCAGAAATGCTGGTCATCCGGGCTGGTGCGGGTGCCAAAGGCAAGGAACGACTGAACGGATTTGATCTCTATGTAACGCTTGAGCCCTGTCCCATGTGTGCCCAGGCCATCAGCTTCGCCCGTCTCAGGCGGCTCTATTTTGCGGCGTCGGATGAAAAAAGTGGCGGTGTTGAGCACGGACCACGGATATTTACCTCTACTTCCTGCCATCATGCGCCGGAAATCTATGGCGGGATCGACGAAGTTCGCGCTGCAACAATGTTGCGTGATTTTTTTAAGACGAAGCGGTAATTCCCAAAGCCGTCAAAACGTCTTAGAATGCGCCTTGCATACAATTTCAGTTTATCCCTCCCAAAATCTCACCAACAGTACAGGCAGGTAAAAATGGATTTCGAATATTCCTCACGCGTTCAGGAGCTGCGCGAACGTGTCATGTCGTTCATGGACGAACATGTCTATCCCAACGAACATCTTTTTGACCAACAGGTCGACGAAGGTGACCGTTGGCAGCCAACGGCAATCGTTGAAGAATTGAAGGTCAAAGCCAAGGCCGAGGGCCTTTGGAACCTGTTTCTGCCTGAATCAGACCTCGGCGCTGGCCTGACCAATCTTGAATACGCACCCTTGTGTGAAATTATGGGTCGTGTGGGCTTTGCGGCTGAAGTCTTTAACTGCTCTGCACCGGATACCGGCAACATGGAAGTGCTGACGCGCTATGCCTCGCCGGAAAACCAGGATAAATGGCTGAAGCCTTTGTTGGCTGGTGAATTTCGTTCCGGCTTTGCCATGACAGAACCAGCTGTTGCCTCGTCAGATGCCACCAACATTCAGTCCGAAATCAAACGCGATGGCGATGAATATGTCATCAATGGTCGCAAGTGGTGGACATCCGGTGCCGGCGATCCGCGCTGCAAGATCCTGATTTTCATGGGCAAGACCGACCCAACAGCTGCCAAACACTCACAGCAATCCATGATCCTGGTGCCTATGGAAACGCCTGGTATCAAAGTCATGCGGGCGCTGAATGTATTTGGCTATGACGATGCACCGCACGGTCATATGGAAGTTGATTTCAAGGACGTTCGCGTGCCGGCAGAAAACATGCTGCTGGGCGAAGGGCGTGGCTTTGAAATTGCACAAGGTCGCTTGGGCCCTGGCCGTATTCACCATTGCATGCGCTCCATTGGTATCGCTGAACGCGCCCTTGAAATGGCCGTCAAACGGGTCAATGAACGTGTCGCTTTTGGCAGTCCCATTGCGGACCACGGCATGGCCCGCAAGGCCATTGCAGATTGCCGCATGGAGATCGAACAAGCGCGTTTGCTGACCCTGAAGGCCGCCTACATGATGGATACTGTTGGCAACAAGGCAGCCCGTCAGGAAATCGCCATGATCAAGGTGGTTGGCCCGAACATGTCAACGCGTGTCATTGATCGTTGTCTGCAGATGCACGGTGGTGGCGGTGTCAGTCAGGACTTCATTCTGGCTAAAGCTTATGCCCATCAGCGTACTTTGCGCCTGGCCGATGGCCCGGACGAAGTTCACACTGATCAGATTGCGCGCCTGGAATACAAAAAATACCGCTAGGGCGTTACGACGACAAAACGACCCGCCCTGGATAATTAGTCCGGGGCGGGTTTTTTTGTGTTCAAGTCCGGGCATGACGAAGTTTTGCTGATATTGCTGTGCCCAATTTGCTATTAAACGTCGAAAATCTTGCCGGGGTTGAGAATGCCGTCCGGGTCCATGGCGCGTTTCAAGCGACGCATCAAGGCGACTTCTTCTTCGCTGCGGCTGATATACAGCCAGGGCTTTTTCTCGATTCCAACGCCATGTTCAGCTGAAACTGAACCATGATATTTGGTCAGGTTCTTGTAGACAATTTCCTCGACCTTGTGATGGGCGTCGTCGCTGCCGTCGCCCACGGATACCAGAAAATGAACGTTGCCATCTCCAATATGGCCAAAGGTATAGGCGTTGCCTTCTGGCCAAATTGCCTGGATTTCGGTTTTGACCTGGTTGGAATATTCTTCCATGTCGGTGATGCGCAAACTGACATCAAAGGAAAAACAGGGTCCAGCCTCGATAAAGACCATGACCGCATCCCGAAGGGCCCACAGGTCAGCGCGTTCCGAATCTGATTTGGCGATCACTGCATCCGCGAGTAAACCGTCTTCCATTGTTGCCATGAGGGCCCGCTCAAAGCGATCCTGGTCATCATTGGCGTCGCCACCCAAAGCCTCAACCAGGATATAATAAGGATAGTCCTGCGGCATGGGAGCGCGGTAGGCGTCTTCATTGGTGACGGTCGTGTAATAATTGTTCCACAACACTTCAAAGGCGCTGAGTGTGCCGCCGAGACGGCCGTCGATTTCTTTCAGGAAGGCAATCAGATTGTCAAAGCTGGCAAGGGCGACCATGGCCGTGCATTCACTGCGCGGCTTTTCACGCAGGCGCACAACGGCCCTTGTGATGACACCAAGTGTACCCTCGGTGCCGATGAAGATTTGTTTTAGATCGTACCCGGCATTGTTTTTGATCATCTGGTTCAGGGAAGAAATGATCGTGCCATCTGCCAGTACGGCCTCGATACCCAGAACATTGTCCCGCGCCATGCCATAACGCACCACCCGGTTGCCACCGGCATTGGTGGAGATATTACCGCCAATGGTGGCCGTGCCGCGACCGCCCAGATCAAGCGGAAAAAACAGGTCAGCACCATCCGCAGCTTCCTGCACACCTTGCAAGGTGACCCCGGCCTGAACCACAGCCGTGCGAGCCTGGCTGTCGACGTTTTCGACCCTGTTCATCAATTCCAGCGACAACTGAAGTTCGCCATCGTGGGCGATCTGGCCTTTCACAAGGCCGGTGCCGCCACCCCAGGGCACAATCCGTCTTCCGGCAGCGCTGCACAATTTCATGATTTGTGAGACGTCTTCTGTGGTGCGGGGTCGCAAAATGGCACTGGCCGGATTGCTCCCGTCACCGCCAAATACAGCGGCGGCGCGAGAAGTGACATCGTCGCCCAGCAAGACACCGCTGGGTCCTAGCAGTGCTTGAAATTGTTCGATCAGATTATCCAAAACAGGCTCCTGTAGAATGGACAGGAAGTATCCATCCTCAGGGAAGACCAATCAAGGCCACAAAAAATGCCGGTGCGTTTCCACACCGGCATCTTCAGGGGAGGTAAATGTCAGGTTAGGCCGCTTTGTGCTCGAGAACATTGCTGCTCTGGATTTCAATGCGGCGGGGTTTCATTTCTTCCGGCACTTCGCGCACCAGATCAACGTGCAACATGCCGTTTTCCATGGTGGCTCCGGCGACGCGGATATAGTCGGCCAGCTCGAACCGGCGCTCGAACCCGCGACGGGCGATACCACGATGCAGAATCTTCGCCGCATCTTTTTCGGCTTCCTGTGCTTTGCCGGTTATGGTCAGGGCATTTTCATGCTGGGTCAGGTCAATGTCATCTTCGCCAAATCCGGCCACAGCCATGACGATACGATAGGCATTTTCGTCCAGCTTTTCGATGTCATAGGGCGGATAGTTCTGGGTGCGATCTTCGCCACGGTTTGCTGTATCCAGCATACGGTTCAGACGATCAAAGCCGACAGAGGTGTGAAAAAGGGGAGATAAGTCAAAGCTACGCATGGTCCAGTTCTCCTTTGAAGCAAGTGGACGATTTATCGGGCCTGCCACTCTTGGCCAGTCCCTGGGGTTGTTGTGCCGAACCTCAATTGAGCATCCGACATACCTTATGTAATCAAGCTGGTTTTTGGTTCAAGGGGGAGCGGGGCAGCGCCCACAAAAAAACGCGCCCCGGAACTTAATCCGTGGGCGCGTTTAATGTCGTACGATAAGTCTGGCTTATTTAATGCCAAAACCTTCGAAACGTTTGTTGAACTTGGCAACCTGACCAGCACTGTCAACCAGGTGGCCGCCCTGGCCTGTCCAGGCCGGGTGGGTCTTGGTATCGATGTCCAGTTTCAGCACGTCGCCTTCGCTGCCATAAGTCGAGCGCGTTTCGAACTGCGTGCCATCTGTCATTTCGACAGTAATGGTGTGGTATTCGGGGTGAATTTCTTTTTTCATAATACTGCTCCGGAACGGGAAGCGGCTTATATAGACAAAGCGCAGCCCAATGGCAAGCACCGGTTGCGCAGATTCTTTACCAGGAGTAACTTGCGGCGGATATACGCAAGTATTTGATGTCGGTCAATTGACCTGAATCCCCTGTTTTTGCAGGTTCGACGGAGAAATTCTTATGGAAGATCAGGCCTTTGAGGCCATTGCCGCCAAATTATTGGAGGAATGGGCCGAAATCATCGAAGATGCCGCAGATGTCGATGTTGATTGTGATGGATCGGTGCTCAGCGTAGAGCTGGACGACGGCCGGGTCTTTATTTTGAACCGCCACCGTCCTTTGAAACAAATGTGGTTGTCATCGCCTGTATCCGGTGCCAGCCATTATTCCTGGGATAATGACGCGCAATCATGGCAGGGAACACGGGATCAGGGTCGTCTGGACGAACTTTTTTCCGGCGATCTCAGTACTGCCATTGGCACAAAGATAACGTTGACCTTGCCTGCCTGAACCCCATATGGATTTCTTGATGCCTGAGAACTGGATTTAAAACCTTGAGTGACAGCCGAAGTGTTTCCACTGCCCCTGCAGACCGTCCTGTAAACAAGGACATCAGCCAACTATCTGGAATCGTCCGTTTTCTGAAACCCTACAAATTATGGGTTCTGGGGGCCATGGTCGCTCTGATCATCGCTGCCAGTTCAGTGCTGGCGATCGGCCAGGCTTTGCGCCGGGTCGTCGACCTGGGTTTCAGCCCTGAAAATGCGGCTTACCTCGATCAATATTTTCTGGCCTTGCTGGGTGTTGTCGCGGTTCTGGCGTTCGCCACTTTCGGTCGCTTTTATATGGTGTCGTGGATCGGCGAGCGCGTCATGGCTGATGTACGCAAGGAAGTGTACAACCACGTCATATCCCTCAGTCCGGAATTTTTTGAAACGACACCAACCGGCGAAATCCTTTCCAGGCTGACAACCGACACGACCTTGATCCAGACCGTGATCGGCTCTTCGGCTTCAATCGCTTTGCGCAATATTCTGGTTTTCATTGGTGGCAGTATTTTGCTGACCATCACCAGCCCCAAGCTGGCCGGGATGGTTGCCATCGTTGTACCGCTGGTGGTTTTGCCGATTGTCATATTTGGCCGCAAGGTTCGCCACCTAAGCCGTGAAAGCCAGGACCGCATCGCTGATGTAGGTGCCCGCGCGGGCGAAAGTATTGACGCCGTTCGCACCGTTCAGGCTTTTGGACATGAAGACGAAGACCGCCGTATTTTCTCGGAGAAGGCTGAAGGGGCGTTTTCCATCGCCGTGCGCCGGATCAGGGCGCGGGGTTGGTTGACGGCTGTTGTGATACTGTTGATTTTTGGCGCGGTTGATCTGGTTCTGTGGATTGGTGCCAAGGACGTTGTCGCCAATAACATGTCCGGCGGCCAGCTCGCGGCCTTTGTTTATTACGCCATTATGACAGCGGCATCTGTTGGGGCCCTCAGCGAAGTCTGGGGCGATTTGCAACGTGCTGCCGGGGCAACTGGCAGGCTCAGCGAGCTATTGACTACAGACCCGATCATCAAGGCGCCTGAAAACCCCATAGACCTGCCGGACCCACATCGTGGTGAAATCGAATTTGATGCGGTGACATTTCATTATCCGGCCCGGCCGACAATTTCAGCACTGTCAGATTTTTCCTTGAAAATTGCACCCGGTGAGACCGTCGCCATTGTTGGCCCGTCCGGTGCCGGCAAGTCGACTGTGTTCCAGATGTTGTTGCGCTATTACGATCCCGAAAGCGGTCAGTTGAAGCTGGACGGCGTTGCCTTGCCGGATGCCCGTCCCGGTGATGTGCGCGCCCGCATGGGTCTGGTAGCTCAGGACCCGGTCATCTTTGCCGGAGATGTCTGGGCCAACATTCGCTATGGCAAACCTGACGCTTCGGATGAAGAGGTCCGGGCTGCCGCCGATGCAGCCCAGGTAACCGAATTTGCCGACCGCTTGCCGGACGGCTTTAACACGCATCTTGGTGAAAAAGGTGTGCGACTGTCCGGTGGCCAACGCCAGCGCCTCGCCATCGCCCGTGCCGTGTTGCGCAACCCGGCGGTTTTATTGCTGGATGAAGCGACAAGTGCCCTCGACGCTGAAAGTGAACGACTGGTGCAGGGTGCTCTGGATACGCTGATGGAAGGGCGTACCACGCTTGTGATTGCCCATCGCCTGGCCACCATCCAGAAAGCCGGGCGCATCGTTGTGATGGAAGAAGGCCGTATTGTCGCCAGTGGACGTCATGATGAGCTGCTGGCCGAGGGCGGCTTGTACGCGCATCTGGCCGAACTTCAGTTCGGTATCTCTCAGGCCAGCGCCGCGCAATAGGCATGACAAAACGCAGGCTGATCATATTTGGTTGCCTGGTCCTTTCAGGGCTTGTCGGCTTTGTCGGTTACACGGTTTGGCTGGCCGGTGAATTCAAGACGATCAAGCCGCACTATGCTGGAACCTGCAAAAAAATTGACGGCGTTGTTGGTGCGGAAGATATCGTTATTGACCATGCGTCCGGCATTGCCTATCTGGCAACAGACGACCGCCGTGCGGCGATATCCGGACAACCCCCGCAAGGGGCGGTGTGGTCCTATGATCTTAATCAGCCGGACGCGAAGCCCGTCAACCTGACACCTGATCCTGGATTTTCATTTCACCCGCATGGCCTTGGCTTGTCCAGAGGAGCTGATGGTCTTTCCCTGATGGTGGTTAACCACGGATCCGGTAGCGGCGTCTTTGACGGGGCACCCGATACGATAGAAGTCTTTGATGCAAACGGTGCATCACTCAGGCATACAGGAACGATCAAAGGTGATTTGCTGCGCTCAGTGAACGATGTGCAGCCCGTAGGGGGCGGCAAATTTTATGCCTCCATTGATCACGGCAATCCCTCAGGCTTTTCCCGGACCCTGGAAGACTATCTGCGCCTGCCCCTGGCAAAAGTCGTTTATTACAACGGCAAAACGGTGCGCTATGTCGCCGACAATATCCGATATGCCAACGGCGTAAACATCAGCCCGGACGGTCAAACGGTTTATGTTGCCGGAACCACGGACCGGGTCGTGCATGTCTTTGGGCGTGACGTGGCCAGCGGCGATTTATGGCCAAAAGAGCGGCTGAAAACCGGCACCGGCGTTGATAATATTGATGTCGATGACGTTGGCGCCTTGTGGATTGGTGCCCATCCCAAATTGCTGACTTTCGTCGAGCATTCAAAAGACGCTTCTGTAAAATCTCCATCCCAGGTTCTGCGCATCGACCCGGGGTCGGGTGAGGTTTATGAAATCATGATGAACGACGGAAGCCTTTTATCAGGATCATCTGTTGCGGCACGATACGGCAACCGGCTGCTTGTGGGGCCTGTTCTCGACCCGGGTTTTCTGGATTGCCAACTGCCCTGAATTCCAGGCCATAAACGTTTAACGCTGTGTCAGCTTGATCTCGATGCGGCGGTTGCGGCGATAGGCGATTTCATCGTTGTTGGTATCCAGCGGCTGGAATTCACCAAAGCCAGCGGCCGCAAGGCGGTTGGCAGGGACGCCTTGTCTGATCAGCTGATTAACCACGGACAAGGCCCGGTGGGTCGACAAGGCCCAGTTAGACGGGAACCTCGCCGTGGCGATGGGATTACGGTCTGTGTGACCATCAACCCGTAAAATCCACGGCAGTTTAGTCGGGATCTTGTCGGCAATCTCGAGGATCGTTTTCGCCAGTTTCGCAAGTTGATCCTGGCCTTTGCCTCCAAGATCAGCGGAGCCAGAAGAGAACAGGACTTCTGACTGGAATACAAAACGGTCGCCGACGACACGGACATCCTTGCGATTGCCAAGGGCTTCCCGCAAGCGACCAAAAAATTCGGAACGGAAACGTGACAGCTCTTCAACCTTTTTTGCCAGCGCCACATTCAGGCGTTTGCCAAGATCAAGGATAACGGCCTTTTGTTCCTTGTCGTTTGCTTCTGATGCTTCAAGCGCCTTGCTGATCCTTGCCAGTTGTCGGCGCATGGCAGCAATTTGCTGGTTCAATAAAGCGACCTGGGCCAGTGCCGCTTCTGACACCTTGCGTTCGGCCCTTAACTGGGCCTCTGTTTTTTCCGACTTGTCTTCGGTTTCCTTCAGTCTGGATTGGGCCGTTGCCAGGCTGGATTGTGTTTCCCCCAACTGACTTTGTGCTGCCTGCAATTTTTCATCTGTCGCTGCCTGCAGGGCTGAAAGCTTGTCCTGTAATTCGCGGGTACGGGCCCGCAAGGCGGCGGTTTCGTTGCTGGAAAATGCCAGGGCTGATTCAAGCCGTGATATGCGTTTCAACATGTCTTCCCGGCTCTCATTATTATCTGCGGCCTGGGATTCGCTACTGCTCAACAGGGCCTGGGTTTCCGCCAAACTGGCTTTCAGGGCATCGATCTCCAGGTTCAGGGCGTCGCGGCTTTTAGTGCTTTCCTGCAAGCTTGCCGAAAGCTGGGTAACGTTTCCCCTTAATTCGTCACTGGTTTGTTGTTCCAGCGCCAGCAGATTAGCCAGTTCACTGATCTGGTTGTTCAGTCGCTCCAGCGCTTCGTCCCGACCAGACAGGGCCTGGGACAAGAAAACCTGGGCCAGCACAAACATCACAAGCAAAAACATGATGACCAACAGCAAAGTAGCCAGGGCGTCGACAAAGCCTGGCCAGATATTGTCGGATCGGTGTGCGCGAAGTCGGGCGGCCATTTCGGAGCCTAACTTTCCTTGGCCAGTCCGGCGATGGTACGGGCCAGCAGTTTGATTTCGCTCCGCATTTCTTCAACCATCATGTCACGACCAGGGGCGGAATCTTTTAGCAAGCGACCCGCGTAGACATCGATATTGCGCAAATGTCCCCGACTGACTTCATCCAGGGTCATGGTGCTTTCACGTTCTGTTGCAGATGCCAGACGTTCCAGCACCGGCTTCATTTCCAGTTGCGCTTCGCCAAGCCGGATCATCAAATCCTGGCCTGCTTTCATCTGGTCACCGAGAACCGCCAGTTTTTCGCCCAGGTCCTGAATAGCCTCAGTAGTCTGGCTGCGATCTTCCTCGCCCCGGATCAGGGATCGTTGCAAAGATGTCAGACTTTCGGCAGTTTGCTCCAGCAAGGCGCTGACATAAGCGGGAACGGACTGATCACCATCACCAATGGAGGCACCCGATCCCAGGCTCGCCTTGGTTGAAAGCCATTCTTCAAGATCATTGAAGAAGCGGTTTTGTGCCTGTCCGGCCTGTAAGTCCAGAAAGCCCAGAACCAGCGAACCAGCCAGACCAAACAGGGAAGAAGAAAATGCCGTGCTCATGCCGACCAAAGGGGCTTCGAGGCCAGCTTTGAGAGAGGCAAACAATACGGCAAAATCACCGCCTTCGACACTCAGGTTCTTGATAGTGTTGCCAACAGCGCCGATGGTCCCCAACAGACCCCAGAATGTGCCTAACAGACCCAGAAATATCAGCAATCCAATCAGATAGCGGGATATCTCGCGGGATTCATCCAGACGCGATGCAATGCCATCCAGCAAGGACCGCATACCCAGGGCGGAGATAGATCGCTGCCCGGCTGTATCACCCAGCATGGTGGCCATGGGGGCCAGCAACGTCGGCGTAACAGGGATGCTCAAGCGGGGGCCATCCCGGCTTGTCATTTCGATCCAGTCGACTTCAGGACGCAATAACAGCACCTGGCGGAAGACGTAGATAATACCCAGAACCAACACCCCGACGATTAATCCGTTCAGGGCGGGGTTGGCAAGAAAGGCACGGTGCATGGGGCCGGCAAGAAAGCCGGCGATAATAATTACGACAACCAGAAAAATGGCCATCCGGGTCAGAAAACGTTGTGGCCGGGTCATTCACCCACTCCCATGGAAACGATCAAGGGCTGGACCTTTGATATGAATTGGCTCAGCGCACCAGTATTATGACGTCGACCCGATCAGACGGACCCTGGTCGGCCGCCATCCCGAGGGCTCGAACATCGATCCGCGTCGACCGAAGTCCTTTTTCTATCAGATAAGAGCGTACCGCCAGGGCACGTGAAAGACTGCGGCGACGGGAAGCGCTGGGCGTTTCTCCTGAACCGCCAGCAAAGGATTTGAGCTGTAATCTGTCATCACCATCAGCCAGTTTTGCAGCCAGGTTGTTCAACCGAACCTTCTCGTCTGCAGAAATGCGTGTGCTGTTTCCACTGAAACCAACGCGCATGGCCAGACCTGGCGTCGAAATATTGACCTTGCGTGGCAGCGAGGCAACTTTTTGCTCAACCCGCGCTGGTTTTGGTGCGGCGATTGGCGCTTTCGGAACCACAGGTGCAGGCATAGGCTGCACAACTCTTGGTGCGGGTGCTACCGGGGCCACTTTTGGACTGGCCATTTTCACTGGTGCCGGCGGCGGTGGAGGTGGCGGTGTTACAGCAGGTGCCCGCTTCGCCATTTTCACAGGTTTTGGTACTGGCTTTGGCGCGGGCCTGGTGATTGCCTTGGGCACCATCGGTGCTGCAGGCTTGACCATGGGTACAGCTTTTTGCGGCGGTGGTGTCACGCGCGCGACTTTTGGGGCAGGGGCTGTTGTGACGCGCGCCATGGGCAACGCCGGTTTGCGGTCAGGAATGCTTAATCCGGATCCGGTTGGGCGTTTCAGCGTCAGTTTTGGCATCGCGCTGCGCGAGGAATTATTCCCGGCAGATTTCATCGAACCCGGCATGCGCAGGGTAATGTTATCGTTCATGCCCTTCATGCCCGGCATTTTCAGAACCCGGCCATAAGCTGTGGTGTTGCCAGAAGATGGCGTCAATATATCCAGATTGACTTCAACACTGGATTTTCCACTGCCGCCAATAACGACAGTTGACTGGGCTATCGCAGATGCCGACGTAAATGAAACGGCAAGAACAAAAAGACTGCCTGTTGCAACTGCAAGGCGTTTTTTGCCAACTGGTAAACAGCAAAACGGCTTGTGATCGGGCATTTTGTTCATAGCGTCTGGCATTCGAGAAACTGACTCCCCTTCGTGAGGGCAAATCCCTCATGCGAGCGTTGCACAATAACCTGGCAAAATTTGTGCGACAACAGCTTTAACACCTTAATATTCAAGGTAGTTTGTCAAAATTAAGGCAAAAATAGAGGGCTGCTGTCTCAGCTGCGTGCGGCTTTACGTAGAATATCCGCGAGAACATCATGCATACGTCCGTTACCGGCCAGTACACTGCCGGTTTCCAGCATACGTTCGCCCAGGTTGATTTCACTGACGATGCCACCTGCTTCACGCAGGATAATCAGACCTGCCGCAATATCCCAGGGGCTCAGGCCGCGCTCCCAATAGGCGTCGTAGCGCCCAGCTGCAACGTAGGCCAGATCCAGAGCCGCAGAACCCTGGCGACGGACACCGGCCACCAGCGGCATGACAAGTTCCAGTTCCTTTGAAAACAAAGCCTTGGTTTTTGGTGTGCCCCGCCCACGATCAGGAATGCCGGTTGCGAACACTGCATCCTTGACCTGTTTGCGACCGGAGACGCGCAAGCGCTTGTCATTGACAAAAGCACCCAGGCCTTTTTCAGCAAAAAACAATTCATCGCGGGCCGGGTCGTAAATGATGCCGGCAAATATTTCGCTGTCGCGTTCCAGGGCAATGGAAATACAAAAATGGGGAATGCCATGCAGGAAATTCATGGTGCCGTCCAGTGGATCAATAATCCAGCGATTGGATGTATCCTTGCCGTCGACCTTGCCGCCTTCTTCCAACAGATAGCTATATCCGGGACGGGCTTTCTCCAATTCCTCGCGGATCGTTTCCTCGGCTTTCAAATCAGCAGAAGAGACAAAATCAGCAGGGCCTTTTTCCGATACCTGAAGCTGTTCGACTTCGCCAAAGTCGCGCAACAGGCGACGAGACGCCTTGCGGGCGGCGGCGTCCATGACGTTGATAAGAGCGGATTTATGGGCCATCTGATTCTACTTGAAAAACGAAACTGAAAGGGGCGCGTGCACGACTATTCGGCGCGCTTGGAGTAACTGGCGTCTTCTGTGTTCACAACGATACGCTCGCCTGTTGAAACAAACTGCGGCACCATAACGCGGACACCGTTTTCCAGCATTGCAGGCTTGAAAGATGACGTTGCCGTCTGGCCCTTCACTGTCGGTTCCGTCTCAGTGATTTCCAGGGTAACGGTTTCCGGCAGTTCAACGCGCAACGGCGAATCATCATATGATTCGATTGTTACTTCCATACCATCCTGCAGGAACGGACGTTGTTCGCCAACCATTTCGGCGTTCAGTTCGATCTGCTCATAGCTTGTATTATTCATGAATGTCAGCATCTCGCCGTCTGCAAACAGGAACTGATATTCGGCCTGTTCAAGTCGAACTTTTTCAACTGTTTCTGACGCACGGAAGCGTTCGTTTAGTTTGCTGCCATTGCGCAGGTTTTTCAGTTCAACCTGCAAATAAGCACCACCCTTGCCGGGCTGGGTATGCTGGATTTTAACCGCGACCCAAAGGCCGTCTTTATGTTCGATTACGTTGCCGGGGCGAACGGCGTTGCCATTGATTTTCATGACGAATAACTCTGCTGCAGGGCCCCCGGAATAATATCAGGGAGCGAATGTCGGCGAAACGGGTTCAAGTCTCCACAACCGTTGCCGGTCGGGGGATGCGGCGCGGAACCTAGCAGGTCGCGGAGATCACCGCAATGCTGGTCTTTGCTACGAAAACAAGCCCGGGGTTCCGGACAGTGATTAATGTCTGCCCTAGGCCGCCATGTGGTCGGCAGCCTTGAAGTAAGGCAGGTTGTCTTTTGATGAGCAGCCCAGCATCGCCATGCGTTCAGCAACGCGGATGGCTTTTTGGTACTTACGCTCGTTCTCGGCGGGTGAATGGGACTGAAAAGCGCGTCCACACAGCGAAATACCATAATGGGCCTGCAAGGTCCGGATTACTCTGCCGGCCAGCATACCATCAGCAATCAGTGAAAGATCAAAGTCTTCCTGTTTCTTGATCCAGAACTCGTTCGCCAGCAAATAACTGCGGATGCTTGTTTCTGCAGCCAGGGCGGCGTCCCAGTATTCTGATTCCGATTTGGTTTCGTCACCCGATACTTCGCGGAAGGCCATGCAGAAAGACAAAAAGACCTTTTCATTGTCAGTCGCGGATTTCCAGGCTGATTTGTCCAGACGCTCCCAGACCGACATGTTCATTTTCTCGAACACTTTGGGGACGCGCTTGAAGAACAGGCGATGCAGACCGCTTTCATTAAGCGAACTGTCCAGCTTCTGTTCCTTGTAGATATCAACAGCCGCATAGGTGCCACAAACCGGACAGGTGTCATTGGCATGTTCATTTTTGCGATAAATGTGAGAACACCTGGATTTGTTCGCCAGTTCATTTTTGCACAGCAAGTATATGTCGTCGCTGTCTTCACCGTCCTGCTGTTCGCCGATCCAGTTGAACCGGTTCATGAACTGCATGTGGGAGCCCCGGGTGCTCCACAGGCTCCACTGCAATTTCTCCACTGGCCCGAATGTGCTCCAGTTGGAACTGACGTCGATAATGATGCACTTGTCCTTGCCAGGTGCTGACCGCAGGCCACGGCCTACCGACTGACCCCACAACACCTTCGACAGGGTTGGGCGCAAATGTACAATTATATTGCAATGGGGATTGTCCCAGCCTTCGACCAATACGCCGACAGAAACCATCGCTTCGATTTCGCCGCGTTCATGGCTGGCAAGCAGTTTCATGCGTTCCTTGATCGGTGTCGCGGCTGTAACGATTGCGGCCTTGATGTTAAAAAGCTCGATTTGGCGCAAGGTTTCTTCGGCGACACTGACGTCTGCACAGAACCAGGCCGAAATGGCTTTTCCCGACAAATTTTCCCGCTCTTCCATATAACTGCGGAGAGCATAATCGATCATCGAAGACTTGATGATCGCTGATGCGAGTTTGGTAACCGGGAAATCGCCGGAGCTGATATCGATGTTGCCAAGATCAAGGTCATGCACAAAGTGGGAGCGGTAAACCGGCTGTACCAGAACGCCCTCTGCAATCAGGTCTTCAATATTTGCGCAATCGATAATGGCATCAAAAGCCAGGCTGAGCTGGTCTCTCTGATCACCGGTACGCCGTTCAGGTGAGGCCGTAAGGCCCATGAACCAGGCGTCGCTTTTACCGTTCGTATCGAAGTCGTCGATGATCCTCTTATAGCCTTTGCCGTTCGGCGAGACCCGGTGTGCTTCGTCAACGATGATAAGATCGGCCTTGGTGATGGCGTCTGCCAGCACGTCTTTCGCCCGCATATGGGTCGAAAGCAGAATGTCATAACCTTCGAAAGCCTGGCCAGTATCAGATACCGCCAGTTTGCGAACCGTATGCTTTTTGCTCAGCGCACTTTCCAGCTGTTCAAGCAGAACCAGCCGATGGCACAACACGACGATCTTCTTGTCCTTGAAAAACCGTTCGACGATTTCGCTGGCCAACACGGTCTTGCCGGCACCAGTTGGCGCCTTCAGGATAAACCGGCGATATTTACTGATGATCGACGGAAATGTGTCGATAACTTCTTGTTGCCAGTTTCTCAGATGCATAGAAAGCCTGTGTCAAAGATGGGGCAAACTTGCCCCGAAAACGTCGTATTATCGAAAATCAACCTAAAGACCGGGATCCTGTCGCCTGCTTGTTTGCGGCGATGGATACCGGTCTTCAGGTCTTGAACAAATCAGTCGCTGCGGCTGGTGACTTCAAGAAGGTGATAGCCAAACTGTGTTTTCACCGGGCCCTGAACTTCGTTGACATCGGCGCTGAAGACCACCTTGTCAAATTCAGGCACCATTTGGCCTGGGCCAAATGATCCGAGATCGCCACCGCTTGCGCTTGACGGGCAGGACGAGTGCTCGCGCGCCAGATCGGCAAAATCTTCGCCACCAGCAATTTTGCCTTTAAGCTCTTCGCAAAGCGATTCGTTATCAACCAGTATGTGTCTTGCAGTGTCTTGAGCCATTGATCTGCTCCTTTAAAATTTATGTCTGTGATTCCAGGGAAGAGTAAATAGCTGGAGTCTGTGATGACTTCAACCGTCCAGAAACCGGAACCGGTAATGAATGATGAATTCAACACCGTGAATTGCAGCCGACGATGTTAGCAGGTTTTAAAGTGATTTGCCAATTATGTTCAGCCGACTTCTTCCCGGGCCCTGGTAATTGCGTCGTTAAAGGCCGTAACAGCACTGGCAGGGCCCTCGGGATGGGACCATATGCCACCGGAGGCTGCCAGAAAATCGACCCCGGATTTCACCAGATCTCCGCAATTTTCAGCCGTGATGCCGCCAATGGCAACAGCAGGTATTTCGATATAGGCATTCCACCATGTCAGCAAGTCAAGTTCCAGATAGTCCGTGTAGGTGGTGTTTGAACTTGGGAAACAGGGTCCGAAGGAGACATAGTCCGCACCTTTTTCAGCAGCTTCCAGAGCACGATGGCGGGATGAAAAACAACTGACACCGACAATCGCATCATCGCCCAACGCTTTGCGTGCCGCCTTCACATCAGAAACATCCTCGGCATCGTCAGGGCGGCTGGCCAGATGCACACCGTCTGCACCACTGGATGCTACCAGATCAACTTGGTCACAAACGAGCAGGGCTACGTCGCGCTGATGACAAACAGGTATCAGGATGTCGAGGGCTCGTTTGACTTCATCTGCCTCAGACTGCGGCATCCAGATCTGGGCACAGTTGATATTGCCGGCATCAAGCGCAGATGCCAGCAAGTCCGCAAACGGCACCGGATCAAACGATGGCGGCGTTATCAGATAAGGCTTGCAGTCTGGTAATTGGTTAGCAGGTTTATTGGTCATCAGTCACAGGTTCCAGCATGAAGAGATTCAGGATCAATCCGGATCGTATCGGCTCATATCTGTCTTGTATTGAAAGGAATAAGGATGGTCTGTATCACAATTGAATTTAAGACACTCCGGTTCATCGGGTAACATGGCAGGGCGTATCATGCGCGTCAATTCATGGCGCATTTCCGGCTCGCTGGCTGTAAACTGATGTTGACGGACTGTAAACCACCCGCGTATGATTGGCAAACTTGATATATGTTAAGTATTTGTTTTTATTGTATTTTATTGATTTATCCAAACGGGTATAGCGGTCACGCTGATTTATCGCGTGGCATTCGCAGGACACAGGGGCTGACATGTCGGAAATAAACCAGGCAAAAAAACAACTGCAGCAGGCCCTGGCCAAACTGGATGACGTCGTCAAATCCAGATCGTCCGATGGTGAGGCACAACAGGACCAGATTGAAGCCGAGGCCAAGGTCTTGCGGGCCGAATTAGAAGTTCTGCAAAAGGAAAATGCGGGTTTGAAAGCTGAACTGGCTGACGCCCGGAACGCCTATGTGGCGCTTGAAGAAGTCGCCGATGCGGTCGACAGCCGACTGGATACCGCCATCAGCAGCATCCGCTCGGTCATGAGCCACTAATATCAGAGCAGGGTAAAGGACGATCAGATGGCACAGGTTCAGGTCACCGTAAACGGCCGCAACTATACATTGGTGTGTGATGATGGTGAGGAAGAGCATCTGACATCGCTGGCGGCCACGGTTGATGGCAAGGTTTCTGAACTGGTTACCGGCGTCGGGCAAATCGGTGAAGGACGGCTTTTGTTGATGGCTGGATTGCTGATGGCGGATGAAAGAGTAGGCTCCGCCGAGCGTATTGCCGAGCTGGAAGAGGAGCTGGCAGCAGCACGCGCAGCCGTTTCCATCGCCACGGATAACGTTAACGAAGACGCATCTCAGGCCATGATAGAGGCTGCAAAACGCATCGAAGATGTTGCTGTTCAGCTTCAGAGCGCCTAAATAGGAGACAGGCGGGCTCTGCCCTGTTCGTTGGGCGCAAGTATTCCTGGGGCCAATATCGATCTGTATGGGAGCTGTCCCTGCCGGAACCGTGGTTCCGATCACACGGCACCCACCTGCTAAAGCAGGCCACAGTGGATCGAGGTGCTGACGGCTACGGTGGTCCCCGCCTACTTAATTTTTCTGGTCCCCGCCTGCAAGTTATTAAGTCCACGTCTCCTGATTTTTTCAGCAAGTGATCTGTGAAATATTATTTGGTATGACCCATTCCGGTTCCGATCTGACAAAATCTGACCTTCGCAAAAAATACCGTGAAATCCGGGATGAAGCTGCCAGTAATGTGACTATCGCCTCATTTGCAGCGGCTCGGCATTTTCAGGGCATCATCGAAATCCCCGAGAGCGGCGTCGTCGCGGGCTATTGGCCCATGCGAAACGAATTCGACTCCCGGCCCTTGATGGTTAAACTGCGTGAAGCGGGACACCCATTGGCGCTGCCCGTTGTGGTCGGCAAGGATCAACCATTGGTCTTCAAGGAATGGTCTCCGGGCGATGTTCTTGTTGAAGGCGGTTTTGGGACACAGGTGCCGCATGCCTCAGCACGGGAACTGGTTCCGGATGTGGCTCTGGTCCCCATGCTGGCCTTTGATGCAGAGGGCTACCGGCTAGGCTATGGTGGTGGATTTTATGACCGGACTTTGGCCCAGGCACCGATGAAGTGGCAAACACTTTCGGTCGGTTTGGCCTTTGCAGCACAGGAAGCTGAAAAATTGCCACGCGAAAAACACGATCACA
This sequence comes from Alphaproteobacteria bacterium, assembly GCA_018654745.1. Taxonomy (GTDB): domain Bacteria; phylum Pseudomonadota; class Alphaproteobacteria; order UBA2966; family UBA2966; genus JABILA01. The sequence continues at coordinate 25,114 of JABILA010000135.1, forward strand.
AGTTACACTGGATCGTCACCGAACAGGGAACGAGGACATTTGTATGAAGTTGTTGTTTTTGGGCGACGTTGTCGGCCGCAGCGGACGGGACGCGATGGAGAAGTATCTGCCTGACCTGATCCGTGATCTGGGGCTCGATTTTGTCATCGTCAACGGTGAAAATGCCGCCGCCGGCTTTGGCATTACACGGAAAATCTGCAACCAGTTTTTTGAAATGGGTGTGGACGTGATCACCGGGGGTAACCACTCCTGGGATCAGAAAGAGGCAATGGGATTTATCGATTCTGAAAAGCGTCTGCTGCGTCCGCTGAACTTCCCTAAAGGAACCCCCGGACTGGGTGCAAATGTCTATCAAACGACGGCTGGTAAAAAGGTTTTGGTCCTGAACGCCATGGGGCGAATTTTCATGGACGCTCTGGATGATCCCTTTGCCGCGATCGAGACAGAGCTTGGCCGCTACAAACTTGGCTCTACGGTGGATGTTATCGTTGTCGATTTTCATGGCGAGGCCACCAGTGAAAAAATGGCCATGGGTCATTTCGTTGATGGCCGGGCATCACTGTCCATAGGCACGCATAGTCACATCCCGACAGCGGATGCTCAAATATTACCCGGGGGCACGGCATACCAGACTGATGCAGGTATGTGCGGAGACTATAATTCTGTGATCGGTATGCAAAAAGAGGAACCCTTGCGCCGCTTTACCCGCAAGATTTCCGGGGGCCGTTTTGTGCCGGCCGATGGTGAAGGGACTGTGTGTGGTGTCGTCGTCAAAACCGATAACAAAACGGGCCTGGCACTCAGTATTGAACCTGTTCGTCTTGGTGCGAGACTGATCAACACCGGGCAAATATCTGAAACTGTCTCCTGACCCTTTTAAAACCACGAAAAAAAAGGTAAATCCGACCTGAAGTGATTCCACAAGGAACGGATTTGCTGTGGATGCCGCAAAATTGCCATATTGAAGCCCGAGATTGTCTATTGGGCCGCATGAATGGCTGCGGACATTCGCACATCTTATTATATGTGTTTCCACCCATGTTATTATATGTGTTCCACACAATATCTGGTATACACGTTCTCAAATTTGACAAGTACAAGGACCGATAGTCGCCATGGCGGGCCATTCCCAGTTTAGCAATATCATGCACCGCAAAGGTGCGCAGGACAAAAAACGCGCCAAAATTTTTGCCAAACACACGCGTGAAATAATGGTCGCGGCCAAAATTGGCTTGCCTGACCCTGAAGGAAATCCGCGTCTTCGTGCGGCCATGATTGCCGCACGCAGTGACAACATGCCGAAAGACAATATCGAGCGCGCGATCAAACGTGCGACCGGTGGTGCAGACGGTGAAGTCTATGAAGAAATTCGTTACGAAGGGTACGGCCCTGGCGGTGTCGCCGTTATCGTCGAGGCATTGACCGACAATCGTAATCGCACCGCCTCGGAAGTTCGCTCAGCCTTTTCAAAGCATGGCGGCAATCTTGGAGAAACCGGATCGGTTGGGTTTATGTTTGACCGCGTGGGCGAGTTCAACTATCCGGCCGATGCTGCGACCCCTGATGGCATGCTGGACGCAGCCGTTGAAGCTGGTGCCGATGATTGTATTTCTGACGACAGCGGTCATGTCGTGATCTGCGATCCTGCCGCCTTTTCTGATGTTCGTGATGCCCTGGAAGCTGCATTGGGTGAGCCTGAACGCGCCGCCCTGAACTGGCGTCCACAAAATACCATTGACGTTGATGCCGACAAGGCAACAACAATTCTGAAGCTGATTGATGCGCTGGAAGATAATGACGACGTGCAAAAAGTCGCTTCCAACTTTGAAGTATCGGACGAGGTTCTGGCGCAACTCAGTGCCTGAAACTATGTCTGTGCTCGTGATAGCGGGAGACTGACCGGGTGAGATTGCTGGGGCTGGATCCCGGTCTGAGAAACACAGGCTGGGGTGTCATCGAGGTGGAAGGCAGCCGCCTGATTCATGTCGCCCATGGCACTGTAACAAGTGATGGCTCACAGGCTTTGTCTGTTCGATTGACGCAACTTTATGAAGGGGTAACCGGTGTCATCGAAACCTGGAGCCCTGCAGCTGCCGCCATCGAGGAAACATTCATGAACCGCAATCCGGGGTCGGCCCTGAAACTTGGCCAGGCGCGGGGTGTTGTCATGTTGGCACCGGCTCGCCTGGGGCTGGAGGTTGCTGAATATGCCGCGACCCGGGTCAAGCAGGCCGTCGTCGGTACAGGCGGCGCAGCAAAGGAACAAGTTCAAGCGATGGTCAAGTTGTTGCTGGGTGGCACTGTGGTCAAGGGTGCTGATGCCGCCGATGCCCTGGCCGTCGCCATTTGTCACGCCCATCATTTCAGGTCACCGCAGTCACAATATGCCAACATCGCAGGTGGCAAGTCATGATCGCGCGATTGAAAGGGATTCTGGATGCGATTGGCGAGGCCGACGTTATTATCGATGTGAACGGTGTCGGATATTTTGTCATGTGTTCAGCCCGGACTTTGCGTAGCTTGCCAAATCAGGGCGAAGCCGTGACGCTGGAAATCGAAACCCATGTGCGCGAAGACCACATTCACTTGTTTGGGTTCGGGGATGCTTCTGAACGAGACTGGTTCAAATTATTGCAAACTGTTCAGGGCGTCGGTGCCCGGGTTGCACTGGGAATACAGTCCGCCTTGTCGGCAAGTGAAATCGGAAACTCAATTGCCGCCCAGGATCACGTGCCCTTGACCCAGGCCAGCGGTGTAGGCCCGAAACTGGCCAAACGCATCGTGACAGAATTAAAGGACAAGGCGCCGACACCTAACCTCGGCGCGGCGCTGGCGGCTTCTGTGCCAGCAGAATCGCAAGCTGCCGGGATGCAGGCTGACGCCGTGTCCGCTTTGATGAACCTGGGGTATGGCCGTACCGAAGCGTTCGGCGCTGTCGCCCGGGTTATGCAACAGTCGCCAGAAGATGCCAGCGTTGAATCGTTGATTACCTCCGGCCTCAAGGAACTGGCATCATGAATGATGCACCGCTTTCATGGTCCGACGAAGACACCGGCGAAGACCGTATATTGTCACCAGAACCGGTCATCGGCGATGGGCGTGATGATGGCATGCGACCGGTTACTTTGGGTGACTTTATTGGTCAGCCTCAGGTGCGTGAAAACCTGAAGGTCTTTATTGATGCGGCAGGCAAGCGCGGTGATGCCCTTGATCATACCTTGTTTGTGGGGCCGCCCGGCTTGGGGAAAACGACGCTGGCCCAGATTGTCGCCCGTGAACTGGGCGTTGGATTTCGGGCGACGTCTGGTCCGGTGATCGCACGGGCAGGGGACCTGGCCGCGATCCTGACAAACCTGCAACCGCGTGATGTTTTGTTCATCGACGAAATTCACCGGCTTAATCCGACGGTTGAGGAAACGCTTTATCCGGCGATGGAAGATTTCCAACTCGACCTGATAATCGGCGAGGGTCCTGCGGCGCGCAGTGTGCGCATTGATCTGCCGCCGTTTACCCTGGTCGGCGCAACGACCAGGTCCGGATTGTTGACAACACCACTTCGGGACCGATTTGGCATACCTTGTCGACTGAACTTCTACGACGTGAAAGATTTGCAACGGATCGTCGAACGTGGTGCCACGAAACTGGATGTTGGTCTGAAGCCAGATGGGGCAGAAGAAATCGCCAAACGCGCACGTGGTACACCGCGTGTGGCCGGGCGCCTGTTGCGTCGGGTGCGTGATTTTGCCTCAGTCGATGGTATTGAATTCATTGATGCTGCCGAGGCTGACAAAGCCCTGACGCGTCTGGAAGTCGATAACCGCGGCCTTGATGCCATGGATCGGCGCTATCTGGGGGTTATCGCCAACAGCTTTTCAGGTGGGCCTGTGGGCATCGAAACCATTGCCGCCGCGCTCAGCGAGCCGCGCGACACAATCGAAGATATTGTCGAACCATATCTGATCCAGCAGGGCTTGCTGCAACGCACACCGCGTGGACGTATGTTGACCCAGGCGGCATTTCAGCATCTTGGATTGAATGTGCCGAAACAGGCTGCGGCTCAGATGAACCTGCTATCCGAGGAGGAAGATGATCGTGACTGACGGCCTGTCTGCCTCTCCGACATCAGGTGCCTTGAAGGATGGCGTTCATGTCCTGCCCTTGCGTGTCTACTGGGAAGATACCGATGCAGCGGGCATTGTCTATTATGCCAACTATCTCAAATTCATCGAACGCGGACGTAGCGACATGTTGCGCATGGTGGGCATCGATCAGTGGCGCATGAAGGGCGAAGAAGGCGTGAACTTTGTCGTCCGGCGCTGCGAAGTTGATTATCACCAGCCAGCAAAACTGGATGATGAAATTGAAGTTGAAACGCGTGTTGAAACCTTGCGCGGGGCGTCGCTTGATATGTGCCAGACGGTCCGCAGGCACGGCGAAGACCTGGTCAAGGCAATGATCCGTGTCGCATGTGTGGATGCTGCCGGAAAGCCTGTGCGTTTGCCGCCCGCTATTCGCGCGGCGCTTGTTTGATATTTATATGAAGATGATTTGGAAAAACTGTACCGATGGAAAATGAAGCAATAAATGCGGCGACAGTCGCCGGGTCTGTCGCAGCTGGCGGTGATCTCTCAATGATCAGCTTGTTCTTCCGGGCCGATCTGATCGTCAAGGCGGTGATGATTATTCTGGTTCTGGCATCGGTCTGGAGCTGGGCGATTATTTTCGACAAGGCCCGTCGGATGCGCAAGCTGGCCATTCTGGGCGACAGCTTCGAAGACGAATTCTGGTCCGGTGGCTCGCTCGAGGATTTGTATGAGCGTGTCGGGGCGACGCCCGACCACCCCCTGGCCATGCTGTTTTCGGCAGCCATGAAAGAGTGGCGGCGCAGCACCCAGGCAAATCGCACCACAACCGACCGGGATTTGCATGCCGGCATTCAGGCCCGTATCGGGCAAATCATGCAGATCACCATGAACAAGGAAATGGAGCGCCTGGAAAAATATATCGGCTTCCTGGCCACTGTCGGATCGACAGCGCCATTTGTTGGTTTGTTTGGAACGGTCTGGGGCATCATGAACAGTTTTCAGGCAATAGCCATGACCAAGAACACCTCGCTGGCTGTTGTCGCACCGGGCATTGCGGAGGCCTTGTTTGCCACTGCCCTGGGTTTGGTGGCGGCTATTCCTGCTGTTGTCGCCTACAATAAATTGTCTACAGATATTGGCCGATACGGCAATCGACTGGAAACATTTGCCGGTGAATTCTCAGCCATCTTGTCTCGCCAGCTTGAGGAGCGCTCCTAATGGCAGGCTCCCTGCCTGGCAGCGGGAATCGCGGACGCAGTTCTCGCTGGGCCAAGGCGCCAATGGCTGAAATCAATGTCACCCCGTTCGTGGATGTCATGTTGGTGCTGCTGGTGATCTTCATGATCACAGCTCCGTTGTTGACTGTCGGCGTCCCCATCGACCTGCCCAAGACACAGGCAAAACCCTTGCAGGGTCAGGACGAACCTCTGGCTGTCACGATCGACAAGGACGGCGAAATCTGGTTGCAGGAAACAAAGGTTGATGCTGCCACATTGGTGCCACGATTGAACGCCATCATCGGAAACAAGCCAGACACCAGAATATTTGTCCGTGGTGACAAGACTGTGAGCTACGGGCAGGTTCTCGAAGTCATGGGTATTCTTAATACGGCTGGCTTCAGCCGTGTTGGTCTGGTCACCGAACGACCTTCGACGCCAAAATAAAAGGCCTTTATCCCGGCAATGCGGACAGCGATTGTCATATCTTCTACCCTGCATGTAGCAGCCGTTGTGCTGGCTTATGTGGGCTTGCCCATGCTCTCACGGGATGACGAACTGGTCGATTTGAATATCATTGTGGAAATGGTAACTGTCGATGACGTTACCCGTGCCCAGCGCGCCAAGCCACCGGAAAAGGCAAAGCCGACGCCTCCCAAACCGGCCGAAAAACCCAAACCTGTCGCCGCACCCAAGCCACCGCCTCCGGCTCCACGACAAGTGGCCGCCGTGCAGCCTGATTTGCCAACACCGCCGCCGCCGCCTGAAATAGCGCCCGAGCCCCTGAAGGCCGAACCTTTGCCTGAACCAGTAGTGGTGCCGAAGCCGAAGCCAAAGGTTGAGGCGGTTAAGCAAGTCAAAGTGCCGCCCAAGCCGCGTTGGAAACCAAAACCTCCGCCTAAACCTGTGGTAAAAAAGACAACGCCAAAGCCAAAAGCCAAACCGGTCAAGGTTGCAACGCCAAAATCAAAACCTGAAAAGAAGAAAAAACAGTTTAACCTCAAGCGCATCGCGGCTTTGCTCGACAAGGCGAAAAAGGATGATGTGCCAGAGGAAAAGCAGAAAGCCAAAAAGACTTTTGATCAGGTCAAGCCACCCGAAGTCGAGAGACCGAAAGTGGTCTCGGCAACTGCGCCGGTCCAGGATTTTGGCCAACCTCTGACGATTTCTGAAGTGGATGCCGTCAAGGCCAAGATTGAAACCTGCTGGAGCATGCCGGCAGGGGCCAGGGGGGCCGAAAACTTTGTCGTGCGCATACAATTTGCGCTTAATCCAGATGGCAGTTTCAGGGGCGCACCAAAGATAATTGACTCTGGTGGCCATGCCGGAAACGAAGCCTTTTATCGCACCGCATCAGAAGCGGCGTTGCGGGCCGTGCAAAAATGTGAACCATATGACATGCTGCCACGGGCCAAATACAAGCGATGGCAGGATATGGAAATGACTTTTGATCCAAAAGAGATGATGGGCGGATGACAGTTCAGATTATTAAACGTGTTGTATCAGGTCGACGATTTGGCTGGCTGGTGGCGTTGTTGATGGCTTTCGCCTCCCTGACACCGCAAACCGCGCAGGCATTGCTGAAGATCAACATCACCCGCGGCAATGTTGACCCGATGCCTATCGCCCTTAGTCCATTTTTTGCAAATGCTGGCTTGTCCCAAAAGATGGCGCGGCAAATTCCTGATGTTGTTGGCGCTGATCTGGCGCGCTCAGGGTTGTTCAGGCCCATTGATCATTCCGCCTTTATTCAGACACCACAAGCCATGCAAGTGGGGCCGAGATTTTCTGACTGGCGCATCATCAACGCCCAGGCGTTGCTGACGGGCAAGGTTGATATCGATGGGGCCGGGCGTATGCGGGTGGAGTTTCGTTTGTGGGATGTCTTTGCCGGACAGCAGATGACAGCGCTGGTCTATACGGCACCTTCAGGCAACTGGCGGCGAGTAGCGCATTTGATTTCTGATGCGATCTACAAACGTCTGACGGGCGAAGAAGGTTATTTTGATACCCGCATCGTTTTTGTCTCGGAAACGGGACCCGCGGACAAACGGATTAAACGTCTGGCGATTATGGATCAGGACGGTGCCAATCATCATTTCCTGACCGACGGCTCCAATCTTGTGTTGACGCCACGTTTCTCGCCAACGCTGCAGGAAATTACCTATCTTTCCTACTATCGCCGCAGGCCGCGGGTCTACATTTATAATATTGATACAGGCCAGCAGGAATTGCTGGGTGACTTTGAAGGCATGACTTATGCCCCGCGGTTTTCACCGGATGGCAACAAGGTGATCATGAGCAAGTCCACCAGCGGTAATTCCGATATCTTCACCATGGATTTGCGCACCCGAAAAACTGTCCGCCTGACACGACATTCTGCAATCGATACTTCGCCATCTTATGAGCCCAACGGAAAACGCGTGACGTTCAATTCCGATCGTGGCGGGGCCCAACAGCTTTATGTGATGAATGCCGATGGCAGCAGCATCAAGCGCATTAGCTTTGGCAAGGGACGTTATGCGACTCCGGTCTGGTCACCACGCGGAGATTTAATCGCCTTTACAAAATTCACAGGCGGACGTTTCTATATCGGTGTTATGCGGCCAGATGGTTCCGGCGAGCGTCTGTTGTCTGAAAGTTACCTTGATGAGGGACCGACCTGGTCTCCGAATGGGCGTGTCCTGATGTATTTTCGCCAGGATCGACGTAACAAGGACGGCAGCGGCGGGCGTACACGCCTGATGTCTGTTGATCTTACAGGCTATAACGAGCGTGAAATAATCACACCGACCGAGGCTTCAGACCCTGCCTGGTCACCTCTGGCATCGTTGCCTGGAAGAAAATAAACCATGTTTTCCGGCCTGAAAGCGTCATTTGGGGATGCTTGATTCGACAATATTTCAACTCTATAGTGCTTGCCAACGCCCAGACTCCTTGTCTTGGGCGCTGAACTGACTTATATGTCAGTCTCTTAACCGGAATTAACACTGGTTAAACGTATTTTGACGATGATGATCTTGAGGGGGGATGCCTCGGGGAAAAAAGTCATCGCCCAGCTGGTTGATGAAGATCGACCATTTTTTGCCCGAATTCCGGCCAGTTGATCAGGTTGTGGATTTGTAAAACGAAATATTTACCCGGACTGATCCATTTGAAGGTCAGTGGGATTGAACCAGGAGTTCTCGATGCGTCTCAAAGCATTAACCGCCGTTACGGCTCTTCTTTTTGTTGCAGCTTGCGCAACACCAGCAGAAGAAACCCAAGAATCCACCGGTAGTGGCACTGCAACCACGAGTTCAGCATCGTCATCCACAACCGCCAGTGCAGCAACTGCTGCGCCAGCTGCCAAGAAAATGGTCAAGCCTGCAGGTCCGGCCGCCGGTTCTCAGGAAGATCTGGTTGTAAACGTTGGTGATCGTGTTTTCTTCGGTTACGACGAATATACCATCAAGCCTCGCGCCCGTGGCACGCTTGAGCGTCAAGCTGCATGGCTGCGCCGCAATGCCAACACAACAATCACAGTTGAAGGTCATTGTGACGAACGCGGCACACGTGAGTACAACCTTGGTCTCGGACAACGTCGCGCCGATGCAGTCAAGAAGTACCTGGTTGCCCTGGGTGTTTCTGAAAACCGTATCGCGACAATTTCCTACGGCAAGGAACGTCCTGTTGCCATGGGCTCCAACGACGAAGCCTGGACCCAGAACCGTCGTGGTGTTACCCGCATCAACTAAACGACCGGTACAAGATATTTGATCGCGATTGTGATCAGGAAAACCCCGCCTTACTGGCGGGGTTTTTTGTGAGAAGCCTGGATGGGGCATCATTGCCTTGTTCTTGCCCGAATCTTCGTATTTCCTTTAAGGTGTGATCTGGCTAACGACTCGCTATTGGAAACGCACTGAAATTTCGACAGGAAGCAGTACATTGTTCGTCATTAATTTCCGTACCCTGACTTTCAGCCTCGCGCTGACGTCTCTGGTTTGCCTGGCAGCGCCTGGCTATGCACAAAGTAATAACGACGTTGCCGAGCGCTTGCGCCAGATTGATCAGGTGTTGAACGATTTGCAGCGCGCTGTCTACAAAGGTGAAGCACCGCCACCCCGCCCCGCTGTATCCGCGCAACAAACAGCTGCGCCCGCCCAGGGGACAGGACGATTTGCCGATATTGAAGTTCGATTATCTGGTCTGGAGGAGCAACTGCGCTCCATGACAGGGCCAATCGAAACGGCTGAACACAAGGTCAATGTCATCTCCAACAGACTTGATAAACTGATTGCAGATATTGATTTTCGCCTCAGCGCCATAGAACGAAAACTGTCTGCCGGTGGGAATATGGCAGCGGACCAAACACAGTCACCGACGACAGAAAGCCAGACGGCAGCGGGTGAAACAACTGTTACTCAACGGGTTGTTGGCGAAGCGGCCCCTGGCACTCAGGTCCTGGGCACAGTGCCTGTGGAAAACGGCAATGGCGGGAACACACAGACGGCGTCCGTCGCCGCGCCAGTACCTGTCAAATCGAAAGGCGTTCTGCCTGAAGGCACAGTGCGGGAACGCTATGACTTTGCCTATGGATTGCTGCGGCGCCTGAAAATGAAAGACGCGGAAGTTGCCTTGAAAGAGTTCCTCGTTGCACACAAAGCTGAACCTCTGGCGGATAATGCGCGATATTGGCTGGGCGAAAGCTATTTCAGCCGGCGCGATTACACGCAAGCCGCCGCCACATTTTTTGAGGCCTACAGCAAATCGCCAAAGGGAACCAAGGCGCGGGACAATCTGTTCAAGCTGGGTCGGTCCCTTGCACGCATGGATCAAAAAGATGACGCCTGCGCAAGCTTTGACGAACTTCTGGCAAAATTCAATGAGCCAGCTGACAAAGCCATTCGCAACCGCGTGATGGTCGACAGAACGGAGCTGGGCTGTCAGTAGTCCCGTCATGGCAGTAGACCATGAATAATCCCAAACCCAATGCGGACAACGCCAGCAAACCACTGGGGGTCCATGAATTCTCCCGACTGCTGAATGATCTGGCACCTGGTACCAAGCCTTACAAACCCTCGGCTCTGGCAGTAGCGGTATCAGGCGGTGCCGATTCCATGGCACTGACACTTGTCGCGGCCCATTGGGCCGCCCGTCGAAAAATCCCCTTTTATGCGCTGACGGTCGACCATGGATTGCGACCGGATTCAGGCCATGAGGCCAAAGAGGTCGGCGTCATGTTGAAAAAGGCCGGCATTTCCCACAAGGTCCTGAAGTGGCAGGGTGACAAGCCGACAACAAATATTCAGGCTGTTGCGCGTGATGCACGCTATGAATTGATGTCGGAATGGTGCCGGAAGAAAAAAATCCCGGATCTGATGTTGGCCCATCATCTGGATGATCAGGCCGAGACCGTACTGATGCGTCTGATCCGCGGCAGTGGTGTTGATGGCCTTGCAGCCATGTCCGCTGTGCGAGAAACAGAGGGCGTTCGTCTGGTTCGGCCTTTGTTGTCTGTACCGTCTTCCCGACTAAAGGCGACTTGCCACAACTTGAAACAGGCATGGTTCGAAGACCCAGGCAATGAGAACATGGCTTATGACCGGATCAAAATCAGAACCTTGATGACGGAATTTGCATCATTAGGCCTGAATGCAGAACGTCTGGCGCAAACGGCTCGTCATATGTCGCGAGCGCGTCAGACCCTGGATCAGCAGACCGACAACCTGATCTCGGAAATCGTAACACTGAACGGATTCGGTATGGCGGAGCTTGATCGGCAACGATTTCGTGCAGCACCAGAAGAATTGGCTTTGCGGCTTTTGTCGCGGTGCCTGGTGGCAGTGGGCGGTGGCACCTACGCGCCCCGGTTCGAGCGATTGATGCGGCTCGGGGAAAACCTGATTGATGGATCGGACCAGAATCGACATACACTTGCGGGCTGCCAGATCGTTTGTTCGGATGAAAAGATTACGATTTTCCGTGAAAACCGGAACCCGACGGAAATGCCAATTGAACCCGGCCAGGAAATATTCTGGGATCGTCGCTTCAATATCCGCCTGTCGGCATCGAAATCAGTGGGCAAATCTGTTCAAAAGAGCCTCCGGATTGCGCCTCTGGGGATCAAGGGTTGGAAAGCCGCATGCGACAACGAAGACAGTAAAGCGATCAAATCAGCTGTCGCGCATGTCCCGCTTTCTGCCCGCTACACTTTTCCGGCTTTGTGGCGGGAAAATACCTTGTTGGCGCAACCATGGCTCAATATCGGGACTAAAAAGTCAGGATTCGACTTGTCTGTGGCATTTTCACCCCAAAACTGGCTAAAACATGACTCTTTTCAGGTTGTTTCCCCCGCAAAAGACATTATTTATTAGGTCTTGATTTAATTACCCCGGATTTTGTGGACGCTGCACGCTTTTTGACATTGGGCAATAAGCGAAAGTTCAGCGGCGAAACCGGGTTTGTCGTTTCTTTGGAGAACGTAACAACGTGAACAATATGGGTAAAAACATGGTCCTCTGGATCATCATTGGCGTTTTGCTGGTGGCGGTCTTTAATTTGTTTCAGGGACCCTCGTCGCGTGGACCTGTCGATAGCCTGGCTTTCTCGGATTTTCTGGCCCAGGTCGACAGTCGTGAAATCAAGGATGTGACAATTCAGGGCGACGTGATTAACGGGCATTATTCAGATGGCCGTGCCTTTTCAACCTATGCACCGTTTGATCCCGGCCTGATCGACAAGCTGACGAAACAGGGTATTCGGATTTCGGCGGCACCCAAGGACGAAGGCTCTATCCTTCAAAGTATCTTCATCTCCTGGTTCCCGATGCTTCTGCTGATCGGCGTATGGATTTTCTTCATGCGTCAGATGCAAGGCGGTGGCGGCAAAGCCATGGGCTTTGGCAAGTCGAAAGCGCGCCTTTTGACAGAACGTTCCGGCAAAGTCACATTTGACGATGTTGCCGGTATCGACGAAGCCAAGGAAGAACTGGAAGAAATTGTTGAATTCCTGAAAGAGCCACAAAAATTCCAGCGCCTGGGTGGCAAGATACCCAAAGGTGCTTTGCTGGTGGGCCCTCCGGGTACGGGTAAGACTTTGTTGGCACGCGCCATTGCAGGTGAAGCCAATGTGCCGTTCTTCTCGATATCCGGTTCTGACTTCGTGGAAATGTTTGTTGGTGTAGGCGCCAGCCGTGTCCGCGACATGTTCGAACAGGGCAAGAAAAATTCACCCTGCATCATTTTCATCGACGAAATTGATGCTGTGGGCCGCCACCGTGGTGCTGGTTTGGGCGGTGGTAACGATGAACGCGAACAGACACTGAACCAGTTGCTGGTTGAGATGGATGGATTTGAGACCAATGAAGGTGTCATCCTGGTTGCTGCAACCAACCGTCCTGACGTGCTGGATCCGGCGCTGTTGCGTCCCGGCCGTTTTGACCGTCAGGTCGTTGTCCCGAACCCGGATATTCTCGGACGAGAAAAAATTCTCAAGGTTCATATCCGCAAGATCGCCATGGGGCCGGGTGTTGATATCCGCACCATTGCACGGGGAACACCTGGATTTTCCGGCGCTGATCTTGCCAACCTGGTAAACGAAGCCGCTTTGTTGGCAGCGCGTAAAGGTAAACGCGTTGTGACCTCGGCCGAGTTTGAAGACGCCAAGGACAAGGTCATGATGGGAACCGAGCGACGCTCGATGGTGATGTCCGATGATGAGAAAAAACTGACAGCCTATCACGAAGCAGGCCATGCCGTTGTCGCAATTGAATGCCCGGCTTCTGATCCTGTCCACAAGGCAACGATCATTCCGCGTGGACGCGCCCTGGGTATGGTCATGCGCCTGCCAGAGCGTGATCGTTTATCGCTCAGTCGTGAAAAACTGTTGGCGGATATTGCTGTTGCCATGGGCGGCCGAATCGCTGAAGAACAAATCTTCGGTGAAGACAAAGTAACCTCCGGAGCCTCTTCGGATATCGAACAGGCGACCAAAATGGCGCGCGCCATGGTGACGCGTTTTGGTATGTCAGACAAATTGGGGCCGCTTGCCTACGGTGAAAACGAAGAAGAAGTTTTCCTTGGTCACTCGGTTGCACGCACCCAGAATATGTCAGAAGCAACGGCCCAGATGATTGACGATGAAGTGCGACGCCTGGTGGAAGAATGTTACAACCGGGCTGAAACGATTCTCAAAGATGGCCTTGATAGCTTGCATACTGTCGCCCAGGGCCTGCTGGAATATGAAACGCTTTCGGGTGATGAAATCCAGAGCCTGATGAACGGTGATAAAATAGACCGTACAACGCCGCCGGATGACGAACCTTCAGGCAATGCTCCATCGTCTTCTGCGGTGCCGAACTCTGGTGACAAGGATACCGGTGGCATGGAACCGGAACCACAACCCGGGTCCTGATTACAGATACCGGCAAAAATAATGCGGAACGAAATACTGAAAAACCCTGCTTTGCCGCGGGGTTTTTCTTTGTCTGCCCGAATTTATCTACGACCCGTTGGTATAACGCCAGCAACAATTGCAGCACCTGACGCAAGGCTGCTTGCAGGTGGCCCGCTGGCATTTACTTCACTGGAAATTGCCGTGAGGGACGCGGGAGTTGTGCAACGGGCAACGGCCTCGATCGCTGACGTGCTGTGCTGGGCGGGGGAAGAAGGTCGCCTCGAAGAGACCGAAGCGCAGCTGGTGCGGATAACATCGTCGCGTGGAGGCATTGCGGGGATGGATTTTTCCAAACCCCTGGTCATGGGCATTCTGAATGTCACGCCGGACAGTTTTCATGATGGTGGCCTGGATGCGAATGCCAAGGCAGCAATCTCCAGAGGACAGGGCCTGAGGGAAGCTGGCGCACATATCGTCGACATTGGCGGCGAATCAACCCGACCCGGTGCCGCGCCGGTGCCTGATCAGGAGGAACTAGCGCGGGTATTGCCAGTCGTTGAAGGCCTTTCCGATCATGTCACGGTTTCTATCGATAGTCGCAGGGCCGGTGTGTTGTCGCAGTGCCTGCAAAAGGGTGCGGTAATTGCCAATGACGTCCACGCGCTGACTGGAGAAGGCAGCCTTGAGGCTGTCGCAACGGCGAAGGTACCGGTTATATTAATGCATGGCCCGGCAGACCCGACCGTTATGCAATCAGATACCGACTACGCGGATGTTGTCCTCGACACCTGGGACTGGCTGGAGGAACGAATTAGACTCTGTGAATTGGCAGGTATACCAGGGCAGAAAATTTTGGTTGATCCTGGTATTGGATTTTCAAAGACTGCGGCACAAAGTGCCAGGGTTCTGGGAGACATATCCTTGTTCCACAGTCTGGGATGTGCGGTTGTTCTGGGTGCATCCCGCAAGAGCTTTATTGCTGGAGTCTCGCGCGGTGAAGCCAGTGAGGACCGCCTGGCAGGATCTATCACTGCGGTAAATTATGCACTCTCGCAGGGTGTTCAGGTCATGCGCGTGCACGATGTTGCCGAGACCGTTCAGGCAATTTCGGTTTGGCAGTCATTTCAACGGAATGGCGTTGCTGGACAGGACAATTAACCGGATTGAAAGAACCTGTCAGACAATGTGATTCGCACTGTAGAAATAATGGCGTATAAGAACAACAAAATCAGGCATTGCCGGATTTGACGGAAACATACTGGACGGCAAACGTCATGAATGACGGCCTGCCAGACTGAAAGAAATACCAGGATGACACGGAAATATTTCGGCACGGATGGAATCAGGGGCACCGCAAATACCGGCTCCATGACGGCGGATGTCGCCATGCGGGTAGGCACGGCGGCTGGCTTGCAGTTCGTCCGCGGAGACCATCGCCATCGGGTCGTGATTGGCAAAGATACCAGATTGTCCGGCTATATGATTGAGCCTGCATTGACGGCCGGATTTGTCTCGGTCGGAATGGATGTCATTCTGGTCGGACCGATGCCCACGCCTGCTGTTGCCATGTTGACCCGCAGCCTGCGGGCGGACCTCGGTGTTGTCATTTCAGCATCTCACAATCCCTATTTCGACAACGGCATCAAATTGTTCGGACCTGACGGATATAAACTGTCGGACGAAACCGAACTTGAAATAGAACGGCGGATGGACTCTGACATGTCTGACGGCCTGGCAACTTCGCGTGACCTTGGTCGGGCGTCGCGTCTGGATGATGCCGAAGGCCGCTACATCGAATTTGCCAAAAATACTTTCCGCAAGTCCCTGACTCTGGATGGCCTCAAAATTGTTATCGATTGCGCCAATGGTGCCGCTTATAAAGTCGCCCCGACTGTTTTGTGGGAACTCGGTGCGGAGGTGATCAAGGTCGGCACTTCTCCTGACGGATTTAACATCAATCAGGATTGTGGCTCGACCAGTCCCGCAACGATGTGTGAACAGGTTGTGGCGCACGGTGCGGATATTGGTATTGCCCTGGATGGTGACGCTGATCGGCTTGTGATGGCGGATGAAAACGGCAGACTTGTTGATGGCGATCAACTCATGGCCATGATTGCGACTTCGTGGCAGGACCGGGGACGGTTAACCGGTGATGGTCTGGTGGCCACTTCGATGTCGAACCTCGGGCTTGAAAGGTATCTTCAAAGCCGCGGGCTTGGCCTGGTGCGCACCAATGTTGGTGATCGCTACGTGGTCGAAGAAATGCGTCGCAACGGCTACAACCTGGGTGGCGAACAGTCCGGCCACATCATTATGGGTGACTTCAACACAACAGGTGACGGCCTTATTGCGGCGTTGCAAGCCATCGCCGTCATCGCCCGCGATGGACGCCCCGCCAGTGAAGCGGCCCGTTTGTTTGAACCATTGCCACAACTATTGAAAAACGTTCGCTATACGACAGGACAGCCCCTGCAGGACACGTTTGTACAGCAGGCCATAAATGATGGTGGTGCCCGTCTGGGAGATACCGGACGCGTCCTGATACGCGAATCCGGCACAGAGCCCTTGATCCGCGTCATGGCCGAAGGTGATGACCAGGGACTGGTGACTTCAGTTGTCGATGACATCGTATCGGTCGTGGAGAATTATGTGAGTGCACAGGGGTAACGCGCGATTTTGAATACGAGAAATACTTGCAAAAGTAGTATAAAGCGATAGACTTGAGAGAAATTCATAGTCAGGGGTTTCTCTAGTGCAAGTGGTTGAATCCAAAGTAATAATTAACAAAATTTTTCGGTCAGTACTAATTGTTGTAGCAGGTGTTTATCTCAGCTCGTGTCAGTCAGGTGCCCCTGGAAAAACCATAACATTGTCGAACGGGGCCAAGACAACGGAAACAGTTGCGAGGGAAATTTCTGAACCAAAATTCAATGCATTCCTGTACTTGAAAAATTTCTCGAAAGTTGAATATTCCCGCCAGGCCAATTACTCAGTAGAAAAAGAAAAATACTATCAGGGCGGTGGCTATACGCTCAATATCCAGCATACGCTTCGGAGTTGGTTTGGGAACAATGTTGAACAGGGATATCAGGACAAGGCCCGATTTGTCCAGTTTCTGAAGACTGTTCGTAAACCGGAGCTCGAATCTTCTATTCAGTTTGTCAGATTAAGCAACGGCTACGGATATTATGCCAACAATGATCGATGCATTGTTGCCCGATTCGCGAAACGAATTAAGTCCCATACGATTTTTGACAACGACTCAGGCCAGCCAGATACAATTGTGATGCTTGTAACTTGCCAGGGTTTGACGGTGTCTGCGGAGGAATTCATGGACTTGCTGGATTTCGCAGGTGATAAAGACAGGGCATCTGATTATCGTGTGAAAGGTTAAGTTGGGGACAAGCCAGCTTCCCTTGATCTGAACGTTCAGAAGAGACGAAATAGATTGTTCCGACGAACGGATTTGCAGCCGACGCGATGCCAGCCATCCAGGGTGCGAAAACTACCTTCCCGATTTTCTGAACCCAGATGGCCAACACATAGACCCGGACCGCGAAGCTGTAAATCACCTTGTTCACCTTCTGGCACAGGTGTGCCGTATTCGTTGACGGCGCGAGCTTCCGCTCCGTTTACAGGATTTAGACTTTTCTCTTCACTGTCGTCTTCCAACAAAGCGGTCATCATATGAAACTCGCTGGCGAGGCTGAGTGGTCCTGATTGCAGCTGGTTTGGGGAATTCGGGATTAATGGGGGTGTCCCGGTATTGATCCGTACAGTTTGGCCTTTTTGCAGTGCCAGATGAACGAAATGCCACCAGGAGGTAATATCTGTTTCCGCGCTGTCTTCGGGTTTTGTCTTCGATGACGATGCGGGCGCGAGCAAATTCTGATGTGAAAAAATGGCGAAACAGCTGTTGTCACTATCTGCGGGTAAAAGCAAAGCAGGGTCTGTTGCGGCAAGTCCGGTATCTGGTCCCACATGGGTATGAACATCATTGTCCGAGAGTAAATCCGACAAGGAAAGATCTGATCCATCCAAGCCGATGACAAGGTTAAGGGATTTGGAGGCGCTTGCAAGGCCTGCCAGTTCAGCCATCAGCGCAGGTTGCTCCGGGGCCGAATTGCAAATCACGGCTGCGGCTTCTGTTCGTTTGAGGCAGGCGGCAAGTGCCGCAGCGCTTATGTCCGGTGACAGAGGCAGGAATACACCACCCGCCATCAATGTAGTAAAGTAACAGGTGATCTGATCGATACTTGTAGGCAGGTTCGAGACGAGAATATCGCCACGCTTTAGTCCCTGAACCCGCAATCCCGCTGTCAGACAGTCGCAGCGCTCCTTCAGTGCCTCCCACGTCAACGAATTGTCATTGTCGGCAAGAGCAATGTCGTTCGGGTTGCTGGCAGCATGTTGCTCCAGAACATCGGGAACGCGTTTGTTGGTCCAAAAGCCCTCACGAATATACAACGCCGCCTGTTCTGCCGGGATGTTGATGGACTGGCGCAGGCGAACTGCAGCGTCGCTCATTTCAAATTTTTCTTCCGGGTCCTGATAGCGGTCTTCGCGATAGCGCATGCCGCCCCCCAAACGATAGAGCTTGCGATACTGGTTCAGGCGAAAACGGCGGCGCTCCGTAATATTGCGAATAAACGTTACCTGTTCTGTCGCCAGACCAAGCTTCACTGCGATTTCAGGGTCGGTCAGGCCCATGTCTTCACGCTGTGCCTGCCAGGCTTCGTGATCGAGGTGCCGGACAGGGTCTCCCCGTCGGATTTGCACGTTGAGGCTGAGATCAAAAATGATCTCACTCCAGGTATCGATCATCTGTTCGGAAACACCGTAAGGCATCAGGTGTCTCCTTCCTGATGATCACCTGCTGCCAGTTCGCGCAGGGTTTTTGCCCGTTTGATCGGATCGACCATTGTACCTTGCGTGGCAATGGGACAAACGCGCATACATTCGAAACACTGGGCGTTGGTATCCACCCCCGCTGTTGCCTTATAGAAAAAGGACTGGCTTTCAGCCCCGTACAGAACTTCTTCGCGGTCGAGGTGGTCGTGGGCGGTGATCGCCTTTTCCATGATGGTTGGCATGTTTTCATATTGCTGGCACAACTCGGCACAGCGATACATATCAAAGCGGCTTTCCTCGACATTGCCATCATCATCCAGCCTGGCGCTCAGACATTGTACGGGGCAAAATTTCTGACAAGGTGTCTGGCCGGTTTCCTTATAAACAGAAACGCAACTGGGTGTAGGACAAGGGTTCTCTGCCATGGGCTGGTCCGGTGGCAGTGGCATTTCCGTGAAGACAGATCCGTAATAGATCAGGCCATATTCTGGATCGAGCAGGATATCACCGGCCAGTGACCTGGCCCCTGTACCAGCCAGTTCCGCATGCAGTTTCAGGCTTTGCAGGGGCAGGCGTGCACCGAACTCCGGATCAACATGAGGTGGGCAATAGATCGAACGATAGCCATAGTGCGATTCAATGTGAAATGACAAACCGACGGCGACACGATAAATGCGTCCGACATTTGCACCGACGGAAGTCATGACTTTTGCCGGTGCCCGCCAGGTGCCCTGGGTGGGGCCGCTGACGGCGATGGAAAGAACAGATTTGACACCAGGCAGCAATGCAGACGGTCCATGACCAGGCGGAGAGAATTTTTCAACTGTTGCGGCGTCGGCAATGCCAAATCTGGCAGCACCGCGTTTCAGCGCATAGGTGCGAAGTTCGGTTTTGGCCGCTTCCGGATCCTGTTCATCGCTCATGCCGTTATTAGTCCTTGATCATATCCCGTAGCTCATGTTTCAAGATTTTGCCCATGGCATTTCGCGGCAAGGCGTCGACGAATATCACCTCTTTGGGGTGCTTGAAATGCGCCAGAACATCCACAAAAAGTTCCAGAATGTCGGGTTTTGCGACAGAAATACCCAGTTTTGCGACTGCAAATACCACCGGAACCTCGCCCCATTTGTCGTGGCGCTTGCCGACAACAGCGGCTTCCGCCAGAGCATCATATTCGGCCAGGACATTCTCAAGTTCAGCCGGATAAATATTTTCACCGCCTGAGATAATCATATCTTTTTTGCGATCATCGATATAAAGAAACCCCTCTTCATCGGCATGGGCCATATCTGCGGTGTGATACCAGCCACCTTTCAGGACCTCCGCTGAAAGTTCCGGTTGGTTCCAGTACCCTGTCATCAGATTCGGGCCACGCACCAGAATTTCACCGGAAACCCCCTGAGGCACGTCGTTGCCGTCGTCATCCACCAGGCGAATTTCACAGTGCAGCGCAGCCTTGCCTACCGATCCGACCTTGTGGGTATCGTGCCGCGTCAAGGCCGTGGCGATCGGTGCTGTTTCCGTGCAGCCATAGATGTTACCGACAGCCACACCACGTTCCTGCAACCCGAGTATCAGTTTATCTGCGACAAAAGTTGAGCCCGTATCGACAACGCGCAAACTTGAAAAATCAGTCGTCGACCATTTTGGATGCGCCATCATTGCATCGATCTGGGCCGGAACCAGGACGGTCAGGGTGATGGCTTCCCGTTCGATTGCATCCAGCGTTGCCTCGACGTCAAAAGCCGGATGCATGATGACCGTTGCGCCAATGTGAAAAGCCGGGAAAGTCAGGATGTTCAGGCCACCGACATGGAACATGGGCAGGTTCGTTAACACCCTGTCCTGGCTGGTTAATTCGTGCATATGGGTGCTGTTGATGGCGTTAAAAAAGAACGCATTCTGGTTCAGAATTGCGCCCTTTGGGGCACCTGTTGCACCAGACGTATAGCAGATTAGCAGCGGGCTATCCGGCCCGGCACCTTGCGCGCCTTTCAGGCCATCACCGACATGTGTTTTCAGATTGTGATAGGCAAACCAGCCCGCTGGCACATCGCTCATGCCAACCAGCTCGGCGTTGCCGATGCTTTTGCCCAGGCGAATGGCGTGGTCGTAATAATCAGGCTCAACAAACAGAACCCTTGGTTCAAAATCGGCAATCATGACCTGATGTTCGTTCAGCGTCAGACGCCAGTTCAGGGGCACAGTTATCGCCCCGATCCGGGCGCAGGCAAAAAACAGGGCAACCAGTTCCGGCGAATTCAATCCGAGATATCCAACCCTGTCACCCGTTTTGACGGATAGTTCGTTGCGCAACACGGCCGAAAGTCTGGCTACTCGCCGGGCAAGATCCGCCCAGGTGTAATCTGTACCTTCAAAGCGAATGGCAACTTTTTCAGGGGTGAAAGCCGCGTGGTGATCAACCCAGCTTGAAATATCCATATGTGGTTCCGGTACTGTTCCTGTTATGTCGGTATGATTTCGTGATCCCGGCGTCAGGTCAATGGCAACATGACATGAGCCTTGAAGGCCGGGCGTTGGCTTAATGCGTCATACCATCTTCTCAGGTTTTTCAAGTCCGGGCGATCAATTTCCATTTGATACCAACGGTTTACAAATCCACCAACCGGAATATCACCACTGCTCGGCGTATCGCCAGCCACATATTCCTGTGTTCCAAGATGCTGATCCAGCATTCCAAGCATGCGTCCCGCCTGGACAATGGCAGCTGCAAGAGCTTCGGCATTTTGATCTTCCGGTGCTGTACGAATCAGTGTCCAGAAAATCACTGTCATGGGGGGCTGTAATTCGCCCAGGGCCCAGTCCATCCATTGACTGGCAATTCCTCTGGCTTGCGCCGTAACAGGTTGCCAGGCACCGTCGTCGTACTGGTCGACCAGGTAACGAACGATCGCGTTTGATTCCCACATGACATGGTCGCCGTCGATCAGCACCGGGATTTTACCGTTCGGATTTTTGGCCAGATAGTCGGCTGTATCGTTGCCGCCAAAAGCACCACCATAATCATGCCGATCAACTTCCAGCCCTAGTTCAGCCGCGCACCACATTACTTTTTGAACGTTGACCGAACTGGTCCGCCCCAGAACGTGAATTGTTTTGGACATGCTAACTCCTTGAAAAAAATATGTTAATTTGCGTCAGGGTTTGAGGTAAATCCATCCTCTGAGTTGACGCTCAACTATTTCCGGCAGACCAGCCTGGACCCAGTCGACGCCTTCAATCAACTCGTCCCGTTTTCGACCAATTGCGTCCAGTGTATTTCCGCAGGCGACGAACTGCACATCATAGAGGATAAGACTTTGGATTCGGTCGGCAACTTTTGAATCCGACTTGAGGAAATTCCGTACTCCGGCTCCGTAGCCAACCACGGCTATTTCAACATTTTCCTGGCCATAGAATTTCTGGATATTAACGACATTAAACAGGAGATTATTCACAGCCGCTTCGTCATTGGTATTCAACGCCAGCACAATCTGGCGCGGATTATCCATACTCGGTTTTGGTTCCGACAGCTGAGTATCAGCCAGGGCGATCTGCCCTGACACCGTGAGCATAAACCCGAACAAAAATGTGAGGAAATGACTTTTCATTTGCTGTCTCCCGAACCAGCCCTGATTTCTTGATAATGGTCAATATGAGCAGATTGACGTTGTGGCTTTGACAGGTATCATAGCTTGATCGGCTCCCAATTGTCTGTTGTCAGGAATGAAATACATGCCCGGTACCCTTGGTC
Source organism: Alphaproteobacteria bacterium (assembly GCA_018654745.1). Lineage (GTDB taxonomy): Bacteria > Pseudomonadota > Alphaproteobacteria > UBA2966 > UBA2966 > JABILA01. The sequence continues at coordinate 47,400 of JABILA010000135.1, forward strand.
AGAAATTTCGCAAACATGTGAAAACGTTCACCTTTATGCTGCCCATACTGTTTGGAATCACAATTGCCCTGACCGGGTTTCAGGCTGTCGCTGACGAAAACCCGGTTCCCGCAAACCCTCAACCATCGAAATTGAGTTCGGGTTTGAATGTTGGTTATTACGTGAAGCTTTTCAAAACTGTCGAGGAACTACAGGATTGGGCGGGCTCCAAGGATGCCTACCCAGGTGAGGCCCTGCACTCTCTCAATTATCGCTCCGGCGTTGATACGGTCCTGACCAGTTCCATGGAAGACGGCGTTGGCGCTCACATTACCGGCTATATTCGCATAGATGAAGTTGGTACATACGCTTTTGCCGCGCAGTCAAATGACGGCTTGTCCGTTGATATTGGCGGGAAAACTGTCGTTTATGATCCGGACGTGCATGCAGACCGCTATTCCCAGCCAGTTGAAGTGGAAATCAAAGCCGCGGGTTGGTATTCGCTGGACGTGTGGTATTTTGAGCGCAAGAACACGTCCACGCTGCGACTTTACTGGCTGAAGCCTGACGAAGAGGAAGGCAGCATGACCATTGTGCCAAAGGACGTGTTTGGTCACTAGAGTGTTATCAACTTTGGTTGAAACACCGGAGGACAGTAACATGTTGCAATGCAACGAAGATATGAGACGAGGCGTTTCAGGTTAAGTCGGAAACGCCCAAATTGAGGCCGGTGAAAGTTTTCGGGAAGTTATGGATGATCTGCCCGTATTAATTCAGCAGTTGGCTAAGTTGCTTGCTGTACCTTTGCGCGCACCCCTGGATCAAGGGACATTGTTGCATTGGCCGTTTCTTTTATCAGCCTCGATCATTGCCGTCGTTTCAGGTTTTTTTATCCCGGGTGCCCTGCGTTTATTGAAAAGATATTTTTCGCTGCGTGTGTGGTGGCATCCGTCAGCTCGTGCCGATTATTTTTATTATTTGATTAACGGTGCCTTTTTTCCGATCATCTTTGCGCCCTTGTTAGGTGTTTCTTCTTTGGTCGCCAATGGAATTGCCGAGACGATAACGTTTCACCACGCAGAGAGCGAAGTGCATTGGAGCGTTGTAACAGCGTTTTCTATTGCGACCTTCGTTGCTTACGACTTTGGGCGCTATATCGGGCACTGGGTCCAGCACAAAAACGCTTTTCTATGGGAATTTCATAAAGTTCATCATTCGGCGGAAGTGTTGACGCCCCTGACCAGTTTTCGACTTCACCCGGTTGATCTATTGCTGATGTCAGTAACACCGGGAATTTTTACCGGTCTTGTCGGTGGGGTGGCCATTCTTGCGACAGGCGGTGCAGTTACGCCATGGCAGTTTCTGGGCATGCATGCCGGGGTCGCCGGTTATCATCTAATCAGTAATTTACGACATACCCATGTATGGATCTCTTTTGGGCCCCGGATTTCGCGCTTTCTGATAAGTCCGGCCCAGCATCAAATCCATCACAGTGCCAGTGAGGAGCATTTTCACAAAAATATTGGCTGGGCCTTTGCTGTCTGGGACCGATGGTTTGGAACCTTGTATGTGCCGCATGGCAGGGAAGATATTGTCTACGGTCTCGGTGATGGCACCGATGCTGATTATCACGGCGTGGTCAAAATGTATTTTTTGCCGGTTGTCCGTGCCTTGATGAGTTTCATGGCAAAAAATAACTAATAGCGCTATACCGTGTCTCGCAAACCAAATCAGGATAAATCCCGGGAGAATCCATAATGTCCGAAATTTCTGATCTTCAAGACGAATGGGTCGTATATCTGTCCGGCGAAATTCATTCGGATTGGCGCGAACGTATTCGCGATGGCGTTGCTGAGGCTGGTTTGCCGGTAACCCTTGTCTCACCCGTCACGCATCACGAAACCAGCGATGACGCTGGTGTTGAAATCCTTGGTGCTGAAAGTGACGATTTCTGGAAAGATCACAAGGGCGCCAAGGTAAATGCCATCCGCACACGTACTTTAATCGAACGGGCGGATGTCGTTGTTGTCCGCTTTGGAGAAAAATATCGCCAGTGGAATGCGGCCTTTGATGCCGGATATGCTGCGGCGCTGAACACCCCCATTATAACTTTGCATGATCCCGGCTTGACCCATCCCCTGAAAGAAGTTGATGCGGCGGCACTGGCCGTCGCGGAAACACCTGAACAGGTGGTGCGACTGTTGGGTTACGCGATCAACGGAACACTTTAGGAAAGAATTTTACGACCATGGTAACGCCTGTAAAAACGGAAGATGCAACTCTTGAATTTGATCAAGGTGTCGCAACGCTGACTTTAAACCGCGATGACGTTCGCAACGCCCTGACGGGTACAAATATGGTTGACGACATCGTCAACACTGCCAACTGGATCAACAAGACCCCGGAAGTATCGGTGCTGATCATTACCGGCGCCGGCAAGGCTTTCTCAGCCGGTGGCAACATCAAGGATATGCAGAACCGGCAGCCTGGCGGAGCATTCACAGGTGACGTACCAACAGTCGAACAACGATACCGCGAAGGCATTCAGGCCTTGCCGCTGGTCATTAACAATCTGGATGTGCCGGTAATCGCCGCTGTGAATGGTGCTGCAATCGGTGCTGGCTGTGATCTTGCGTGCATGTGTGACATTCGCCTGGGATCGGACAAAGCTTTGTTTGGAGAGACGTTCGTCAATCTGGGCATTATACCCGGGGACGGCGGTGCCTGGTTTTTGCAACGTCTTATCGGATATCAAAGAGCAGCTGAAATGACCTTTACGGGACGCCTGGTTGATGCGCCTGAAGCGAAAGATCTGGGTTTGCTGCTGGATGTGACATCTCCGGAAGATCTCATGCCTCGGGCACAGGAAATGGCCCGACTGATGGCCGCTAAACCGCCACAGGCGCTAAGATATGCCAAGCGACTAATGAAAAAGGCCCAGCGGATGGAGATCGCCGACTTCCTTGATCTTTGTGCCGTATGGCAAGGTGTTTGCCACAATACTGAAGATCATGTTGAAGCCGTATCGGCTTTTGTGGAAAAACGCACACCCGTTTTCAAGGGCAAATAGCAGCTTCCAAATAACAACATTTTGAAGCGTCCCGGGGCGTTTTCGGCATTGCCGGAGACGCCCCGAAGTGGTTCCAACTAAACGGGTGCGTCCTGGCTGGGCGTTTTCAACGTTCCAAGGATCATAGAAAACGCTCTAGTCAAATAGCGCGTCAATGTCTGCCTGACTGGCTGGAGACGCAGATTCCGCTGCCGGAGCTGGAGCCGGAGCCGGAGTGGGTTTCGGCGTTGGTTCTGGCGGCGGTGCTGGTGCCGCAACAGGGGCTGGTTCGGGAGCCGGAGCCGGTTCGGGAGCAGGGGCAGGGGCAGGGGCAACTTCAGGCGCAGGTGCCGCGGCTGGTGCCTCGTCAAACATTGAATCAATATCGTCCTGGCTTTGAGGCGCACTGGCTGCTGCCGGGGCTGGCGGAGGTGTAGGTGCTGCAACAGGTTCAGGCACTGGCGCAGGTGCTGGTTCGGGAGCCGCAGCTGGTTCAGGAGCGGGTGCGACAGGTTCCGGAGCCGGTACAACGGGTTCTGGAGCAACTGCGGCAGGTTCGGGCGTTGGTGCAGGTGCTGCCTCAGGCTCGGGGGCTGGCGCAGCAGCAACCGGAGCCGGTTCAGGAACCGGTTCAGGCGCAACCGTTGCGGTGGCATCGCCGTTCATCATGGCGTCAATATCAGTTTGGCTTACACCTTCACCAGCCAGTTGCGGCCCGTTCAGCAGAGCGTCATCGCCTGTTCTCTCCTCATCATCGACCGCAGTGGAGCCGTCAACATCGCCAGCAATGGTTACAAACTGACTTATGCGTTCTTCAATATATCCCAGTGTTGTCACCACCTTGGTGATACGCTGACCGGTGATATCCTGGAAGGAACAGGCTTCAAAAATTTTCATGCAGGCATCGTCTGCCAAAGCCTTGAAGGCCACAGGGTCGGACGGGTCACCGCCCATAATATCCTCTGCGGCTTCCATTATCGTGTTGGTGGCGTCTTCAGTGGATTTAACAATGGCATCCAGTTCTTCACCCGCACTTGGAAGTTTTTCGCCCTTGATCTTGTCGACCTGGACCTTTGCGATTTCCTCGTGCATCTCATGGAGGTGCTGCGAAAGATTGTTGAATTCCTGGTACAGCGCCGTATCCAGCGATGAAAAATATCGTCCAGCGGTCGAAACCAATACTTCAGTTACGCCCGCAACTTCGGTAATACCGAGGCGGCTGTGACGGTCGGAACGCAACATATCAACCAGATCAGCAATCTTGGTTGAGAGAGATTCGATGTTTTTAAGTGGCGCTGGCACAAATGTTATCCTGGCTAATAATCCTGGTACAAAATATCAATTTTTGCATCGTGGGCAATATATATGTCCAATGATACCTGAGCTATATCGATTTAGTCGGAATCGCAATGGCCCAATATATGATGCCCTACCTGATTATTGGGCACCCGCGTCTCAACAAATAGCTGAAACACTCTCATTTCCTCAACTGTCACGCAAACAAAGCCTCAATTCCATGTGTTGATGCGTTTCCAGCAGTTCGTTATATTGCGCCGCCCCGGATAATGTAGAAACATTTTGTCGCTGCATATTGTGGACTCCGGCGCAACGATATTCAATAGCCACTCATTTTCGGGGTAACGGCCCTGTTTGCCAAAAAAATGGCATTCTATTAACGATGACGAGGAAGATGTTTATGAACGACCTGGCTGGAAACGATCTTGCAGGCTATTTTTTTGAGGATTTGTCTGTCGGCATGACGTCTTCATACGGCAAAACGGTAACAGAAGCAGATATTCTGCTGTACGCAGGCGTTTCGGGGGACACCAATCCCTTGCACCTCAATCGGGAATTCGCCGCAGATACGCCCTTTGGCGAATGTATCGCGCACGGAATGTTATCTGCCGGATTTATCTCCACCATATTCGGGACCAAACTTCCGGGACCGGGTTGTGTCTATCTCTCGCAAAACCTGCGCTTCAAGGCGCCTGTAAAAGTTGGAGATACTGTTATTGCCAAGGCTGAAGTAACCGAGCTGATCCCGGAAAAGAAGCGGGCGTTGTTCAAGACACAATGTTTTGTCGGCGATACTGTTGTTATTGATGGTGAGGCGCAAATTATGGTGCCCACCCGCAGCTAGAGGTTCTTGCTGAACAAATGATGCGGGTACTAAGACATTATCAGGACGTCCCCGAAGATCTTCAGGGAGGCGTTGTTGCGATCGGTAACTTTGACGGTGTTCACCGTGGACACAGAGCCGTCATCGGTGAGGCCGGGCAGTTCGCCAGAGCGACAGGTGTGCCATTGACCGTCATGAGCTTTGAGCCGCATCCTCGCGTCCTGTTTCAACCTGACCAGGCGCCGTTCCGACTTACGCCCTTTCGGGCAAAAGCCATTCAAATGGCCGGTCTGGATGTAGATCTGTTCCTGGCCTTGCATTTTGACGCTGAATTCGCAGCCAAAACAGCTGAAGATTTTGTTCAGAATGTTCTGGTGGACGGTTTGAAGGCACGACATGTTGTCACCGGCTATGATTTTGTATTTGGCAAGGGCCGTGCAGGAGATGCGGGCCTTTTGCGCCGGTCAGCCGGAGAAGCAGGCTTTGGATTTACCCAGGTACCGGCCCTTCGTCAGGACGATGGTGAAAGCGGTGAGAAGGGCGATATCTATTCCTCTACCACGATCCGGCAACATCTGCAGGAAGGCCGCCCCGGAGAAGCTGCGCGCCAGCTTGGTCATTGGTGGGAAGTCGATGCCCGTGTCCAGCATGGCGACAAGAGAGGGCGGCAAATAGGTTTCCCGACGGCTAATCTGGCTCTGGACGAATATATTCGCCCGGCTTTTGGCGTTTATGCTGTTCGCGTTGCGATCCTGGCGGACACTGAAGACGGCCAGCAAAGTGGAGACCAACAGCTGGAGTGGCGGGGCGGGGTTGCCAATCTGGGAAAAAGACCCACGATCAGGGATGGTGAACAGGAACTGTTGGAGGTGCATCTCCTTGATTTTGAAGGTGATTTGTATGGCCTTCAACTTCGCGTCTCCATGATCGAGTATATTCGACCCGAGCAAAAATTTGATGGTCTGGATGCTTTGACGGAACAGATTGGCAAAGACCGGGATCAGGCGAGGGAAATATTGGCTGCCAACCATCATGCCCCGGATTTCATTTCAGGGTAAATTTCGGCTTTAAAGTCGCTGGAACATCAAATGGCAGATTTGAAAGAAACTCGACAGCAAGGCTCAGGCTTGTTACAACCCCGCCATGGACGCTTATAAAGACATCCGCATACGAATTATTGGCCCGGCTCTGTAAAGGGGTCGGGAGTTTTGCGTTGTCGCGCCGCAAGCGTCGCCGACAACCGTCCAGAACAGACAGACAGGCCACATTCGGGCCAGACCCGATCCAGAAAATACATGGTCTTTTCCTTGTCCCGTTCCGAACACTGGATATCGCCGGTTGCACCTGAATAAAAAACGGAAGTGCAGTGCCGGAAAACCTAGAATAAACAGGCTGTAACAAATATGTCCGCGTCCAACAATACTGACGAAAACAAGGTCGATTACAAGTCGACGGTTTTTTTGCCCAAAACCTCGTTCCCCATGAAGGCCGGGTTGCCCAAAAAGGAACCCGAAATCCTCGCGCGCTGGGAGGAAATGGACCTTTATCAAAAGCAGCGGGAAGACGCCAAAGGCAAGGAAAAGTTCATCCTCCATGATGGCCCTCCCTATGCAAACGGTCATTTGCATATGGGGCACGCGCTGAACAAAATTCTCAAAGACGTGATCAACCGATCCCAGCAAATGATGGGACGGGACGCCAACTATGTGCCGGGCTGGGATTGCCATGGCCTGCCCATCGAATGGCAGATCGAGAAGAAATATCGCGACGCCGGTAAAAACAAGGACGAAGTGCCTATCGCCGAGTTTCGCCAGGAATGCCGGGATTCCGCCGATCACTGGATCGATATCCAGCGCGAGGAATTCAAACGCCTCGGCGTTATTGGTGACTGGGACAATCCCTACACAACCATGTCCTTTCCGGCAGAAGCGCAGATTGTGCGCGAGCTGCAGAAGTTCCTGATGGATGGCAGCCTGTATAAAGGCTCCAAGGCCGTCATGTGGTCTGTCGTGGAAAAAACCTCTCTGGCGGAAGCTGAGATCGAATATCACGATCATACGTCGCACACGATCTGGGTGAAATTCCCGGTCGTGAAAGCGGGTGCGCCTGAACTGGAAGGTGCCAGTGTTGTCATCTGGACCACCACCCCCTGGACCATGCCGGGTAACCGCGCCACGGCCTTTGGTCGCGATTTTGCCTACAAGGTCTATGAAGTCAAAGCCGTCGCCGAAGACAGTCTGGCCCTGGTCGGTGACAAGCTTGTCCTTGCCGCCGATTTGGCTGACCAGGTAGCGAACGATGCCGGCATCAGCGAACTGGTGGCCATTGCCGATGTCGACACATCTGCGTTTGATGACACCATTCTGGCCCATCCCTGGCGGGGTGACGGCTATGATTTTGATGTGCGCATGTTGCCTGCTGATTACGTTACGACCGAGGCCGGTACAGGTATTGTTCATATCGCACCAGGCCATGGCGCGGAAGATTTTGACCTTGGCATGGAATATGGGATTGAAGTACCGCAAACCGTTTCGGAAGATGGTACCTACTACGATCATGTGCCCAGGTTCGCCGGACACCATGTCTACAAGGCACACGATCCCGTTTGCGAAGCCTTGATCGAAGCCAGTGCCTTGTTGGCCCGCGGCAAGGTCGTACATTCCTATCCGCATTCCTGGCGTTCAAAAGCACCGCTGATCTTCCGCAACGCGCCACAGTGGTTCATTTCCATGACCACGACGGGCCTGCGCGACAAGGCGCTGGCGGCCATTGATGCCACTCGTTTTGTTCCGGCCTCCGGCGAAAAGCGCCTGCGCGGTATGATTGCCAGCCGGCCCGATTGGCTGGTGTCGCGTCAGCGCGCCTGGGGTGTGCCGATCACGGTTTTTGTCAACAAGGAAACCGGTGAGCCATTACGCGACGAAGCCGTGAACGCCCGTGTTGCGGATGCCGTTGCAGCCGGTGGTGCAGACGCCTGGTTCTCGACACCGGCCCAGGAATTTCTGGGTGATAGCTACGATGCCGAAGACTTTGACATGGTCGAAGACATCCTCGATGTCTGGTTCGATTCCGGCTCCACGCATGCGTTCGTGCTGGAACAACGCGATGATTTGCAGTGGCCTGCATCGCTATATCTGGAAGGCTCGGACCAACATCGTGGCTGGTTCCACTCGTCCTTGCTGGAATCAAGCGGAACGCGCGGACGTGCGCCCTATGACGCTGTTCTGACGCACGGTTTCCTGATGGACGGCAAGGGCTACAAGATGTCCAAGTCCATGGGGAATACCGTCGAGCCTGAAAAAGTTATCAAACAATTTGGTGCCGATATCCTGCGTTTGTGGGTCGTTGCCTCGGACTATTCCGAGGACCTGCGTATCGGTGATGAAATCATCAAGGGCCAGGTTGATGCCTATCGGCGTCTGCGTAATACCTTCCGGTTCATGTTGGGTAATCTCAATGACTTTAATGATGCCGAGAGCATTGATATCAGTGAAATGCCGGAACTTGATCGTTGGGTCTTGCACCGACTGAGCGAACTGGATGAAGTTGTTCGCAAGGGCTGCAACGATTATGAATTCCACGCCTTGTATGTGGCTTTGCATAATTTCTGTACCGTTGAATTGTCAGCCTTCTACTTCGATATCCGTAAGGACGTTTTATATTGTGATGGCTCCGATAGCGTCAGACGACGTTCTGCCCGGACAGTGCTGAACGAAGTCTTCAATTGCATGACCGCCTGGTTGGCACCGATCCTTTCCTTCTCCATGGAAGAAGTCTGGCAGAACCGATATCCTGAAGAACAAGGCAGCGTTCACCTGACCTTGTTCCCGGACGTCCCTGGCAACTGGCGCGACGATGCACTGGCGGCCAAATGGAAGATCATCCGTGATGTCCGCCGCGTCGTAACCGGTGCACTGGAAATCGAACGACGGGAAAAACGCATTGGCTCCAGTTTGCAGGCACTGCCCGAAGTTTTTGTCACAGAAGACCAGCAAACTGCTCTTGCGGGTATTGATCTGGCAGAGATCGCCATTGTCTCGGATGTGAAACTGACTACGGGGGAAGGGCCGTCTGATGCCTTCAGGCTTGAAGATGTCCCTGGTGTATCTGTTGTTCCCGACACTGCCGACGGTGAAAAATGCCAGCGCTGCTGGATGATTTTGCCCGAGGTCAGCGCCGGTTCAGACCGCGAGCACGACGACCTTTGTCATCGATGTGATGATGTCGTCACCCGCAACGCCGGTGCGGCACCCCTGGAGACTGGTGCCGCCTGATGTTGCGTTATGGTCTTGTAATTGCGGCTGTATGCACAGCGCTTGATCAGGCATCCAAGTGGTGGCTGATGGGTGTTCTGGAAAGAGCTGGCGGCCCGATTGAATTGTTGCCTTTCTTTAATCTGGTGATGGTTTGGAATCCGGGAGTCAGTTTTGGCATGTTCCAGTCAGGAAACGCCTGGGCACCATGGATATTGTCTGCATTGGCCCTGGTCATCGTTTTCGTTCTTGTCCGCTGGCTGGGTAAAGCGGAAACCCGGTTTATCGCTGCAGGCCTTGGCCTTGTTATTGGTGGTGCGCTTGGCAATGTCATCGACCGTATGGTCTGGGGCAAAGTTGCGGACTTTTTTGATGTCTACATTGACACTTGGCACTGGCCAGCTTTCAATATCGCAGACGCTGCAATAGTTATCGGGGCCGCAATTCTGCTGCTGGATGGCTTGTTTGCGTCGCGCGGACGCGATACATAGGAAAGATGTTGAAAAACACGCAAAATTTGCTGTCAGGAAAAGCCTTGCAGGTCGGTGTCGCCGGTCTGGCATTGGCGCTTGTCCTAAGCGGGTGTTCTGGCGTCAAGGAAAGCCTTGGGCTTGGTAAAAACGCGCCGGATGAATTTTCCGTTGTTAAGAAAGCACCTCTGATACTGCCGCCTGATTACAAATTGCGCCCACCACGCCCCGGGGCACAGCGTCCAACGGCAGTCATGCCTGTTGACGAAGCGCGATCAGCTGTATTCGGCAAAAAAACGACAGCGAACTCAGCTTCTGCGCAAGGACAAAACATCCTTTTGGGTAACAAACGTCCTGCAGTACCGAAAAGTGCGGGCGAATTGGCTCTTTTGGGTAATGCCGGCGCAGACCCCAGCCAGGCAAATGTACGCAGTCAGATTCGTCATGAAACAACTTCAGTTGCTGAAAAAGGCAAAAGTTTTTCTGATCGCCTGATGTTCTGGCAAGACGGTGACAATGACACCACAGGGGACGTTACCCTGAATGCCGGCAAGGAATCAGCTCGGTTGAAAAAAGCCAAAGCCGAAGGAAAGCCTGCCAGTACTGTTCAGGCCCCGGTTATCAGGCGCAAGAAACAAACCCTGCTTGGGGATTTGTTCTAGACCCTCGATTATCTGAATTCCCGGATCACCGTGAATTGACATGGTCGTGCCTTGAATGCGCCGTAATCCGTCCATAAGTTCAGACTTCTTAAAAATTACAATTCTCGAGGGCCCTGTTATGAAATCCGTCTGTATTGGCATTGGACTATCCGTTGGGCTATTGATTTCAGCGCCTGTGTCGGCGGGATTGTTCAATCCAGACGTATTTTCGCTCGATAACGGGCTGCAAGTCGTCGTTCTTGAAGACCATCGCGCCCCGGTGGTTACACAAATGATCTGGTACAAGGTCGGTGCGGCGGACGAGCCGGTTGGCAAGTCGGGCATCGCGCATTTTCTTGAACATTTGATGTTCAAAGGCACAAAAGAAGCGCCCGGAAAAACATTTTCGCAAACTGTTGCAGCCAGTGGCGGACGCGAGAACGCCTTCACCGCCCACGATTTTACCGGATATTTCCAGACCCTGGCGGCTTCGAACCTCGAGCAAGTCATGAAGCTGGAAGCAGACCGAATGACCAATCTGACATTGTCTGAAAAAGATATTGTGTCAGAACGTAACGTCGTAATGGAAGAGCGACGTTCTCGTACCGAGAATAAACCTGCCTCGTTGCTCCGGGAGCAGACTTCGGCCGCACAATTCCTGACTACGCCATATCGTATTCCTGTTGTTGGTTGGGCTCATGAAATCCAGCAGCTTAATCGGGAAGATGCTTTTGCCTTTTACCGTCAATATTACGCGCCGAATAACGCCATCCTGGTGATCGCCGGGGACGTCACGACTGCCACGGTCAAGGAACTGGCGCAGAAATATTACGGAGCGATACCACGCGGTGTTGTAACGGCCCGCAATTGGCCGAAAGAGCCCCCCCAACTCTCGGCTCGCCGGGTGGAACTGCGCGACGAACGTGTGCGCCAACCGTCCTGGAGCCGGACTTATCTGGCACCGGGTGCCTTCGACGAAAAAAAGGAACTGGCAGAACCGCTGGATTTGTTGGCTCAAATACTCGGCGGTGGCACCACCAGCCGCCTCTATCAAGCCCTTGTTGTTGAACAAAAAATTGCAGCTTCAGCTGGGTCGTGGTTCAGCGGGGGCTCCGTAGGACCAGCGCGATTCGGGCTGTATGCCAGGCCCGTTCCTGGCGGCGAACTGGCAAAGGTTGAGAAATCCGTGGATGCAGAACTCAAGAAGATTATTACGGATGGTGTAACCGATGCCGAACTTAACCGGGCCAAGGCAGGAATGTTGGCGCTCGCGACTTATGCCCGGGACAGTGTTACCCGCAAGGCCCGAATTTTTGGACGGGCACTTGTGATAGGCGAAACTGTCGAAGCAGTAGAGACCTGGCCCCTACGTGTCGAAGCTGTGACACGTGAACAAGTTCAGGAAGCTGCGCGCGAAGTTCTTGATTTACGCCGGTCCGTGACGGGCTTGCTGTTGCCAAAGAAGAAGGGTTAATCCGATGACGATCTGCCGGATATTCGCATCGATTTTTTTGACAACCTTTGTTGTCGTCTCACTCTTTTTCAGCGCACAAGCTCATGCCACTGATATATCTGAACTGGAAACGCCTGCTGGCCTCAGCCTCTGGTATGTCCAGGAGAAATCCATCCCAATCCTGTCTGTGGAAATATCGTTCCCACGTGGCGGCGTGCACGAACCAGATGGTCTGGGTGGTTTGGCGAACATGGTATCAGCCACACTGGACGAAGGTGCCGGGGACCTTGATGCTTTGGCCTTTCAAACACGGCTGGAAGAACTGGCAATCTCCATGTCTTTCAGCTCCAGCAAGGACACTTTCCGGATCAGCCTGAAAACACTGAGTAAAAACAGGGATGAAGCCTTCCGTCTTTTGGCTTTGGCCTTGCAGCAACCTCGCTTTGATCAAAAAGCTGTGGAGCGTATCAAAAGCCAAATCCAGACGCGATTGATCGGTCAACTTGAAGATGCCAATTCGATTGCCGCCAAAACCTGGTTCAAGAAAACCTACGGCGACCATCCCTATGGCCGACCAACTCTGGGCACAAAGGAAAGTGTTGCTCGCATCACGTCCGCAGACCTGAAAACCTTTGTTGAAAACAACTTCCGTCTTGAAGGCTTGATTATTGGCGCTGTTGGCGACGTTGATCCTCAGGAAATTGCCCGTTTGCTGGACGTTGCCCTCTCAGGGCTTCCCCGCAATACGGTGACCCCGGAAGTTAGCAAGGTCATGCCTTCATCGAAGGGCTCAACAATCGTCATCCGCAAACCAAACCCGCAAAGCGTTGTGATGTTTGGTATGCCCGGCATTATGCGTGATGATCCTGACTATTACGCGGCCTACGTCATGAATTATGTTTTGGGTGGTGGCGGCTTTACGTCGCGTCTTTATCAGGAAGTCCGTGAAAAGCGGGGCCTTGCTTATTCTGTTTACAGTTATCTTTATCCCTTTGAACATTCTGCCATCTATCTGGGTGGACTGGGTACAGCCAACGAGCGGGTCGCCGAGTCCGTTGAAGTGGTTAAAGCAGAAATCAAAAAACTCGCTGATAAGGGCATATCCGATGATGAACTGGCCAAAGCCAAGGTTTTTCTGAACGGATCGTTTCCCTTGAGGCTTGATTCGAATGCCAAGATTGCCCGGATGCTTGTTGCCATTCGGATCAGCAATCTGGGCCGGGATTATATCGAACGGCGACCGGGCTTCATTAATACCGTTAGCGCTGAAGACATCCGCCGTGTCGCCCGTCGGCTGTTGCAGCCAAATGCCATGACATGGGTCATTGTCGGCGATCCGGCTGACATAGACGGCTGAGCAATCTGGTACGGGAAACGCTCCTGTAACTATTGGTTCCACGAACTGATCTCTGGTAGGATTAGACGCAATCTTTGGGGAACAGGAACAAGCGTCAGATATGCTCTACCACCAAAAAATCGAGAATTGTTTTTCGACTGCTGCAGGTCCCGGCGGGTTGGAAAAAGATGCCTATGAGGCGTTGATTGCAACAGCGGTATTAGCCGCCGAGGATATGGCTGCCGAATTATCATCGGGTGGTTTGGCACCGCTGGGCCTGGCCAACGAACATGCCGACATGGAAGCCATGGAAGACGTGGCGGAACACTTTCGTGAAAATTTTGACCGTCTTGTTGTGCTGGGAACCGGTGGGTCTTCACTTGGCGGGCAGGCGCTTACGTCAATCGTCGATGGTGAATGGTATCGCACGCCCGATGGTCTGACGCTGGATTATATGGATAATCTGGACGGTTACAGCTTCAATCGTTTGCTGACGCAATCCAATCGGGGACGCACAGCCTATCTCGTGGTTTCAAAGTCAGGCAGCACGGTTGAAACATTATCGCAGTTTTTGACTGCACTTAGTGCCGTCCGCGAAACCATGGGTGAAAAAAACCTTCAGTATCATTTTGTTTTAATTACAGAACCCGGTGATAATCCAATGCGCCGGATTGCCGAAAAATACAACATTCAGGTTCTGGATCACGCGACAGATATCGGCGGACGGTTCTCGGTTTTATCTCTGGTCGGCTTGATCCCGACACTTGCTGCTGGTCAGGATGCCGGACTGGTGCGCAAGGGGGCCGCAAGGGTCCTTGAAGAAACCATGCGCAGTCCTGAAACGGCTGCACCTGTTGCAGGCGCTGCACTTTCGGTCGGCCTGGCTCGACATAACAATATTTCGACCAGTGTGATGATGCCTTACAGCAATCAACTGAAGTCCTTTGCCGCCTGGTACTGCCAACTGTGGGCCGAAAGTCTCGGCAAAAATGGTCTGGGGACAACGCCGGTGCAGGCCAATGGGCCTGTTGACCAACATAGTCAATTACAGCTTTATCTCGACGGTCCAAAAGACAAATTGTTTACACTGATCGGGATAAATTCAGCGACCCCGGGTCCGGAAATCTCACCCGAACTGGCGGAACTCGCCGGGTTTGAGTATCTCGGTGATAAAGTTATCGGGGATGTCGTCAGTGCCCTTTATCAGGCAACCGGTGAGACATTGGTCCAGAATGGTCGACCAACCCGGCTGATTGAAATAGAGACCCTGAACGAAGAAACAATGGGGGCATTGTTTATGCATTTCATGCTGGAAACCCATATTGCAGCACGTTTACTGGGCGTAAATGCGGTCGACCAGCCTGCCGTGGAAGAAGGCAAAATACTGGCCCGCAAACTTTTGCAAGATTGAGCAGGAATTCGCTTTGACCATCCGCCGACTGCCAGAAGCCCTTGTTAATCAGATCGCTGCGGGTGAGGTCATCGAACGACCGGCCTCAGCCGTCAAGGAATTGGTAGAAAACTCGATCGATGCGGGTGCCAGTCGTATTGATGTTGTTCTGGCAGACGGTGGCCGGCAATTGATCAGGGTCAGTGATGATGGTTCCGGCATGACCCGGGACGAGCTGGAACTGGCAATTGAACGTCATGCAACATCAAAACTGGATGGCGATGATCTGGTGAATATCGAAACTCTGGGTTTTCGCGGTGAAGCGCTGCCGTCAATCGGTTCGGTCAGTCGCATGCAGATCACCAGTCGGGAAACGAGTTCCGAAGACGCCTGGCAAATCAATGTGACCGGTGGTGCCGTCGAAGCCAGTAAACCAGCCGCATTGGCAGGTGGAACCCGCATAGAAATCCGGGACCTGTTCTATGCAACTCCAGCCCGTTTGAAATTCCTTAAGACGGATCGAACCGAACTTTCGCATGCAGGCGACACGATCAAACGCCTGGCCATGGCCCATCCAGGCATCGCCTTTAGCCTCGGTGACGGGGACCGTACAATCCTGAATTACGCTGCGGCAACACAGGGTGATCTTTTTGAAGCCCGTCTGGTTCGTCTGGGCCAGGTTATGGGTAAGGACTTTTCAGACAATGCTGTCGCGATCAATGCGGAACGCGAAGGCGTCACGCTGACAGGTTACGCCGGGTTACCGACTTATAATCGCGGCAATGCCCAGATGCAGTTTTTGTTTGTTAATGGTCGTCCGGTTAAGGATCGTTTGATTATAGGCGCGGTACGCGGTGCCTATCAGGATTTGCTGGCACGTGACCGGCATCCTCTTGTAGCTCTTTTTCTGGAAATAGATGCAAGTTCGGTTGATATCAACGTTCACCCCGCCAAGGCAGAAGTCCGCTTTCGTGATAGTGGCCTGATCCGTGGCCTGATTGTTTCCGGTATCAAACACGCTCTGGCCGAAGCCGGGCATCGGGCCTCGTCTACCGGCGGATATGCGGCTCTGGGGGCCGCCCGGCCCGGTGATGGAACCGGGCTCTCACCAACAGGCGGATTGCGCCGTGGCAGCGGGTCATTTGGCTATGCACCCCGCCCGGTGCAGGGCCAACTGGCTGAGGCTTCATATCAGGCGCAGGCACCCTTTGAACGTGACGCCTTCAATGCGCCGTCTGGCCGTGCAGATACAGATCAAGTGGATGAACAGCCCCTGGATGATGATGCTTATCCTCTTGGGGCCGCCCGTGGGCAGGTGCACAGCACCTATATCGTCAGCCAAACCGCAGATGGTATTGTCATCGTCGACCAACATGCAGCGCATGAGCGACTGGTCTACGAGCGCATGAAGCAGGCCTTGCTGGCTGACGGGGTTGCCACACAGCGTTTGTTGCTGCCGGATGTGGTGGAGATGCCGGAAGACGAAGTCAATTTGTTGCTGGCGCGTGCAGAAGAACTTGGCAAACTTGGTCTGGCCATAGAAGCTTTTGGCCCGGGTGCCCTGGTTGTTCGTGAAACACCTGCCTTGCTGGGAGAAGTTGACGCGAAGGGTCTATTGCGTGATCTGGTCGACGATTTGAAGGAACTTGATCAGGCCGCGATTCTCGAAGATCAGTTAGCCGAGGTATGCTCGACGATGGCCTGCCACGGAAGTGTCCGCGCAGGGCGCCGTCTTACGGGACCTGAAATGAACAGTCTTTTGCGCCAGATGGAAGCCACACCAAATTCAGGTCAGTGCAACCATGGCCGCCCGACATATGTAGAGTTAAAACTATCTGATATTGAACGACTTTTTGGTCGACGCTGAGTTAATCGTCAGACTGATCTGATATCTGTTCTGTTCCGCCAACTTCTTTCGCTTCCCCTTCAATGACATCAGGTGTGTCCGAAGCGACGACCTGGAAACTCTTCAGGGCACGCGGCAGGTCCTTGTTGCTGGAAGGCTTTACGCCCAGTTTGACAAGGGATTGTGCTCTGGGTAACAGGCGACTGTTAATCGAGTTTGCAAGTTTTTTGTAGTTTTCAGCGGCACTTTTGATGCTGCTGCCTGTGCGATCAACGGCACGCATCGCAACTTCAAAGGCTTCCAGCAACGACTGAACAGACGAGATAATTTTTTCCTGATTTGCGGCCTGACGACCCAGATCGATTTCAGCGGACGCAAACCCGATGATGGCGGAAAGGCTGACCGGTCCTGCCGGAATGATATTTGCGTCTGCTGCTTTTTGAGAAAAATCTGAGTCTGCGTGGCTCAGTTTTTCAAGGGCGGCTTCATTCGGCAGATACATAATACTGAGAATGCGCCCGACTTCATCACCACGACCGCTCTGACGGTAATCCTTTTTTATGGCCGTTTGATAGTCTTTGCCAGCGAGACCACGCAAGTGCTGGCGCATGCTGTTGGCCAGATTTTGATAGGCTTGCTCTTCGTCCTCTGTATCAATCGCGTCAGCCAGTTCCAAAAAAAACTTTGATGCCTTGCTGTCAATCACCAGAAGACTGTTGCCTGGTAAAAAGACGACGGCGTCGGGAATTAATTTTCCGCCTGTGTCACTTTCCGCCATTTTGCGGCGCATGTGGAAATCAAGATCAGGTTGCAAACCAAATGACTTCAGCGTGTTTTCCAGGCTGATTTCAGAATAGTACCCAACACCTGCAGGGTTGGTCAGGGCATTCCAGACGGTGCCCAGTGTGTCCTGGTTCTTGCTGACCTGATCGTTCAGGGAGGCAACAGATTTTACGACGTCAGTGAATTCCTTTTGCAGTTTTTCAGAAGTTTTTTCGACTTCTTCTTCGCTGCTTTTCTTGACTTCCTCGGCTTCGCGTTTGTGATCTTCCAGCAACTTGGATGACAGAATATTGGCTGACTCAAGTGTTGCTGCTTTCGCCGCTTCGATATTTTGCTTCTTTGCCGCCTCCCAGTCCTCCATTCGACGTTCTGTTTCGTCGACTTTCTGAACGGCCAGGGCTTCGCGCTTTTCGGCATCGGTTCGGGTTTTTTCCAGGCGCGCCTTTTCAGCCTCGAGATTTTCTATTGTGGAATTCAGTTCCTTGATCGTTTCCTGAGAACTTTCCAGACGGGTTCGGGCTTGAACCACGGCTTCCCTGATATCCGTAACTTCGGCCGCATGCCGGGTAACAAGTTCTGCAATTTCAGTGGTTTTACGGTTCAGGTCGCCGTTAATGCGCGCAGCCCGAAGCTGCAGGACAATCAGTCCAATCGTTGAAATCGCTGCAACTGCTGCAACAATGAACAAGCTGATATCCATATTTTCCGTATTCCCAATTACTTACCAGCGCGACATCTCGCCCGTTGAAAGAGTATAACCCCGATCACCCCCCGGCGTTAAGCTCACTCATGGCTTGACCTTGGCTCCCAACCATCTTACCTAAACCGCTGTTCCGTTCCTCAACGGGCGTTCCATTGTTTTTCGATCCCAAACTTGCGAGTACGTGCTGGCTATGGCTGTTTTGCCGATCATTGTTGCCCCCGACCCCCGCCTCAAGGTGGTTTCTGAACCTGTCTCTGTCGTGGACGACGGCATCCGGGCTTTGCTCGATGATATGCTGGCGTCCATGTACGATGCAGTGGGTATTGGCCTTGCCGCAATTCAGGTTGGTGTTAACAAACGCATTGTTGTGATCGATGTTGTGAATGACAAAGGCGAACAAGGAAATCCGGTATTTCTGATCAATCCGGAAATTGTCTGGACTTCTGATGATGACCGTGTCCATGAAGAAGGTTGTCTGTCGTTGCCGGAACACTACGCTGAAGTCGTGCGTCCTGACGAAGTACGGGTGACTTATCTGGATCGTGATGGTGAAGCTCAGGAGCTACATGCAGCCGGTATACTCTCCACCTGTATCCAGCATGAACTGGATCACCTCGAAGGTATTTTATTTGTCGACCATATTTCGTCCATGCGTCGCAACATGATCCTGCGCAAGCTCAAAAAACTTAAACGCCAGAACGAACCGGTTCGTTAAGGCAATGAAACTCGTTTTCATGGGCACCCCGGATTTTTCCGTCTCAACGCTGGCAGCATTGATTGAAGCCGGGCACGAAGTCGCCTGTGTCTACAGTCAACCTCCGCGCCCAGCGGGCAGGGGCAAGGCAGATCGACCATCGCCGGTGCAAAAGTTTGCCGAAGAAAAAGGCATTGAAGTCCGCTGTCCAGTATCCTTGAAGGATCCAGTTGAGCAGCAGCTATTTTCAGACATCGAAGCTGATGCCGCGATTGTTGTTGCCTATGGACTGATTTTGCCAATAGCCATCCTCGACGCACCAGCGCATGGATGCTTTAACGTTCATGCGTCCTTGTTGCCGCGCTGGCGTGGTGCTGCACCTATCCAGCGGGCCATTATGGCAGGCGATGCCGAAACCGGCGTCTGCATCATGCAAATGGACGTAGGCCTCGATACAGGTGATGTTGTGTTGTCTGATCGGATGAAGATTGACGGTCAATCAACGGCTGGCAGTTTGCAGGATGATCTGGCCGTCATAGGGGCCAAATTGATGACCAAGGCACTGTCGCAGTTGGAAGCCGGGTCACTGACGGCAACAAAACAGCCGGATGAAGGCGTTACTTACGCCAGTAAAATCGACAAAGCTGAAGCCCGGATTGACTGGACGCGGCCAGCGCCGGAGCTGGATTGTCATATTCGGGGTCTGGCACCATTTCCCGGGGCCTGGTTTTTGTGTGAAGGCGAGCGGATAAAAATTCTGGGCTGTACACCCGTTGAAAATGGCGGGATTGCAGGAAAGGTGCTGGAAGCGCCCTTAACTGTTGCCTGTGGAAAGGGAGCCCTCCAGCTTGATCTGGTACAGCGCGGCGGTCGCAAGGCGATGTCGTCGGCAGATTTATTGCGCGGGTTTCCTGTTCCGGTGGGAGCAGAACTGACGCTTTAGTGCGCCAGTTCATGTTTAATCCATATGGCCCGCTTCAAACTCATCATCGAATATGACGGATCGCCTTACGTCGGATGGCAACGTCAGGACAACGGCCCGTCTGTTCAACAAACCATTGAAGATGCTGTAAAGGCTTTTTGTGGCGAGGATGCCAGGATTTTTGGTGCCGGGCGCACAGACACCGGCGTACATGCCCTGGGTCAGGTTGCGCATCTGGATTTGTTGCGTGATGCAGAGGCCAACACGGTTCGCGATGCTCTGAACTATCATCTGAAGGCCAGCCCCATTGTTATTCTGGGGGCCGAAGCCGTTGATGATGAATTCGATGCACGGTTCTCAGCGACGGGACGGTCCTATGTTTATCGTATCATCAACCGCTACATCCCCCTGACGTTTGAAGCCGGTCTTGCCTGGCATGTGCGCCCGGAACTGGACGCTGACGTCATGCACAGTGCGGCCCAGCTGATGGTCGGCAAACATGACTTTACGACTTTCAGGGCAACTGCCTGTCAGGCAAAATCACCAGTCAAAACGCTGGACTATATTTCTGTGCAGCGCGATGGTGTGAATATCAGGGTTCAGGTACGCGCCCGTTCGTTTTTGCACAACCAGGTTCGGTCCATGGTAGGCAGTTTGAAAATGGTCGGAACCGGGAAATGGCCGGAATCGCGAATTGCAGAGGCTCTGGCGGCGGCGGATCGGCAGGCCTGTGGGCCAACTGCACCGGCGCGTGGTCTGTATCTGGAAAATGTATCTTACGACAAACCGTCAGCTGAATAGCGCGTCGGTCCCACGGGACAACAGAAACCCGAGCAAGACATCCAGTATTACAAACCCGATCGCAACGCCGGTTGTCGCACCCAGGGCTACCCGGGCAACCCACCACATATATAAAAGCACTGCCAGTGTTGCCAAAAGACTGAGAACGACAGCCATGCCATCTGGCATAACGCCGCCATGGGTGATGATTGCGATCGGCAGCAGGAAATTGATGTGCAAAACATTGGCCCAGTTATAGGCAATGATATAAGGGATGAAATTTTGTGACAGGTTCAACATCCGGGTGACTACCAGGGCCAGAAGTGGCCAGCAAATCCAGCCCAACAGATAACTTGAAATATCCGGCAACCAAGTTGCTTCTTCTGCCGTACTTGCACGTTGCACCAGCAAGATAATCACGTAGGCAGGAGCCGCCAGCAAAGCCGCAAAAAAGGATTGCCAGAACCCGTCAACAGACAGGTTCAAATAGTTCATGCCGCCCGGGTCCCGACGGGCCAGTCGCCAGACACCATAGAGTGAGGAACTGATTTCCGGCCAGGCTGGCATTCAGGCGTTACCTCTCAAACTGTTTGTTTTGATTGAGCAAAGTATTTCTGCAGCACAGTTGTATAGATATTGGTCAATGTCTCTATGTCTTCAACTTTTACCCGTTCATCGACCTTGTGCATGGTCTGGCCAACCAGGCCAAACTCTGCCACCGGGCAGAAGTTTTTGATGAATCGGGCGTCAGAAGTACCGCCAGTGGTGCTGAGCTCCGGTGTCATGCCCATATGATCCTGAACGGCTTCAGAGATCAGGTTTGACAACAAACCAGGAGGCGTCAGGAATGACTCGCCTGAACAGTGCAGCTTCAATTCGTAGTTTTCACTGACTTTGTCGAAGCCTTCGCGCAGCCACTTTTCCAGACTGGAACATGTGTGGCTGTCGTTGAAGCGAATATTGAAGGTTGCCCTGGCCTGGGCCGGGATAATATTGGTTGCGGGATTGCCAACATCGATTGTTGTCATGGCAATTGTGGATGCCTGAAAGTGATCGTTCCCCTGGTCAAGCTCATTTTCCGTCAGATGACGCACCATCTGGATCAGCCGGGGGATCGGGTTGTCCGCCAGATGTGGGTAGGCGGTATGGCCCTGAGCCCCATTGACAGTGAGCCAGCCAGACATGGACCCGCGTCGACCGATCTTGATCATTTCACCAAGACGGGTTGGATTGGTTGGCTCGCCCACCAGACAGATACCGATGGTCTCACCTTGTTCAACCATCCAGTCCAGTACCTTTTTGGTGCCATTGATGGCCGGACCTTCTTCGTCTCCAGTGATCAAAAGACTGATAGATCCATCGAAGTCGCTGGAGGACGCAATTTGCGATGCCGCAGACGCAAAGGCTGCGACCGCACATTTCATGTCACTGGACCCGCGACCAAATAAAACACCGTCAATGATTTCCGCCGCAAAAGGGTCAACGGTCCAGGCTTTTTCATCACCAACGGGCACAACATCCGTATGACCTGCAAAACAGAAATTTGGGCTCGAAGTACCTAAGCGCGCATAAAGGTTTCGCACATCCGGCGTATCATCAGCGGAGAAGGTCAGGTCGTGACAAACAAATCCAACGCTCTCCAGCGCTGTCCGCAGTACATCCAGTGCACCCGCATCTTCCGGCGTCACACTTGGGCAACGGATCAGATCACGTGAGAGCTCGATGGCATCAAGAACAGGTGCGGACATGATCTTATGCCTAGTCCCGTAGAAGTTCGTTGACTGAAGTCTTCGAACGGGTTTGCTCATCTACGCGTTTGACGATAACGGCACAATAAAGGCTTGGACCAGGCGTGCCGTCCGGCAGATTTTTACCCGGCAGGCTGCCAGGGACAACAACTGAATAGGCTGGCACCCGACCCATGAAAATTTCACCGGTGGCGCGATCGATAATCTTGGTGGAAGCCCCGATGAAGACACCCATGGACAGGACTGCGCCGGTTTCGACCACAACGCCCTCGGCAACTTCAGAACGGGCACCGATGAAACAGTTGTCTTCGATGATAACCGGACCAGCCTGCAAAGGCTCCAGAACGCCACCGATACCAACACCGCCAGAGATATGACAGTCTTTGCCAATCTGGGCGCAGGAGCCAATGGTGACCCATGTATCAACCATGGTGCCGCTGTCGACATAAGCGCCAAGGTTTACGAAGGATGGCATCAGGATGGCGCCAGGGGCGACATAAGCAGAATGACGAACAATACAGTTAGGGACGGCACGAAAGCCTGCTTGACGGAAGCGGGCATCGTCCCAGCCTTCAAACTTTGACGGCACTTTATCAAACCAGGGAGTACTCTCCCCAGGACCACCAGGAATGACGGTCATATCGTTGAGACGGAATGAAAGCAGCACTGCCTTTTTCAGCCACTGATTAACAACCCAGTCGGCACCGTCTTTTTGTGCGACGCGCATTGAACCATCGTCAAGGGCGTTCAAGGCTGCCTGAACGGCATCACGGACAGCGCCGGATGTTTCAAGATTGACGTTGTCGCGGTCTTCCCAGGCGGCTTCGATCGTCGTCTGCAAATCAGAGGCTTGCATGTTCGCTCCTTGCGGTGGCCGCGATGTTTTCGCGGGTTATTCAGAATGGCTATAAACAGAATTGTTGGCAGCTATCTAGCACGACAACAAAGGGAATTGAAGGTTTTTGACCTTAAATGTTAACGAGGCTCAAGGCCGGCTACAGCTGCCTGTAAAAATGTTGTGACATCCTTGGCAATATGGTGCACGTGATCACCTTCGCCATCACCAGACCATTCTGCGTGCCCAGGTACCCAGACCGTTGTCATGCCCAACGCAGCAGCAGGCTCAAGATTTCTGTCCATATCATCGAAAAATATGGTTTCGACAGCGTTCAGGTCATGTTCCCTGATCAGCTTTTGGTAGGGCTGGACGTCAGGTTTGGGTACAAAATCACTGGCAGCAATATCAAAAATAGCTTCGAAATGATGCTCAATCCCCAGTTTTCCAGTCACATTCTCGGCGTGTTTTACCGATCCGTTGGTAAAAATCAGCTTGCGACCCGGCAATTTGTGCAAAACAGCGTCCAACGCCGGCGACACATCAACAGGTGCCAGGTCAATATCATGGACAAAATCCATATAATGATGTGGATCAACATCATGGTCGACCATCAGGCCACGCAACGTCGTTCCGTGCTCTCTGAAGTACCTTTTTTGATGCACCCGTGCATTTTCCATGTTGAGGTCCAGCACATCCGCCACATATTCATTAATACGCAGATCAATCTGCGAAAACAGATTGCAGTGTGCGGGATACAGCGTGTTGTCGAGGTCAAATAACCAGACCTTGATATGATCCAGTTCCGGATTGACATTCCCGGACTTGTTAACGTTTGTCATAGATACTGAAACGGCTCCAGGCTGCGTGCTTTTTTGATTGTCCATGATGATAGATGTGGTCCAATTGAGTGCTGGAACAAGATAGAGAGATAAACTTGTAACGAAAAGAGGCATTCAGATAATGAATAGACCTCATGGCCCTAAAGTGTTTCAGTGACAGTGTTTTCTGCTATTCTGGAACGATGTAGTCCCCGTCGGGACCTGTTTGGTAATGGAGACCCTTATTAATGGGTGTTGAAGACGACCTGCGTTCGGATCGGGATCGGTTTGTTGCGTTTGCCTTTTCGGCAGCGGATGCATTCCTCGAACTGGACGATGACAACAAGGTTATCTATGCCGTGGGTGCAACCCAGTGGTTGGCAGGTGTCACGCCAGACAAACTGACAGATTTGTCATTCCTCTCGATGGTTTCGCAGGAAGACCGTTTGCTGCTTGAGGCCTCTTTGGCAACGGCAAAACGCCAGGGCCGTTTCGGTCCGGTGAATATGCGCGTGTTGAAACAAAATTCCGAACCCATGCGGGTTGCCGTGTTCGGTACCTCATTGCCAACGCACCAGGGACATACATTTCTTGCATTGGCAGCCCAACGCCTGGTGTCGACGGCGCAGACCCCAGATGCGGCAGCCCTCGATGCTGAAACAGGTTTGTTGAACAAGGACGCCTTTTCCGACGTTGCAAACGAAGCCTTGAAAGCAGGCAAGGCCGCGGGCATGAACTACAACATGACCTTGATCGACATGGATGGCCTGGACAAGCTCAAGGACAAACTGGGAGAAGCCGGCGAAGATCTGCTGCACGATATTTCGGCGCATTTGCAAGCTAACTCGGTCAACGGTGCTTCTGCCGGGCGCATAGATGACGGCAAGTTTGGTCTTGTGCACGAACCCGGTCTTGATGTTGCCGCCTTGGAAAAAAGCATTGAGGAAAAGACCAAAGAGGCAGACCCCACAGGTGAAGGCATGGAGGTCGGTGCCGCGACGGTTGATCTTGAAGCAACTATGTCAGAAGAAGACAACGCCAAGGCGCTGCTCTACACCATTAACAAGTTTTCGGAAAGCAAGGGTGATTTCACCATTGGCGAGCTGACCGAAGGTTACAAGACCATGATGGATGAGACGCAGGAAAAGATTATTGCGTTCAAGAAAACCATCAACGCCGGTGATTTTGATGCGCTCTATCAGCCCATTGTCGAACTTTCGACGCGCTTTGTGCATCACTATGAAGGGCTTGCACGACTAAGGGTCAGTGGTCCGGAAGCTTCGCCTTTCGCATTCATTACCTTTGCCGAAGAAGTTGGGGTCATTGGTGATTTTGATATTGCTATGACTCGCAAGGTTGCAAATAAAATCATGACGGCACGACAGGAAGGCGAAATCCTGAGTGTCGCAGTAAATATATCTGGCCGCTCAATCGAAAGCCCAATGTTTGTGGACGAGCTCCATGATTATCTGAAGCATTGTTCTTCTATCCGGGAAGAGTTGATTTTTGAACTTACGGAATCATCAAAGATTGAGGACCTCGAGACGACGAACAATATTATTCAGGGCATTCGTGAACTTGGACATCATGTCTGCCTGGATGATTTCGGTTCGGGTGCAGCGGCATATCAGTATTTGCGCGCCCTCGAAGTTGACTATGTAAAAATTGACGGGATTTATGTGCAAGAAGCGCTGAGCACAAAAAACGGCAAGGCGTTTTTGAAATCAATGGCAACATTGTGCACAGATATTAATATCAATACCGTTGCCGAATTTATCGAGGACGAAGAAACAGCCAGCTTCTTGCAGGAAATTGGCGTTCGTTATGGGCAAGGTTATTTGTTTGGCAAACCAGGCGTCAGCACGTCAGGCACACAACACAGGGAAGCGTCCTGATGATATGTGTTTGTTGTGAAAAAAGGTGGCGCAAATGACAGGCCACGATATCCCGATGGTTTTGAAGGGCATTACTGATACTGTCTCTGACGACGTCAACGAGGCTGTTAAGCCAGCGACTGCGGTCGCCGGGTACTCGGCGCTTCCTGAACAGCTTTCCCTGTCTCCTGAAAAACTGTTGGACGGATTTGACGGGCCTGCTGCTATTCTGGATCGACGAGGTAAACTCATCGGCCAGAACGGGAATGGTCAGTCCCTGGCAGTTCTTTTTTCAAGCAATGGTGATCCGGCCATACGCGGGATGCTGGCCAATGTTATCGGTGGCAACAAGGCCGTGTCCGAGAAGCTGGATTTACCGGAATTATCGGGAGGTGGCTCAATTGAAGTTTCGTTGGTTCCCCTGAAAGATGAAACCGGGACTTCTTTTGTCGCTGTGTTGTCGCGGGAAACAACGATGGAGCGAAACTTCATTAATGCCCTGCTGACGTCCAGGCAGCTATTCAAGGATCTGGTCACGTGTTCAGCAGACTTCGCCTGGGAAACGGATCAAAACGGAAATTTCAAATTTGTCTCGGAACGTGGTGTGCTCGGATACTCTGCTCACAAGCTTAACGGCAATCCGCCGAGGAACCTGCTCCATCACAAACACGACAAGAGTTTACCCTTTCCTTTTGATAGCGAAGTACCTCTGGAAGATGCCGAGGTCTGGCTTCGTCATGCCGATGGTACAGCAGCCTGTCTGGTCATTTCTTCTGTTCCGGTTCACTCCGAAACAGGTGAATGGCTTGGTGCGCGAGGTGTGGCCAGGGATATGACGGATACGCGTGAGCGTGATCAGGCGCTGGAGCGCGAACGCAATCGCAACGAGTTGCTGAATACAATTGTTGATGCCATCCGAAATGAAGTAGAACCGGGCCGGATGCTTGGAACGGCTGCCGAAGCAATTGCTGCAGCGGTTGGTGCGCGGCATTGCTGGGTGATGCGGGGAGATCCCGGACAAGGTTTTTTGAACGCCGCTGAATATGGCGGTATATCCTCGCCTATTCCCAAAGAAGCTTCTGATTCTGTATCGGAAATCATGCTGCATGGTGATCCCCGTGGTGTTGTTGAACGGCAGGTGGGGATGCATCAGATTTTAACAGCGGCCTGTCGCTACCGGGGCGAAGTAAACGGCGCTATTGCTATTTCCCGTGGGGTTGATCAGGCGGACTGGAGTGAAGACGCCAAGGCTTTATTGGCCGGCGTTGCCGCCCGTGTCGGTATTGCTGTCGAACAAATTTCAATACATGAGAAACTGGAGCGGTTGTCGCGTGTTGACGAATTAACAGGTCTTTATAACCGACGTGCTTTTTACGAAGATCTTGAAGCCAGGTTGGCCCATCATCGCAGAACTGGAAGATCAGGCGCGTTGGTTTATGTTGATCTTGATAACTTCAAAATGGTCAATGATGTGCACGGCCATTCGGCAGGCGACGATGTCTTGAAACTTCTGTCAGATATTCTGGAAGGTGGTAGCCGGATCGGAGATCTGACGGCACGCCTGGGCGGAGATGAGTTTGCGCTTTGGACGGAAGATACGGACGATGAAGGAGCGATGACAAAAGCTCGTCTCTTGATGGCAGATGCAGAGCAATTGCGGACTTATTCTGCGGACGATGAACATCCATTGGGTATTTCTGTTGGTATTGCGGTTAGTGATCCACGCTCCAGTGAGACAATGAACGAAATGATCGGTCGTGCAGACGGTGCCATGTACGATGTCAAACACTCAGGCAAAGGCGGGTATGCTGTAATGTTGCCCGGCGGAAACATAGTGAGAGGGACGTAATGTTTGGAAATCTTTTCGGGAAGGGACGGAAAGTCGCTAAAAAGAAAGAGGTCACTTACGAGGAATCGAGGGACCTGGCGACAAGTACCAGTCACGCCGAACGCAAGGAACTGGCGAAACGCAAGGACGTAAAACCTGAGGTTTTGTATTTTCTGGCAAGTGACGATTCTCCCACTGTCAGGCGAAAAGTTGCAACCAACAAAAACACACCGCGTCAGGCTGACGTCATTCTGTCCACAGATGACAATGACGAAGTTCGTTGCGATCTGGCGTTGAAAATTGGACGTCTGGTTCCGAATATTTCTGAAACAGAATCTGAAAAATTACAGAAGATGACTTTTCAGGTTCTGGAAACGCTGGCCAATGATCAACTCACCCGGGTCCGCCAGATCGTCGCTGAGGAAATCAAGCGCGCCGACAATGTACCGCAAAATATTGTTGATAGCCTTGCACGTGATGTTGAGCTGATAGTCGCGGCACCGATACTTGAATATTCTCCATTGCTTAGCGACGATGACCTTATGGAGATCATACAGTCCTCGACAACGTCGGGGGCGATCAGTGCAATTTCCAAACGGGCTGCTGTCAGCCCGGATGTATCGGATGCAATTTTCGCGGCCAGGGATATTCCTGCGGTGGAGCAACTTTTGGCCAACAAGAATGCCCAGATCCGGGAAGAAACGCTGGATCAGATTGTCGACCAGGCCGCCGATAAAAAAAGCTGGCACAAGCCATTGGTCGATCGGCCCTTGTTGTCGCAACAAGCCATGCGTCATATCGCAGGGTTCGTCAGTTTATCCTTACTTGATATCCTGGCCGAAACGCATGATCTGGACCAGGAAACGGAAAAAGAAGTCCGTGCGGCGGTTAAGGATGGCATCGAAAAACATGATGTCACCGAAGATGAAGACATTCTGCAAGACAAGGCAAAAGAGCTCGTTGAGTCGGGCGGATTAACTGATGCGGAAGCCGCAAAGTTGATCAAGAGCCGGGAGTATGAACTGTTGGTTCGGGCCATGGCGATCAAGGCCGAAGTTTTGCCGCATATTGCTCACAAGATCATCGAATCAAAAAGTGGCAAGACAGTCACGGCCCTTGTATGGGCTGCAGGGCTGACCATGCGTACAGCTATGGATGTGCAAAAAACAGTTGCCAAAGTCCCGCCATCGGAACACATCAATGCCCGGGGTGGAACTGACTATCCGCTGACGGATGATGAAATGTCCTGGTATCTGGACTTCTTTGCAGACTGAGAAAGTCAGTCTTCGACGTCAGGGCCTTTGATCATGGTGCCGACACCGTGCTCGGTGAAAATTTCCAGTAGCAAGACATGCGGTATCCGACCATCAAGGATCGTTGCTGAACGTGTGCCCTGATCAATGGCGTTCAGGCAATTTTCAATCTTGGGGATCATGCCGCCGTGAATAGTGCCATCGGCTATCATGGCACGGGCCGTTTCGGCCGTTATCTCCGGCATTAACTGGTCTTCGCTATCAAGCACACCTGCGATATCAGTCATCATGATAAGCTTGCTGGCGCCAATAGCGGCGGCAACAGCACCGGCAGCGGTGTCAGCGTTGATGTTATAGGTTTCACCATTTTCGCCAACACCGATGGGTGCTATCACTGGAATAGCATCTGATTGCTCAAGAACATGCAGCACGTGCGGATTAATCTTTTTAGGTTCTCCCACAAATCCAAGATCCAGAACCTTCTCGATATTTGAATCGGGATCCTTCTTTGTGCGGTGCAACTTTTGTGCCTCGATCAACCGGCCATCCTTGCCAGACAATCCCATTGCGGTCCCTCCGGCGCCATTGATTGCCGTAACGATCTGTTTGTTGATCGACCCTGACAAAACCATTTCCACGACTTCGACGGTCGTTTGATCGGTTACTCTCAAGCCATCAATAAATTCGCTCTTGATCGCCAGCCGCTCCAGCATGGCACCAATTTGGGGACCGCCGCCGTGCACAATCACCGGGTTGATTCCCACATGCTTGATCAAGACGATATCGCGGGCAAATCTTTCGGCCAGGGAGGGGTCTCCCATAGCGTGGCCACCATATTTGATGACAAAGGTTTGTCCGGCAAACCGGCGCATATAGGGAAGGGCCTCAGACAGGGTCTGTGCCGTGTGCAACCACTGTTCGGTTGTCTTTTTTTCACTGGTATCTGACATAATGTTGAATTTGTACTTGAATAAAGTGCGCAGGACCAGCGGCCTTTACGCAAGGGCGCGGTCAAGCGATGCCTCTAATCAGAAATGGGTGGTGTCGGCCAAGGTTGAGATGTGGGCGCGCAGGGCTTCAATGCCGATGGCTTTATCCGAACTGGTTGAAATGATTTCCGGATGGGCGGCCACGTGCTTGCGCAATTCAACATAGGTCTCGGCCAGCCGCTTTGTCAGTTCGGGACCTGGTGTTTTGTCGATCTTGGTCATGACAACTTGATAGGGCACAGCGTTGACATCCAACATGGTCATGACCTCACGGTCCTTGTCTTTCAGGCCATGGCGGGAATCAATCAAGACAAAAACCCGGGCCAGGCTGGCGCGGCCTTTTAGATAAGAATCGACAAGATGGGTCCAGCTTTTGATCGCGGTCTTTGAGGCTTTGGCATAACCATAGCCCGGCAGGTCCACCAGATAGAGCACCTTGGAAAGATTAAAGAAATTGATCTGCTGGGTACGGCCCGGCGTTTGCGAGGTGCGGGCCAAAGTCTTGCGACCCGTCAGGGCGTTGACCAGACTGGATTTTCCGACGTTTGATCTACCTGCAAAGGCGATTTCCGGCAAGGCCATGTCGGGTAGATCACCCAGTTTGTTGGTCCCGTGGATAAAATCGCAGGGGCCAGCAAACATCAACCGGCCGCGCTCGATGGTCGCCGCATCAAGCGAGGGCGAGTCCGGATCAACCGGCGGCAGGTTGGTGTCATCTGACATGGTTTTGATCTGCTCGAACGCTGGCTTATTTGCTTACGGCTTTGCCGCCGGGTTTTACACCAGCCCGTTTCATGATGATATACTGCTGGGCCATGGACAAGGTGTTGTTCCAGGACCAGTAGATAACCAGACCGGCCGGGAAGGTCGACAGCATGAACGTGAAGACAAATGGCAAGAACATGAAGATTTTTGCCTGAATGGGATCAGCTGGTTGCGGGTTCAGTTTTTGCTGCAGGAACATCGTGATGCCCATGATGATCGGCCAGACACCCAGTGCCGGAATGAACTCGGGCGGGGTCCACGGGATCAGACCAAACAAATTGACAAGTGATGTCGGGTCTGCGGCAGACAAATCGCTGATCCAGCCATAGAACGGCGCATGACGCATTTCGATTGAGACAAACAGCACTTTGTATAAAGAGAAAAATACCGGAATTTGCAGCGCAATCGGCAGACACCCGGCCATCGGGTTGGCTTTTTCTTTTTTGTACAAAGCCATCATTTCCTGATTGAGCTTGGCCTTGTCGTCGCCATAACGTTCGCGCAGTTTGGTCATTTCAGGCTGCAAGCGCTTCATGGCACCCATCGCCTTGAATGATTTGTTCGCGAGCGGGTAAAAAACAATCCGGACGCAGACCGTCAGGGCCAGAATGGCGAGGCCGAAGTTGCCAAGCAGTTTGTAGAACCAGTCGATGGCGTAGAAGAAAGGTTTTGTCAGAAAATAGAACCAGCCAAAATCCACCGCCAGATCGAAGCGTTTGACAGCATATTTCGTTTCATAGGAGTCCAGTACATGGACCTCCTTGGCACCCGCAAAGAAATGGTTGACGACCTCGGTTGACGATCTGGCGTCCACAGAATGAGCGCCGTGCAGGTAATCAATCTGAAATTTTTCCTGATTGTTGGATATGGAGTGTCCAAAACTGGCGTTGATTTTAGCCTTTTGATCCGGGACCAGGGCAGCCAGCCAGTACTTGTCTGTGATGCCAATCCAGCCACCGGTACTTGCGACCTGAATTTTCCCTTCTTCCTGCATATCTTCGTAATCGACTTCTTTCAAAGTCTCATCGAATACACCCAGGGCACCTTCGTGCAAGATGTAAAAGCCGGTTGTTTGTGGCAATCCTGTGCGGGACACCAGTCCGTAGGGATAAAGCGAAACAGCTTCACCTGTTTTATTTTCAACCACATCCCGGACGGTAAACATGAAATCATCGTCCAGCGTAATCATGCGCTTGAAAATAAGGCCTTCGCCATTGTTCCAGGACAGGGTCGCTGTGGCGTTTCCCGACAGGGTGCGTTTATCTGATTGCCAGACGGTTTGTGGTGTAGGTGTTTTGATTTTTATTCCTGGTCCGGTCGTCCAGCCAAAGTCAGCGTAATAAGGCTTTGCAGTTCCAGCAGGAGATAGCAAAACGATCTGGGCACTTTCGGGATCAACTGTTTCGCGATAACCAGTTAGTGTCAGATCGTCAATGCGACCACCTGTCAGTGAAATACTGCCAAAAACACGGCCATTATCGAAAGTGATTCTTGGGGAATTGGCAATCACGTCGGCACGAACAGCATTTGCAATTGCGCCCTGAGCGCCAGTACCACCAGGTGCGGGGACATTCCCAGGTGCCGGGACACTGCCCGGAGCGGCATTATTGACGATCGGTACTCCGCTTCCGTCAGCGGACGGAGACATGTTTGTGGCCACCCCCGTTTGTTGCTGGGCCATTTGCTCCGGCGTTGGTGCAGGTTTGGGGCCAATCATTTCAAAACCCACAATGATCGCTACAGACAGGGCGATCGCCAGAATGAGATTACGTTGTTCCAACATGGGTTTGTCGTCGCTTTATGAGAAAAGGGAAGGATTAATGACGGTAGCCGGCCAGATGAGGCTCGCCGGTATTATTGTTATGATCATTGTGGTCGTGATCACAGGATTTTTCGAAAGCCGGGTCGCTGCCAGGTACGGGGTCATAACCAGATCCACCCCAGGGGTGACATCGGCCCAGACGTTTTAGCGTATACCAGCCACCGGCAAAGATCCCGTGCCGGGTCAGCGCTTCGAGTGCATATTCCGAGCACGAGGGCGCATATCGACAGGAGGCAGGTAAAACCGGAGAAATCAGCAATCGATAAATGTGGACGAGTCCTTTGGCGGGCAATGCTGCCCACCGGGAAAGTTCAACACTCTTTGACGGCTTGCTCATGTGACGTGCCTTGTATCCTGAGACCCGGTCGAACCTGGCTTCTGGTCATGCCAGACATCCAGTTTGACCATGGCTTGTCGCAAATCCTGCACGAGCCTGGCCCAGGGGCGCTCCAGAGTGCTTTTTCGCCCGATCAGGACATAATCCATTCCCGATCTGGCGTGATCAATGAAAAGGTCGTGAACGGCTGCTTTTAAACGCCGCCTGGCGCGATTGCGCGCGACAGAGTTCCCGACTTTTTTGCTGGCCGTAAAGCCAACCCTCAAATCTGCATCATCTTGCCGCGTTTGATCGCAGGCAGAGCCTTGCAGTTCTGATTCTGAATGAATTTTCGCGCCATTCAGCGCTTGTTGCCGTGCCTGAAGGATCAGACCCGGTGTAACCCATTTGTTTCTGGCAGCTGCGACGCGTAAGAATTGCGCTCGTTGCCTGAGGCGTCCGACCCTGGTCGGCATCCTGGTCTCAGGCCGAAAGACGTTTGCGTCCCCGGGCACGGCGACGTGCAATCACTTTGCGACCACCGACAGTCGCCATGCGACTACGGAATCCATGGCGTCGCGCGCGAACCAGGTTACTGGGTTGAAAGGTACGTTTCATTTGCTCTACTCCGCAACAATTGCCAGCGCTCCTCCAATGGAGCGCACAGGCGAAAGTTCTGTCTGGAAATCTGGCTCGCTGTATACGGCCTGAAATGATCCAAGTCAACGTAATCATGGCGAAATTCGCCATATCAGACACGAAGTAACTCCTGATCACGAAAGCAGGGGTATTGGCTCACGCTTTGGTTATTCGCTCTGTACACCTCAGAAATGCTACTTACATGCCGTATATGGCGGTTATACCGGGCTCGGACACATTTTGTGGGCCGCGTCAGCAAGTGGAATTATTGATGACTGATTATATGGCAGAAGACACCTGCAACGGAGACCTGGGGCTACAAAAGAAGCCTGTATGGCGCAGAATTCTGCCTGTTATCGCCCTTGGAGCCGGTTTTGCGGGATATTTCTGGTTCGGCCTTGATGAAATTTTCAGTTTCGCGGGCCTGGGTGAAAATCGGGAGATGTTGCAAGAGCTGGTTGCAACTCACGCCAATCTTGCCGCATTTCTTTTCGTCGCAACTTACACTCTCTGTGTGGCCTTTTCTTTGCCAGCAGCAACCCTTTTGACTATTGCAGGCGGTTTCCTGTTTGGACCCATTTGGGGGACCACTCTGGTTGTACTTGGGGCAACAATGGGGGCCACGGGCGTTTTTTTAGCCGCCCGAACGGCGTTTGGCGATTCGCTCAGGCAACGTGCCGGACCAGCATTGAAGAAACTTGAGGCGGGTTTTCAGGCTGACGCGTTCAGTTATTTACTTGTTCTCAGACTGGTGCCGTTATTTCCATTTTTTCTGGTAAATATTGCACCTGCATTTGTCGGCGTATCTGTGCGCACATATATCGTGACGACGCTGATCGGGATAATTCCCGGGGCCCTGGTATATGCCAGCGTCGGCAGCGGGATCGGAATGATCTTTGATCAGGGGGGAACACCTGATCTGGCCGTTATATTTGAACCTGAAGTTTTGCTTCCAATATTGGGTCTTTCCCTTTTGGCGATGGTGCCGGTTGTTTTCAAACGGTTCAAAGCGTTACGATCATCCCCGATAGCTTAGATCAATTTCTGCCAAACAGGATAACGATACAGGTATTTCCCAAATATGACTGAACGAATTGAGACCGACATCTGCGTGATCGGTGGCGGCAGTGCCGGGCTTGTCGTCTCGGCTGGTGCCAGCCAGATGGGTGCGGATACCGTATTGATCGAAAAAGGCTTGATGGGTGGAGATTGTCTGAACTACGGCTGCGTTCCGTCCAAAGCCCTGATTGCTGCAGGTCGGGCTGCTGCTGATGCGAGAGCCGCTGACAAGTTCGGTGTGTCCGCTTCTGTAGACGTTGATTTCGCCAGGGTGCAGGCTCATGTGAAAGACGTGATCGATGGAATTGCGCCGCATGATTCAGTGGTGCGTTTTGAAGGCCTTGGGGTCAAGGTTGTGCAGGCCACGGCTGAATTTGTCTCGCCAGGGGAAGTTGTTGCCGGTGACCTTCGTATCAAGGCCCGTCGCTTTGTGATCGCCACAGGTTCCTCGCCTCTGGTGCCCCCCATTCCGGGACTGGACCAGACATCGTGGTTCACCAATGAAACCATCTTCGAAAATACGACATGCCCGGATCACCTTGTTATTATTGGTGGTGGCCCGATCGGCATGGAACTGGCCCAGGCTCATAGAAACCTGGGGGCCCGAGTATCTGTTATTGAAATGTTCACAGCACTTGGCGCTGACGACCCTGAGCTGGCACGCGTTGTCGCGGATTGTCTGCAACGTGACGGGATCGAGTTGCATGAAAACACCCGTGTTACCGGCGTCGAGGCGGCAGGCGCAGGTGTTGCCGTGTTGGCAGAACACAATGGCGAGCCTTTGCGCATTGAAGGTAGCCATCTTCTAATTGCAGCCGGGCGCAAACCGAACACGGATAGCCTTGGGCTTGAAACCGCAGGCGTAAAATCGGGACCAAAGGGAATTGAAGTCGATGCAGGTCTTCGAACGTCGAACAGAAAAATTTACGCTATTGGCGATGTGACAGGGGGTTTGCAATTTACCCATATGGCAGGGTTTGAAGCCGGGATCGTTTTGCGCAGCGCCTTGTTCAGATTGCCGGCAAAAGCAAAAACAGATGCCGCGCCGTGGGTCACTTACACCGAACCAGAATTGGCCCAGGTTGGCTTGAACGAAGCTCGGGCGCGGGCGGTGCACGGCGAAATTCGCATCTTGCGCTGGCCATTTTCAGAAAATGACAGGGCGAGGTCAGAACGCGACGAAGACGGTTTGGTGAAAATTATCACTACCAAAAGCGGGCATATTCTGGGTGCCGGAATTGTCGGCAAAAATGCCGGCGATTTGATCCAGCCATGGACGCTCGCCATTCAGAAAAAGATGAAAATAGGTGCCATGGCCGGTGTCATTGCACCTTATCCAACACGCGGTGAAGCCAGTAAACGTGCCGCCGGAAGCTTTTATACGAAAAGCCTGTTCAGTGAACGGACACGCAAGATTGTCCGGTTTCTTGGAAAATTTGGCTAACGGATCTTCACCGAAGCGTGAGAGAGTTTGACTGGACGAATGACAGGTCGAAAGGCATTTTCCTCTTTGAAATTCAAATTGTTTGAGGATGCGGATATTGAAGATGATGATACACAAAACTGTTCCGATGGTGATAGTTGCGACGCTGTGCACCTTGTTGGTTTCACGTGCTGCGCATGCAGTGGAAGTGATTGAACTGACCCAGACCGGTTGCCAGTTTCTTGAGTCAGAAAATGGTGTCGATCATCAATACAAAACAAAAGTGGCCAGCGATTGTATTGGTATCAACAAGTCGACAGAAAAAAAACGTCTGGCATCATCGAAAGTCATCAAGGTGAAGCCGGGCAAATACATCTTTCGGGTAACGAATAAAAATGTACCCTATGAGCTTGGGTTCTGGGTTCGTGAAAAGGGCTATAACTGGAAAAACCCCATACATCTCGCGACCAAGATCAGTGTCTCCGGTGGTGGTTTGACAACAGGGAAAACCCAGGATTACGAAGTTTCGTTGAAGCCCGGTGAATATGTATATTCCTGTCCCTTGAATCCAACGCCTGACTATCGGCTTGTCGTTGAAAACTGAGGCATCAGCTTTCCGGCATTGCTGATTTCATCGAGACCGGATTTGGGTCTAAGATAACCTCATGAATAATTCACTGTTTCGGTTGAGAAAACGCAGTAGCCTTTCGGCGCGACTGCTGTTGCTGACCATCTGCTTCATCATGATTGCGGAAATCATGATCTATGTGCCTTCGATCTCCCGCTTTCGCCTGGTCTATCTACAGGAAAAGTTATCTGCAGGTGAGCTGGCGTCCCTGGCTCTGGAAGCGACCCCGGATAACATGGTCAGCGAGGAATTGGCGCGAGATCTGCTGGGACATGCGGGCGCCAAACTGGTGGTGCGCAAAGGCAAGGAAACTCGCAAATTATTGTTGGGTGATTATATGCCCAGTGAAATAGCCGCCAGTTTTGACCTGCGAGATACATCCCCGCCACATTTGATCATGGATGCCTTTGAAGCCTTGATAAGTGGTGGCACCGGGAAAGATACCCGTCTGATCAGGGTCGTCGGCGGATCAATGGCGCGTCCGGATTCGACAATCGAAGTTGTGATCGATGAAGGCCCCATGGTGATGGCCATGTCAGACTACTCCGTACGAATAATGTCACTTTCGGTTGTGATTTCGTTAATCACCGCAGCCCTGGTTTTCCTCAGTCTGCACTGGATGATGGTGCGACCCATGCGTCGGTTAACTGCCAGTATGGTCGATTTTCGCGAAAACCCCCAGGATGCAAACAATGTAATTGCCGTGACGCCACGTCGGGATGAGATCGGTATCGCCCGTCGCGAACTGGCGCAAATGCAAAACGAAATCAGGGACTCTTTAAAGCAACAGGAACGCCTGGCCCAACTTGGTACCGCTGTCAGTAAAATGAGCCATGATTTGCGAAATATCCTGGCGACGGCACAATTGATTTCGGACAGCATCGCGCAAAGTTCAGACCCGGCGGTACGCAAGGTAACGCCAACACTCGTCAGTGCAATTGATCGGGCGGTGGATTTGTGCAGCCACACATTGCGCTTCGTCAGAGCCAAGGACGCCCCCCTGCGTTTGATGGATTTTGACCTCAGCGAACTGGCGGACGACCTCGGCGGCTCGCTCGGGCTACCCATGAACGGGACGATCGCCTGGTCCAATGACATTCCATCCGGGTTCGAAATCAACGCCGACCGGGACGAAATCTATCGGGCCATCCTCAATCTTTCACGAAATGCAGTTCAGGCGGTTCAGGGTGAGATTGCAGACAATGATGACCTTGCGACCCTCCACGGCAAAGTGAGTATTTCTGCTAGCCGTACTAAGAAAGGTGTAGATATCGATTTTGTTGATGACGGCCCGGGTATTTCCGAAGACGCCAAAGCGAAATTGTTCAAAGCTTTTTCCGGTAGTGCCAAGGCAGGTGGAAGTGGCCTGGGATTGGCGATAGCGAACGATATCGCAACGTCACATGGGGGCGAACTTGAGTTGGTAAAGACGGGAAGCGATGGCACACATTTCAGGATGCATTTGCCCGACGCTTGAAGGATTGACACTCTGTTTACCATATCTCAACAATTTCAAAGGCTTATAGTCAGTCATATATGTCATCAAACAGGTAATTTGCGTATTATCAGGGATTTGGAGCACTGATTTGAGAGCGCCGGGACTATTTATCATGGTTTGCCTGCTGTTTTTCCTCGGGGGATGCAGTGCTGCAGCTGTGGCCGTGGTCGATAACGCCATGACCAGTATGAACGGTGATACCTGCTCGTTTGCAAAGATTTTCCGGGGCGAAGCGCCGTGTGAAGACCCTGATCCCAAAGTTACAGTTGTTGAAGAACCTTTGCACTGCTATCGAACGTTGGGCGTAATTGACTGCTATCGTGCGAAAGACCCGTTCGCAAAAATAGAGGGGCGGTCACCAAACGACAAACATCAGGTTTCGTCGCCAAGTGGTACGGCTATCACTGGCAACAATGCGCTGCTGAATTCAAAAAGATTACATGTGGACACGCGCCCAACAATTATCCGACGATCGACACCATTGGAAGTAGATGAGCCGGAAGATGAAACACCCCGGGCCCAGATGAAAACAGGAACGTCTTCTCCTTTGAGAGCAGAAGATCAGACGGAAGAAGAAGCCGTCGAGCAGCCAATGGGACCATTAAAGGGTGTACTACCACCATTGAAGAGTTGACCTCAGGTGGAAAATAACTGTTAACATACGCGAAACTGGTTTGGGGACGGCTGGAACGTGACTTGGGATCCTGATCGATATTTACATTTTGGCGGACAACGTGTCCGGCCAGCACTGGATTTAATGAGTCGTATTCCGCTCAGTACGCCTTCGCACGTTGTCGATCTTGGCTGTGGTGCCGGTAATGTAACGCGTCTGCTTACGGAATATTGGCCAAGGTCGAGCATTACTGGCGTCGACAATTCACCTGAAATGTTGAGCAGGGCTTTTGCTGAAGGACTGGATGTCACCTGGGTCGAAGCTGATATCAATGACTGGCAGCCGGAAATCCCTCCCGATCTGATCTTTTCAAATGCTGCCCTGCACTGGTGTGACAATCATGAAACGCTGTTACCTGGTTTGATAGCCCTATTAGGTGCCCAGGGCGTATTGGCTGTTCAAATGCCCCGCAACCATGAAGCACCGTCTCATGTATGTATGACGGAAGCGGCAATGGATGGACCATGGCACAGTAAACTGAAGCCTGTACTTCGACCGGGACCTGTCGCCAACCCGGAGAAATATTACGAAATATTGTCTTCTTGTTGCTGGAAGGTCGATGTTTGGGAGAGTGAATATCTACAAGTTCTCGACGGCGAGAATCCTGTTGTGGAATGGACGTCTTCCACTGCCTTGAAACCTTTGCTGGATGCGCTGGACGACGAAACCGAACGTGCCGCTTTTGAACAGGCGTACAGTGATCGTATCGCCAGGGCCTACCCAATGTTGGCCAACGGGAAAACACTCTTCCCGTTTCGCCGTATATTCATGATTGCCCAGACCTGAAAGTTAAGGGTTTGACCCTGACTTGGGGCTTGAATGCGACATTTCGGCGCAAGGCGAGGTGAATGCTTTATTTTACCTCTTCTAAACTGATATGTTCCGCATCATGATTAACGATGAAATTCTCCTGAAACACGATGGCATGGTGCCGCGCTATACCAGCTATCCGACCGCCCCGCATTTTAACGAGGCCGTCGACGGCGCTGTATATGCAGACTGGTTGCGGCAAATAAAGCCTGACCAGGCTCTGTCGCTTTATTTGCATGTGCCTTTTTGTGACACAATGTGCTGGTTCTGTGGCTGTCAGACCAAGGTTGTAAATCGATACCAACCCGTAGCTTCCTATCTTGAAATTCTGAACCGGGAAATTGACCAGGTTGCCGATGTTCTGGGTGACCGACGTCCAGTTGCTCATATTCATTGGGGCGGTGGCTCGCCGACTATCGTTGAATCTGATGATTTTCGGGATGTGATGGCACGCCTGAACAAGCGTTTCCAATTTCTGGAAACAGCGGAAATTGCTGTCGAAATCGACCCACGCG
This sequence comes from Alphaproteobacteria bacterium, assembly GCA_018654745.1. Taxonomy (GTDB): domain Bacteria; phylum Pseudomonadota; class Alphaproteobacteria; order UBA2966; family UBA2966; genus JABILA01. The sequence goes on from JABILA010000135.1 coordinate 87,314, forward strand.
GTTTTACACGAGATCATGCCCGTGCCCTGACGGAAACGGGCGTTAATCGCGCCAGTATTGGCATTCAGGATTTTGACCTCCAGGTCCAGGAGGCCGTCAACCGGGTTCAGCCCTACGACGAAACCAAAATGGTTGTTGAGGCCTTGCGCGAATTTGGCGTTGGCGGCATCAGTTTTGATTTGCTCTATGGCTTGCCCTACCAGACGGTGGAAACTGTTTTAACGACCATCGACAAAGCCGTCGGTCTGAATCCGGATCGGATTTCCCTGTTTGGCTATGCACACGTGCCGTGGATGCGGGCCCATCAGCAATTGATTGACGAGGACAAATTGCCGGATGGTAAAGCCCGTTTGGCTCTTTACCGCGCTGCGGCCGGGCGTTTGGCGGAACACGGCTATATTGCCATCGGTATCGATCACTTCGCAAAACTTAGTGATCCCATGGGGCAGGCAGCTTACAACGGCAACTTGCAGCGGAATTTTCAGGGCTATACGACGGACGAAGCCGAAGTGCTAATCGGCTTTGGTGCTTCAGCCATTGGCTCCCTGCCACAGGGCTATGTGCAGAATGCGCCTTTGGTGCCCGACTATCGAAAGTCAGTTGAAGGCGGGAATTTGCCGATTGTAAAAGGTATTGCTGTTTCAGAGGATGATTTGCTGAGACGGCGTGTCATTGAACGTCTGATGTGTGATCTGAAAGTAGATCTTGAAGTCGAAGCTACGGATTTTAACCAGACACCTGACATTTTCGATGAAAACCTTGCAAACCTACTGCCGTTAAAGGCTGATGGCCTGGTGCAGGTTGATGGCTACCAGATTACGGTTCCGGAAGGTGGCCGTTTGGCTGTGCGTGCAGTTTGCGCCGCATTTGACGATTACCTGGGCAAAGGCTCCGGACGACACAGCAGGGCTATTTAAAGCAAACTAAAAGCCCTTCTTCTCGTTGACCTGGCACCTGCTAGCCGATACGATTTTGGCAACCAGAACAAAGCAGGCAATCCCCCTTCGAATGTCCAGACCCGGCAAACGAAATCTGATTACAGATGTCGATGGAATATCTGTCGGCAATGCCGAGGACCAGTCTGCGCGCAGTGGTTCAACCATTATTTTGCCAGATGAACCAGTGGTCACCTCTGTCGATGTGAGGGGTGGCGCGCCCGGTACTCGCGATGTTGATGCCCTTGAGCCAGGCTGTGTTGTTGAAACCGTGCAGGCCGTCGCCCTGTCTGGAGGATCAGTCTTCGGCTTTGACGCGGCTTCTGGTGCTGCTTCATGGCTATCTCAACAGGGGCGCGGTGTTGCTTTCGGCGGTGCAACGATACCGGTTGTACCCAGTGCAATATTATTTGATTTCCCGATTGGCGGTGACCGCGACTGGGGGTTGTTGCCCCCTTATCGGGATTTGGGCATCCAGGCTTGTGAAAGTGCTGGCAAGGATTTTTCGCTTGGAAACGTTGGTGCTGGCTATGGCGCAACGGCGGGTTCCCTGAAAGGGGGACTGGGCAGTGTCTCCATGGTTACGGACGACGGTATCCAGGTTGGCGCCATTATGGCGGTGAACCCCTTTGGATCCGTTGTTATGCCTGGTACAGATGCATTTTGGGCATGGCCATGGGCTGTCGGTGATGAATATGGCGGCAAACAGCCTCAGCCAGATGTACCAACTGCAGACGACGCTAATCCTTTTCAGGTTATGATAGATAAGGGTGTCGGCAATACGACCATAGGCGTTGTAGCGACGAATGTGGCGCTGGACAAGTCCCAGGCCAAGCGCGTCGCAATAATGGCCCAGGATGGCATTGCCCGTGCGATTCGCCCTGTTCATACCCCCGTCGATGGGGATACCATATTTGTAATGTCTACGGCTCAGCGGGAACCGGCTGAGCCACAAGTAGCTACTGTCGGTCAACTCGGCATGATGGCTGCAGATTGCGTTGCCCGGGCAATCGCTCGTGGCGTATTCGCTGCTGATAGTCTCGGGGCGTTCCCGAGCTACGGGGAGCAGCACAACGGCCACTGATGTGGCCACTTGAATGGAGGTTGCCATGCGCAAAAGCGTATACGGCATAATTGCTATAGGGATGGGTGCAGTTGCGGGTTTGATGCCTGCTGCTGCAATTGCAAAAGACACACTTACATTGGGGATGACGTTGGAGCCACGTGGGTTGGATCCGACGACGAAAGCTGAAGCTGCGATTAGTCAGATTGCTCTTTATAATATCTTTGAAGGTTTGACCCGGATTTCGGAAGCGGGAGCTGTTGGCCCCGGTCTTGCGACCAGCTGGACTGCTGATGCAGCCCGCAAGGTTTACACGTTCAAGCTTCTTTCAGGCGTTAAATTTTCGGATGGTACAACATTTGATTCTGCTGACGTGAAATTTACCTACGAACGTAATGCAGGCGAAAAAAGCACCAACAAGCGGAAAAAGCGCTTTATCAACATGGCATCAGTGGAAGCACCGGATGCGACGACTGTGAAAATCACTCTCAAGAATGCCAATCCAAATCTGGCATTTGAAATGGGTGAATCAACTGCTGTAATTGTCGGGCCTGAATCGGCAGCTGGAAACGAAACAAATCCGGTTGGCACAGGACCATATAAAGTCAGCAAATGGGTTCGTGGTGATTCTGTAACATTGGTAAAACAAGATCACTACCGTGACGCAGGCTCCATCAAACTCAGCAAGGTGACATTCAAATTTATGAGTGACCCTTCTGCTCAAATGGCGGCTTTGCGTGCCGGGGATATCGACTTCTTCCCATATTTCGGATCTCCGGAAAGTGTTGATCAATTCAAGGCCGACAAGGATTTTGAAGTACTTGAAGGAACAACTGAAGGCGAAGTTATTCTGTCGACGAATAACAAGTCACCGATCATGTCAGATGTTCGTGTGCGTCAGGCTGTTGCCTACGCCATTGATCGTCAGGCAATTGTTGACGGAGCTATGTTCGGCTTCGGCACACCGATTGGCAGCCACATGGCACCACACAATCCAGCCTATGTCGATTTGACGGGTGCTTTCGCGTACAACCCCGCCAAGGCAAAAGCTCTGTTAAAAGAAGCAGGTCACGGTAACGGAGTGACTGTTTCACTGAAGCTGCCACCACCTGCCTACGCACGTCGTGGCGGTGAAATTATTGCGGCTCAGTTGGCCAAGGTTGGTATTACGGCAAAAATTGAACCCGTTGAGTGGGCTCAGTGGCTGGACCAGGTCTACAAGAAAAGAAACTATGACCTGTCGATCGTTATGCATGTTGAGCCAAACGACATTGGGAAATATGCAGATCCAAAATATTACTTCCAGTACGACAGCAAGGAATTCCAGGATATCATCAAGATTGCTGATACCACTCTGGATCCGGCAGAACGCAAGTCAGCACTTCAGGCTGCTCAGCGGAAGATTTCTGCGGATGCTGTAAATGGCTTCCTGTTCCAGGGTGCCAAGATCACCGTAATGCGGAAAGGCCTGCAAGGCGTGTGGGCGAACTCTCCGATGTTCGTCAATGATCTTGCTGCAATCTCCTGGAAGTAAGACAGGAAACCAGGACCGATACCTCATCTGACAGCGTTGTCAGATCAAGGAACGACCCCGCCAGTATACGCTGGCGGGGTTTTTCTTTGGCTGTATGAGGTGCTATAGGCCATCATCTGATTTGGGCGTCTCACTATACCAACCAGGACTAACCCGGTTTAAGCGGAATTGCTTCTGTATCAATTGTTGGCTCATTCCAAGGGGGGCGAGACAACGCTGCGGTCCTGTCACCCGCCTCAGCGCCATGACGGTTTGACCCATGCCAGTGTTGGTCAGAGCGCTCGTAACGGCAGGCAAAGAAAAAGGGCAGGTCCTGCGACCTGCCCTTGAACTTTTGCGGCTAACTGGTTGTCAGCGGATATATATATGAACTTCGTTTGTTGAAGCTTCCGAGCTGGTGGTTGCCGACAAAGCGACACGCCCCGCTGGCAGACCCATTTCAGTCAGGGTCCGAAGAACCTGATCCGCATTCTTCTTGGCCTTGGAGGTATTTAGCGAAACCTCAGCCGGTGTACCACGTGCCGGTGCGACGGCAACCAGCGCAAAGGCTGCATTCGGGCGCCGCTCAATAGCTTTGGACACTGCGTTGTACAATGCCTGCTGATAAGGCACATCCGGACGATCAAAGCGAATGACGACCAGAGGGCGACGGTTTTGTGAGGAATAGCTCGTGCCAGACGCGACGGGCGCATTGCTCGCTAGTGGAGCCGCAGAAAGATAAGCGCGATTGGTCAGGCTTTGACCGTAGAACTCACCGTTTTTGATGGCCAGCGACAAGGTCGTCAGATTGTGACGCTCGTTGCCGACATAGGCGGTTTGGCGACTGATATCTTCAGACAGTTCGTTCAGCAATCGATCAATCATGACAACCGTGCGATTGGTCTCATCTTCCAGAATGGCGATCTGGCGGTGATCTTCGTCAATTGCACCCTGCAGACCATAAGTCGCACGTGAACTTTCCAGTAAGAAAGCGGCCATTGCAGATGACGATGCAACGTCATTGGCCAGACTGTTCATGGAGGCAATGTCTGCACCCAATCGGTCCAGCTCGGCCTGGGCTGCATTCCACTGGCTTACCAAAACCGGATTGCCCGGTGTGGTGCCAATTTGCAGGCGGGAATTGATGGCGGCAACTACACCGTGATAACGCTGCGCGTTCTGTGTGGTCGCGGCACGAATTTGTTGCAGTACAGTATTCCGCGCACCGATCTGGCCACGAAGATTGCCCAGTTCCCCGCGTAGCTGTGAAACCTTTTGGCCCACAAATGTACCCGTTTGAGGAGCCTGGGTTACAGGTGCCTGGGCAAAATTGGTTGTGCCCAACAATGGCGGCTGTACCGAGATGGCTTTAGGGGCTGCCGGACTTAATGTCGGCGACGCCATGTTTTCGCCACTGGACCTGGCAATTTGCACTTTGCCACCCTGCGTTTCTTGTGCCCCTGCCGGGTCATCGCCCGTCAAGGATGGCCACAGGGTATCCGTGGCAAAGGAGCAACTGGACAAAAGAACAGCCACGCCAAGGACAGCGCCGTGTGATTTTCTCAATGCCATTCTGCAAACACCGTTAATAAATATTCCTGTAAGCGACGCTGACATTTCCGGGCTCATATCCTTTTCAGGAAAATCGCCTTTGCTGACAGCGTTGCGCGCAATTCTCTTCTCCCCAATCCCGATACATGTCTCGCAAAGGTCAGTGCTATTCACCAACATTTGCCGCAACCCAAGATGGGCTGAAATTCACTTGTATCACAAGGGATTAAGGCCTCCCCTCGTTAGTTTCTGTCGCTCTTTGCCCACTCAGACCTGGTCCAATTCGCCAACGCTATATGTGCTATAGGTTGGGTAGTACTGCAGATCGTAACGCAGTTCGAACCTGGCTGGATCGTAATTTCCCGACAGGAAGTCTCCCTCACCAGGTATCCTAGCCAAAGGGGGAAGGCGCGACAACCCGCTTTTAGTAAGCTATTTCCAGCGTTTAGACCAGAAGATTTCAGGATTTTGTCGATGGATGTCTGATAATACGGCCTCAATACACGATAAAACCCGAAGTTATTGCACAGAATTACGCACAGCACTTGCAATGGAGCGCGGATATGATTAGTTTCCGCAGCCTTGGATGACCTGAATACAGGGTCATATGACCTGCGCGCCCGTAGCTCAGCTGGATAGAGCACCAGACTACGAATCTGGGGGTCGGGAGTTCGAATCTTCCCGGGCGCGCCATTTTTCCTAAAATATCAAACCAGTGGATTCTCGTCGCTCATATAGACTCTGACTGTCTTGATTTTGCCATTTTCAAAATGAAAAAAATTACAATTTGAGGCACGCTGATGTTCACCGTCGAATGTGTCTCGCGTGGCAATAAACTGAACGGCAACAGCCTGACGTTCTATATCAATTACGTGATGAAACTCGCCGTGCCAGATTTTTTTATATGAAGAGAAGAAATCGTTGAACATCCGACGGATTTCAGAAATGCCGTTGTGGGTGAGATTTGCTGTCTGAATGGTAAATGTGGCGTCTGGATCAAAACAGTCTGCTGTGGCTTCCAGAAACTTCATATCAACGTTACCAAAATACTTTGTTTCAACCATCTCCCGAAGCTGTATGGCATTCAGGCTTTGCATATTGTATCCCCCGGATTGTTCACATTCACGCATGCTATTGTAAGTTCCCAACGAGTAAACTGGTCCTTGAGGAGCCAATAGCAAATGACAATGGCGGTCAGTTTCGAAACTCGACAATAAAGTCCTTGAACTTGCCTGCTTTTGTCAGTGCGAGTTCCTGTGGGTAACTGAACGAAATGTCGAATGGGTAGCCGAACTTTTTGTTGACCCAGTTGGCGATATTATTTTCTTCATCATCAGTCAGTTCACGTTTGACAATCAATCTGACCTCGATCTTGTCTGCTGCGACATGGGCAAACTGGTATTGACTGATCGGTGCCATGTTCATGAAATCCCGAACGTCGGGGCTGCCCAGAAGGGTCCAGCTGTGCTGGCCGCCTGGTAAAACCAATATATCCTGTTCGCGGCCCAGTATTCGTTTGATGACAGGCAAACCGCGTCCGCAATCACAAGTCTCCCCTGCTTCGGCATAGTCACCTACTTCGTATCGGATCAGGGGCATGGCGTAGTTCTGTATTGTTGTGACAATAACCCGTCCGCTTTCACCTGGTTTACAGGGCTGATCATCCGCATCGAGGATTTCCAGATACAAACCCTCGGCCTGAACATGGTAGTGATTGTTGACCGGGCATTGCAGGGCTATGTAACCGACTTCCCTGCTGGAATAGACATCATGCAGCGGGACTTGCCAGGCCTCCTGACACAAATCTCTCAATAACTCTCCACACATCTCGCCAATAACGCTGACTTCCTTCAGGCCGTCAAATGTCACGCCGTGCTCCATACACCATGGGGCCAGGCGTTTGATGATGTTTGGCATAGCGAGAACATAATCCGGCTTGTTCCTGCCAATCCATTCCGCCATGTCAGCGATAGATGTGCCGACATTGAGGCTGAGGCTCGGGCCTGTTTTGAAAACACCATCCTTCGATCCCCAAGCTGCGTGACGGGCACCTTTTGGATAGAGCGCAAACTTCTTCTCTGAAGATCGAATGGCTGCCAGGACACCGTCTATATCTCTGTTGTGCCAGATATGATCGCGCGTTGTGAATGCAGACCAATAATCCAGCGTGTGTTTTGTCCGCTCCACGCGCACGGGCAAGCCGGTTGTGCCTGAAGTGTATATCGCGTTCAGGGATCCGTGATCTTGCGGAATATTTCGACTGAGCAATTCTTTGCCAAGCCGGTTAACTGTTTGGCGTTTTAGGACAGGAACATCCAGCCAGCGACCAGCCGCCAGAGATCTAACATCACCTGACTTGATATGTGATGTTGTCGCCGCATAGTGCGGAATTGTGGATTGCGCGTGGCCGAGCAGTCGTGACAATTGTTTAAACTGGGTTGCCAGAATATCTTCCGGGTCGTGCCATTGAGTCTGTTCGCACTGTCGCAACAGTTTCAGGATGCGGTGGCCTTTGTCTGATCGCGGCTCACGCTTCAGGCGTTCCAGCCAGGCAGGGTCCGTCGTCCCTTTATTCATCGGACCTGGACTTTCGATATACGCATTCGGAACTTCCCGATCATCCTGGATTGCCTGAAGAAGAAAGCGGCAATGCCGTCGTACTTTTCCATTGCCCCAGAGATATGGCAGATCGGGTTTTTTCCACTTCCGGGATTGCCAGCAATTTGTCGAGGACGAATAGCCTGTAGGCTACAATGTCTTCAAGGACAATCTTCAAAAGGTTGTCATATTCACCGGAGATGAAATGGCATTCCTGGACCTCTGGCCAGGTTCGGATGCGATCCATGAAACTGTCTCTTGTTGCCTTGTCTTTTTTGTTCAGGGCAACTTCGATAAAAACGGTCAGTGTCAGGCCCAGGGCCTCGTGGGAAAGAAGTGTGACATAACGACTGATGAGGCCGGATTGCTCCAGCAATCGCACACGTCTATGACAGCTCGAGGAGGACAGGTTGACCTGTTCCGCGAGCTCAGCGTTTGAAAGGCTGCAATCCTGTTGCAATATCTCAAGAATGCGCCTGTCTGTCTTGTCGATAACTTGTGCGGCCATAAATTCGTAGATTCTAGATAATATTCGAACAATATCCCAATTTAGTACCATAATTACTGATTTTTGGTAACAAATTTCACTGGTTTGACGATTTAATTGTCTTGTTTCAAAGCAATCAAACGGGAAATTCGATGTCGGTCATTACAAAAATCCAATCGCCTACAATTGAAATCTATGCAAAAAAATATTCTGACGTGCCGAAGGAAGTCATCTTGAAAGAGGATTTGCTGCGTCAGGGCCTGGATTTAAGCCCGGCAGCGTTGAAGGCGGCAGCTAACAGTCGGCCACAGGCGTACTTTTTGTTCTCCTATAATATGAGCGACCACGGAGATATGGATGAAGGTGTCAGCACATCGGCGCCTGAAGACATCATTTTTCGGGATGGTCCCTACGGGTTGGCCAGAACATCCGTGCGCGTCGTGTTGAACAAAAATTCCCCGTATAAAATCGACGTCATCGATGGTGATCTAAAAGTCTGTGAAAACGGTATTGCTGTCGCCGATGTAGATTATCCGGACAAGCCTTCTTATTACGGAAAGAAGTTATCGGACGGTCTGAATTATGAACAAGTGATTCCGTTGCTCTACAATTCTTACGCGTTCATAACAACGTTCAGGGCATGCCATTACTGGGGTAAAAAAGAAGAATGCCAGTTCTGCGACATAAATTATAACTTACGTGAAGTTCGCCGTTTGTCCGGTGATCATGTGACCGCAGATGCGATAAAGAACAAGGACCATGTCACCGAAGTGATCGGTGCCATGGCGGACGAGCTGGATCCTGCACAAAGAATGATCACGATCATTATGACCGGGGGTTCCATTTTGCGTCCGGTGCAAAAGGGGCCGGACAACGCAGCTGACTTTAATATTCCCTACGTCGAAGCCATTCGCGAGCGCATCGGCCATCGCGTGCCCATCGTCATGATAACTGAATCACAGCCCATGGATCGTCTCAGGCGTATGAAAGAAGCCGGTATAACGACGCATAATGCAAATCTTGAGGTATGGGACAAAGATCTGTTCAAAACGATCGCCCCCGGCAAGGAGGCGTATGTCGGTTATGACAACTGGGTGCGTGGTCTGCTTGATTCTGTTGAGGTTTTTGGTGAAGGCAGGGTTAGCCCGAACATGGTTTCCGGTGTTGAAATGGCTCAGCCATGGGGGTTCGATAACGTCAAGGAAGCTGTTGCATCAGCCACTGAGGGATTTGAATATCTGATGTCCCATGGCGTCATCCCACATCTGGATACCTGGTGTATTGAGCCCGGCACGCGCCTGGCAGACAATCCGCCAGTGCCGCTTGATTTTTTGATACAGGCAAACATCGCCTGGTATGAAACATGGCGAAAATACAAACTGCCACCTTTTGAAGGCTATGGCCCAATGGGCTCTCCCGGTGTTGCTGTTTACGGGAATACCGGTTCTGTGGATATGGGTGGCTGAGGTCGCCGAGGAGGGAGACGATATGCTATTTGCATTTATCTGTTTTGATCGTCCGGGGAAAGCCGACCTCAGGCAGAGCATTCGGGCGGAACATATTGAGTATATGATGGCAGCCAAAGATCAAACCGTCTTTGGTGGCCCGCTGCAGGATGATCGTGGAGACATCACCATCGGCAGCATCTTCGCAATTGATTTTGTAAACCGGGAAGAGGCGGAGGCTTTCATTGCGGATGAGCCCTATACAAAATATGGACTGTTCGATCCACCTCAAATCCATCCCTGGATACAGATGGTGCCGGAAAAAGAAAAGGGGAGTTTGCAGCGGGAACTGGATCGTCAGAAAGCCTTGATTTCAGAATCCACTTAAAGGACAGGTAGCGGTCAGGCGAAAAATCGGGTTCGGACAATCTCACTTCTGTTGTTATGATATACAAGGCATATCAGCGCGATAACGGAATTGGTGGACTGGCTTTTGACAAACCTGTTCAGATTGAAATTATGGATCAGGACGCTGGCCCTGGTGCTACCTGTCGTCTTTTCTTTCACGACACTTGATGCCATCGCAGCGTTGAACCCTGACGAACAATTAAACAACAACCGTCAACAATTCATGCCACGTAGTCCACTGGTAGAGCGTTTGCAGGTGCTTTTCGCTGAACTCAAAATCTACAGCGGTGTCATTGATGGTCGTTTGAATGATGATCTGACGGCGGCTGTACAACATTACCAGTCACGTGCAGGACTTACCGTCGATGGCAAGGTGAGTGAAGAATTGCTGGCCCATGTCGAATTCAAGAGCGAAGCGGAAGCCCTGCTTGTCCGTCTGGATGTGGTGGGCAGCGAACAGCGGGTGAAGGCGCGTGAGAAGCTGCAATCTGTTGCTTTGACCCGGTCGCTGCTGGATCCGGCGCGGAAAAACCAGGTTGCCGATCTGACCCGCAACCGGGACATTTGCTTTCAGGCACCAACGGTGGATTGCCTGGTGTTTGAAGCGATCGAATCAGCCAAGGCTGTTGGGCGGCCACATTTTCGGGATTGGACTTATGGTGAAATTGCTGTGGTTCAGGCACGCCTTGGTCAGGTAGAAGCTGCCCGCGAGACAGCTGGCCGTATTCAGGATCCTCGTTTGATTCTTGTGACATTGCGCAATATTGCCGTGGCGCTGGCAAAAGCAGACAAGATTCAACTGGCTCTGGACAGCGCGGCAATTATTCCTGATGAGTGGCTCAAGGCCGAGGCGTTGGTTGCGATAGCCGTCGCACAGACCCGCAATGGCGGTTGGCCACAAGCCCGGCAAACAATGCGGGAAATTGAGCAACTGATAAATTTACCTGAAACAACAGGTGACATCGATTTCAAAAAAACCGCCCTGACCACTGGTATGGCGCGAAAACTCGTCAAGGCAGGTGATCCGTCCGCTGCCGTGCGGATCATGAAGGGAGAACGAGATCGTATCAAGGCATTGATGATAGTTGACCCGAGCACAAAGAAGCGATCTGGCGTATCGGCATCTCTTAGTACGCTTGCGGCTGGTTTTGCTCAAATCGATGAAGCCGAAGAAGCCAGAAAACTACTCGATTTCGCCGTGGACATCGTCCACCGACGTTCCGTTTCGGTCGCCCTGGCCAGAGCCTACGGTCGCGCAGGGCAGGACGAACCTGCGACCGCAATCATCAACGCCCTGGAAGAACCAAGGTATCGATCCATATTGCTTGCGGATATGGCACGCTATCAGGCTTTGTCGGGCATTGATGACAGAGCAAGAATTAACCTGGCAAGAGCAGAAACAGCTGTCGCCGCAATAGCGCAAGGTCAAAAATTTGCCATAAATCATGCCCGTGAACGTATTGCGACAAGCTGGATCGCACTTGGGGACCTGGGCCAGGCTGGTGAAGCAGCACTAAGGATAACTGATGCCGGTATTAGAACGGGTGTCTGGTGGCAAATTGCGGTGGCTCATATCGATGCCGGTGCGACCCAATTAGCCCAAAAATCAACCAACAATGCAATTGCATCTATCGCAAGTGTTAAAAGCACACTGGATCGCGTCTGGCTTTATTGTGGCCGGGTTCAGATCATGGCGGAACGACGGAATAATCAACAGGCATTACTCGCCTTTTCGAAGGCGATGGAGATCGCCAGGGGCATTCGTCATTCCTGGACAAGAGCCCAGGCTTTGGTTCGGTTGGTTGAAGCATTTTCAGCTCTGCCAGGGCCTCTCGCAGGGTCAAAAAGCAATAGTCTGAAAAATTAATTTTCCTGAAAAACCCTGAATTTGCCCCATAATCGAACGGTCGGTTTTTTGATTTGGCTATGCACAAAAGTCATGAATCGCAGAAATCCGCCAGACTCCGGCAGTGAAACAAGGTATACCCGACTAACGAAGTCGGAAATTACTAAGTCATTGAAAAATAACGAAAAAAATGGCTTTCCTGCCTCCTGAAGGGGTTGAAACTCTTGGTGGGGAGGATCATATTCAAGCAGCAGACAAAAGGGCGAAATCCGTCTTTAGGCTGTTGAAGATCAAGATGACCAGACCAATCAAGCTTGCCGGAGGGCTGTACCGTGGCCGTAGATAAACTTCAATCCAATCAATCCGCAGAAGATCTGCTGAATTCAGGTGGTGGTGAAACGACCGTACTGGATGCGTCTTCAGGTGCTGAAAACCTTGTCGTGCCAGGTGGCACGATGCTGTTGGTTGCCGATTTTACACGGGAAGGACCAGATCTTCTGATCGAAGGTCCTGGCGGCGAACAAGTATTGGTGCAGGATTACTTCACCATGGAAAACCCGCCAGCCCTGCAAACGTCGGGCGGCGCAAAACTGGACGGCGATCTGGTCAATCGTCTTGCCGGTTCTGCATCTGCTAATCAGGTCGCGGATGCAGGCGGTGCGTCATCTACGGCTCAGCCTATTGGTACGGTTGAGACTGCAACAGGTACGGTTACAGCAATTCGCGCGGACGGCACGCGCGTAACGCTGCAAGAGGGCGATTCTGTTTATCAGGGTGATGTTCTGGAAACCTCTGGCGATGGCGCCATTGGCATGACTTTCATCGACGATACGACATTTTCACTTGGTGAAGATGGCCGGATGGTTCTCGATGAACTGATTTATGATTCGGAAACCAACGAAGGTACGTCGGCTGTTTCTGTTGTTCAGGGCGTCTTCAGTTTCGTGTCTGGTGCCATTGCCAAATCCGGCCCGGATGCCATGACCATTCGTACTCCTGTGGCTACGATTGGTATTCGTGGCACCAAGGTTGCCGTTAAAGCGGGCGCGGAAGGCGAAGAAAACGTTATTACCCTGCTGGAAGAAGAAGGCGGGATCACGGGTGAAATTGTTGTCACCAACTCTGCTGGCAGTCAGATTCTTAACGTGCCGTTCCAGACAACGACAATCAACAGTTTCTACGCACCGCCAAGCTCGCCTGTTGTCCTGCCTGAAGCGCAGGTCAACCAGATGTTCGGCAGCACAATCGACGTATTGCCTGAGCACCGTGGTTCTACAGGAAGTAACGATCGGGAAGAAGGCCGCGAAGGCGACGAGGATGTGCGCGAGGGCGAAGCGGAAGCTGAGGGCGAGGCTGAAGCTGCAGACGAAGGTGAAGCCGCTGCCGAGGCAGAAGGTGAGGGCGAAGAAGCCGTCGCTGAAGGTGAGGAAGAGGAAGGCGAAGGTGAAGAAGAGGGCGAAGAAGGCGAAGAAGAAGGTGAGGCCGAAGGCGAAGCTGAGGCAATAGCCGAAGTCGATGATGAAGGTGAAGGCGAAGCCGTCGCCGAGGCAGAAGGCGAGGCCGTTGGTGAGAGCGAAGGTGAAGGCGAAGCTGTTGCAGAAGCTGCGGATGCAGCCGATGGCGAAGCCATTGCAGAAGCCGATGACGGTGATGATGATGACGGTGATGTAGATGACCTCGACGAAGGTGAGGCCATCGCAGAAGCCGCGGGAACAGGCGAAAATGCTGAAGCAGACGCTGAGGCAATTGCCTCGGGCGCTGATGCAGAAACCGTTTCTCTGGCCAGAGCGGCTGCTGAGATCGCGGCTGAGGCAGCGCGCGCAGACGGTTTGAGCGAGGAAGAAGCCGCTGAATTAGCGGAAACAGCGTTTAACTCTGTAATGTCCGGCGAATCAAACGTCGATGACCAGATTGCAACGGCAGCTGGTGGTGATCAGCAGGACGATCCGGATGATGGGCAGCCTGACTATGGCATCCAGGATGATGGTGCAATTTTTGAAAGCGCCAGTATTTTTCAGTATGATCCGTTTGCAGATGATGACGACGATGATGAGCAGCAAGAAACCGTAGTTAATGTAGACGATGAAGATAATGATGATCAGGGCGATGACGACGAAGAAGTTGTAGTCGAAGAAGTTGTCGAAGAAGAGGTTGTCGTTGATGAAGAGCCCGAGCCCGAGCCCGAGCCTGAGCCTGAGCCTGAGCCTGTTGCCGAAGCAGATGAGCCTGAACTTGCCGCCGAAGATGCCAGCGGCACGGAAGATACGGCAATAACCCTGGACATCACGGCAGCTGTCACGGACGATTCCGAGACCCTCAGTCTGTCGATTGATGGTATTCCGGAAGGTGCTGTCCTGACTTCTGGTACGGACAGCTTTACAGCAACAGCTGATAGTTCAACCGCTGATATCAGCGGTTGGGATTTGGCCAACCTGACAATTACACCACCTGCAGATTCAGACGTAGATTTCTCTCTTAATGTTACGGCTACTTCTGCAGATGGTTCGGACACGGCCAGCACATCGGGAACAATCAATGTTTCTGTCGCAGCGGATGCCGATGCGCCAACGCTGACCTTGAACGATGTAACAGCCAGCGGCACAGAAGACACCGCCATTGCCTTGCCTGACATTACTTCCAGCCTGACCGATGTGGATGGATCAGAAAGCCTTGCCCTGAGCATTGGTGACATTCCGGCGGGTGCGACTTTGACATCTGGTACCGATACCTACACAGCACCAGAAGGCGGTGGATCTGTTGATGTTACGGGTTGGGATCTGACAAACCTTGAAATTACGCCGCCCGCTGATTCGGATGTCGATTTCAGCCTCAGTGTAACATCGACTTCGACAGAAGCCGACGGTGGCGATAGCGAAACTGTTGTTGGTAATATCGGGGTTTCTGTTTCCGGTGACGCCGATGCGCCGACTTTGACACTTGGTGATGTATCCGGTGCAGAAGACACGCCGATTACTCTGGATATCAAGGCGGGGCTGACAGACGATGATGGTTCTGAGGTCTTGTTGGTGCGGATCAGTGATGTACCTGAGGGTGCGACGCTGTCGTCTGGCACCAACATGGGTGACGGCAACTGGTCGGTTTCACCTGCAGACCTTGAAGGTTTGACAATTACACCGCCAACTGATTCGGATGCCGATTTCGATCTGACAGTGACAGCAACATCGATGGAAGATGGCTCAACTTCAACGTCTTCCTCCAGCTTCACTGTAACCGTTTCCGGTGTTGCAGATGCAGCAGATGTTACTTCTGCTGATGTCAGTGGCGATGAAGATTCCCTGATCGCTCTTGACCTCACATCGACCTTCACGGACGTTGATGGCTCCGAAGTCATGAGCATCGCGATCAGTGGTATTCCTGACGGCGCAACCTTAAGTTCCGGCACGGATGGCATCACCGTGATCAACGGTGTTGCGATTGTTGGTCAGGATCAATTGGCCAACCTGGCCATTCAGCCCGCTGCCAATGACGACAGCGATTTCTCTCTGACAATGACAACGACGACTTCCGAAGATGGTACGTCCGCCACCTCTACAACAACATTTAATGTTGATGTAACCGGGGTCGCAGACACACCAACCATAACGGTTGTCGACGCATCGGGCACTGAAGATACAGCTATTGATCTGGTGATCACACCGGGTGTTACGGACGATTCTGAAGCTATCACGGGTATCGTCATTGAAGGCGTGCCAACGGGCGCGTCACTGAATGCTGGTACCGATAACGGGAACGGAACCTGGACTTTGTCAGAAGGTGATCTGACTGGATTGCAGATCACACCTGCCGCTGATTCCGATGCTGATTTTGCCTTGACGGTCACGGTCACTTCTTCTGACGGTGAAAGCCTCGCGACGAACTCAGGTGTCATTCAGGTGTCTGTTGCTGCGGATGCAGATGCGCCGACACTTGATCTGGGTGCAAATGCTGTATCCGGTACAGAAGATACGGTCATCGATTTACCGAACATCTCTACAGCTCTGACGGATCTGGACGGCTCGGAAAGCCTGACAGTCGTTATTTCCGGTGTTCCAGCGGGTGCATCCCTGAATGCAGGTACAGATAACGGCAATGGTTCCTGGACGGTTCCAGGTGGTGATTTAACCGGCCTTCAGGTTACCCCTGCGACAGATTCTGATGAGGACTTTACCCTGACGGTCACCGTGACATCGACAGAGGGTGATGGCGCTGACAGCGAAAGCGTTGTGGGCACGATTGCAGTCTCTGTTGATCCGGACGCCGATGTACCGACGCTGAATGTTGCCGATGCATCTGGCCTGGAAGACACTGCGATTGCGCTTGATATTACAGCTTCTGTCAACGATGACTCAGAGACGATTTCTGAAGTTACGATTACCGGTGTGCCAGATGGCGCCATTCTGAATGGTGGTACAGAATCTGTTATTGATGGCGTCAGTACCTGGACTCTTTCTGCAGATGACTTGCCAGGCCTGACGATTACACCTGCGCCGGATTCGGATGCCGATTTTGACCTTGCTGTGACGGTTACATCAGCAGACGGTGCCGATACGGCAAGTACGACACTGAACATGAGTGTTAATGTTGGTGGTGTTGCGGATGCGCCAACAGTGACTGTTACCAACGTTTCGGGTGCTGAAGATTCAGCAATAGAGTTGAACATCACATCAGCACTCACAGATTTGGATGGATCGGAAAGCCTGGAAGTTGTCATCAGTGGTGTGCCGGATGGTGCGACACTCAGTTCCGGAACGGATAACGGTAATGGCAGCTGGACACTGACGGCGGATCAACTCAGCGGTCTTTCGGTTACACCGCCCGCCAACTCGACAGACGATTTCGCCCTGACTGTAACGGCGACATCCAGTGAAGACGGAACAACTGCAACTACAGTTGCAAGCTTCGGTGTAGCGGTCACAGGCGTGGCTGACATTCCGCTGGTTGAAGTGCAAGATTCTGTAGGCAACGAAGATGCCGCGATTGCTCTGGATATCGACGTCACAGTAAATGGCCAGTCCATTCCGGCAAATATGACGCCTGAGGGTGAACCCGCGATCACGCTTTCAGAACAAGTTGAAATCGTAATTTCAGGTGTACCAACCGGTGCCACGCTCAGCAATGGTACGGACAATGGTGACGGAACCTGGACGCTTGAACCCAATGACCTGAACGATCTGACGATAACACCTGCGCAGGATGATTCATCAGATTTCAACCTGACCGTGACAGCAACCGCAACCGAAGCTGATTCGGGTGATGTTATCCTGGATGTGGCAACATTGAATGTTGAAGTTCTTGGTGTTGCAGATACCCCGACTGTGAATGTCACAGATGTCACTGGTGCTGAAGATTCTGCAATTCCGTTGGATATAACTTCTGCCATCACAGACATTGATGGTTCTGAATCGCTGAGTATTGAAATTACAGGTGTGCCAGAAGGGGCGACCTTGAGTGCCGGTACCTCCAGTGTCGTTGACGGCGTAACCACCTGGACGCTCACGCCTGAAGAGTTAACTGGTTTAACCATAACACCCGCGGCGGATGATTCTTCTGACTTCACATTATCCGTGACAGCCACGGCCTCCGAAGAAGGTACAACGGACAGCGTCTCGACGACGCTTGATGTGACAGTTACGGGTGTTGCGGATACACCAACAGTTACCGTGAACGATGCCTCCGGTACAGAAGACACAGCGATTACCCTGGATGTTTCCGGTGCAGTTACGGATGCAGGTGAGAGCCTGAGCTTAAGCATTGGCGATATCCCTGAAGGTGCGACCCTGACGTCTGGTACTGACAGCTTCACAGCGACAGCAGATACGACATCTGTTGATATCAGTGGCTGGGATCTGGGCAGCCTGACGATCACCCCACCGGCGAACTCTGATGTAGATTTTGACCTGAGTGTCACGGCAACCTCATCGGAAGACGGCACTTCTGCCAGCTCGACAGGCAGCATGACGGTTTCTGTCGCGGCGGATGCGGATGCACCGACGCTGACCATGGGCACGGCGGCCAGTGGTACAGAAGACACAGCCATCGATCTGCCGGACATCGCATCGGGCCTGACCGATACGGATGGATCAGAAAGCCTGTCCATCAGCATCAGTGGCGTTCCTGATGGTGCGGTGCTGACAGATGGTACAAATACGTTCACAGGTGACGG
>JABILA010000097.1 GCA_018654745.1 Alphaproteobacteria bacterium
CGCACCCAGCACTACCGGCTTCAGTCTGCAGTGGTTTTACATTGACAGTACGAGAATCTTCGTACAATATGGTGAGGACGATGGGATTTAAACAAGCTAAGGCCGATGTTCTTGATGCATTGCTAAATGGGCGCTATCAACATGAAACCCGTAAGGGTGCTATCGATAAAAATTTGCTGCAAACGGGCGCTATGTCACCAGTGGAATTGAGTGCCGTTATTGGACGGTGCCGTGGGCAGCACCACAGTATGTCCACACATCATCAAATCCCGGCTATTACCGTTCATGTTCTGAAACGTGATGAATGGTACATAAAGTTTTATTTTATAGACCCTGATACATATTTTATTAGTGTTCACCAAACGGAGCCAGAACCATGAAGCTTTATAAACAAGGAGACAAAAGCAAGGCTGTTTGTGAAACTTGCAAGGATGTGATTTCAACTACCTTCGATTATAGAACAGTGCCTTTTAGCGATGGCTCTGGCGAGGTAAAAAATATCCTTGTTGCCGTATGTGACGCATGTGATGCGGTTATTGCTACACCGCCGCAATCAACACCAGCGATTAAGAATGCTCGAGAAACTGCCACAAAATCCATCGAGGTCAAATTGCCCGCACCATATCTAGAAATTCTGGATCTAGCAGCCTATCGAATCGACGCTATGGCCAGTACAAGTTTTCGTAAAAGTTTGCTCACCTACTACATTCACCTGCATTATGGTTTGATCAAAACAGACAACATGCCCAAACGATCAATTGTAAAATCCTATCCAAAGAAGGTTCCTACAAAGCGCTTATCGCTTAAAGTCGCGCCACGTTTGTATGATGAGTTTGAATACATCATGGATGCCACTGACTTGAAAACAACGGGCATGATTAAAGAGATTGTCCAAGAGATCGAGAAAGATATCGTGCGGCCCAAAAAACCAAAACATTTGGTTGAGTTGCAGCGTCTTGCAATGGTAACCACGGCATGAGCGAATGATGCAAGTGTAAACGCTTAGATTATCAAGTTTTCGCTACCCTACTTGCTGCTACGAGGAGACGGTTCAAATCCAGGTTCCTTCCCTCCGCCACTATTCTATTGACAACAGTCTCTCTGCGAAGCGGTTTCTGCCAGAATTCCCAGCTTCTGCACCCTTTTTTAAGTGAAGCTGTTGACCCGCTTTTAATCCAAAATCACCGAAATCTCTCTCTAATGGCCAATTCTCTCTCAAGCTGTTGACCTTGAGCAAATGGTACGGTTTTGCAACTATATGATCTTAATGGCTTTTCTTGTTGGTTTTATTGCCACAATTCCACTAAATCTTGAGAGGAATGTGGTGCCCGGTTCGAACCTTGAAACGCTAGTGCCCCAAGCGCTACCGCCTGAGAGATGTTATTCAGTACCCGTGGAAGGGTTTTTATGAAAATAGAAAAAAAAGAACGCCCTACCGAGACCAAAAAAAATGGTCGAGCAAAACCGAACGGCTGAAGGCCGGGGATGCGACTGAGGGAGAAGTTGATGTTTGGAAATAACGCTCCTGGAGAATACGAACTCTCATTCCGTAATGATGGAAAGCTTGTCTCCGGGACATTCCATGTTGAATCTGGTCTTGTGACAGCTACCATGGAAGGACGGTTACTAGAAGCCGTCGCCATTAGCTCCGTTGGCTACGTTTTTGCCTGGTTTGCGTTGACCGCGGGAAAATTGGAAGTTAGGTTGCGGGATAAATAAAGCGGACATTCAATGTCGGCTTTACCCTGTCATAGCGGAAGTATATCGTGGTCGTGATTATAGTCCGCTGTGTGCCATGAACGGCCACCGTTGGTTTTACTAAAATTGTAGAAAATCGATAAAAACTTGAGGCCGCTTCCAACTAAAAGCAGCCACTATTGATGTTCCAGCGGTGATTTAAGCGCATGCTGTTTCTTTCGCAAAAAGGAGAAAGATCATGCGATTTTTTAAAAGACTGAAAACTTCTAAGTCTCCTTGGAATAGGGGAAAATTGACTGGGCAGAAACCACCCTTTCAGCTCAAACACGTCTGGGCTATTCGGACGACACTACAAATTAATAAGCGAGTCCGTGATTTGGCACTGTTCAATCTCGCGATTGACAGCAAACTTAGAGGCTGTGACGTGGTGCGCCTCAAGATTGAGGATATTGCACCTCACGGTTATACAATCGATCGGTCAACGGTACGGCAAAGAAAAACCGGGCGACCTGTAACGTTCGAAATAACGGAGCAGGCACGTCAGGCAGTAGATGATTATAGTAAAAAGCCCGACGATTACCTGTTCAGTGGGCACACTGGCGGCGACAGCCATTTATCGACCAGGCAATATTCCCGCTTGGTTTCTCAGTGGGCTGAAATGATAGGTCTGGACGCATCCCTATTCGGCACACATTCGATAAGAAGAACGAAGGCAACACTCATATACCGTAAAACCGGTAATCTCAGGGCAGTGCAACTTCTCTTAGGCCACACGAAAGTAGAAAGCACAGTAAGATACCTTGGTATAGAGGTCGATGATGCAATTGCGATTGCAGAGCAGGTTGACGTATAGCTAAATGGGGCAGAGCGGGCACGTTCTGCCCCTTTTTCTCTAGAACCTGGAGATTACAGTACCCCGTTATTGAATCGAAAATACCCTTAGTGAAAGTACTTTGCCGATTTACTGAGATAATATTTTGATATCCGTTTTTACTATCGCATTGACATGATATCAATTAGTGATATCATATATCGATGAACAGTAAGCAGAAAAAGATTCTTAAAGCCATTTTTGACAATCCAGTTAAGTCGAATATTAAATGGTCAGATATTGAGTCTCTTTTGGTTGAGTGTGGGGCAAAAATTTCTGAAGGAAGTGGTTCCAGGGTACGTATTTCGCTTAATGGTGAGTATGCAGTTTTTCACCGTCCTCACCCAAGACCAGATACGGATAAAGGAGCTGTTAAATCGATACGACGGTTCCTAGATCAGGCAGGAGTGACGCCATGATGAAATATAAGAGTTATTCAGCATCGATTGAATTTGATGAAGAAGCGGAGATCTTTCACGGTGAAGTTGAAGGCATTCGAGCGGTCGTTACTTTCCAAGCTAAAAGTGCTCCTGAGCTAAAACATGCATTTCACGACAGTATTGATGATTACCTGACGTGGTGCACCGAGGATGGGCGAGAACCGGATAAGCCATTTTCAGGCAAATTTCCGGTACGTGCATCATCCGAACTGCACAGAGATGCATTTATGACTGCGAAAGCATCTGGAAAGACATTTAATCACTGGGTAATTGATCAGATTCGCAGAGGCGTTGAAGATGAAACCGATAATCTGATTCAGGTAAAATAGTTTTCCAAATGCTAGAAAATGTAGAATTGATCATCCTGAGTGATAGTCACCTATCGGCACATCATCGGTCAATATTTACAGGAAATCGAAATTATATCTAATAATGGCCGCAGTCACCTTGAGTTACAGACGGAATCTGAGGGAGCGAATTTAGGCGCTGATTAGCCAAAAGGCGACATGCAAATAATCAAATTAAGATCTCGATACCAAATCAATCATACATTTTTATTTTAGAATGTATCAAAAACCTTAGTCGTCAAACAGAACAACTTCCAACAATTTCGCGGCATTGAGCATATAGGAAATATCAGCATCAATTTCGTCGGCACTTTTTCGCGTCGTCAGGGCGTGGGTCGATAAACAAGCGCAGAGCTTGCCTTCCTTGTTGAGCACTGGAACAGCTGCACCAACCATGCCGTCAAACCATTCTTCGTCATCAAGGGCGTAACCACGGTCTGCGATGGCTTGAAGTTCCGCGTCAAATTTTTTTTGCGTGATGATGGTGTTCGACGCACGCCGATCTGGTCGGATATCGCGAAACACTTCAAGCGCCGCATTACGATCAAAGGAGCTTAAATAAAGCTTTCCCGATGCACAGCAATGCAGGGGCAGTGGATCGCCGACATGCAAATTAACCTGTACAGGCCAATTCGATTCAAATCGGTCGAAGTAAACGAGCTTGGCGCCATCGGGAACTGACAAACTTACAGTCTCCTCAAGTTCTCCTGACAACTTTCGTAAAATGGCCCTGCGGCGAGTAACCTCTGGCTCATAAGTCAAACTATTCATTATCATCTGACGGAATCTAGCCCCCGGAATGAATAAACCCGCCGGACTTAGAACGATAAATTTCCCCTCAGTTAGGGTTTCCAACTGCCGGTATACCGTAGGCAATGGAATGTTCAGCGATTTTGACAGGGTTGCAGCGCTGGCCGTGTCCGGTTTCAGGATGATTGCCTCAAGAATATCGAGAATTCTACTTGGCGACGTGCGCTTGGCTTTTTCCATGATGTGTCATCTTTTTTCTTGAGGATTTGCAGATATAGATCCCGCGTGCCCCTTTGAACAAGTTTTAATTCGATTGCTTCAAATCGACCTATGATATCTGGTGCCTTATATTTTCGAGGCGCCAGATATCAACGCAATACTAGCCAGCAACACAACTGCGAACGCTATCGTCTGTAACCTCAACTGTTGTTGAATCGCTGCTTGTGGGGTTAACGATACGTATGGTTGCCGTCTTGTTTTGTGTGAAAAAATCGATGGCATCTTTGCCCTGCACCTTATTATTTCCCACCAGCGAGCCTTTTATGCCACCAAAGGGAAGATAGGGGTGTGGTGCGCAGATGCCAACGTTAACGCCAATCATACCAACATCCGCATCATTGATAAATTTTTCAGTATAGTAGCTGTTTTGCGTAAATATGCAGGCACCATTTCCCAAACCGTGATCGCTAATCATCTTAAGGGCGGTATCAATGCAACCTGCCTTCAAGACGCTGAGTACGGGGCCAAAGATCTCTTCTTGGGCGATTCGCATACAGGGTGTGACACCCGTGAACACAGTTGGACCAATGAAATACCCATCCTGGTTTGCTTTAGGGAGTTTCGGGTTTCGGCCATCAAGAGCCAAATTAGCCCCCTCTTTCAGGCCTATATCAATATAGCTATGGATACGTTCTTTTGCTTTAAGTGAAATCACCGGTCCCATAAATATATCGGGATTCGTCGCATCTCCGAGTGTGATATCTTTCGAAGCTTCCAATAATCGCTCAACAAATTCGTCGTGAATTTCGGGCATCACAACAATATTTGAAACGGCCAGACAGCGTTGGCCTGCAGAACCGTAACCGGACATTATGATGTTTTCGATCAGCAGATCCATAGGCGCATCTTCCATCGCTACCAGGAAGTTCTTGGCGCCGCCTAACAGCATGGCTTTTTTGCCATGGCGACCACAACCTTCTGCAATTGATTTTGCGGTTGGTGTTGAGCCAACCAGACAAACGCCGGCTACATCCTCATTGTTGTACCAGGCTTCTACGACCTCCCGGTCTCCGTGAACGATGTTTACCACGCCGTTTGGCAATCCAATGTCCACAAGAAGTTGCATCATTTTCTGCATAAATAAAGGTGATTCGGTTGAAGGTTTGTAGACAAAAGTGTTGCCCGTACCAATCGCTACGGGAATGAACCAACCAAAAACCAAAGCCGGAAAATTAAAGGGGGCAACACCGCAAAAAACGCCCAATGGCGCTTTGATCACGCGACCATTGATGTTATTCGCGATCCCTTGAATGGTCTCACCCTGCATTAACGCAGGAATGCTACAAGCCATCTGAACGATTTCTATGACACGACCGACCTCACCTCGAGCCTCGGATATGTGTTTGGCCTGATCCAGGGCGATTGCCTGGGCGAGATCCTCCAGATTTTCCTTCATCGCATTATAAATTTTGAAAATATAGTCCATGCGTTTCGGCAAAGGAGTATCACGCCACGAGGGATAAGCGTCAGCCGCTGCCTTAACGGCTTGGTTAGAGATCGCTGGTGTGGACTGCGGAACCGTACCAATCACTTCGCCGGTAGATGGATTGACGAGCGGCTCAGTTTCGCAATCTTTCGCAGAAATCCAGTCGCCGCCAATAAAGTTTTTAATTTCAATCATTTTTTGCATCCATTGTTATGAAGTTCCGAGGTTATCTCATTCTATAAAGTATTTTTATTTCATTGAAAACTTTAAATGAGAATAATTTTATCATTTAGTTGACAATTGTTTTGAGTATCGACTATGGTCACATCACATCAGGAATGGCTGTGGACAAAAAACCCCAAGAAGAATTTTTCGATATTGTTCATGCCATATAGGAGCAAAAATGCGAGAAACAGTTCGAGTATGTGTGCCTAGATATCTGCAGATTGGCCGCGGAAGCATCGCCCATATACCGGATATTCTCGGCGCTATAGGAAATGCCCAATCACCACTGATCGTTACGGATAAAATGATGGTTGAACTCGGGCACGTAGCAAAGGTGCAAACTGCACTTGCTGACCGTGGTGTTATTTGCGGTGTCTTCGATGAAACTCTTCCGGACCCGACTGATGATGTTGTGCTTGCCGCATTATCCAAGCTTGAGGATGGGGGGCACGACAGCGTCATCGGTGTCGGTGGTGGCAGCCCAATTGATACGGCAAAGGCAGTTTCCGTCATGTCGCGTCATGGTAAGGATATTCTTGATTATCGCCCGCCTAAGGAATTCAACGAACCCGGATTGCCAATGATCGCCGTTCCGACGACAGCGGGTACTGGTTCAGAAGTGACGCATCATACCGTACTCGTCCATTCGGCGACCCGTGAGAAGATTTCCTGTCGTGGTGAGGCCTTTGTGCCCGTGGCGGCAATTGTCGATTATGATTTCACGTTGTCGAAACCAAAACGGCTTACCGCAGATAACGCTCTAGACACCTTGACGCATGGTATCGAGGCTTTTGTGAGTGAAAAACGGACAATGTATTCGGACCGAATGGCACTCGATTGTATGCGCCTGGTTGGGCAATATCTCGAACGTGCCTATAAAGATGGTGGCGATTGTGAGGCCCGTGAAGGATTGATGCTTGCGGCAATGATGGGAGGGCTGGCTTTCTCCAACGCTTCCATTTGTCTGGTTCACGCAATGAGCCGCCCATTGGGTGCTTTATTCCATGTTCCACACGGTCTCAGCAACGCTATGTTATTACCAATGGTCACAGAATTTTCGCTAGAAACAGCAACCTCACGGTATGCAGAATGCGGACGAGCGATTGGCTTCGCATCTGCCGACGATAATGATCAATTAGCTGCGCAAAAACTTGTTCGTGGCTTGTATGCCTACAACCAGGATCTTGAGGTCCCTTCAATGTCGGCATTTGGTATTGATCAGCATGAATTTGAGGACTCGCTGGATCAAATGGCAGAAGATGCCCTTCGCTCTGGTGCACCTGGCCTGAATCCCAAGGTTCCCACCAAAGATCAAATAATTGAACTATATCGACAGGCGTGGAGTACGCCTTCGTAACCGAACACTCGCCAGAAAGACGAATGTATATTTTGACGGAAATTTTTACCACCATAAGCTAGGAGGCTTAAATGACGACAAGACAAACGACAACAAAACTGATTAAGAAAAGTGCCGTCGCGGTAATCGGTGTTGCGGCAATCAGCGTCGCTGCATTTTCAACGGGTCCGGCGAATGCCGCCGAAAAAATCCGCTGGAAAGTCCAGTCGACGTTCAACACGAGCTGGCCAGCACTTGGCGATCCAATTGCTCGTCTTGCCAAAACCCTCGACCGCGCGACAGCTGGCCGGATCAAACTCAAAGTATATGAGCCTGGCAAAATTGTGCCGCCATTGGAAATCACACCGTCAATTAGCTCGGGTGATTTGCCCGCAGCCTACAATTACCTCGCCTATGATCAGGGACGTATTCCTTCCGCTGTTCTGTTCTCTGCTGTTCCGTTCGGTATGGAGCCGTGGGAGTATGCAGCTTGGTGGTTTGAAGGTGAAGGCGCCAAACTGGCAGCTGAAATCTATCACAAACGCAACGTACACCCGCTACTTTGTAGTACGATTGGGCCAGAAACAGCTGGTTGGTACCGTAAACCAATCAAATCCCTGGACGATCTCAAGGGTCTGAAAATTCGTTTCTCAGGCCTTGGCGGTATGGTGCTCAATGAAATTGGTGCTTCGGCAACCTTGATGGCAGGTGGCGAAATTTTCGCAGCTCTCGAAAAAGGAACGCTTGATGCGACTGAGTATTCCATGCCCGCCATTGATGAAATTCTTGGGTTCCACAAAATTGCTAAGTACAACCTGTTCCCAGGTTGGCACCAGGTTTCAACGTCAACGCATTTCCTGATTAATCTCGATAATTGGAAAAAGTTGTCGGATGCTGATCGGGGTTTGTTTGAAATGGCCTGTACCGCAGCAACGATGCGCGCCATCACCACTGGCGAAGCGCTTCAAGGCAAGCAGATCAAAAGCTTCCCATCTAAAGGCGTAACCGCTGCGAAACTTCCAGATAGCGTTATTCAGGAACTGAAGCGCGTTTCCGCTAAAGTCATGGATCAAGAAGCGGCTAAAGATGCTGACTTCAAGCGTGTTTGGGAATCCCAGCAAGCGTTCCATGCCGACTATCAAGTGTGGAAAGAAATGGGTTATTTGCCGCGTAATTTCAAATAATCACAGATAAGTGGTGACTTTTTCTTTTTCTCTCTGAAAGTCTGTAAAAGCCACCTCCCGCAGTCGGCGAGTCCGACTGCGGGAGCATCTGTTAGGCATTAGGTTTTTTTTGATTTATATTTCCTTAGCTAATAAAAATGCTCTCATATGAATGTAGATATTGGATGAGCGATAATGACTGAAATTACAGAAATCGTTGATTCAATTGATCATCACGAATTTGTTTTACAAGAAACTGCTTTTACCCGTATTGCGGACCGTATCGTGATGTTCGTCAGTGAGATTTTCAACTGGATATGGGTTGTCCTTCTTATCGTCATCATCGCCAACGTTATACTGCGGTATGTTTTCAGCCAGGGGATGATCGAATTCGAGGAATTGCAATGGCATCTTTATGCTATTGGTTGGTTGATTGGTCTTTCTTCTACGTTTGTTGTCGATGGACATGTCCGAGTCGATGTTCTCCACGACAAACTTACGTACCGGCGTAAATTGTGGCACGAGATATTCGGACTTCTATTCTTGTTCCTGCCATTTGTAATTTTTATCATCATTTATTCTTTCCCTCTTGTAGAGCTTTCCTGGACTACGAATGAGCGCTCAACGTCTGCAAATGGTCTGGCGGCACGTTGGGTCGTAAAGGGGTTTTTACTTTTTAGCTTTGTTCTGCTTGGCCTCGCGGGTGTCTCCCGATTAGTCAAAGTGGTGACTTCATTTGTTCTCGGCTCACCCAATGGCGCACCGCCGGCAACCCAAGAAAAATCGTTAGGCAGTTCGCATGGAATTTGAACCCAATCATTATATGGCGATGCTCTTGTTTGCATCTTTTATTTCCTTGATCTTCATGGGTTACCCGGTCGCATGGCTGATGGGCGGACTGGCCATTGTTTTTACAGCAATATCTGTTGTTTCCGACAATTATCTCGACACCTTCTTCGGTGTCGACTGGGGCTATAGCTCAATCGTCGTGGCACGCATCTACGCAGTAATGAGTAATTGGGTCCTGGTCGCCTTACCTATGTTTATTTTCATGGGAATCATGCTTGATCGATCAGGTATCGCAGAAGACCTTATGACAGATTTGGCGAAGCTATTCGGGCGGATGCGTGGTGGTCTGGCGATCACTGTTATCTTCATCGGTGTGCTTCTTGCTGCTTCGACCGGGATCATTGGTGCGGCCGTCGTGTTGTTAGCAATACTTGGCGTTCCATTGATGCTCAAAAATAATTATAGCCCGGAACTTGCCTGTGGTGTTGTGTGCGCCACTGGTACGTTAGGTATCCTAATTCCTCCCAGCATTATGCTGGTTATGATGGGTGATCAAATTGGCATATCCGTCGGCGACCTGTTCATGGGTGCATTATTTCCAGGTTTGTTACTTGGCCTGCTCTATACGATCTATATTATGGTTCTGGCATGGGTGAAACCGAGTGCCGCTCCAGCACCCGAAAATGCCGAACCCGTTTCTCCCCGCATCCTGTTAAACGTCTTGCGTTCAACAATTCCACCTGCGGCTCTCATTTTTGCCGTTCTGGGCAGCATCTTCTTTGGTATTGCAACACCGACCGAGGCATCCGGCGTTGGCGCCCTAGGCGCCATGCTTCTTGCATTAATCCGTGGTAGGTTATCAGTTCAAGGATTGCGGGAAGTTGTCCGGGAAACAACGAAAACGACGTCCTATATATTCGCGTTATTCGTCGGTGCGACGGCATTCTCCCTGGTGCTTCGTGGGTTTGGTGGCGATGAGGTCATCGAGAGTGCATTGACTGGATTACCTTTTGACAAAAACGGCGTCGTCATCGTCGTTTTGATCGCAGCTTTCTTTCTTGGGTTTTTCCTCGATTGGATCGAAATCACACTCATTATTTTACCTCTTATTGCACCAATCATGAAGGGTTTAGGGGTGGATCTGGTTTGGTTCACGGTGATGTTTGCCGTCTGTTTGCAAACATCTTTTATCACCCCGCCCGTTGGATTTGCACTTTTCTATATGAAGGGCGTCGCACCAAAAGGAATCGATATAACGATGGTCTACAAGGGCGTCATTCCCTTCGTTATTCTGCAGATGGTGGCGGTCGGTGTCGTGTTCAACTTGCCTGAGATTGTGACCTGGTTACCTGAGATCGCTTACGGTAAATAAATTTCCCTCCGATGTCTCCTTAGGGTCAAAAGCCCCCGTGGCGGACCTTGAAAAATCGGGTCCGCTGTAGCCCCTCACAGCGGACATGAAAGATGGGAAATTCCGAAACCTGTTATTTCACTTCCGCTGTAGCCGGATTGGTAATATTGGATTATCACAATTTGATTAGTTTACTTTTCTGAAGTCCCCATTCTAGTGGAAACCCTATCAGAAGTTCTTTCATCGTAAGAGACAATGACTGGCGTCCATCAAGGATCATCTCCACGATCTCCGGCGAAAGAAGCGTCAGTCTCAGAACACGGCTGACGTATGAAGGGTTAATCTTCTCAGAATTCGCTATGTCCTCAATGGTGGTATAGGTGCTGTCATCAAGGAGTTTCTGCCACCTGAAAGCCCTAGCCAGAGCCTTTACCATAGCATTATCAATCCGCTTTCGAGGTTTTGCCCAGGAAGGCGATCCATCTGGCGTCACCACCAACTTCCGCCCACCTCGAACCTGAAACTTCATCGGAACACGAACCGTCATCGTTGTGCCATCGGGACTTAACTTCGGGGCCGTCATTATGCGGCCCTCTGTTCTGTCATACTGCCTCTGATTTCAGACACTAACGTTTCAAGCCCATCGACGCGGAACTTGATGTCTAGCCCATCGGGGTGGACATCAACACGTTCGACCAAGAGCTGAAGCACTCTGGATTGTTCGGTGGGAAACAGCTCATCCCAAAGCGGGTCGAGGCTCTGAAGTGCCTCACGCACATCAGCTTCCGATATGCTTTCATCGTGACCTCGTGCAGCCCGCCAGGTGGCAACAACAATTTCTGGAGCCCTAAGCAATCCACGAACATTATCAATTACCGCAGCCTCGATTTCTCCAGCAGGGACACGCCTTACAATGCCGTCGGGTGTTTCCCCTTTGAGAAGTTCTGCAGCAACATAATAACGATATAGCTTATTTGTTTTCTTGGTGTGAACTGGTGTCATTGCACGCCCATCGGCACCAAAAATAATCCCCTTTAGTAACGCAGGTGTTTGAGCGCGTGTATGATTTGCTCGGGCCCGTGGGCTTTCACTTATTATTGAGCGAACCTTATTCCAGAGATCCTGTGATATTATGGCTTCGTGTTCGCCGGGGTATGCTTTGCCCTTGTGGACCGCCTTACCAATATAAACTTGATTTTTGAGAAGCTTGTAGAGGTAGCCTTTGTTTATGGGCTTGCCCCGTTTTGAGGTTACACCCTCAGATAACAGGTCCTTGGAAAGCAATGTGGCGGAGCCGACGGTAAGGAACCGCTTGAAGATCATGAGAACTGTCGCTGCCTCATGGGCATTCACCACCAGCTTTCGATCCTTAACATCATAACCAAGAGGTGGGTTTCCACCCATCCACATTCCCTTCTTGCGGCTAGCTGCTATCTTGTCGCGAATGCGCTCTCCGGTGACCTCACGCTCAAATTGAGCGAAGCTGAGTAAAATATTCAGGGTCAACCGCCCCATGGACGTGGTTGTGTTGAAGGACTGGGTGACCGAGACGAAGGTTACATTGTGGCGATCAAAGACTTCGACCAATTTAGCGAAGTCCATCAATGATCGGCTGAGGCGGTCTATCTTGTAAACAACCACCACATCAATCCGGCCTGCCTCGATATCGGTGAGCAGTCGTTGTAAGGCCGGACGCTCCAAAGTCCCACCTGAAATGCCGCCGTCGTCATATTGGTCTGGGACAAGAACCCAGCCTTCTTGCTTCTGGCTGGTAATATAGGCTTCGCAGGATTCCCGTTGGGCATGAAGGCTGTTGAAATCCATATCGAGACCTTCTTCACTGGATTTGCGTGTGTAGGCTGCACACCGTGTTTTACGAATAGGCATTTGTTTCATCGACCTTCTCCTGATTTTCTCAACCCGAAGAAGACCCACCCGTTCCAGCGTGTGCCGGTGATCGCTCTCGCGATGGCCGACAATGATTTGTAAGGTCGCCCCTGATATTCAAATCCGTTATCCAGAACCGTGACGCAATGCTCGACGCCTTGGTATTCACGAATGAGGCGGGTGCCTGAGATAGGGTGTTGATCCGTCCTGATACGCCGCAGGGCTACTTTTCCACCGCTTAACTCTTTGCCCAAGGCTTCAAGTCGTTCAATGGTGGCAGGTTTAAGCCCACCGTATTCCAGTTCCTGAATACGATATGCTAGGCGACTTTCCAGAAACCGTCGATTTTGTCGCGGGGGATCTGTATCAAAAAGTTTACCCCATAGGGTTCTCAAATCCGCTGTTGGCGTGTCCTTCAATGCGGCAAGTCTGGTGATGATGGTATCTGTCATTATTCATTCTCCGTCTGGGTTTGGACGGATACATAACCGCTCTGGGTGAGCACTAAGTCCAGATAACTGTCTCCTGGAACGGCAGATAGATAACTTGACTGTCGGGCCTGCAGACGCATCAAGCCGACAGCTAAAATCATCGCCAATTCATCGAGGCGTTCATCGGGTGTCATATGTTCAGGCTTTAAGGCATTCATCACACATCGTCTCCAATCAGATGCATGATTGCTTGTAGAAGTTGGATAATATAGCAAAAACAAAGATCTAGAGAGGGGAAGATAAAACAAAAGTATCGGAGGGTAGTTTGGTGAAAATCATCCCGACGCCGGAATCTGATCCGCTTCTGTAAAACCTTTAATGTCTGTGAGAATCGGCTTCCTCCAGTGTCACATTGAAATGGCAGAAGCGATCAAACAGTGGTGACTTTCTATAGAAATTTCGGAGATTGAGTTTATCTCCCTCAATCTCTTCTTGTTTGTGTTCCAGCATTCCGAACCACAGCAATGGCCGTAAAATTTTGGCTTCCATTGCCAACGATCCGGTATCCCAGGTTGAATTCAAGACCCCGTTGTTTGGGATAGTGCACAGTCGAGTAAGGCGATCGCGTGGCTGCCAGGTATTGGCGGCGACCGAAAGTGACCACAGCACGACCCCGATATCTCCTTGGGGCCAACCCGAATGGAGGCCTCGACCTAAGTCTCCAAGGTCCATGTTCCAAAACGCCGTATGA
>JABILA010000133.1 GCA_018654745.1 Alphaproteobacteria bacterium
CTCGACCGGCAAGTTCAACAACGTTATTCTCATCCATGGCGGCGTATCTCCATAAAGTTGGTTTGATGTGTTGCAACAACAAATCAACCAGATACGCCGCTTTCTTTCAAACGCTCAAACACCAGATTCGGTTATAGCTCCATACGGAACTTGCATCTCAATCATCTCTCCAAGCTAAAAAATGTGGATAAATTGCTTGAGTTGATCAACCTCACGACACTTAAGGTAAGTAATGTCTCTGCAAAATGCGTAATTCCAAACCTTAGCAAATTGAGAAAACTAACCACTTTGTCGCTAAATGGAAGTTTTGGTGATATTTCATTTTTGTCGGGATGCAAGAGCTTGAAGAAATTGACAATTATGTTTGAAAGTGACCATTCGAAACTTAATGCACTTGAAGATTTAACTGAACTACAAGAATTGGAAATTAACTCAGGGTTTTTGCATAAAGACCTTAGCTCACTACTCAAATTAAAACAGCTTAAGTCGCTTCGCGTTAGAGCAGGAGCAAGTGAAGATAACAAAGTTATCAAAGAACTAGAAAAAAGAGGAGTTAGGGTAATATTGGGCAATCGTCATTTCCTTAGGATTAACCTGTAGACGATCGGTATTATGGAGATAATGGAACAATACCTAATAATAGACCGCCCTACCATATACCGAATCATCATAGAATCCAGATCGGAGTCCGGAGTGACAGTGTGAGAGGGTGTGGGTTTGCAGGATGTCGGTCGCAGGGTGCGCGGCGTTCAGTTTCGCTGGACTGCCATCTATAAACGAATACAGGGAACTCGATCCGTTTCAAATGAAAAAGGCCATGTCCCCATTATTCTAAAATCGTCTTTATGTGACGGACCCACCCCCTTACCCTCGGCGAGAGTCGGTTCTTCTGTCTTCGTCTCTGGCATTGTCGCGTCGGGTGCGGCGGTTGCGGCGGTCGCGGTCGTCGGTGGTGTCGCGGTATTCGTCGCGGGCTTTTTTTGACGGGTGCATGACCAGGATGCCGAATTTATACAGCAGTCTTTTAATCGCCAATATGGGGGACGCGAGGGTATCGCGGCGTTCCTGTTTTCTGTTGTCAGTCAATGAAGATGCTCCACGCTTTAATAATCTGTGTCATGCATTCGGGGGCGGTAAGGATGTCGTCAGGCCGCGTCGAACCGGGCCTTGTTGTCGGCCATCCAGTTTTCCATATCCGCCTGGGTTTTGCTTGAATCCTGCATGACATCGGCATGGGCCGCGCCATAATGCGGCTTCAGGGCATTCATCCAGTCCTCGAACGTCTCGCCCTGGGCCTCATGGTCGCACAAATCACATTTAAGCGTTTTCACCGGGGGTCCCCTCCCATTTGACTTTGTCCAAATCTCCCTTCCAGGGAGATTTGATATTACGCTCAGGCGCCGCTTAAGGCGAATCCGTCAATGACGGAATCGCTAACGACTATTAATTCAACACCGAGCCCAGAGTAATCAATAACCTGCGTTTCAGAAAGGCTGAAACGCCCAGGGCTTTGGCCCTCAACGGGCCTTGTTACCTGTTCGGTATACGACGTTGTTGGACAATCCGGCGCGGTTCACGTCCCGGCCCGGTTCATCTCCAAGTCACACAAATAATATAGGGGTGATCCCTGGTCAGGCAACTTGCGCCCTGAAATAACGTCACTCCGGGCTTGATCCGGAGTGACGGTGTGGCTGGAGCTTATCCGTTTAAACCGGAATCAACCCGACAACTTGTCCTTCAAAATCTGGTTGACGACGCCGGGGTTGGCCTGGCCTTTTGAGGCTTTCATGACCTGGCCGACGAAGAAGCCCATGAGCTTGTCCTTGCCGCCGCGGTATTCTTCGACCTTGTCCTGGTTGGCGGCCATGACTTCGTCGACCATGGCTTCAATAGCACCAGTGTCGGAGACTTGCTTGAGGCCTTTTTCATCGACGATGGTGGCGGCATCCTTGCCGGATGCGAACATGTCTTCGAAGACGTCTTTCGCGATTTTGCCCGAGATCGTGCCGTCAGCCATCAAATCCAGCAACCCGCCAAGCTGTTCTGCGCTGACCGGGCTGTCGGTGATGGCGGTTGCGTCCTTGTTGAGCAAGCCAAAGAGATTGCCGCTGACCCAGTTGGCGGCGATTTTGGCATCTCGCCCTGCCGCCACGATTTCGAAATAATCAGCGATTTCACGCTCAGCCACCAAGACACCGGCGTCATAGTGCGACAGGCCAAGTTCAGCCTGGAAACGATCCATCTTGTCGTCCGGCAGTTCCGGCAAATCGGCCTTGATGCGGGCGACAAAGGCATCGTCAAATTCCAGCGGCAGCAAATCAGGATCCGGGAAATAGCGATAATCGTGCGCTTCTTCCTTGGACCGCATGGACCGCGTGGTGCCGGAGCCTGCGTCGAACAAACGGGTTTCCTGTTTGATTTCGCCGCCGTCTTCGATGATGTCGACCTGGCGCTGGGCCTCATATTCAATGGCTTGCTGGATGAACTTGAGAGAGTTGACGTTCTTGATCTCGGCCCGGGTGCCCAGATCACCACCCGGTTTGCGTACCGACACGTTGACATCGGCGCGCATGCTGCCCTGTTCCATGTTGCCATCACAGGTGCCGAGATAACGCAGAATGGATCTTATTTTGCGCACATAAGCCGAGGCTTCTTCCGAGCTGCGCATGTCAGGCTTGGAGACGATTTCCATCAAGGCCACGCCGGAGCGGTTGAGATCGACATAGGTTTGCTGCGGGTGCAGATCATGCACGCTTTTGCCGGCATCCTGTTCCAGGTGCAGACGCTCAACCCCGACTTCACGCACAGAACCATCGGCCAGTTCCACATGCACAATGCCCTCACCCACGATGGGCTGGCTGAACTGTGAAATCTGATAGCCCTGGGGCAGATCGGGATAGAAATAGTTCTTGCGATCAAAGACCGAGAAATTGTTGATCTGTGCTTTCAGACCAAGGCCCGTGCGCACGGCCTGTTCGACCACCACTTCGTTGATCACCGGCAACATGCCGGGCATGGCAGCATCCACCAATGAAACCTGTGTGTTGGGCTCAGCCCCGAATTCGGTGGCGGCCCCGGAAAAAAGCTTGGCGTTGGAGACGACCTGGGCATGGATTTCTAGACCCAGTACGATTTCCCAATCCCCGGTGGCACCCTGGATCAGTTGTGGTGCGGGCGCTTTGACAGTATCGCTCATGACTTGTCTCCCCACCATTTTTGCGGTCGGGCCGTAAAGGCTGCGGCTTCTTCCAGCACACCACCAACGCGGAAAACGGTTTCCTCGTCAAAGGCATTGCCCAGAACCTGCAGGCCCAGCGGCAGACCGTCCGACGACAAACCGGCTGGCACCGAAATGCCAGGCAGCCCCGCCATGGAGGCCGGCACCGTGAAGACGTCGTTCAGATACATGGCAATCGGATCGTCGCCCTTCTCTCCCGCCGCGAAAGCCGCCGAAGGGGCCGTGGGCGTCAGGATGGCGTCGACCTGTTGAAAGGCGTTGCGGAAATCCTCGGCGATGCGCGTGCGCACCTTTTGCGCCTTCAGATAATAGGCATCGTAATATCCGGCGGACAAAACATAGGTGCCGATCAGAACCCGGCGCTGCACTTCCTCGCCAAAGCCCGCACCGCGTGTGGCTTCATACATTTCTTCGAGGCTGTCACCGTCCACGCGCAGGCCATAACGCACACCGTCATAACGCGCCAGGTTCGACGAAGCTTCGGCCGGGGCCACGATATAATAAGCAGGCAAGGCGTATTTGGTGTGCGGCAGGCTGATCTCAACAGCTTCCGCCCCGGCATCCTCCAGCCATTTAACGCCCTGCTTCCACAGATCATCGATCTCGGATGGCATGCCGTCCATGCGATATTCTTTCGGAATACCGATCTTCAAGCCTTTGATATCATTCGTTAATGCGGCTTCGAAGTTGGGCAGCGGCTGGTTGACCGACGTGGAATCTTTCGGATCGTGTCCGGCCATGGCCTGCAGCAAAATCGCCGAATCACGCACCGTGCGCGTCATCGGTCCGGGCTGGTCCAGCGACGAGGCAAAAGCCACGATGCCCCAGCGCGAACAACGCCCATAGGTTGGTTTCATGCCGACGATGCCAACAAAGGACGCGGGCTGGCGGATGGAGCCACCGGTATCGGTGCCAATCGCCGCCGTCGCAATCCGAGCCGCAACCGCCGAGGCCGAGCCACCGGACGATCCACCCGGCACGATTTGGGCCGCGTCATCTCCGGTGCGTTTCCAGGGTGACAACACGTTGCCAAAATAACTGGTTTCGTTCGACGAGCCCATGGCAAATTCATCGAGATTGGTTTTGCCCAGCATGACGCCACCGGCTGCCCACATATTTGCGGTGACGGTCGATTCGTATTGTGGTTTGAAGCCTTCCAGAATGTGAGACGCCGCTGTGGTTTGCACGCCGTTGGTGCAATAAAGGTCCTTGATTGCGAGCGGAATGCCCTCAATTGTCCGCCCAATGCCCCCGGAATGAGACGAAATGTCCGCCAAATGTCCGCCTTTTTCGCTCCCGTCAATTGCATCAGCAACTTCCAATGCACGTTCCGGTGTCTCTGTGATAAAGGCGTTCAGGTCGCGGGCATCTTCCATTGCCACGATATGGGCTTCGGTTAATTCCCGCGAGGAAATCTCCCGCGATGTCAGCTTGTCACGGGCTTCCGCCAGGGTCAGATCAGTCAAAGCGGCCATTATTCGATCACCTTCGGCACGCCAAAGAAACCGTCCGCCGCCGCCGGGGCATTGGCCAGCACCCGATCCTGATAATTTCCATCATTTACAACGTCCTGGCGCATGGGAGCCTGCATATCAGCGACGCTGGTCATAGGCGCAACACCGTCCGTGTCGACCTCCCCCAGCTGCTCAATCCAGCCCAGAATATTGTTCAGCTCACCGACCATTGTTTCAAGACGGTCGTCGTCAACCCGTATCCGGGCGAGGTGGGCAATGCCCGCCACTGTGGCTTTATCCAGCGACATGTGTCACTTTCTCCAAAGTTTGAAAATCAAGAGCGTAAATCAGGCTGAAAGCCCCGCGTATCAAGGGCCAGGCCGATGGTTTCGCGAAAGTATCACCGCCCATGATCGTCCGCAACCCCGTCGATATCAAACCCTTTATCAAGCGCGGCCAATCGTTGCTGGGCCTTGATCTTGGCAGCAAAACCATCGGTCTGGCGAAGTCGGATTTGTCGTTCACCATCGCCTCCCCGCTGGAAACCATCCGGCGCAGCAAGTTCACCAAAGACGCTCTGGAATTAAAGGCGATTATCGACGCCAATGAGATCGGCGCCCTCGTCCTCGGCCTGCCTTTCAACATGGACGGCACCGAAGGCCCGCGCTGCCAATCAACACGACAATTTGCCGCTAACCTGTTGGAAAAATTCGATATTCCGATCACCTACTGGGATGAACGCATGTCCACACAGGCTGTCACCCGCACCTTGCTGGAGGCCGACGCCACCCGCAAACGCCGGGCCGAAGTTGTCGACAAAATGGCTGCCGCCTATATCCTGCAAGGCGCCCTCGATGCCTTGAACATGAGTGCCGTTTGACCCGCCAATAAATCGAAAGCTGATCATGACCGAATATCTCAAACGCGGAAAACCGGAAGATGAACGCGCCGAAGACGATGCCAAAGTGCGCGAGGTCGTTGAAGCAGCTCTGAAGGAGATCGAAACCCGCGGTGACGCTGCCGTTCGGGAGCTTTCGACCAGGTTTGACAACTACACACCAGAGGCCTTTCGCTTAACTGACGCCGATATCGAAACCGCCCAAAGCCGCGTCAGCAAACGCGATCTGGAGGATATCAAGTTCGCCCAGGCGCAGATCCGCCGCTTCGCTGAAGCCCAACGCGCCTCAATGACCGATATCGAAGTCGAGACCCTGCCCGGCGTGATCCTCGGCCATAAAAACATTCCGGTCCAATCGGTTGGCTGTTATGTGCCCGGCGGCAAATTCCCCATGGTGGCCTCGGCCCATATGTCGGTGCTCACGGCTTCAGTGGCCGGTGTGCCGCGCATCATCGCCTCGGCCCCGCCTAATAATGGCGAGCCTCATCCCGCTATCGTCACCGCAATGCATCTGGGTGGCGCACATGAAATCTATTGCCTGGGCGGGATACAGGCCGTGGGGGCCATGGCGCTCGGCACAGAAAGTATTGAAGCCGTTCACATGTTGGTCGGCCCCGGCAACGCCTTCGTGGCGGAAGCCAAGCGCCAGTTATTTGGCCGGGTTGGCATCGATTTGTTCGCTGGTCCCACGGAAACCATGATCATTGCTGATGAAACGGTGGATGCAGAGCTTTGCGCCACCGATCTGCTGGGCCAGGCCGAGCATGGTTATAACTCGCCCGCCGTGCTGATCACCAATTCTCGCAGCTTGGCTGAGGCCACCATGGCCGAGATCGAGCGCCTGCTGAAAATCCTGCCGACCGCCGAGACCGCAGCCGCCAGCTGGCGCGATTACGGTGAAGTCATTGTCTGCGATAACTATGATCAA
This sequence comes from Alphaproteobacteria bacterium, assembly GCA_018654745.1. Lineage (GTDB taxonomy): Bacteria > Pseudomonadota > Alphaproteobacteria > UBA2966 > UBA2966 > JABILA01. Next base: position 6,519 of record JABILA010000133.1, read on the forward strand.
ATGCTTGATATTGCAAATGAATTGGCCTTTGAACATGTCCAGGTCATGACCGACCGCGACGACTGGTTCCTCGATAATATGACCAGCTACGGCGCGCTCTTTTTGGGCCCCCGCACCAACGTCTCCAACGGCGACAAGGTCATCGGCACCAACCACACCCTGCCCACTCGCAAGGCCGGTCGTTACACGGGCGGCCTCTGGGTCGGCAAATTCCTCAAAACCCACAGCTACCAACGCATTCTGACCGATGAAGCTGCCACCCAGGTCGGCGAAGTCTGCTCCCGATTGTGCCTGCTGGAAGGCTTCGTCGGTCACGCCGAACAAGCCAACGTCCGCGTGCGCCGATACGGCGGCAAGAACGTGCCCTACGGAGAAGCTGCTGAGTAAAGCCTGCCAATGCGGGTGGAACAGTTTTCGTCTTTGTGCAAAGCTATGTTTGTTTAAGCGTATATTTTTTTATAGGTCTATTAAAAATGAAAATTTTCAAGTGGCTCGGATATCTGATTGCCTTGATTGTTGTGGTTGCAGCTGGCGCATATTTTGTTGCCCAAAGCAGGTTGGTTGACCTGGACGACACCGCCCGCAAAAAGGCCCCTGGCAGTTTCGTCGCCCTTAGCGATGGCCAGGTGCATTATCAATGGCACGGCCCTGAAAATGGCGATATCACGGTCATGGTGCATGGCCTGTCGACGCCGTCATTTGTCTGGAAAGGCTTGCTGGAACATATGACAGGCGCGGGTTTGCGGGTCTTGACCTACGATCTATATGGTCGCGGCTGGAGCGACCGGCCCGACGCTGACAACAGCGCTGAATTCTTTGACCGGCAACTGGTTGAGCTGTTGAAAAGCCAGAATGTAGCTGGACCAATTAACCTTGTGGGCTACTCCATGGGCGGTGCGATAGCGGTGAATTATGCTGCCAATCACCCGAACGCCGTGACCCGGCTTGGCCTGTTTGCCCCGGCGGGCTTCCCGGACCCGGAAGGCCTCACCACCAAAATGATCGGCATGATGAATATCCCGGTTTTTGGCGACTGGTTCATGGGCACACTTGGCCGCAAACTCATGATCGGCGGCATGGCTGAGCCTAAAAACCAGGGCCCGGTTATCCCCGATATCGTTGCCCGCTACGAAGAACAGATTTCCTACAAAGGATTTTTGCGCTCCATGGTCTCCACCATGCGCCACTTCCCGCTGACAACGCTGCAAGCCCAATATGAAGTCGTTGGCAAGCAAGGCCTGCCGGTGGCAGCCATCTGGGGTGACCAGGATACCGTCGTCCCCGTCTGGCAAGCGGACCTGGTCAAAAATGCCGTGCCCCACCTGCAACTGCACGTGATCAAAGGCGGCTACCACTCGGTCCCGTTTATCCAGGTCGATGAAGCCGGCCCGATCCTTGCGAGGTTCCTGACGTCACCTGCGGGATAGGGTAGCCCAGCACTGGCGTCATACTAGTGGAGTATCCTTCCAGCCTTTCTCCTGCGTCATGCCCGGACTTGATCCGGGTACCCACGTCTTAACAACGGCGGCGGAAAGACGTGGGTACCCGTGTCAAGCACGGGCATGACGAGTAAGGAGCGACTGCAGCGGTTCAGGATGGATTGAACGTTGGATTTCTGATTTAAACTCAACAGGTTATTGAGATTGGCTCCCCCCCACCCAACCCTCCCCCTCAAGGGGAAGGGCTTTTTTTGGTAGGGGCGAACTTTCAATGTGAGTTCCTTCCCCCTTGAGGGGGGAAGGTCAGGATGGGGGTGAATCAATCTTGAAACTCTTTTGTCGAAAATCTTGACACCTCACCAAATTCCTTTCCAATGCAGCCCATGATTTCCCAACCAAAATCAAGCGCATGACCGCGATCATCGCCGCACTCCTTCCGGTTTTCCTGTTAATCGCAACGGGTTATGGCCTGAAGCAGATGAAGTTTCCGGGTGATGAGCTGTGGCCGCTGCTGGAGCGGCTGGTTTATTTTCTGCTGTTTCCGGCCTTGCTGGGATCGAACCTGGCGAAGGCGGATCTGGAGGGGTTTGAGGTATTGCCGCTGGCGGGTGTGATCGTATCGGCCTTGGCGATCATGGGTTTTGTAACCATTGGCTTGAAAAAGCGCTTTGGTCAGGGACCGGCGCTGACCTCGGTGTTTCAAGGCACGGTGCGGTTCAATTCCTATGTCGGGCTGGCCATAGCCGCTGAGCTGTGGGGCGCGGCTGGCAATGCTTTGGGCGCTGTTGTGGTGGCGATAATGGTGCCCATGTCCAACGCCTTGTGTGTCTATGCCCTGGCGCGGTTCAGCGGGGTGCATCCGCCGGGTATCCGGGCTGTGCTTTTGATGATGGCGCGCAATCCGTTGATTATTGCCTGCTTTGCCGGGTTTTTGCTGAATTACACCGGCATTGGCCTGCCGCCGGTGGTTGGTCCGGTCATCGAAATTCTGGCGCAGGCAGCCCTGCCCATCGGTATTTTGTGTGTCGGTGCGGGACTGGATTTATCGGTTCTACGCACCGCCGGGAGGCGCGTGACAGAGGCCAGCCTGCTACGGCTGCTGGGCATGCCATTGCTGATGTTCGGTTTGTGTTTATTGTTTGGTGTCAGTGGCTTGACGGCGAAAGTTGTCATATTGATGGGAGCACTGCCAACAGCTTCTTCGTCCTTTATCCTGGCCCGGCAGATGGGCGGCGATGTGGCCTTGATGGCGGGCATCATTACCCTGTCGACGCTGGCAGCGATGGTCACTATGCCCTTGTTATTGCCAATTTTATGGTGATCCCGGGCATTAGACTATTGCCCCCAAAACGAGTGCGCTTTATAACCGGGCTTTAATGACCGCAGCAGCAAAATCGCTCGACAATCCCATCCCGCCCAACAGCCAGTTGGCTCAGGGACATCTTCTGGGTATTGAAGGTCTGAACCCCCTGGAAATAGCCTACTTGCTCGACAAGGCCGAAGGCTATGTTGACCACAACCGGCAAGTCGACAAGAAGCTCGATCTGCTCAAGGGCCGGACCCAGATCAATCTCTTTTATGAAAACTCCACCCGGACCCGCGCCTCTTTCGAACTTGCCGGCAAGCGCATGGGTGCTGACGTCATCAATATGGCTGTCGAAGGCTCGTCCATCAAAAAGGGTGAAACCCTGATCGACACGGCCATGACCCTGAACGCCATGCAGCCTGATATACTGGTGGTCCGTCATGACCAGTCAGGTGCGGTGAACCTGTTGGCGCAAAAGGTCGATGGCGCCGTGATCAACGGCGGCGACGGCAGCCACGAACATCCAACGCAAGCCTTGCTGGACGCCCTGACAATCCGACGACGCAAAGGCACGCTGGCGGGTCTGACAGTGGCGATTTGCGGCGATATCGCCCACAGCCGGGTTGCCCGGTCCAACATCCATCTGCTGAATATCATGGGGGCACGTGTGCGCCTGATCGGCCCGCCAACGCTGGTGCCGAAAAGCTTTGAGCGCATGGGCCTGGAAGTCCATCATGACATGCGCAAAGGCCTGAAAAACGTTGATATTGTGATGATGTTGCGCTTGCAGATGGAACGTATGCAAGGATCGTATGTCCCGTCCACAAACGAATATTTCCATTTCTGGGGGCTGGATTATGAAAAACTGTCCGCCGCCAAGCCTGACGCCCTGATCATGCATCCCGGCCCCATGAACCGCGGTGTCGAGATCGCAACGGACGTCGCCGACGACATTGACCGCAGCGCCATCCGGGAACAGGTCGAAATGGGCGTGGCTGTGCGCATGGCCTGCCTCGAAGTTCTCTGCGACCAGAGGCAACCGCGATGAGTGGTCTGACAGCCTTTATCAACGCCCGACTAATGGATCCGGCGTCAAAGCTGGATGCCAAAGGTGGCCTGATCATCAAAAACGGCAAGATCAGGGAAATTATCAAGGGCCTGGACGTACCACAGGTCCCCTATGGCGCTGAAATCATTGATTGTGAGGGCCATGTCCTGGCCCCCGGTCTGATTGATGCCCGTGCCTATCTGGGTGAGCCTGGCCAGGAACAGAAAGAAACCATGGCCACGGCCAGTCAGGCAGCGGCTGCAGGCGGTATTACCACCATCGCCGCCATGGCCTCGACCGACCCTTGTGTCGATGAAGTGGCACTGGTTGAGTTTGTCTCCCGCCGGGCGCGGGATACCGCCATCGTCAATGTTGTTCCCACCGCCTGCGTGACACGCGGGCGAAAAGGTGAGGAAATCACTGAGATGGGTATGCTGGCGGAAGCCGGTGCTGTTGCCTTTTCTGATGGTCACCGGGCCATTGGGTCTGCCCAGGTCATGCGCCGGGCACTGGCTTACGCCACAGGCTGGGACCTGCTGATCATCCAGCACCCGGAAGAGCCTTCCATGGCCGCCTCCGGGGCCATGAATGCCGGTGAGATGTCAACGCGCCTGGGTATTCCCGGCGTGCCATCCATCGCCGAAGTCATGATGGTCGAACGCGATCTGCGTCTGGTAGAAATGACCGGGGGCCGTTATCACGCCGCCTGCATATCGACGGAAGCCTCCATCAAGGCCATTCGCCAGGCAAAAGACAGGGGCCTGCCCGTGACCTGTTCGGCGGCGGCCCATCACTTTGCCTTGAATGAACTGGCGGTTGGTGAATACCGGACCTTTACGAAGGTATCCCCGCCCCTGCGCAGTGAGGCAGACCGACTGGCCGTCGTTGCCGGTCTGGAAGACGGGACTATCGACTGTATCGTCAGTGATCATTCACCGCACGATCAGGAAGCCAAACGCCTGCCCTTTGCGCAAGCCGCTGATGGCTCCATTGGCCTGCAAACTGTCCTGCCGTTGGCGCTGGAGCTGCATCACACCAAACAAGTGCCTCTGATGCGCCTGCTGGACGCCCTGACACGGGCACCGGCACAGATGCTGGGTCTGCCGTCAGGCAAACTGGCGGAAGGCGCACCAGCAGACCTGATCCTGATTGATCTGGATATGCCCTGGCGTATCACCGAAAGCCTGTTTCTTTCCCGATCCAAGAACTCCGCCTTCGAGGATCGCCCGACCCAGGGCCGCGCCATAAGAACAATTGTTGCTGGCGAAACTGTCTTTAACCTGAACGAAGGCTGAGCTTGTGCCAGACCCCATGGGTGATATTACGTTGTGGTGGCCCTTGCTGGCCGGAGCGTTCATCGGATACCTGCTGGGCTCAGTTCCCTTCGGGCTGGTGCTGACGCGCATCGCTGGCTATGGCGATCTGCGCAAAATCGGTTCCGGTAATATCGGTGCGACCAACGTCCTGCGGACAGGTAACAAACCGCTGGCTTTCGCGACACTCATCCTTGACAGCGGCAAAGGGGCGGCGGCTGTCCTGATTGGCGGTGCGATGTTTGGCCCGGATATGGCTGTCATGGCGGGCGGTGGTGCTTTCCTCGGTCACCTTTTCCCCCTTTATCTGAAGTTCCGCGGTGGCAAGGGTGTTGCGACAACACTGGGTATTTTGATCGCCATCTCATGGCCTGTAGGCTTAGGTGCTTGTTTAACATGGGCCGTTACTGCGTTGATTTTTCGCATTTCTTCCCTTTCAGGCATGATGGCCCTCGCGGCCTCGCCGGTTATCGCATATTACCTCTCGACCGACCAGGTCACGGAGTTTTCCATCTTTCTTGCAGTTCTGGTCTGGGTGCGGCACCATGAAAACATTCGTCGTATCCTCAAGGGTGAAGAGCCCCGGATCGGCAAGAAAAAAGATGTAGAGATCAGCCCTTCAAAATGAGAAACCCGATGCCCGGAATTCGCCTGACAAGCCTTGTTGTCTCCCTGCTCCTGCTTTTCGTGACCCCACTTCAGGCCAACGATACCGGACCGCGAAAACAGGACACAAACAAACTTCGTCCAGGACAAATAGATTTCGACCAGGGTCGGTTTCTAAAGGCATTAAATATCTGGCTACCGCAGGCCGAAGCCGGTGATCCCGAAGTACAGGTTCTGGTAGGAGAAATGTACCGCCGGGGTCTGGGTGTGCCCAAAGACATTGTCCGGGCCTATGACTGGCACAAAAAATCTGCCGATCAAGGCAACGTCAATGGTATGTACCATATTGCCCAGTATCACCTTCACGGTCAGGGCGGCGTCGAAAAAGACCCCGTTCACGCACTGAAAATATACCAGAATGCAGCGGATAAACTGCATTGGCGAGCCCAGTATGTTGTCTCTCACGCCTATCTCACTGGTGATATTTATGAAAAGGACCTGGTCAAATCCCTGCAATGGCTGGAAATCAGCATTGCTTCTTCAAAGGGCAAATTTGGCAAGCGAAAGATCTATTATCGTCGGCGAAGTATTGCCAAACAAATGACAGAGACGGAAATCGAACTGGGAGAGAAACTGGCGGCCGACTGGCTGGCGGCGCACGGCAAATAAATTAAATCTGATCAGGATCGGCAGCGTAAGACCATGAAAATAACGGAAATTGAAACAATTTACGTCGATGAGTTCCCGAACCTGCTCTGGGTTCAGCTTCATACAGAAGACGGCATCGTTGGCCTTGGTGAAACATTTTTTGGGGCTGACGCTGTCGAAGCCCACATTCACGAATTTATCGCCCCGTACCTACTGGGCAAAAGCGCGCTGGATATCGAACATCACAGCCACCGCATGACCGGCTATGCCGGGCGCGGTGGATCAGGTGCCGAGATGCGCGGCACATCGGCTGTGGATATCGCTTTGTGGGATATCTGGGGCCAATCCTGCAATCAACCGATCTACCAGATGCTGGGTGGTGCCTCGCGCGACAAGGTGCGGGTTTACAACACATGTGCGGGATATAAGTATGTCCGCAAGGCGGCAGCCCAGGTAACGGCCAATTTCGGCATTGCATCGGCAACAGCAGAAGGTCCATACGAAGACCTCGATGGCTTCATGAACACAGCGGATGAGTTGGCCCAAAGTCTGCTGGATATGGGTATCCGCGGGATGAAAATCTGGCCCTTTGATTTCGCAGCCGAAGCTTCCGGCGGTAATTATATTTCCGATGAAGATCTGAAAACCGCAATCATCCCCTTCGAAAAAATCCGAAATGCCGTGGGTGACCGCATGGAAATCATGTGCGAGCTGCATTCGCTGTGGAATGTGCCCACCGCCAAACGGATATGTCACGCCCTTGAAGATTTTAACCTGACCTGGATTGAAGACCCTGTGCGCATGGACCACCAGGGCAATGTCGGCAAGGTCGCTGCTTCCACCCGGGCCCCCATTGCCGTTGGTGAGCTTTTGGGCGGTCGTGCGCAATATCGCGATCTGATCGAAAAGGCCGATGTCGGACTGGTCATTATGGATATCGTCTGGGGTGGTGGCCTGACCGAAGCCCGTAAGGTGGCTTCCTACTGTGATACCCACAGCCTGCCCTTCACCGGCCACGACTGCACCGGCCCCGTGGCCCTGGCTGCATCAACCCATATGTCTTTGCATGCGCCAAATACCTTCATTCAGGAAATGGTCAGAGCCTTCTATTACGGTTGGTATCAGGACTTCGTGACCGAACTGCCACCTGTCGAAGACGGTTTCATTCGGGCTCCATCCGGTCCAGGACTGGGCATGAAGCTGAACCCGGACGTTTTCAAACGACCTGACGCCCGAATTCGAAAGACCAACGCCAGCCACCTGTAAGTCGCCTGATAAGAACGGTCATGCTCCAAAACAGCCCTATTTGACTACTCAGGGTTGACGAAACAGGCGCGCCAAACCATCGTACCGGGATGAATATTCCCTCATCGATCACTGATTCCGAGCGACTTGATCGCCTCAGGCTGCTGCGTAGCGAAAATGTTGGCCCGGTAACCTGGCGCCAGCTTATGGAAGCCTATGGATCAGCTACCAGCGCCCTTGAGGCGATCCCTGAGCTTGCCCGGCGTGGCGGGCGCAAGAAGCCCTACAAGATATGTAGCAAGTCAGTGGCGGAGGACGAATGGGCCGCCACGGACGCCGTCGGTGCGCAACTGATCACAATCGGGGAGCCTGATTATCCGGTCGCCCTCGCGGCCACGAGTGACGCCCCGCCGGTGATGACGGTAAAAGGCCACCTACACCTTTTGAACCGTCGGTGTGTTGGCATGGTTGGTGCCCGCAACGCCTCGGCATCCGGCATCCGGTTTGCCCGCCAGATCGCGATGGAACTGGGGGACAAGGAACTGGTGGTCGCCTCCGGCCTTGCCAGAGGTATAGATGCGGCAGCGCATGAAGGCTCGTTGAAATCCGGGACAATTGCAGTTGTTGCCGGTGGTATTGATGTCGTCTATCCGGCAGAACATCAGGAATTATACGAACAAATTATCGATGCAGGCATTGTCGTGGCGGAACAACCCGTCGGCACAAAGCCGCAAGGCAGGCACTTTCCAAGGCGAAACAGGGTGATTTCCGGCCTGTCGCTGGGGGTGCTGGTGATCGAGGCGGCGAAGAAGTCCGGCTCCCTGATCACGGCGCGGATGGCGAACGAACAAGGCCGCGAAGTCATGGCCGTTCCCGGTTCCCCGCTGGATCCCAGATGCCGGGGGAGTAACGACCTGATCCGCCAGGGTGCTCGATTGGTTGAAACAATTGACGATATTATCGACGCCCTGGGCGGTATGATCATGCCCTCTGCCCAGGAGCCTGAACCAGACCTCTTCAGCTACGCCAAACCAGCATCACCAAGTAGCCAGGAACTGGAAAATGCCCGAAAACTGGTTGAAGAAAAGCTGGGTCCGACACCGACGCCTATTGACGAACTGATCAGACAGTGCCATTTGACAGCGGCGATGGTTTTTACCATTTTGCTGGAACTTGAACTTGCCGGACGACTGGATCGACATCCGGGAAATCAGGTTTCATTGTTATAGGTCAATGATTTAGCACTTAATTCAAAGACCGAAGTATTGTTGTAATTTTCGTTTATTCGGAGCGAACATGGACGTCGTTGTCGTCGAATCACCGGCCAAAGCCAAGACAATTAACAAGTATCTGGGCGACAATTTCATCGTCCTGGCTAGTTATGGTCACGTCAGAGACCTTCCTGCCAAGGATGGTTCAGTGCGGCCAGACGAAGATTTCGCGATGACGTATCAGACGGATCCGAAGTCCAAGAAACACATGACGGCCATCACCAAAGCCGTAAAGGGCGCGGATAATCTCTATCTCGCGACTGATCCGGATCGGGAAGGCGAGGCCATTTCCTGGCACGTTCTGGCGGCCCTCGAGGAAAAAGGTGCCGTCAAGGGCGTCGAGGTTCATCGTGTAGCCTTCAACGAGATCACCAAAACAGCCGTTCAGGAAGCGATTGCCAATCCGCGTGATCTGGATATGAACCTGATCAACGCCCAGCAAGCCCGCCGGGCTCTGGATTATCTGGTTGGATTTACCCTGTCGCCGGTTCTGTGGCGCAAATTGCCGGGTTCTCGCTCCGCTGGACGGGTTCAATCTGTTGCCTTGCGCCTGATCTGTGAGCGCGAACTGGATATCGAAGCCTTCCGTCCTCAGGAATACTGGTCGGTTCTGGCCGATTTTACGACTGCGGCTGGCGAAAAGATGTCGACCCGCCTGACGACGCTTGAAGGTAAAAAGCTTGGCAAGTTCGATTTGGGCGACGAAGCCGCTGCCACCCACGCCGTAAATACCATTGAGGCCGCCGCTTATTATAAAGTGGCGAAGGTTGAGACAAAGGAACGGCCACGTAACCCCTACCCGCCGTTCACGACGTCAACATTGCAACAGGAAGCTTCGCGTAAGCTGCGCATGAGTGCCCGTCAGACCATGCAAACCGCCCAGCGTTTGTATGAAGGTATTGATATCGGCGGTGAAACCGTTGGTCTGATAACCTATATGCGGACAGACGGTGTTTACATGGCCGCCGAAGCCATCACCAATTGCCGCGACGTTATCGCCGAAGACTTTGGCCAGAATTACGTGCCTGAAGCACCGCGCGAATATAAATCCAAAGCCAAAAACGCGCAGGAAGCGCACGAAGCCATTCGCCCTACCAGCCTTGCGCGCCGCCCGAAAGAGCTTGAGCGCGTATTGGGTGCCGAGGAATTGCGGCTTTATGACCTGATCTGGAAGCGTACCATGGCCAGCCAGATGGCATCGGCCCGCTTGCAACAGGCGTCGATTGATATTGATGCCGGTGGCCAGGCAGTATTGCGCGCCACGGGACAGATTGTGCTGTTCGATGGTTTCCTCAAACTTTACGAGGAAGGCAAGGACGACGACGCAAACGGCGATGAAGAAGCCGGACGCCTGCCGCAAGTGACTGAAGGTAGCGACCTGAATAACGGTCCGGTCAAACCGGAACAGCATTTCACCCAGCCCCCCCCCCGCTTTTCGGAAGCAACGCTGGTCAAGCGCATGGAAGAACTGGGCATTGGTCGCCCGTCGACTTATGCCAGTACCCTGTCTGTTTTGCAGGATCGTAATTACGTACGCCTGGATCGGAACCGGTTTTACCCGGAAGATCGTGGTCGCGTTGTCACAACTTTCCTCGACAGCTTTTTCCCACGCTATGTTGAATATGATTTCACCGCAGACCTGGAAACCAAACTGGATGGCGTTTCAGCCGGAGAAGTGGACTGGAAAGTTCTGCTCCGGGATTTCTGGGTTCCGTTCAATGCCGCCGTGGACGAAACCGCCGATTTACGCGTACGGGAAGTGCTGGACAGGCTCGACGAAATTCTCGGCCCACACTTTTTCCATTCCGATGACCCTGAGATTGACCCGCGCAAATGTCCGACTTGCGGAGAAGGTCGCCTCGGTCTGAAACTCGGAAAATTCGGTGCTTTTGTTGGCTGTTCCAACTATCCGGAATGCAAGTTCACACGTCAATTGACCACCAGCGGCGACGGTGTTGACGAGGGACCGCGCCAAATCGGTTTGCATCCTGAAAACGCCAAAATGATCACGGTTCGCAAGGGACCTTTTGGCAACTACATTCAGGTTGGCGAGCAGGAAGGCGACGAAAAGCCCAAACGCGTTGGTCTGCCCAAGGAACGTAACCCGGCCGAAGTGGACATGGAAATGGCGCTGGCCTTACTCTCCCTGCCCCGCGAAGTGGGTTATCACCCGGAAACCACCAAGAAGATCGTTGCCGGTATTGGTCGCTTTGGCCCCTTCCTGCGTCACGACCAGAAATATGCCTCTGTCAAAGGCGATGATGATGTCTTGACGATTGGCATGAACAGGGCTGTTCAGTTGATCGCCGAAGCCGATGCCAAGCGCGGCCAGGGGCCTGCAGCTTCTGTTTTGAAAGCACTGGGTAACCATCCCGAAGACGAAAAACCGATTAATGTACTCGATGGCAAATACGGGGCCTATGTCAAACATGGCAAGGTCAATGCAACGTTGCCCAAGGGGCTGTTGCCCGAAGAAGTCACCATCGAACGAGCACTGGAACTTCTGAACGCCAAGGCACCCAAGAAGAAAGCTCCGGCCAAAAAGAAGACCGCAGCAAAGAAGAAGAAAAAGGCCGCGCCAAAGAAAAAAGCTGCAGCGAAAAAGAAAGCCGCAGCAAAGAAACCCAAAGCGACAGCAGCCACTGATGCCGCGCCAGCTGAGGAATAGTCAGCAAAGTCCTTGGACAAAAAACCACGCAAAATCAGAAACTTCCCTGACAAAAAGGATATCCTGACCTTCATCCAGGAAAGTCCGTCGAAGGTTGGCAAAAAAGAAATTGCCCGCGCCTTTGGTATCAAGGGCGATAAAAACCGGATGCTGTTAAAACGCGTCATTCGGGAGATGAAAACCGAAGGCCTTATCGAAAAAGGCCATCGACGCAAAGTCCATGTCGCCGGCGAAATACCGCCCGTCACGATTATTGAAATCAGTGAAATTGATGTCGACGGCGAATTATTTGCGCGCCCGGCCGTGTGGGAAGGTGAAGCGCCCCCGCCACGCATAATCGTGACCCAGGGACGCAGTGGCGCCAAGGCCATGGCACCGGGCGACCGGGCACTGGCCCGCCTCAAACGCCTGTCAGACGATATGTACGAAGCCCGGATCATGCGGGCCATTGGCGGCAGCGAAGAGGAAGTTGTCGGCGTCTTTCAACTGGTCAACGGCCAGGGTCGAATTCAGCCCACGGACCGACGGGCAAAATCTGAATATGCCGTGACAGGTGCGGACAGCCAGGGCGCAGCACCCGGCGATGTCGTCCTGGCAGAAGTTGTCGACGGTCGTAAAATGGGCCTCAAGCAGGTCCGGGTACGCGAAATCGTCGGACCAATGTCTGATCCCCGGACCTTCAGCCTGATCGCTTTGAAAAGTCATGGCATTCGCAATGTCTTTCCCGATGCCGCCTTGGCCGAGGCAGAAAATGCCACGCCAACCGGCCTCGGAGATCGCACTGATCTGCGCGATGTGCCGCTGATAACGATCGATCCACCTGACGCCCGTGATCATGATGATGCGGTTTGGGCCGAAGCGGATGATGATCCAAAAAATCCCGGCGGCTGGAAAGTCCTGGTCGCCATCGCCGATGTTGCGGCGTATGTCAAAACGGATTCAGCGCTGGACCGCGAGGCCGTGCTGCGGAGCAATTCGACCTACTTCCCGGACCGGGTTGTGCCGATGCTGCCCGAAGCCTTGTCGGCAGGTCTGTGTTCCCTGGTGCCGGATGAAGACCGGGCCTGCATGGCCGTCTATATGTGGCTGCGTGCAGACGGCAAAAAGCTGCGTCATGAATTTGTCCGCGGCCTGATGCGCTCACGCGCCCGGTTCAGTTATGCCCAGGTCCAGACGGCCATTGATGGCACGCCGGATGAGGCAACGGCCCCGCTGCTGGATGACGTGATCAAGCCCTTGTATGGCGCCTATGCCTCCATTGTTGAAGCGCGCAAATTACGCCAGCCGCTTGATCTGGATCTGCCCGAACTCAGCGTCAGTCTGGGTGATGACGGACGCGTCAGCCATGTTGCCCCCCGCGCCCGCCTCGATGCCCACAAACTTGTCGAGGAATTCATGATCGCGGCGAACGTTGCCGCAGCGGAAACGCTTGAGAAAAAGCGAAGCCCTTGTATGTATCGGGTGCATGATGTGCCAGCCGATGACAAGGTTGTATCGCTGCGCGAATTCCTTGAAACGCTCGAGTTTAATCTGTCCAAGGGCCAGGCGATCAAGCCACGTCAATTCAATGCCATTCTGGCCAAGGTCAAAAATACGCCGCAGGAACAGCTGGTAAATACCGTCATTCTGCGCAGTCAATCCCAGGCTATCTACAGCCCCGACAATCTCGGTCACTTTGGCCTTGCCTTGCAGCGATATGCCCACTTCACCTCCCCTATCCGGCGCTATGCCGACCTGTTGGTCCACCGCGGTCTGATTTCCTCGCTGGGACTGGGCGATGATGGTCTGGCAGATGATGCCGGAGAAAAATTCGTTGAAATTGGCGAACAGATTTCGACCATGGAGCGACGCTCATCTGCGGCAGAGCGGGAAGCCAATGATCGTTATATGGCGGCTTATCTCGAATCACGCACAGGTGCCACTTTCGCTGGACGCATATCCGGCGTTGCCCGCTTTGGTCTGTTTGTCACCCTGGCAGAAATCGGCGCGGATGGCCTGGTGCCGATTCGTGATATTGGCTCGGAATATTTCCATCATGACGAAGTGAACCACGCGCTTGTCGGTGAGCACAGTGGTGACGCCTGGCGGCTGGGAGATACCGTCGAAGTCAAGGTCGTCGAAGCGGACGCCATTACCGGTTCAGTACGTCTCGAACTGTTGACGGAGGCAACCCGTAAGATCAAACCCGGAAAGTCCGCTGATAAACGTGGCCGTAATACCGGCAGAAACACTCGAGGTCGTTCAGGAAAGCCGGGTCGGCCCAAAAATGTTCGCCATTCCAATCGTCGGTGATGAATTGTCTCAGCACGGTTCGAATATCCGCACTTTCATTTTTCAAAAAATCTACTATTGTCCGGTTTCCCATTCAAACGATTATAAAGTGACCTGAGACCATGTTTGGCTTGATGAAATTATTTGCCGCTCCGCCACCACCGGCCAAGGTTTCCGACGATTTCATGCCGTGGAAAGACGGTTACAAACTGGGTATCCGTTCCGTTGATTCCGATCACCGGATGCTGTTTGAACTGGTCAACAATTTCGAGCGCAGCGTCCGCAAGAAGGAAAGCACTGCGCAAATTTCCGTTACCATTGATGCTCTGGAAAATTACGTTGCCGAGCATTTCGATCGTGAAGAAAAATATCTGGCTGCGGCAAGGTATCCTGGGCTTGGTGCGCACAAGGCCATGCACCGCGACTTGAAGCAGGATATTCAGGATTACAAATATGATTTTCATGATATGCCGGAAGATTTCGACACCGGCGAATTTCTGAATTTCCTGCGCGACTGGCTGAAAGACCACATTCAGTCTGAAGACTTTGCTTATGTGCCCTATGTCAAAGGCGAAAAAAAGGCCTAGCGCAATATCGCATTATCGCAGATCAGGTCAGGCCCGATACGATCAGGGCATTGGCAAGATCGTCGCTGAATGTCCCGCCTTTTTTGACGATAGGCACGTCTTCCGGCAAACCACTCAGACTTTTATGATCGCGGCTGAAACTGGTAAACAGCACAACCGGAATTGATTTTGTCACCGGCATCGCGCGAAAGGCACACGCCAGGTCAACGCCGGTCAGGCCAGGCAATACACCTGACGCCATAACCATGTCGGGCTTTGTGCGCACGGCGTATTCAAGCGCCTGGATGGGTTGCTCAACGTTGGATACCCGGTACCCGCAGGCGCGCAGTTCTTTTTCGACAATGGTTGTCGCCGTACCCTTGGGCATGACGGTCATAACTTCGATTTCCAGGACTTCAATGGCTTCAGCATCAAATCCGGCACGTTTAACCGGCAAGGCGCGCACGATCTCTGCGGTGTTGGGATCATCCGCCCCCAACACGCCATCGATGACATCCCGCATACGATCCAGAAATATCTGGACGTCGGCTAATACGTCGTCGTGTAAATCAGCTTCACTCTCGATAAAATCTTCAAGACGGTGGGCAATAACCGAAACCAGCGGATAACCAAAAGTTCCACCCATACCCTTCAGGCTGTGGGCAATACGTCTGAATTCGGACATTCTCTCGGGGGAATCTTCCTTGCCCTGACGAACTTCATCAACCAGTTCATCCAGGGTACCAAGGCGATCATCAGCTGTATCCAGGAATTCGCGGCGCAATCGCGCCATCATATCTTCCATGGCATTTGCCGCTTCAGCCATCGATCTTCCTTACTATTTTACCTGGGGCGTTTCCGTAAAAGCCGATACCACCCTGTTTACCCGATTGCACAGCAAATTAACGCAATTTCAACGAAATACAATTATCCGGGAAAAATTATCACCCCTTGTCTTAGACCTGTTCCATGTCAGGCATTGCGCATGAGGTAGATTGCCGCCATATATTTGTATTCTTTCCTTCCTCTTGCGCCCAGGTCCACATGTCTTCTTCCAGAACAATCTCTGATCGCCCATGGTTTCAGGCCGTGGCTCGCGGGTTTCGTCGGCGCTGTCCCGGCTGTGGCGAAGGCCGCATATTCACCGGATACACCCGCGTCGCCCGGGAATGTAATCATTGTCAGGAAGAACTTTTTCACCAGCGCGCAGATGATGCTCCGCCTTATATGACCATCATGATCGTCGGACATATTGTTGTTCCCGGCTTACTGATGATGGAACGCGCATGGGCCCCGCCTACCTGGGTGCAAATGTCGATCTGGCTGCCGACAACGCTGTTTCTCGCACTGGCGCTACTGCCCCTGACCAAGGGTGCCATTATCGGCCTGCAATGGAGTCTTCGCATGCATGGCTTTGGTGGTGAGGAAGATCACGTCTGATGACTAGTTCTGCAATTGTCCGACCAAAGGATGCTGCCAGCCTGATCCCTTTCCGGCGCAGCAACAAAGGTGAAATCGAAATTTTGATGGGCCGCCGCCACGTCAAACACAGTTTTGTGCCCGAATATTATGTCTTCCCCGGAGGACGCGTAGACCCGGATGACCGGATCGCCATACCCGCAACAGATGCCCGTGAAGATGTCACAGCCCGTGTCGCCCGTTCATGCGGGCATGATCGCGCCAAGGCCAGAGCCTTTGCCATGGCCGCCGTTCGGGAGACCTATGAGGAGACCGGGCTGATGCTGGGAAAACCCGGAAACCATCATTCAGACCAACAACCCCGGTCCTGGCAGCACGTTACTGATTCAGGCTTTGATCCGGATTTGCAGTGCCTGGACTATGTCGCCCGGGCCCGCACACCGACCCGTTCTCCGATCCGATTTGATGCCCGTTTTTTCGTGGCCGATGCCGGCAATGCCGAAGGTAATCTGGCGGGCAGTGGAGAACTCGAAGACCTCAATTGGCGTACCCTGAAGAAGTGTATGGAACTTCAATTGATTGATGTAACTGAATTCCTGCTGGGTGAATTCCTGCCTGACTATTTTGAGAACCCGCCGGTTAACGAGACCGCGCGACCCGTTCCCTTTTTCTGTTTTGTCGGATTGAAGTCCCGCGTCATCTATGGCTGAGGGATCACCCAACACCGGCAAATCGGTCTTTGGTGAAATGCTCAGGCTCGACTTTCTGGCGTTGCTTTCAGCAGTTGCGGTTTTCGGGTTTTCGCTAGGTGTCAGTTATCCCATGCTGGGACTGGCCATGGAAGACATGGGCCGCAGCAACGCCTTCATTGGCCTCAACAGTACCATGACCGCCGTTGGTATTCTTGTGTCCTCACCCTGGCTTCCTGCTGTTGCCAGACGTTTTGGACCAGGATTTGTGATGTCCGGGTCTCTTCTGATAACGGCAATCTGTTTTCTGTCTTTTGGTATATTCTACGATCCGGACATCTGGCTGGTGTTGCGGTTTGTTATGGGTATGACCATAAACGGGCTGTTCATGTTGAGCGAAACATGGGTCAACATGATCGCCAACGACACGAACCGGGGCCGGTATATCGGGATTTATGCAACTGTTCTGGCGGGTTCGTTTGCCGCCGGTCCGGTCATGGTCCCGATCCTGGGTTTTCAGGGGATGTTGCCGTTTCTTGTCTGCACAACGGTCGTACTTGCCGGACTGGTGCCGCTGTTTATGGCTCGCAAAGTGATGCCGCAGATAAAACACGAAGCTTCCGAAGGGTCGGTCATTTCTTACCTTTTTCGTGTGCCCACATTGATGGGTGCGATCCTGTTACTGGCCTTCGTCGATTTTGCGGCTTTCAGTCTTATGCCGGTATATGCCGTACGCGCAGGTGTAGCGGTTGAGATCGCGCCCTATATGTTGGCGACACTGGCATTGGGAAACGTCTTTTTACAAGTGCCCATCGGGTGGCTGTCAGACACTATCAACAGATACACAATTCTTATTATTTGCGGTGCCTTGACCATGGTCGGTGCGCTGGCAGTGCCACTTGTTATCGAAGATAGCTGGCTTATATGGCCATTATTGTTCTTCTGGGGCGGTATTGCCTATGGATTGCTGACAATCGCCATGGGGATACTGGGTACCCGGTTCAGCGGCTCCGCCCTTGTGTCAGCCAACGCAGCAACAGCACTCGCGTGGGGCCTGGGTGGCATTGTCGGGCCCTCTCTGGGTGGATATGCCATGGACCTTACAGGTCCCCATGCCTTGATGTGGGTGGTGGCCTTTGGATGCCTGGTTTTCCTTATTATCGCTATTTCTCGCCATCCAGGCGCTTTGCGGGGATCAAGCTCTTGACTTCGCTGTGATAGTGGCTATTTTCCGCGTTCAATAATTTTCAACCGCCCATTTGGAGG
Source organism: Alphaproteobacteria bacterium (assembly GCA_018654745.1). GTDB lineage: Bacteria > Pseudomonadota > Alphaproteobacteria > UBA2966 > UBA2966 > JABILA01. Next base: position 24,274 of record JABILA010000133.1, read on the forward strand.
CGTCGTTATGGCAAAATCAGCCACACAAAAGATCAAGCTCGTCAGCACCGCGGACACCGGTTTTTACTACGTTACCAAGAAAAACCCCCGCAACATCACCGAAAAGATGGTGTTGAAGAAATATGACCCGGTTGTGCGCAAGCACGTCGAGTTCAAGGAATCAAAGATCAAGTAAGCACCTGACGCCTGTGGCGTCAGCGATATCTTGAAGACTAAAGGCCGCCTTCCGGGCGGCCTTTTGCTTGCTTGTAGCTGAAGCTTTTCCGATTTAAGCGGTATTACTCTAGCTTTCTGTTGGTGGACCTTCGACAACGACAACACGGTTTCTGCCGTCGTTCTTGGCTTTGTACAGGGCTTCATCTGCTCTTTTGATCATCGTTTCCGGCACATCGCCGGGGCCGGAAACGGTCACGCCCAGACTGACGGTCACAACCAGTTCCCCAACATCGTGAGAGACCTTGAACGGTTGATCGCTGACATAGCCTCGCAGGCGTTCAGCAACAGTTTGCGCCACAGCCAGATCTGTTTCAGGCATGACGATCATGAATTCCTCTCCGCCATAACGGGCGGCAAGATCAATTCCCCGAACGTTCTGCTGGATACGAATGGCGAATTCTTTCAGGACTTCATCCCCGACATCGTGACCGTAGGTATCGTTCACAACCTTGAAAAAATCGATATCCAGCATGACCAGGGATACAGGACGTCCACCCTCCACGGCGCGCCGTACAAGGTTGCCAAGATGGGATTCCATATAGCGTCGGTTATGCAAGCCCGTCAGCACATCCGTCACTGCCATCGCCATGGACAGCTGATAGTTTTCACGCAATCGGTCCTGATAACGTTTGCGCCGTATCTGGGTCAAGGCGCGCGCCAGCAATTCGTTGCGGTCAATCGGCTTCATCAAATAGTCGTTGGCACCAATATCCAGCGCCTTGACCAATTGGTCGATCTGATTGTCTTCAATCAGGACCAGGATCGAAGCCTGCCGGGTATCGTCCATCGTGCGCAGGCTTGAACACAAGCGCAGGCCATCACTGTCGCGCAACAACAGGCTGACAATAATCAGGTCAAAGTGTCCCTGGCGGGCGACATCCAGGGCCTTGTCGGGTTCAGTGACGACCGTCACCTGGTTATCAACTTCCAGTGTCGACGTAATAACACGACCATCGGCGATGCTGTCATCGATAACCAGAATATTTGCGCCAGCTGTATCCAGATTGAGAACAGCCCCTTCTTCGCCCAGCACACCAAATTTACTGGAGGTTTGTTCGCGCAATCGGAACTCATCCATCATCATTTTGAGGCGGACCAGAGACCGTACGCGTGCAAAAAGAGCGACGTCGTTAACCGGCTTTGTCAGAAAATCGTCTGCACCAGCTTCCAGTCCGCGCACCCGGTCGCTCGGTTCGCTGAGGGCCGTGACCATAACGATAGGTATGTGAGAAAGTTTCGGGTCGGCCTTGACGATACGGCAAACCTCGACGCCATCCATTTCAGGCATCATGACGTCCAGAAGTACTATGTCAGGCGGGTCTTCGGCCATCAACGCCAAAGCATCACGGCCATTCATAGCGGTCGCTACCTCAAAGTACTCTGCCGTCAACTTGGCTTCGAGTACTTTTACATTCCGCAGGATATCATCGACGACGAGGACGCGGGCAGGCATTGAATTCCTTTATCACTACAAGCAAGTTTCAGGATCAACTGTTTCCTGAAAAAAAAGCAAACGTTCCTTATTCACTTCCAATAAATTGCTGAACTGTCGAGATCAATTCGTCAATGCGGATAGGCTTGGCTATATAGGCTTCACAGCCGCCTTCGCGTATGCGGTCTTCATCCCCCTTCATGGCGAATGCAGTCACTGCCACGACCGGGATCTTTTTCAGTTCGTCATCGGCTTTAATCTGTCGAGTGACTTCAAGACCGGAAACACCAGGTAACTGAATATCCATCAGGATCAAGTCCGGCATATGTTCGCGCGCCAGGGCCAGGGCATCACTGCCATCGCGTGTTTGCAATGTCTGATAGTTATGCGCTTCCAGAAGATCATGAAATAATTTCATATTCAGTTCATTATCTTCAACAATCAAAATTGTCTTGGCCATGTTACCTCTTTCTTAAATCTCATCTGCTGCTGGTCGATGAGAAAACGCTCCGTTGTACCAAAATACGCATCCCGGCTATTAACTTCAGGTTTTTTGACACCAGGGCATTTTACTTATTATTCATCTACCATTATGACACAACAATGCCAATATGCTTGCGGTGTTTGCCAGATTTTGACAAATATCTTTCTCCAGAGGGCATCTGGTTCTTTTTTTTAGGTTATTTGGACGGTTTTCCAGCTTTATGACACCTGATTCTGCGCAAATCATCGCATTGCAGGCCCTTGCCTGGATTGCGAGTGACGAAGACCTTTTGCAAGCGATGCTGGAACGCACAGGCGCCAGTGGTGACGATTTACGCGCCAATGCAGCTGACCCTGATTTCCTTGGCGCGGTGATGGATTTCCTGATGGAAAATGAAGAAGCCCTGACTGACTTTTGTGAAACCAGCAGCCTCAAACCCGAAATGGCCCGGCAAGTACGACATGCATTGCCCGGTGCCACGCCTGAATGGTAATCACGGACCGCACATGACCCTCAAAACACAAGATATAGACGAAGCCGTTGTCCAGCAGATGGACCAGCTGGAAATAGCATCTGACCGCCCCCTGATCATTGCAGATGCTGATGAAGTCCTGTTCCAGTTCATGGCCAGCTTCCTGGAATTTCTTGAAGCCAACAAATTTTGGTTCGATTGGTCTTCATTTGCCCTGAACGGCAATATTCGCCATGCAGAGACCGATGAAGTCGTAGACGGGCGTGTTATCCGCGATCTGATGCCACAATTCTTCAGCAAACACGCATCCAATATGACCCCGGTGGCAGACGCTGCAGCTGTATTGAACAGGCTTTCCGAGCGAGCGCAGATCGTTGTTTTGTCCAATGTTCCACTTGAAGCCAGGGAAGACCGGCTGGAATGCCTGAAGCAAAACGGTCTGGATTATCCCTTGATAGCGAACAAGGGGGCCAAAGGGCCCGTAGTTAAGAAGCTGGCACAAGTAACCGGCGTTCCAGCTGTATTCATTGACGATATACCCCACAATCACAAATCGGTTGCGGATCATGCTGACCACGTATTACGTCTCCATTTCATCGCCCACCCCCGCCTCGCCAATTTGCTTGAGAAGGCTGAGCATGCCCATCACCGGGCGAACGACTGGCTTGAAATGGAAAATCTGATTAGTGATCACCTGAAAGCGTCCGGGTTCTGATGGTAGATTTCCAGATTGGCGTAGATCTTGGCGGAACCAAGACCGAAGCCGTGGCCCTGGATGGCGAGGGCCGGATCGTCGCCCGAAAACGCGTCCCTAGCCCGCAAGGCGACTATGAAGCAACCTTGTGCAATATCCGCGATCTGGTGAAAGATGTTGAGCTTGAAGCCGGTGGTATTGGCAGTGTTGGTGTTGCAATCCCCGGCACGGTCTCACCTGCAACCGGATTGGTAAAAAATGCCAATTCAACCTGGCTGATCGGCAAGGCCCTGGATCAGGATTTGGCTTCAACGCTGGACCGTCCGGTTCGTCTTGCCAATGATGCAAACTGTTTCGCATTGTCGGAAGCGGTTGACGGTGCTGCCGCCGGGGCAAATGTTGTTTTTGGCGTGATTATTGGAACCGGTGTTGGTGGCGGCATTGCTGTCGCCCAAAAAGCCCTCACCGGACCAAACGCTATTGCCGGAGAATGGGGGCACAATCCCATGCCCTGGCCCGAGAAGACAGAGTGGCCCGGCGTACGTTGCTATTGTGGGAAACAGGGCTGCATCGAAACATTTGTCTCTGGCACCGGTATGGCCCGGGACCATGCCCTGGTAACCGGAGAGGCGATTACAGCTGAACAAATTATCCATCTGGCAGAAGATGGAAACGATGCTGCAAACGAAACGCTTGCCCGATATGAACGGCGCCTGGCCAAGTCGCTTGCGACGATCCTCAATGTTCTGGACCCGGATGTAATTGTCCTCGGCGGCGGTGTTTCGAACGTCAAACGCCTGTATAAAAACGTCCCGCCGCTGATAGCCGAATATTCGTTCAGCGACGAAATTTCAACACCGGTTGTGCAAAACAAACATGGCGACAGCAGTGGTGTGCGCGGCGCCGCCTGGCTCTGGCAAAACGAAAATCAGCCCTGAGCCTTGCAGACTTTTGGGCTTCTTGCTAACAACCAGTTGAAGGCAACACCTTGAAATCCGAGAGTTTCCCATGGACTGCAAAATCTGAATAATCCATGACAACGTCGCCCGCTACACCGTTGGAATATATGGTGAAATTAACTTTGTATGTTGGCAGTTGATCCAGATTATTAAGATCAAAAAATGAAAGTTGGACCCGCCACCCCGGCGTATCCGCATAGCTCGCCAGCAGGTCGACCGGTTTCTCGGGGGCTTTCCCCAACACAAAAGCAACGGCTTCAAACAACCCGCCTTCGCCGGTTCCGTCAAACATCGGCATTGAAATCTGGCGCTCACCCTTCGCGGCCTGATCAATCAAAAGCGCCATATGCTCGCTGGGGAACACAATCTTTTTTGGCAGCTTTAGTTTCAGGTTTGCCGGCTTTGTGAAGGTAGCCAGTCCGGTGCCCTTGTTTCGATTTGCGCGTCCCCGGAAAACTTCTGGCTCCAGGTTTCCGAATACGGTTTTCACATCATATCGGAACTGGTCCCCGTCTTTCGATTCCCAGGATGAAAACTGGTAGTCGCTTCGCACAACACCGTCCTCAATATCAAGCAACATCAACATGCGTTGCTCGGTCGTATATCCATCGCAGGTATCAGCCCATTCCAGCACAAGCCGACCATCAGCGCGACTGATCTTCCCGTTGTCACCCGGCGCCAGCGAAAGGTCATAGACTGCCCGGTGCGACAGCAACTTAAACGCGGCGGCAGTATTTGGCGATAACAGCACAAAAATAGTGCCGATCAGCGTCAGTCCGGAAATCAAGGTTTTTTGCATTATTGTCAGTCTCCCTGAGGCAACATTAACCTATTGTGGCAGTAGCGGCATCACCACTCTGTCGTTATTGTCCAGGAAGATATTCTCAAGATTAATCACATTTTTTTGTCCAGGAACCAAACATGAGCAAACAGTTTAAAGTGCTGGTGAGCCGTCGCCTGCCCGTCGACGTCGCTGCAAGGGTCGATCAGGACTACGATGCAGTCCTCAATCAGGAAGATGACCGATATTCAACAGAGGCCTTGCTGGCAGCCGCAGAAGGCAAGGATGCCCTGATGGTTTCGTCTTCCGATAAACTGAGTGCCGATGTGCTGGCAAAAATGCCTGACACAGTTCGCATCATTGCAACCGTATCCGTGGGTTACGAGCATATCGATGTCGATGCGGCGACCAAAAACGGCATTATTATCACCAACACGCCGGATGTACTGACCGAAGCGACGTCGGATACCGGCATGCTTTTGCTGCTGGCGGCGGCAAGACGGGCCCACGAAGGCCAGGCGCTGGTACGGGAAAACAAATGGCAGGGCTTCGCCATGGATTACAATCTGGGCGTCGATCTGATGAACAAACGTCTTGGTATCCTGGGAATGGGTCGAATCGGTCGCGCCCTGGCACACAGAGCTGCGGCCTTCGGCATGAAAATTCATTATCATAATCGCAGCCGGGTATCAGCTGATCTGGAAGCCTATGCCGGAGATGCCGAATATCACGAAGATGCAGATGAAATGCTGCCAATTTGCGATTTTTTGTCGATCCACAGTCCTTTGACCCCGGAAACAGCCAAATTTCTCAACGCCGAGCGGATTGCCAAAATGCCGGATGGGGCGATTGTCGTGAACACCTCCCGGGGCGGTGTCGTTGATGATGAAGCCCTGATTGCAGCGCTGAAATCAGGTAAATTGCGCGCAGCGGGACTGGATGTCTTTGAAGGTGAGCCCAACATTCATCCGGAATATCGAAACCTGCAAAATATATTCATGCTGCCGCATATCGGCAGCGGCACGGTGGAGACCAGAAATGCCATGGGTTTTTGTGCCGTGGACAATCTGGATGCAGTTCTGGCAGGCAAAGCCGCCATCACACCGCTCAACTGAAGAACAAACAGCAGTTCAGAGCTGATTTCAAAGCGGCAATATTGACCGGGTGATAAGGCTCGCCGGGCAATTATTTCCGCTTTGATACTGTTTTATCTAATTGATATTAAACAATAAATTATTGGCACGGCGATTGCGTAGTACCTCGCGCATACCCGACAGACCGGCAAGATGGTCCCAGGGCAAAAAAAATTAGACCTGAACATTCTGCAGGTCCACATGTCGAGAGGTTAACCGATGACTGCTTCCATGATCGCACTGGACGGAACAGACCCCAACTACGCCGCCAAGGCTGCTCATTTGACCGAAGTCCTGCGCGACGGACTGCGCAATCGCACTGCCATTACCCGCAAGCAACCATGGCAGCTTCTCGAACAAATGCTGGATATCGTCGATACCGCCGAAGAACGCCTTCAGGCCCAGAAACGACGTATCAAACAACTTGAATCACAGGTTCTGACCGATCCCCTCACCGGACTGGTTAATCGACGCGGTTTTGACTCTCACCTGAAACGTATTCTTGCCGATGCCCACCGCCACGGCGATTCCGGCGTTCTGGTCTATATCGATCTTGATGATTTCAAACCGGTCAATGACAACTATGGCCACGAAGCCGGTGATGCTGTGCTGAAGCATGTTGCAAAGCTTCTGGGCGAAAACATTCGCACCTCTGATATCGTCGCCCGCCTTGGTGGAGATGAATTCGCTGTCATCCTGACCCACACAAGTGCAGCAGAAGGCATGTTCCGGACACGCAAATTGCAAGGCATTCTCGCCGCATCGCAAGTAAAATACGGCTCAAGGCTCATCCCGCTTCAGGCCAGTTTTGGCGCAGCACCTTATGACGTTGAAAGCAGCGAATCAGAAGTTCTGCGCATGGCCGATGCCGCTATGTACGACGAAAAGCGCAAACGCTCACGTCGCATTGCCATGGCGGCTGAATAACCGCTATTTAATCTCTTCCCTCGACTGAGTGGGGTGGAAGCACAGCTTCCACCCTTTTTTTGACTCTGAAACCTAATTTCAGGCTGATCCTGCCCTTGCCGTCAGAAAAGCTCCGGCTACACTGAGCCGGTGATTAATTTCTAAAGGGCAGAGGCCGAATGGCACATCAAATCAAGGATTATTGGCAAAACTACATCGACGGGAAATGGGTCGATGGGGATGCGGGTGGTCGTATCGAGATCGAGAATCCGGCAACGGCGACAAAGCTTTGTGAAATTGCCGAGGCCAGAGCGAGTGATGTGGACAAGGCCGTCGCTGCCGCTCGCCGTGCCTTCGAAAGCCGTGTGCTGAGCGATATGCGCCCTTCCGCACGTGGCCAGCTGATGCAAGACATATCCCGCCACTTTACGGAAATGGCCGATGAAATTGCCCTGGCGGAATGCCTCGACAATGGCAAATCCCTGGCTGGCGGCAAGAACGAAGCCCTGGCCGCTGCCCGTTATTTTTCCTACTACGGTGGTGCTGCGGACAAACTGGAAGGGAAAATGATCCCCCTGGGTGCTGGCTATGTGGATTACACCATCCCTGCCCCGTTTGGCGTCTCGGCACAAATTGTGCCGTGGAATTTCCCGCTTCAGATTGCGGCCCGCTCGGTGGCCTGTGCTATCGCAACCGGCAATACAGTTGTTCTTAAATCTCCCGAAATTTCCCCACTCAGCGTTGCCATGCTGGCGGAAGCCTGTGATCGCGCCGGTGTCCCTGCCGGGTGCGTGAATGTCATATGTGGTTACGGACAGGATGCCGGCGCTGCCATGGTCTCGCACAATGACATTGACCATATTGTTTTCACCGGATCGCTGGCGACCGGCCGCAGCATTCTTCACGCGGCGGCAGAACGTGTTATCCCCTCCGTCATGGAACTGGGTGGGAAATCGGCTGGTATCGTTTATGCCGACGCCGACCTGGAACAGGCCGCCAGTTCAACGGCCACTGGTATTTTCAGTCACGCCGGTCAGGTTTGTTCGGCCCAGTCGCGTCTTATCGTACATCGTTCCGTTCATGACGAAGTTGTCGACAGACTGGCTGAAAAAGCAAAAGCCCTGACGATTGGCCCTGGTATTGATGGCTGTGATCTGGGCCCTCTGATATCGGCCCCGCAACGCGACAAGGTAGAAGGCTTTGCCCTGGCGGGGTCGCAAAGCGGTGCCAACGCTGTAACAGGTGGCAGGCGGGTCGCTGATCTGCCTGGCCACTTCATGCAGCCGACCGTCTTTACGGGTGTTACCCCGGACATGACCATCGCTCAGGAAGAAATCTTCGGACCCGTCATTGCAGTGTTACCATTTGATGATGATGAGGAGGCCATTCAAATCGCCAACGGAACAGATTTTGGTTTGGTTGCAGGGGTTTATACCAAGGACCTTGATCGTGCGCACCAGACCGCAGACCGCTTGACTGCCGGGCAGATCTTCGTCAACGAATGGTTTGCCGGTGGCGTCGAGACGCCCTTTGGCGGCACCAAGCGCAGTGGTTACGGCCGTGAAAAAGGCCAGGAAGCCTTGCTGAATTATGTTCAGACCAAGAACGTCGCGATCAAACTCGGTAGTGGTGCCGGGGGACGACCAGGTGGTTAAGCTGTCGCCTCAATTATCAATATCTAATCAAACATCTCATTTGTCAGGAGACTCCAATGGCTGGAAAAATTGACGCCAGACTTGCCGAACTCGGTATCGAAATAGCAACGCCCGCTGCCCCCCAGGCAAACTATGTGCCCTTTGTCATCAGTGGCAATCTTGTTTATGTCTCCGGTCAGGTCCCCGTTGTCGACGGTGAGGTCCGGTTCAAGGGCAAGGTCGGTGATGACGTCGATGTTGCTACTGCAGCCCAGGCTGCACGTGCCTGCGCAATGAACCTCATCGCCCAGGTCAAGGCAGCCTGTGATGGTGACCTTGATCGTGTAACCCGCGTTGTACGTCTTGGTGGCTTCGTAAATGCCACCGCTGACTTCACCGAACAGCCCCAGGTGATCAATGGTGCGTCAGATCTGCTGGTTGACGTCTTCGGGGATGCGGGACGCCATGCACGCTTTGCCGTCGGTGCCGGATCACTGCCTCTGGGCGTGTCCGTTGAAATCGACGCTGTGTTTGAAATTTCCTGAGCAACGGGACATCAGAACATGAGCGGAAAAATTGACGCGCGCCTTGCTGAACTGGGCATCACCCTGCCCCCGGCATTTGCACCCGCCGCCAACTATCTGGGTTGGCAAATTGATGGCAATCTTTTGTATATCGCGGGTCAGGGACCCATTACCACAGACGGTGGCCTGATCACCGGCAAGGTCGGTTCCGAGCTGACCGTTGAAGAAGGCTACCATGCCGCCCGGCAAACAGCGCTGGAACTTGTGGCCCATACCAAAGTCGCCCTGGATGGTGATCTGGACCGGGTAAAGCAGTGGGTCAAACTGTTTGCCATGGTAAATTGTGGACCGGACTTCATCCAGCAGCCCCAGGTGATCAATGGTGCCTCGGATGTATTGGTGGAAATTTTCGGCGAGGCCGGACGCCATGCGAGATCTGCTGTTGGTATGAACTCACTGCCCATGCAGATTTCCGTGGAAATTGAAGCCGTCGTCGAAATCAGCTGAAGATTGTTATAGTGACTTCGATAGACTGGTTAACAACGGCACCGTTTGCCCACCGCGGTCTGCACGATGCACAAAAAGGTTTGCCTGAGAATTCACTGGCTGCCATCGAAGCATCCTGCAGAGCTGGGTTGCCGCTTGAGATCGACGTCAGGATATTGGCTGACGACACCGTCGTTGTTTTTCATGACAAGGATCTCAAGCGTGTTGCAAACGATCCGCGCTATCTGGCAACAATGAACAGATCAGACCTGGCTACGACATCCTTGATGGATACCGCCGAGCACATTCCAACGCTTGCACAAACTCTGGACCTTGTCGCCGGACGGGTGCCGCTGTTAATAGAAATCAAAAACGAACACCACCATGCCGGTCGCCTTGAGCAAGGCCTTTATCAGGCCATCAAGGATTATCACGGTGAGATGGCCGTCATTTCCTTTAATCCCTTGTCGCTCGCCTGGTTTGCCCGGCGTCATCCCCATATCCTGCGGGGGCAGACATCCTCTCATTTGCCTTATTTGCAGCTGAACTACCTGGCACCTGTGCATTCGGCCCTCAAGCATCTGGCTTTCAACCGGTTGTCGAGGCCCGATTTCATTATTTATCACCATCGGGGCCTGACGATGCGGGCACCAAGGCGGGCACGCAGACTGGGGATGCAGGTTCTTGCCTACACCATTCGCTCGGAAACCGAGCGCGTTGAAGCACTGAAACATTGCGATAATATTATTTTTGAAGGTTTTTCCCTTGCCAAAGCACACCCGTGAACCAAACTCAAAGACATCATGGGTGATATAGAACAACCGGCCATAACCATACGCGTCGCTGCCAGTCTGGCGGACGTGGATGCGGTGCAATGGGATGCCCTGGGCGGAGACAAACATCCGTTCGTGCGGCACGCCTTTTTACTGGCTGCAGAGCAAAGCGGTTCCGCCACACCTGAAACCGGCTGGGCCGCGCAACATATTCTGGTTGAAGCACCCGATGGTCGCCTGATGGGGGCAGCACCGCTTTATCTCAAATCCCACAGTCAGGGCGAATATATTTTTGATCATGGCTGGGCCGATGCCTTTGAGCGCGCAGGCGGTCAGTACTTTCCGAAAGCCCTGGTAGGTGTCCCCTTTACACCGGTTACCGGACCACGATTGCTGATCCATCCCGACGCCCCTGATGATACGCGCGGCAATGTTCTTGCAGGCTGCCTTGAAGTCAGCCGTCGTATTGGCGTCTCGTCCCTGCATATCAATTTCCTGACGGAGGACGAATGGGAATTTTGCGGGCAATCAGGTTTGTTGCAGAGAACGTCAGAACAGTTTCACTGGCTGAACAAGGACTATGAAACGTTTGATGATTTCCTCAACGATCTTTCGTCCCGGAAACGAAAAGCCATCCGCAAGGAACGCCGTGGGGCTTTGGCCAATGAGGAGCTGGAAATAGAAGTCATCACCGGCGACGACTTGCGCGAAGAACACTGGGATGCCTTTTTCGCCTTTTATACGGATACCGGTGCGCGCAAATGGGGTCGTCCCTACCTGACGCGTGAGTTTTTCAGCCAGATCAGTGAAACGATGCCGGAGATGATCGTGCTGGTTATGGTTAAACGGGCTGGTCACTATATTGCCGGAGCTCTGAACCTGGTCGGGCACGATTGTTTGTATGGCCGCTATTGGGGATGTATTGAAGATCACCCCTTCCTGCATTTTGAAGTCTGCTATTACCAGGCGATTGACTACGCCATACAACATGGCCTGGCGCGTGTTGAAGCGGGGGCGCAAGGGCCGCACAAGTTGGCACGAGGTTATTTGCCGACACATACATACTCGGCGCACCATATCGCCAATGCCGGATTTCGGGATGCCGTTGAGAACTACCTCGATCATGAACGCAGACAAATTGATCAGGATATTGAATATCTTGAAAGCCACGGCCCCTTCAAAAAGGGCGACAACTAAACGTTCGCGTGTTTCTGTCACAACCGCTAAGCTGATAGAAAAACAGGAACACTCGGGGGTTTATTGTGTCACACGATCCGGAATGCATATTTTGTAAAATTCTTGAAGGGGCCATTCCCGCCTTCAAACTGTATGAAGATGACGACACCTTTGCCTTCATGGATATCAATCCGTTGCACGATGGTCATGCCCTGGTCATTCCCAAAGAACATCACACCAATATTTTCGAGACCCCGACTGAGGTTCTGACAACGCTGATGGCGACCACGCAGCGCATTGCCAAAGCGGTACAAAATTCGATTGCGCCAGATGGCATCAATATTTTACAGGCAAATGGTCATGGCGCAGCGCAGTCGGTTTTCCACATTCACTTTCATGTCTTGCCACGCAAAAACGGAGACGATGCCAAATTGAACTGGGGTCTTCGGCCTGGCGATAAGGATCACATCGAACAACTGGCCGACAAAATTCGTGCCGCGATTTCAGATTAAGGGGTAATTCAGAATGTCAGATACAGAAACCAATCGAGGCCAACATGACATTGGCGGTCTCAATGTCGACAGCCTGATCGATCGTTCCGAGCATCGACTTTCGCTGTCGGAGCGACGGGTTGATGCCATGATGAATTTGTTGTTCGCACCAGACCGAAAAATTTTCAACATCGACGAGATGCGGCGCGCAATCGAAACCCTGCCCAGTGATCTTTACGAAAATTATAACTATTACGAACGCTGGACCCTGGCCATGGAAAAACTGCTGATCGGCAAAGGCATCATGACGCCTGAGGAAATTACCGCGAAGGTCGCTGAGATAAAAGTCCGGCTAAAGGAAGCAGGGGTTTCAGTATGAGCGACGATGTTATTGCACCGCGTTTCAAGATAGGCGACCCCGTGCGCGTCAAGGCGCAGTACCCACCTGGACACATGCGAACGCCGTGGTACATCCGCGGCAAGGTTGGTTCTATTGGTGGCTATTTAGGCAGTTACTGGAACCCTGAAAAAAGTGCCGAGGGTGAAGACGGAAAACCGGATCGCATGGTCTACCATGTGCATTTTGATCAGGCGCAATTATGGCCGGAATACCACGGCAACGACAGCGATGAACTGGTCGTTGATCTGCAGGACCACTGGCTCGAAGCCGCCAGCCCACAGGAACTTGAAGCAGGGAACTTGCCATGACACATGACCATGATCATGACCACACTGACGGAGACGATCACGGGCACGAGCACGCCTATGGCGACGATGATTTACTGGCCGAAGTTTTCGAAGGTGGTCCGCCCGACGATTATGAAATTCTGGAAATTGCCTTGCGTGAATTGTTGTTTGATAAGGGCGTAATTACACCGGCAGAACTACGCGCCAAAATCACGGAATGGGATGGCAAGACGCCGGAGAACGGTGCCCGTATTGTCGCCCGTGCCTGGGTTGATCCGGATTACAAGCAACGCCTGAAAGATGATTTCTATAGCGCCGCTGCGGAACTCGATATCGACACCGCAGGCCCACAACTGGTTGCCGTGGAAAGCACTGATGACGTGCATCATGTCTTTTGCTGCACATTGTGTTCCTGCTATCCCCGCGCCGTGTTGGGCATTCCACCCGAGTGGTATAAATCAAAAGAATATCGCAGCCGTATTGTTGTTGACCCCCGTAGTGTCCTGGAAGAATTTGGCACCGTTTTGCCTGACCAAACGGACGTACGTGTCATCGACAACACTGCTGAATCAAGATATTTTGTCATCCCCAAACGCCCCAATGGAACCGATGGTTTGAGCGAGGAAGAACTCGCCAAGCTGGTTACACGTGATTCCATTATCGGGGTGACTGAAGCCCTCAAACCCTGATCAGGAACAATACCCGGAATGTCACAAGTAACACTTGCCCAAGCCAACAACATCGTAGCTGCCGCCCTGACCTGTGCCAGGCAAAAGGACTTTCAACAATTAACTGTCGTCGTTCTGGATGCTGGTGGCCATATGGTGGCTTTGCAGCGTGAAGATAATTCCGGCATTTTGCGTGCGGAAATCGCGACGGGCAAAGCCTATGGCGCTTTGGGGTTTGGCATTTCAAGTCGAACCCTGGGTGCCAACAATACGGACCGTCCGGCATTCCTTGCCGCCGCAAGTGCTGCTGCAGATGGCAAGCTTGTACCCGTTGCAGGTGGAGTCCTGATTCGCAACAGTGACGGCCACGTCATTGGTGCCGTAGGCGTCAGTGGCGACAATTCGGACAACGATGAAATCGCAGCTATTGCGGGGATCGAGACTGCGGGACTAACCGCAGCTTAATCAGTTCAAGGCCATTCGCGGGAAGCGCTTCAGGGTGCTTCCCGTTTTATCAATTGCGCCAGTCTCTCCATGGCCTCTTTGATGACGTCAGGGGGACATGTCGAGAACGACAAGCGCAATGTATTGTCGCCACCATCATCGGCATGAAAAGCCGCACCTGGCACAAAAGCCAGCTTTTCCTGTTCCAATGCTTTTTCCAGCAACTTCCTGGCATCCATACCGATGGGCAAAGTCAGCCAGACGAACATGCCGCCAGCAGGTGGCGAAAAATGAACGCTGTTGGGCAGGTTTTGGCGTAGTGCCTGAACCATGGCATCACGCCGTGTCGCGTAAACATCTCGTAACATGGCAATATGATCCGGCAAGTAATTACTCGCCAGTTCAAAGGCCAGCATCTGATTAGCGGCGGATGAACACAGATCATTTGCCTGTTTGAGAACAGTCAGCTTATCCATCAGACCAGGTGGTGCAATTGTCCACCCTACCCTGAGTGCCGGCATCATGGTTTTTGAGGCGGTGCCGATCTGGATGACCAGGCCCTCCTGCGACCAGCACCCTTCCCCCAGGAACCGGCCTTCCATTTCCAGAAGCGACGGCGGCGGCGGGTTATCGTAATAAAGTTCCCGGTACGCAATATCTTCCAGAATGGGCACGCCATATTGATGGGCAAGTTCGACCATCTTGCACCGTCTCTCTTCCGGCAATGTCATGCCACCCGGATTTTGAAAATCGGGAATGGTATAGAGAAACTTCACACCCTGGCGAAAGGCCTGTTCCAGGTCTTCCATGATCAGGCCATCGTCGTCCGTTTTGACAGCAACAAATTTCGGCCGTCGCGCTTCAAAAACCTGCAAGGCACCGAGATAAGTCGGACTGGCCACGGCAACCGGTGACCGGGTGTCCAGTAACGCCGCAGACAACAGCGTCAGCGATTGCTGGGCACCGTTGGTTACCAGAATATTATCCGCCGTCAGCGATATCCCGGGATGCGTATATCTGTCCGCAATCCATTGCCGCAGCGGCACGTAACCTTCCGTCGAAGAATACTGAAACGATTGCCGGTGCAAATCGTCCTGGCGCTTTTGCCGATCCTGAATTTGCTGAATAAGGTCGACAGGAAAAAGAGCCGGATCCGGGATGCCGCCAGCAAATGACAAAATCTCCGGGTCATCGAGGACCTTGAGCAACTCCCGTATCTCCGAAGCCTTGATAGCCAGGGCGTCTTCGGAAAGAACCGTATCCCAGATCATGATTCACCTCATTCAATAAACGTCAGCAATACTGACCTTTATTGAATAGAGCGTCAAGCAACATATTGTCCTGATACAATCAGAACCGGTAACTCATGCCAACTTACGGATAATATTGCGCAAGATTGTTGCGCACCCTGTCAAGAGTCGAAGTCTCAGATCCTTGCCCTTCAAACGTCAGACCGGTCACCGTTTCGAACAACCGGATGTAACGGGACGAAAATTCGATCAGGGTATCTTCCGGAATTTCCGGGATATCATCCTTGTATGGGTCGCAGCGTTCATTTACCCAAAGGCGCAAAAATTCCTTGTCCAGACCTTCCGGATTTTCACCGGCATCAAATTTCGCCTGATAGGAATCAGCGAGCCAGAACCGGCTGGAATCGGGTGTCAGAATTTCATCTGCAAGACAGACTTTGCCATTTTCATCGAGGCCAAATTCAAACTTGGTATCCACCAGAATAAGACCACGCTCCGCCGCCAGTTCCCGTCCCCGGGCAAACACAGCCAGGGATTTCTCCGCCAGTTCATCCCACAAATCTTGCGTCAGCAATCCTTGCGAGACAATTTCAGCGGCCGTAATGGGCGCATCATGTTCGCCTTGCGCGGCTTTGGTGGTCGGCGTCAAAATTGTTTCAGGCAGTTTCTGGTTCTTCTTCAAACCATCAGGGAACTTGATGCCATACATCTCCCGGGCACCATTTTCATACATTGGCCAGATCGAGGTATTGGTTGATCCGGTCATGTAATCCCGCACAACCATTTCGACGGGCAACATGTCGAGGCTTTTGCACACCAGAACATTTGGGTCGGGATATTCAATCACATGGTTCTGGCAAATATCGCGGGTTGCTTCAAACCAGTAGCGCGCTGTCTGGGTCAGGACTTCGCCCTTGAAAGGAACCGAGGCCAGTGCCCTGTCAAACGCGCTTTGACGATCCGTCGCAATGATGATCATGCGTCCGTCGTCCAGATTATATGTATCGCGTACCTTGCCCAGGTAGTGATTTGGAAGTTCGGAGATTGTTGCGTCCGTCAGAACATGGCTGGTCTGGCGGCGGATAACGTCAGTATCAAGCATAAATATTCCGGCTCTGGCTAAAAGTTGCAGGAGGCGGTTTTATACAGGATTTTGCAGGCGGAGGAAGGGCTTATTTCACACCTCCGCCTGAATCAGATCAGGATGGGTCCTGGTCAGCCTTTAACGGGCACGGGCACCTTGATATCGCTCGGTTTGCGTGCAGGCAAAGCCTGAACTTCGTAGGTAAAGGTCAATTCATTATCAGCCATACCGACGATGACACGCCCACCTTTGGCAAGCTTCCCGAACAACAATTCTTCGGATAGCGGCTTCTTGATGTATTCCTGAATAACCCGGCTCAGTGGACGGGCACCATTGAGCTTGTCGTAGCCTTTTTCCGCCAACCAGACCCTGGCAGGGTCTGTCAGTGATATTTCGACGTTACGATCCTGCAACTGGACTTCAAGCTGCAGAATAAACTTGTCGACAACACGGGCAACAATCTCTGGCGTCAGCGATCCAAAACCAATGGTCGCATCCAGACGGTTGCGGAATTCCGGCGAGAACATACGTTTGATGGCCTCTTCGTCTT
Source organism: Alphaproteobacteria bacterium (assembly GCA_018654745.1). Classification (GTDB taxonomy): domain Bacteria; phylum Pseudomonadota; class Alphaproteobacteria; order UBA2966; family UBA2966; genus JABILA01. Next base: position 41,118 of record JABILA010000133.1, read on the forward strand.
CGCCTTCCTTCAAACCACGCTGGAAACCAATAGCCTGCTGGCTCATTTCCTGCGCACCGGCATTTGTTGTCATAATCAGGACGACATTCCGGAAATCGACTGTTTTGCCGTGGTGATCTGTCAGTTTGCCGTGATCCATCACCTGCAACAGCACATTGAACAAATCAGGATGCGCCTTTTCGATTTCGTCGAGCAATAAAACCGTATGCGGGTTCTGATCGACGGCATCCGTCAACAATCCACCCTGATCAAATCCGACATAGCCCGGAGGCGCGCCGATCAAGCGGGATACGGCGTGGCGTTCCATATATTCGGACATATCAAAGCGTGTGAGTTCTACACCCAGGATCGAAGATAATTGCCGCGCGACTTCGGTCTTACCCACACCGGTGGGACCTGAGAACAGATAACAGCCGATGGGCTTCTCTGGCTCTCTCAAACCGGCACGTGCCAGTTTAATCGCACTTGCAAGTTCGCCAATCGCCTTGTCCTGACCGAACACAACGTTTTTAAGATCCCGTTCCAGCGTCGACAGCAGCGTCATATCGTTCTTGGAAACCGATTTTGGCGGAATGCGCGCGATTTTGGCCACCACAGATTCGATGTCTTTAACACCAATGGTTTTCTTGCGCTTGTGCTCCGGTTTCAGCATTTCGTAGGCGCCGGTTTCATCGATCACATCAATCGCCTTGTCGGGCAATTTACGGTCGTGAATATAGCGCGCTGACAGTTCGACAGCAGACTTGATAGCCTCCGCCGTGTAGCGCACAGAGTGGAATTCCTCGAAGTACGGTTTCAGGCCTTTAAGTATCTTGATGGCATCTTCGACGGAAGGTTCCTTGATGTCGATCTTCTGGAAGCGCCGCAACAGTGCCCGGTCTTTTTCAAAATACGAACGATATTCCTTGTAGGTCGTTGAGCCAATGCAGCGAAGCGTTCCCTGTGCCAGAGCTGGCTTTAGCAGGTTGGAGGCATCCATGGCGCCACCAGACGTGGCACCAGCACCAATCACCGTGTGGATTTCATCGATAAACAGGATTGCGCTCGGATGTTCTTCAATTTCCGTGATGACGGCTTTTACGCGCTCTTCAAAATCACCGCGATAGCGCGTGCCCGCCAACAAAGATCCCATATCCAGCGAAAAGATCACTGCATCTGCCAGAACCTTCGGCACATCTTCCTCAACAATCCGTCGCGCCAGACCCTCGGCGATAGCCGTTTTACCAACCCCCGGATCGCCAACGAACAAGGGATTATTCTTGGAACGACGGCACAGGATCTGGATGGTTCGTTCAATTTCCTCCGCCCGTCCAATCAGTGGATCGATACGGCCCGACTTGGCCTTTTCGTTCAGATCGACACAATAGGCATCCAAAGCCTCGGTCTCACTTTCGTCACCGGCTTCCTGATCGGCTGTATGCTCGTGGGCGTCCTCATCCCGTGCGCCCGTTACGCGCCGGGTTTCAGACTTGCCAGGTGATTTGGCGACGCCATGCGAAATATAGCTGACAGCATCGAGGCGCGTCATGTTTTGCTTCTGGAGAAAATAAACCGCGTGGCTTTCCCGTTCAGCAAAGATTGCAACGAGGACATTTGCGCCGGTTACTTCTTCGCGGCCAGATGACTGAACATGGATCAGTGCGCGCTGTACGACGCGCTGGAAACCAGCTGTCGGCTTGGGTTCATCAAATTTTTCCAGTATCAGGCCAGCCAGTTCCTGTTCCAGATGATCATCAAGGTCCTGGCGCAGTTCATCAATATTCACGCTACAGGCATTCATAACGGCGATGCCATCGTCATCTTCCGTCAGCGCCAGCAAGAGATGTTCGAGTGTGGCAAATTCATGCCGATGTTCAGCGGCCAGAGCCAGGGCACGGTGAAGCGTCTTTTCAAGCTTGGAAGAAAATCCGGGCATTTACTCTTTCTCCATCGTGCATTGCAGGGGATGTTCGCTACGCCTGGCGATGTCGACAACCTGGGCAACCTTGGTTTCAGCAATATCGTATGTGTACACACCACAGACACCGACACCCTTCTGGTGGACGTGAAGCATGATTCTCGTTGCATCTTCACCGGTTTTGTGAAAAACGGCTTCCAGAATACGAACGACAAACTCCATCGGCGTGTAGTCGTCGTTGAGCAACAGAACCTTGTACATCGAAGGTTTCTTGGTTTTAGGTGATGTCCTGGTGGCAATAGCAGTGTCGTTACCGCTGTTGCCGCCCCCATCGCCGGGGCGCCCTTTTCCGGGGTCATTGGGACTGGCGTTGACTGGCCCGGTCCGGCATATGTCGCTTGTTGTCATATCACCCTGATCAAAATATCGAATTGAAGCCTGACTTTTCCGTCTTGCAAAATCCAGAAGCCGGTCAGGTGGAAGAAAATTTCGTTTCCCTTCCATTCACATCAATAATATCGGTCTGATCAGGAACGATTCCAAGCCCACAACGCCAATTTTCCTGCGAGGAGTGGTAAATATCCTGCGAGCCATAAAAATGGGCCCGGTCAAAGGGGGACAATGACCGGGCCCAAATGGAGAGAGTTGTAAAACAACCCTTCCTTTCAAGGAACCATCAAAGGGGGAGGAAGATGGTTCCCTGTCTGTTCGCTACCTGGTTTGCAGGCAGCTATTTTTTAGCAGTGCTTCAAGAAACAAACGGCTTGGCGAATGTTTCCATGGCAACGTTGGCACGTGCTGATACAGGTGCGATGGCTTCGTTAGCCAGCTTGGTGCTCATCTCGTTGATTTCGGTTGTTTTGGCAACCAACGCATCGAAAGAGGTTTTAGCCATTTCGCTTTGCATTTCAACGGCTTCCTGAGGTGACTTAACAGCCATCAGTTTACTGAATGCAGCCATGTTGGCTTCCATTGCGGTCTTGGTGAAGTCCATAATCTGGGTGTTGATGGCTTCCATGCCTTTTGCAGCAATGTTGCCAGCTTCGACAACTGCATCAACGTTTTCTTTGCTGAAAGCAGCAGCCTGGTCATAGTTATTAGTCATAGCGTCAGCCTGTTCTTTTGAGAAAGCGAAAGCTTTTTCGTAGCCTTTGTTAGCAGCGTCATTGCCGGCAGCGACAAAGTTTTCCACAGTTTCCTTGCTGGCAGCAGCCATGGCGTCCATGGTTTTTGTTGCTGCGTCTACAGTCGATTTATTTGCACTCGTTTTAGCCATCTTCTTTTCCCTTTTAGTCACAATTGCTTTTCGCAGTTGCGGTGAACGGTAACTTTTGCAAGCCCGTTTGTTAATTTGTTCCTGCAGTACCAATATCTTACGAGAGATAATTTCTATGTTGCACTGCAATATGATGAGAATATGATACTAGAACCTGCCGATGTCAATAATTATTTTGTTGCACTGCACAATTTTTTGAAAAAGCTGCAATAATCACTATTTTTCGTCACTCAGAAACAGGTATTTTTGGCAGTTTTTGGCCTTTTCCCGGATTAAAGGCACATTAGTTCAAAATTTACACAAATTTAGGGTTGATGCCGCAATGTAAGCCGTGATTCAATCGCAACGCTGATATCTACTGCAAAATATAACAGGGCTCCAGGGGAAACGACGAAATGACGGCAATTGCCCGGAGCAAGAACAAATGGATGCATGGTATCTCCAAAACGCTATGCGTTGTTTCAGTGTTTGCAGCGGTGTTACTCTCAGGATTACCTTCAGCCCAGGCGCGCGTCTCATCGATTGTTATAGATGCGGATACCGGTGAAGTTCTATATTCCCGACGGGCAGACCAGAGACGCTACCCCGCTTCCCTGACAAAAATGATGACTCTCTATCAAGTGTTTACAGCGCTTGAAAACGGGAAATTGAAACTTGATCAAAAGTTGAAGGTTTCCCGGCGGGCAGCAGGCCAGACGCCTTCAAAGCTGGGCTTGAAACGTGGATCCCGGATTTCCGTCGAAAAAGCCATCATTGCTGTCGCAGTGAAATCTGCGAACGATGCAGCCACTGTCCTGGCTGAATCTTTGGGTGAGACCGAATTCGATTTTGCGCTTCGTATGACAGACACCGCGCGGTCTCTGGGGATGAAAAGCACTCGTTTCCAAAATGCTTCCGGTCTTCCCAACCGTCGGCAAAGAACAACGGCCAGGGATATTGCCCTGTTGTCAAAGGCTTTGATTGACGAGTTTCCTCAATATTATCACTATTTTTCGATCCGCAGTTTCAAATGGGGCAAACGTACCCATCGGACCCACAACAGGTTGCTTGAAAAATATCGCGGCATGGATGGCCTCAAAACCGGCTACATCCGCGCCTCCGGATTCAACATTGCGACGTCCGCAGTTAAAGGTGATCGCCGTTTGATTGCTGTTTTGCTGGGTGGACGAACAGCCAAAAAGCGCGACAGCAAAGTGGCCTTCCTGATGAATGCTTCTTTTAACCGGGCGCGCACTCTGGACAAACACAAAGGCAAAAAGGCTTCGCCGTTACTCATCGCCCGGAACAAATCCGGTGATACGGACGCCCGTCGCGGTGAGCAGGTTGCCAAACGCGGTAAACCAGCAAAAACTATTCCGTTGCCTCGTTTGAAACCCGGATACGACACGACAGACAAGAAAGAGCCTGAAGCCTTCACGACCATACTTGCCCGGACGATCAAATCACTGATCGCGCCAGAGACTGCAGACGCTGCACCTTCGCCGGAAGACGGTAAAAGTTGGTGGGGCATCCAGGTCGGGGCATACAAGCGTTACGCATCGGCTCAGCGTCGCTTGCACCTGGCAACAAATGCCCTGCCCGATGTCTTGTTACATGCCCGTCCGTCAATAGACCGCGTGCCCGTAAAAGGCGGTGAAGTTTATCGTGCACGCCTGCTGGGTTTGCGTAAAGTCGACGCAGCATCTGCCTGCAAGATTTTAAAGCGCAAGGCGTTCTCCTGTGTCGCTATATCGCCAGAGGGTGACCAGGTGGTCAAAATGGCTTCACGCTGATCCAGATCCTGTGACCAAACCTCCTTCGACCATGCTGCGCATTGTGCTGACGGTTTTCCTCCCCTTCGCCAGCGGCTATTACTTGTCCTACTTCTTTCGCTCGGTTAACGCTGTTATCGCGCCTGACCTGATTGAAGACATGAGCCTCAGTGCCAGTGACCTTGGCCTGATGACTGCAGCCTATTTCCTGACTTTTGCAGCCTTTCAAATTCCTCTTGGCATTCTTCTCGACCGCTTTGGCCCCGTAAAGGTCCAGGCCGCGCTCTTTGCGACAGCAGCGCTTGGCGCATTTGTTTTTGCCACTGGCGACAGCAAGACTACCCTGTTTGTTGGTCGGGCTTTTATCGGCCTGGGCGTGTCAGGTGGTTTGATGGCATCGTTCAAGGCAATTGTACTGTGGTTCCCCCGGGATCGCCTGCCACTGGTCAATGGTTTGTTCATGAGTTTCGGCGGCCTAGGCGCTCTGTCCGCAACAGCGCCGGTTGAACTGGCACTCGGCGTCACGGATTGGCGAGGCGTATACCCCGTCATCGGTATCGCCACAGTCGCCGTCGCCTTAATCATATTCTTCATTTGCCCTGAGAAGCCCGAGGCAAGAACTTCAGGTTCTATTGCTGACCAAATCAAAGGCCTGAAGAGCATCTATAGTGACAGGCTTTTCTGGAGAGTTGCACCCCTCACCTTTACAGCTGCATCAGCTGGAATGGCGATGCAAACATTGTGGATTGGTCCCTGGCTGAAGGATGTTGCCGGGTTGCCGGCAGCGCCTGCAGCAAATCATATGTTCCTCGTTGCCTTCGCCATGTTTATTGGCATGGCGGCGATGGGAGTTGTACCCGATATCGCATTCCGAAAATGGAAAATACGTCCCCAGACAGTCATTATTGCAGGGAATGCTCTGTTTTTGCTCACACAGTTTGGCATCATTTACGGTGGTATTGAAACAAGCCTGAACATGTGGTTGCTGTTCGGATTTCTCAGTAATTATTCGGCCATTGCCTTTGCCGTGCTTTCGCAACATTTCCCAACCGATAAATCTGCGGCTGCAAATACCGGCTTGAATGTGTTTGTTTTTGGTATGGCCTTCGCCCTGCAATACGGCATAGGTGTTGTAATTAACCAGTTTCCTGTTACAGGTGACAATACCTATCCGCCAGACGCCTATCAGACCGCGTTTCTGGTTGTTGCCTTTTTACAGATCATCGCCATAGGCTGGTATTTTATCTCACCAAAACTTTTGCCTGAACGGGCTTATCAGGCCGAATAACCGTCAAACCGCTGAAGCGTCAATACCACTGGCTTGAAGTGCATTTCGCAGGGCCATCTTCAGTGTCTCCAGCTGATCTTCATCTTTGGCTTCACAGCGCGCAACCAGAACGGCCTGGGTGTTTGACGCCCTTAGAAGCCACCACCCGCCATCCACCGAAACACGCACACCGTCGATATCATTTACATCCGCACCTTCGGCAGAAAGCCGATCACGAATTTCTTCGACGATAGCAAACTTCCGTTCATCCGTGCATTCTATCCGGATCTCAGGGGTATTTATGAACCTGGGTAATTCATCGAACAACTCAGCCAGGGACTTTCCTGTTCGCGACATAACACCCAACAAGCGCACACCCGCATACAACGCATCATCAAATCCGAAGTAGCGATCGGCAAAGAATATGTGCCCGGACATCTCGCCTGCAAATGGAGACTTTTCGACGGCCATCTTGCCCTTGATCAGGGAATGACCGGTTTGCCACATAATCGGCTTTCCACCCAGCCGGGCAACTTCATCAAAGAACAGCTGGCTGGATTTAACGTCAGCTATGATCGTAGCACCGGGATTATCCGCCAACACATCGCGCGCCAACAAAGCCATCAGCTGATCCGCCCACAAGATCCGCCCCTGCCCGTCAACAACACCGATCCGATCAGCATCACCATCAAGTGCAATACCCAGATCAAGATTTTGCTCTTTGACTACATTTTGAATCTGGACAAGGTTTTCAGCAACTGTCGGGTCCGGGTGGTGGTTCGGAAATGTGCCGTCAATTTCTTCGTTCAGCAGAATGTGCTCGCCGGGCAGGCGCTTCACCAATTCCGCCATCATCTCGCCGCCTGATCCATTGCCGGCATCCCAGGCAACCCGAAAGGCACCAAGTTCCCCAACAGGCGCGTGCGCCGCGGCCAGACTTTCGAGATAAGGTTCGGTTACGTCTTGCGTCATAGACTGACCAGCGGTGTCGGCTACATCGATGTCACCGTCTGCACACATCTTGCCGAGATGCTGAATATCGTCTCCAAAAAATGACTTGTGCCCCATCATCATTTTGAAGCCATTGTGCATGGGTGGGTTATGTGAGCCGGTCACCATGATGCCGCCATCCGCTTCAAGATGATAAACGGCAAAATAGAGCATCGGCGTCGGGCCACGCCCAACCCGGATAACATCCACACCTGTAGAAGTCAGTCCATCACACAGGCCCTGCTCCATATCCGGTGACGTCGTCCTGCCGTCATACCCGATGCAAATGCGTGCGCCTGTTCCAAGTTTTCGAACGACAATCGTACCAAAGGCCCGGCCAATTGCCTTGGCATCCGCAACCGACAACGTTTCGCCAACAATGCCGCGAATATCATATTCGCGCAAAATGGTGGGATGAATATCGTATTTTGTACCGGTCATAAAAAGTTTGCCTGCCTAGACGTCGCTGTCGACAGTTGCTGTCCCACGACCAATTCCAAAATATGTAAAACCGGCGTTCTTCATATCCACCGGGTCATAAATATTACGAAGATCGACCATGACCGGTTTCTTTAACAAAGATTTGACGCGTTCGAGATCGAGGCCCCTGAATTCGTTCCACTCGGTAATAATGGCGACGATATCGGCATCTGCCAGAGTTTCATAAGTCCCTTCACACCAAACGACATCATCCAACATTTCCCTGGCTTCTCTCATGCCTTCAGGATCGTAGGCTTTGACAGTTGCGCCTGCTTTTTGCAGAGCCGGGATAATGTCCAGACTTGGCGCATCCCGCATATCATCCGTGTTGGGCTTGAACGCAACACCAAGAATACCGATTGTCTTTCCGCTCACATCACCACCGCACGCGTCTATGATGCGTGTTGCCATAGCTTGTTTGCGACGATCATTGACGCCGACGACGGCTTCGACAATCGCCGTTGGCGCTCCAGCCTCCCGCGCTGTATTTACCAGGGCGTTGGTATCTTTGGGAAAACAACTACCGCCATAGCCAGGACCGGCATTCAGGAACTTCTTGCCAATACGTCCGTCCAGACCGATGCCCCGCGCCACGTCCTGGACGTCAGCCCCAACTTTTTCACACAAGTCCGCCATTTCGTTGATGAAGGAAATTTTTGTGGCCAGGAAGGCATTGGCGGCATACTTGATCAGTTCTGCTGTTTTCCGGCTGACGAAGATAACCGGAGTTTCACTCAGAAAAAGCGGCCGATACAACTCGCGCATGGCATCCATGGCCCGTTCGGACCGGGTGCCGACGACAACTCTGTCGGGACGCATGAAATCTTCAATGGCAGCGCCTTCACGAAGGAATTCAGGGTTCGATGCAACATCGAAATCCGCATCAGGTCTCCGGGCCCGCACTTTGGCTTCAACTTCTGCACCCGTGCCGACCGGAACCGTGGACTTGGTTACGATCACCGTATATCCAGTCAATGCGTCAGCTATTTCCTCTGCTGCGGCAAAGACATAAGTCAAATCTGCGGCACCGTCTCCACGACGACTGGGCGTACCAACTGCAATAAAGACTGCATCCGCATCTTTAACGGCAGCTTTGAGATCAGTCGTAAATGTTAACCGGCCAGCTTTGACGTTGCTGGCAACAAGAGCATCAAGGCCGGGTTCAAAAATTGGAATTTCACCGGCTTCAAGCATGGCAATCTTGTTTTCGTCCTTGTCGACACAAACAACATCAGCGCCAAACTCGGAAAAACATGTCCCTGACACCAGACCGACATAACCGGTCCCAATCATCGCTATTTTCATTATTGTCCCTTAAGGATTGCTGCTAGCCTTCGGTAGCGTAGTTGTTGACGAAAGATTGCACGTCTTCTCGCAAGTCTTCGCGTTCGAGCGCAAAAGCTATGTTGGCGCGCAGAAAACCAGCCTTGTCACCACAATCGAAACGCTCGCCTTCGAACCGCAAACCGTGAAAAGGCGAAACGCCAATTTGTGCGGCAAGAGCGTCTGTGAGCTGAATTTCGTTTCCTGCCCCGCGCTCCCGTTTTTCGAGATACTCAAAGACTTCCGGCTGCAACACATATCGACCAATGATCGAAAGCGTGGATGGAGCTAGCTCGGGATCAGGTTTCTCGACCAAACCCTTCACCTCAACAAGCGAGCCAGAAGTCGGGCCTGGGTCGAGGATGCCGTATCTGTTGGTATGCTCGCGCGGTACATCCATCACAGCAACGACATTGCCGCCTGTTTCTTCATAAGCTTCCGTCATTTGCTTCAGGCAAGGTTTATCAGACAAAACCAGATCATCTGCCAGCAAAACTGCAAACGGTTCTCCACCAACAAGATTCCGAGCGCACCAGACGGCGTGCCCTAAACCAAGCGGTTCCATCTGCCGGGTATATGCAACGGCGCCAGCAGCAGGCAACCACTCGGCTATGGCAGCCAGTTCTTCCTGCTTGTTTTTGCTCTCAAGTTGTTCCTGCAATTCGTAAGATTGATCGAAATGGTCTTCAATTGCAGATTTCCCACGCCCGGTGACAAAGATAAACTCTTCGATCCCGGCAGCCCGTGCTTCTTCCACGGCATATTGAATGAGGGGTTTATCGACTACTGGCAGCATTTCTTTGGGCATTGCTTTGGTTGCTGGCAAAAACCGCGTGCCAAGACCACCGACCGGAAAAACAGCCTTGCGAACTTTGCGGATGCTCATACGAAATCACTCATTTGGATCAATCTCAATGACCGACAGGCCAAAAGGGGAACAAACGCCTGACAAACAGGCGAAAATCATGCTTTCAGGTGTCAGGGTTTTGCCACGTGTGGTCGCAGAAGGCAAGTACCGGGCTCAGGCGTTTAACAACAAGTCCCTCGCCTGATTGATCTTTGTCGCAAGCCAGGTAGAACCTCCAAGGTCTGGATGCATTTTTTGCATCAATTTGCGGTGCGCCGAGGTGATTTCATTATCATTGGGACGACCACTAAGCCCCAGAACCTCGAGAGCTTCCTCTCGCGTCATAGGCCCATTCGGTGCCCCGCCCGTATTACCATTTGACCCGGCGTTACTTTCTGCCCATTCATCTCGCCAGTCAGGCCCGGCAGTTTTATCGAGATAAGTTTCCAGCAATTTTGCTGATTTTTGATCGGTTGGCTGGCATTCCTGCAATAACTCAATAACTTCTACTGTTGAAAGCGAAGACAGCTGTGCGCCCTTGAAATGTCCGCGCAAAACTTCACCAAAAATTTCGCCACTGCCATGGTCCAGGTTCATGCGCAGATAATCTGTTCTGATATCTGATTGACCAGCGCCACCAGACGATGTGCCCCCACTGGCTGACCTGAAGGCCTTTTGCGCCCCCTGAAACAGAAAATTCTTCAAACTGCTTCGAACGAACCACCAGAAAGCACCAACCAATAACGGCACAGCGAATGCCAGACGCCCGGTAACGGCCAGAAACACTATGGTTAAAACCAGCAGCCCAAGACCCAATCTGCCCAGCACCTTGATCAGTGTCTTTGGATCTGCGGTCGCGAACCAGCGCCCGGCGAGAACAACTCCCAGAAAAATACTGATACCAAGAACAAACCAGGCCAACATGCGCTCTCCCTATTTCACTTGTCTTGCAATTCTTAGCACTTCACCACCCCTGGACTTGCTGAAGTCGTGCAGTGCTTTTCGGCCACCTGCGGCATAAACAGCAACTGCAGCCAGCAAATCACGAAGTTGTTGGGCACTGGAAAGGTCAAACCGGCAATGAGCGCCACCAGAAAGCTCCGCAATCTGGCGAAATGCTTTTGAGGCGAACGGCTCGTCTCCTTCCTGGAAGATGAATGCCGGTATGCCCATCAGGCCCATTTTACCCGCAAGTCCACAAAGCCTGTCGACATCTTCTTCTACACAGTCACCAACAAATACCAGGGCATTAATGGTGCCTTTTGACGCCTCGTCCAGTGCATGATCCAGAATATTCTCGATTTGTGTCTGCCCGCCCATACATCTGACAGACGTCATGTAGCCGATCAGCTCTTGTGATGATGACAACCAGGGTGTCGTTCGGAAGTTGGCGAAGCCCCTATACCAGGCCATTTGCACTTCCAGTCCCCCCAAAGCCTCGGTTTCGCTGAACATATCGCTTTGAATCTTACAGGCACGATCCCAGGCAGGTTCCCGGCTGGCGGTCGCATCCAAAGCAAATATCAGCCGTCCTTTTGTGCCCTTTGGCTGCAGGGTGGGGAGCGACGACATACGCGCATAGAAATCCTCTATTTCCTTGTCGCTTGATTGGGTGGTCACATTTTTATTCTTATCAGCCATTCGAACTTCCGGTTTGATCAAAGTCAGGAGAAATATACTGGTCAGGTGAATATACGCCCACTTGTGTCCAACGTTACAGAACCACTCGTGACTGATATGGATACTTTTTCAGGTCGTTGCGACAAATCAAGCCAAACAGTCTTGTTCTACCCATAAATCAATGACATACCTCGAACATGAGAAAAATGTCGCAAACGCCCATTTTTCTTAGCTATTTTGATACAAAAACCTTGAGCAACGCACTAAGATGATTTTCGACGTGACTTCCGTTTGTAAACTCTCATTTTGTCCCGGATTTATGGTTTGATATATTGATTAACAGCCCCTATCTATTATTAAGGGTTTTACTGGTTAACTTTACATATCAGTTATCACCTGTTGCGCTTACCCGCGGAGTTAATGTTGCCCGATAATCTGTCACAGATGGAGCAAAATGAGCTTGACCTGGTACTCCAGACCCATGGCAAGCATTTGCGGTCTCAAAGTGGTGGTCGCCGGGCTCGTCTGGAAAATTACGATCTCTCGTCCAGGAATCTGGATGGTCGAATTTTGTCCGAGGGAGATTTTTCGGGCTGCACCTTTCAATTTTCGTCCCTACGCAAGGCCGGGCTCGTTTCGGCAGATCTGATCGGATGTGATTTCAGCGTTGCCAATCTGGAAGGCGCAGATCTTTCCTATGCCGATCTTCGTGGTGCCGTTTTGCGCGGTGCGGTTTTGGTCGATGCAAATTTCAATGAAGCAAACCTGAGCCAGGGCAAACTTGGTATTCCTGAGGTCACACGATCCGAATCAGCTCCGCCAACTGATCTCGGTGGTGTAGATGGTCGAGGATCAGATTTTTCGGATGTTTCACTTCAGGGTGCAGAACTCTCGGAAAGTGACTTTTCCAGTGCAGGTATGGTCAGAACCGACCTGACCAGCGTCAACGCCCAAAATTCAGTCTTTGCTTCAGCCCAGCTCAATGAAGCTCTTCTTATCAAGGGCGATTTCACCAATGCAGACTTCTCAAATGCTAATCTTGAAGGCGCCGACCTGAGAGAATGCAATTTAACCGGTGCCGGTTTTGGCGGAGCAAATCTGAGCAAGAGCAATCTGTCTGGCGCTAATCTTCAAGGTGCCATGTTGGAAAAGGCAATCCTTGCTGATGCGAACCTGACAGATGCGGAATTACGTGGTGCGATACTTGACGAAGGCGCCCTGACCGATGATCAGGCAAGGTCTGCCTTGTTGCAACGAAAGCCGGACGCCAGTGGGTTGGTACTGGAAGATATCTTCGCCCAACATGCGTTGTGGGTGTCCTCTGGCGGCCGCGATGGGCTGCGGGCGGATCTTTCCGGCATAGACCTTTCTGGCCTGAACTTGTCAGGTGTTAATTTGTCTGCCGCAAAACTTGTGGGATGCAGCCTTAAGAATTGTATTCTGGACGGAAGTATTCTTGCTCATGCAAGTCTTGCCTACGCTGATATTCGTAACGCTTTTCTGAAAGACGCAGATCTTCGAGGCATAGACCTCAGCTACGCCAATTTATCAGCCTCAAATTTCAGCAGGGCAGATATTTCAGTCCTGGAGATTACCAGCGCGAGCCTTCGCCATTGGCCCTCAAATGAAGTAGTTTCGACCTGATCTGACACCGCTCCTTGCAAAAGGAGAGGGTTACCGGTTTTGATAACGGTGCAAATAAAATTATCGAAACACAATCGAAAGGTAACCCTCATGTTACAGAATAGCGAAAAGATCATCAG
>JABILA010000132.1 GCA_018654745.1 Alphaproteobacteria bacterium
CTGATGATCTTTTCGCTATTCTGTAACATGAGGGTTACCTTTCGATTGTGTTTCGATAATTTTATTTGCACCGTTATCAAAACCGGTAACCCTCTCCTTTTGCAAGGAGCGGTGTCAGATCAGGTCGAAACTACTTCATTTAAATTCTGCTTTTCGCTTTTCCATACGACCAACATATTTACTTGAACCACGCATGATGAAGTCCTTTTCGTGGCGGCGCATCATCAGCATCGAGACTTTCAGTTTATCCATTACCTGTTTGGTAAGGGCCTCTTCCATGGCATGAACTGACTTCCGAAGCTTCCCTTGAAGCCCTGACTTTTCGTCGAGACCAAGCTCTTTCTGGGTGTCAAACACGACCTGAAACTGAGCTCTATGGCTTGGCAATTTGTCTTGCAAAGCCTGGATTTCCCCATCGGCTTCATTCAGCCCAAGAGTTTTGGCTTCTATCAGCGCCGCTTCCATCTTTGCTGCGCCTTTTTTGTATTTGCCCAGATATTTTTCCAGTTTGCGGATCAGGAAGTCCTTCTCACTGCGTCGCATCTGCAAACCGTCAATGTTTGCGTCTCTGGAAAGTTCGGCCAGGCGTGCATGATCGTTGCGAATGACATCTGCATCTCCCCGAACTTTGAGACCCTGAAAAATAACCAGTCCGCAAGCAATAAATCCTGCGGCAACGATGAACGTCAGGATGTTCATCCGCATGCCAAGGCTGATACGGCGCATGAAATTCAAATCAAGCAAAGCCGTTTTCGAACTGGTATTTTCTGCATTCGTCATTATGTCTAATTCTCCAGATTAATTTGAGGAGAAATTAGGGGCGCTACGTATCTCAAATATTTCCGTATCCGGAATTTTTGTAACTGCTGAAATTATTTCAGAAACAAAACATCTATTAGATGTGAAAACTGATATCTATTGAACAGCAATCAGGGCATAGAAGATTATATTGTATTCAATCACACCATTATCGTCGATATTTGGAGAATTACTACACATAATACTTGATGCGTCTCTCTCCACCACGGATAACGCCCGCAGGATTGAACCTTCGACCTTTAATTACGAAGGCACAGTCTTCAAGCGCGTCGTCGCATTTGGCCTGGACTTGATCATAATCGGTATCATATTTGTCCTGTTCGCAATCGCGGCCTCCATCATCGGTGTCCTGAGTTTTGGACTACTTGCAGGGCCTTTACTGGCAATGCTTCCTCTTGTCCCCCTCGCCTATCACACCTGGTTCCTTGGCGGGTCGCGTTCCGCAACAATCGGCATGCAGTTCATGGGAATCGAGCTGAGAACCTGGGATGGCCTCAGGCCAGGATACCTGCAAGGCGCCATACAAACGATTGTGTTCTATGTCTCCTGCACCGTTACATCATGGCTTATTCTTGTTGCCGTCTTTTTCAATGACCGCAAACGAACGCTGCACGATATGGTATGTGGAACGCAGGTCATAAACTCGCCAGAATAAGGCTTTTCGGCGCATAAACAGTGCCAAACACCCTTGGCAATATCCGACTGCGGGGTGAAAATGTGGCATGACATTAACAGTTGAACAAAGTGAAGGTGTCGATCTGACTTCGGCAGATACCTTTGACCATTGGATTCGCGAATCTATTCGTTTCGCCGACCTGGATTCGCTCGGCCACGTCAACAACGTTGCCTTCTCGACCTATTACGAATCCGGTCGCGTCAGGTATTTTTCAGATCTGGGATCTCCGGTTGACCTGCGGGAATTCGTCTGGATGGCCGTGAAAATCAGCGTGGAGTTCAAGGCCCAGATGAACTGGCCTGGCTTTGTCGACGTAGGCTCAAGCATTGTCAAAATGGGCCGGACTTCGATGGTCATTGGCGCCGGATTATTCGTTGACGGCACCTGCACCTCAACGTCAGAATGCATCATGGTCTACGTAAATTCAGAAACGTCGAAAGCGGTAGAGATTCCGGATAGTATACGTCAAGGTTTTCTCAACAAGGTGATCTGACCAGATACGTATGGATAATGACAACCAAAACCTGGCCAATGCGATGCGCGCAATCACTGAAACCGCGCCACAAAGGTTCTTTGCGACCCGGCCCACGCCCTGCCCTTATCTGGACGGCCAGATGGAGCGGAAGGTTTTTACCGAACTGAGTGGGCCCAATGCAGACGATCTGCATCATGTTCTGGCCAACAACGGATTTCGCCGCAGTCAGAACATCGCCTACCGCCCGTTTTGTGAAGGGTGCTCCGCCTGCATCGCCATCCGCGTTATCCTGCGCGATTTCAAACTCAAGCGCTGGATGCGTCGCGTTGTAAATCGCAATGCCGATCTGACATTGGTGCGATGTCCACCCCGCGTAAGCCGCGAGCAATACGAATTGTTTAACCGCTATCTTGCTGACCGCCATGCTACCGGTGGCATGGCTGATATGACGTTCGACGAATATCAGTGCATGGTTGAAGATTCAGCCGTTGAAACCGAAGTCATCGAATTCCGCGACCCTGAGGGCATACTTGCTGCGGCCTGCCTCGTCGACGTGATGGAAGACGGTCTGTCCCTGATCTACAGTTTTTTTGATCCGAAAAGATCAGCGTTGAGCACCGGAAGTGCGATCATTCTTTCCCTGATCGAAGACAGCCGGATTAATGGTCGGGAATTTGTTTATCTGGGATACTGGATCGAAGATAGCCAGACCATGGCGTACAAAAGCCGCTTTCAACCCATCGAAGCCCTGACGCCGGATGGCTGGTCACGGATGGAAAATCAGGACACGCTCTAGAGCGTTTCCGAGTTTAACGGAATCACCCTAGTTCCGTTTCTTTCGGGCTCTGAAATCAAAAACGTCAGGCAATGACACCATATCTGTATCCGGCTCGAAGATCTGACCTTTCTGGATTTTCTGCGTGCCTGTCGTTGGCAACTTGTCCATGAACAAAATGTATCCCGGTGCCTTGAAATAGGAGAGCCGCTCGCGACACCAGTCGAATAGATCTGACGCCAGTTCGTCGTTTGTATCGACGTCGGGCATGACAACAATACAGGCGTATACTTCTTCTTCGCGCAGTTCGTCAGGAGCAGCCAGCACCGCAGCCTGAGCCACCTGTTCATGGGTTTGCAGCACCGCTTCAACTTCCGCTGCCGCAATATTTTCCCCGGCGCGACGGATGATATTTTTTGAGCGGTCGACAAAATACAACATACCGTTTTCATCCATGCGAACCGTATCACCGGTGTGGAACCAGCCGCCTTTCCAGGCTTCTTCGGTTGCTGATTCGTCTTTGTAATATTCCGAGAAAAAGCCCCGCCTCGGATTTTCCGCCGAGTGACGCAGGATCATCTGGCCGTCTGTACCCGGCGGCACATCGTTATCGTTTTCGTCCACAACCCGGGCTTCCATTTCAGGCGTTGATTTCCCAAAGGCTCTGGTGCCCACCTGTCTTGGTTCGATAACATCCGCAAATATACGCCCGGTCTCTGTCATGCCCCAGCCCTCAGTCAGAGGCACACCAAAGCGTTCCTCAAATACGGCATGGTGTTTTGGATCAATGCCCGCCCCGAACCCGAACCGGATATTGTGATCCTTGTCGCTTTTGTCGGGTGGAGCGTTCAGGAGCATGGGCGGGACAACGCCCAGATAATGGAAAACTGTTGCGCGGGTTTCCCGCAGATCCTTCCACCAGCTGCCAGGGTGAAACCGGTCCGGGGTGATCAGGCACCCGCCGATGACCATCATCCCCGTCGCCGTCACAGAAAGAGCATTCATGTGGAATAGCGGCAATGGATTTAACACGCGATCTGTATCAGGGAAAAACTTTCCGGCCCCTTTCAGGCTGGTGTATCCGACACCGGACTCAATGAAATAGAGGTTGCTCAGTACGCAGCCCTTGGGCCGTCCCGTTGTGCCTGACGTATAAAGCATGGCGGCTTCTGTATCATGGCCGATGGGGTCGATCCTGGGGACAGGTCCGGCGGCCGGGAACTGATCTGGCAGGTCATAGCAATCGATCACCGGGGAATTAGCAGATGTTTGTGCCGCGGCCGTTTCGCAATCCTTCACGCGATGTGAAATAGAGACGATCAGGGCAGCATCAGAGTGTTCAAACTGGTACCGCATCTCATCCTGCAGGTAATCCGGATTAACCGGCACCATAGAAACCCCGAGCGCATTCAAGGCGAGAAAGTGGTGGAACAGCTCGGGGCGGTTTTCCAGCAAGACAGCAACCCGGTGGCCATGCCCATAGCCTGCACGGGTATAGCTCTCTTTCAGGTCTTCTGCCTTATCAAGGATTTCCCGGTAGGTGAATTCTACCCCATCCGGATAGTAGTCGCGCCCTTCCATGGAAGGTGCACAGTAAAAGGCACCGTCAGGTAACCTGCCCGTTGTCTTGCAAAAAATATCGTAGACGCTTTTGTACGAATGGGTCACACGCGACCTCCCTGAACTGACGACACTATGGCGACAGTGTAGACAGCCTCAGGGCTCAGGAAAACCTGTTAGTGACCGCAAATCCCTTTGGTGCCATCCGTCCGGCCTGGGCGCGTTTGCCCTCCCATGCCAGCAAATCGTTTTCAGTCCGCGTTCGATTGACCCCGGCGGCCCATGTCAAACCATCAGCGCGTTTAAATGACTGAATGTCGGAGAGGTTTCCATCCTTGTACTTTTGCAGGACAACACCACGCCCTCTGCCCATCTCAGGCAGTTCGTCGAGACCAAAGATGATCAATTTGCGGTTTTCACCCACGCAGGCGATTGCGTCATCACCGTCCTTGATCACCGCCAGAGCCTGAGCCTCGCGATCACCTGAAACATTCAGAACCTGTTTGCCGGTTTTTGTCTGGGCAATCAGCTGATCTTCCGGAACCACAAAACCCCGTCCGTCACTGGACGCCACAATCAGCTTTCGTCCCGGCACATGAACGAGCAAATCAATAATGTCATCATCGTTGCCAAGTCCGGTTAACAGTCGAACAGGCTCGCCCTGCCCCCTGCCACGCGGCACCTTGTCACCGCCCAGTGTGTAGAAACGCCCGTTGGTCGCGAACAATACAAGTTTGTCAGTGGTCAGCGCATGCAAGGCAAAACGCGCCCTGTCGCCTTCCTTGAAGCGCACTTCTTCGCCTACTTCAACATGGCCCTTTACAGCCCTGATCCAGCCTTTTTCAGAGCAGATCACGGTAATGGGTTCTTTTTCGACCATTGATTCGATGGGCACTTCCGCAACTTCCGGCGCATCGGTTATTTCTGTGCGACGTTTCCCCAGTTCGGTCTTTTGACCGAAGTTCTTGCGGGTTTCCTTGATTTCGTCGGCAATAACACCCCAACGCTGCTTTTCATTCTTCAACAACGCCTTGAGCAGTTTTTTCTCCGCCGTCAGGTCTGCATGTTCTGTCCGAAGGCCTTCTTCTTCGAGACGGCGCAAACTTCTCAGTCGCATATTGAGAATTGCTTCGGCCTGAACCTCTGACAACTCGAACGCCTTCATCAGTTCTGCTTTGGGTTCATCCTCTTCACGAATGATCCGGATAACTTCATCCAGGTTCAGGAAGGCAATCAGGTAACCACCCAGAACTTCCAGGCGGTGTTCAATTTTTTCCAGTCGGAAGTTGGAACGACGAACCAGGACAACGTGACGATGATCCAGAAATGCCTGCAAGGTTTCCCGCAGGTTCATCACACCAGGTTTGCCGTCTGCTGACAAAACATTGAGGTTCAGAGAGGCACGGACCTCAAGATCGGTCAAACGGAACAGGGTTTCCATCAGCGGTGCAGCTTCAACGGTACGGCTCTTGGGCTCCAGTACCAGCCTGACATCATCAGCTGATTCGTCCCTGACATCTGCCAACATCGGAAGTCTTTTGCTGATAATCAGTTCAGCGATTTTCTCGACCAGCTTTGCTTTCTGGACCTGATAGGGCATTTCGGTAATGACAATCTGGTACTGGCCACGACCAATATCTTCTGTGCCCCAGCGGGCACGCAATCTGAAACTACCCCGACCTGTTTTATAGGCCTCAACAACACTCTCGCGTGGTTCCACCATAACGCCACCGGTCGGAAAATCGGGTCCGGGGACCAGTTCGCTCAATTTGGTGGCGGTGGCATTGGGAAATTTGATCAAATGTAGTGCTGCATCACACAACTCACCCGCATTGTGCGGCGGGATCGATGTTGCCATGCCAACGGCAATACCCGATGAGCCGTTTGCCAACAGATTGGGAAAAGCCGCTGGCAAAACCAGCGGTTCGCTCTCTTCGCCGTCATAGGTATCGCGAAAATCGACGCTGTCTTCATCCAGACCCGACAACAAAGCCTCGGCAACGGCTGTCAGGCGCGCCTCGGTATACCGCATGGCCGCAGCATTATCGCCATCGATATTGCCAAAGTTTCCCTGACCATCGACCAGCGGATAGCGAACTGCAAATTCCTGCGCCAGGCGAACCAGCGCGTCATATACGGACTGATCTCCGTGCGGGTGGTACTTACCAATGACATCACCGATAACACGGGCACATTTCTTGAAACCCTGGCCTGGGTCCAGCTTTAAAAGGCGCATGGCGTACAAAATACGCCTGTGCACGGGCTTCAGCCCATCGCGTACGTCCGGCAGGGACCGCGATGTAATCGTGGACATGGCATAGGCGAGATAACGCTCGGACAAGGCATCAACAAGAGTGGTGTCCCGAATGCCGTCGGCGGGTGGATCAAGGGTATCTGTGCTGTTCATGCGATCTATATAGCATCAACATTTCACAAGATGTAGTAGTTATTGCGTGAATCTCGCCACAAATCTGGTGCGAGCCGGGGGCATTTTGATGTTATGGGGCGCAAGCACATGACGTTCCACAAAAAATCCGGTTAATGCCAGTCCATCTGACAGATCTCCGGGTTTTGTTTCCCTCACGGTTTGCTGAGACAAAAAGCCCGGCAAAGGCAGCAAACGCTCTTTGTAGGGGGCGCCGGCAGCCGCTGTCACAGCCCTGCCCGTGCGCGGACTGACAAATGCCAGTCCTTCTGTTTCGCCCGTTTGGGCACAGGCTGTCAGGTCCAGTCCAAATCCCAGTTCGCGCAACAATCCAAGTTCCCAGCTGATATAGACCTCAGCCCAATGATCACTCGTTTCCAGTGCTTCCAACAGAACCAGAAAGCCGTCATATGCAGCCTTGTGTTTCTCCCGTTCCGGCAATGCGGCTTCCGCAACAGAGCACGCCGAAGACAAGGCAGCCAGCCGTCCGGCATCGCTCAGGAGATGAGCAGCCCGGGCCCGTCTCAATTCAAAAGTATAGCT
Source organism: Alphaproteobacteria bacterium (assembly GCA_018654745.1). Classification (GTDB taxonomy): domain Bacteria; phylum Pseudomonadota; class Alphaproteobacteria; order UBA2966; family UBA2966; genus JABILA01. The sequence continues at coordinate 7,274 of JABILA010000132.1, forward strand.
GCCCAGATGGTCTGGTAATCGTGCTTTCCATACACCGTGGACCTCATTTCCCGGTTGGAGCACACCCCGGCTACCCCGGCCAACACCGCCGCGTACCAATCCGGCATGGCGGCCATGGGCTTCCGTCAGGGCCTGCACAATAACAGACGTTTCGCCGTGCTTGCGGGCGCTTAAAATGATGGCGTTGTCTGTCCATTGCATAGGCAAACGTATAGCAGAAACCGGGTAAATAGCGTATACCCCGGCGACCATACAAACCGGGAATCAGATAAAATCATGTCAGACGCGAAAACAGTCCATATTATCGGCGGGGGCCTGGCCGGTTCCGAAGCGGCCTGGCAACTTGCCCGATCTGGCGTACAGGTCGTTCTGCATGAAATGAGACCGGATCGCGGCACGGATGCCCATCAAACAGATGGCCTCGCCGAACTGGTTTGTTCCAACTCCTTTCGCTCTGACGATGCGGAAAACAACGCAGTTGGTCTGTTGCACGAAGAAATGCGGCGCGCCGGATCCCTGATCATTACCTCTGCAGATGAAACCAAGGTTCCTGCCGGCGGCGCCCTGGCGGTAGATCGCGACGCCTTTTCTGACCTGGTCAGTGAAAAAATTAACGCAGAACCCTTGATAACAGTTGAGCGCGGAGAAATTGATGGTCTGCCACCTGCAGACTGGGAATCTGTCATCGTTGCAACTGGCCCCCTCACCTCGGATGCATTGGCATCATCTGTCCGCGAATTGACCGGAGACGATGGTCTGGCATTTTTTGATGCCATTGCACCAATTGTGCATCGCGATTCCATTGATTTTGACAAGGCCTGGTTTCAGTCACGCTACGATAAAGGTACTGGCAAGGACTACATCAACTGCCCCCTGACCGAAGAACAATACAATGCGTTTATTCAGGCGTTGTTGGACGGCGATAAAACCGAATTCAAGGAATGGGAACAGGATACGCCCTATTTTGAAGGCTGTCTGCCGATTGAAGTGATGGCTGAACGCGGCCCGCAAACGCTTCGCTTTGGTCCCATGAAGCCCGTTGGCCTGACGAACCCGCGCGACCCTCAAGTTAAGTCATATGCGATTGTTCAACTGCGCCAGGATAATGCGCTGGGCACGCTCTACAACATGGTTGGATTTCAGACCAAATTGAAACACGGGGAGCAAGGTCGTATTTTCAGGGAGATTCCAGGGCTCGGGAACGCTGAATTTGCCCGGCTAGGTGGCGTCCACAGAAATACTTTCCTGAACAGTCCCGAATTGCTGGACACGCAACTTCGTCTCAAGGCCGACACACGCATGCGGTTTGCGGGTCAGGTCACGGGTGTGGAAGGATATGTCGAAAGTTCGGCCATTGGTTTGCTGGCCGGGCGTTTCGCGGCGGCAGAGTGCCATGGTGCAAGTTGTGCGCCACCACCTGACACAACAGCTTTTGGCGCGTTACTGGCCCATATTACAAAGGGGGCCGACGCCAAAACGTTTCAGCCTATGAATGTTAATTTTGGACTGTTTCCTCCCCTGGCTGAACGCACCCACAAAAAGGAACGCAAGCCAGCCATGAGCAAGCGCGCCCTGAGTGATCTGGAAAATTGGCTTAAAGCTACAAATAACTGGCATTAACACGCTCGATTACCAGAGCGTTTCCGGGTTTAACGGAAACGCAGCGGTGCTTAAAACTCAAGGTATGTGTCAAATATTAATGCAGAATCGATTCCGTTTAAGTCGGAATCGCCTTAGTATGATACCAGTTATAAGTTTTCGGGTTTCCTGTGACACCCGACCGTTTGGTAAGAAAGCAAATTTTCGTGAGTATTTATTCGAAACTTGTTGCTCTTGTTAACCGCCACAAGACGTATCTGGTTTCGCCGCCGTCGATAAACCCGGTGACTTCCGAGGCTGAAATTTCGACGCGCGAATTCAGAAAAATTGCCGAAGATTCTGTTCTGGGCATCATTGTCAACGGAATGGACCGAACCCCCCTTTATGTAAATCAAAGATGCGCCGATATTTTCGGCTATGACGAACCGCAAGATATCATTGATCTGAAAGACAACCTCAAACTGGTGTCGACCAAGGATATGAAACGGGTCTCGAAAATGCGGGACTTCAAACAAGTTGACGGAAACCGATCAGTTACCTTTGAGTTTGATGGCGTCCGTAAAGACGGCAACCTTGTCCCGGTATTTGGAAATGCCGCCATCGTAGAATGGCAGGGCCAAACAGCCAGATACACAACTTTCCTTGATCTCTCAGACATCAAGAACACCGAACAGAAGCTGATCGATAGCGAAGAGCGGTTCAGGCAGTTCGCAACAGTTTCTTCAGACTGGTTCTGGGAAATGGATTCCGAATTAAGATATACATTTATCTCGGACAACTTCGCGGATAATGGTGGCCCGTCCAGAGAAGAGTTTTTGGGACAAACATCGAGGGAGGCTTACAGATCCCTTGATAAGTCCGCAAGTTACGAAGAATTCATTCGTAAACTTGAAGCCCATGAACCGCTTGTTTCACTGCGCGTAAAGCGCGCTATAAAAGGGCAATTTCCGACATGGGTATTGATAAATGCCATGCCGGTCCTCGACAATAATAAACAGTTCCGCGGATACCGTGGCACAACTATCGATATTACTGAGCTCGTTCTTACTGAGGAAGAACTCCAAAATAACGAAGAAAGATACAACCGGGCTACAAGAGGTGCAAAGGTCACGATCTGGGACTGGATCATCGAAACGAACGAATATTACGTTTCAGACGAGGCCGCGCTGATATATGGCTATACCGAAGAAAACAAGCCTCGCACGCGTGATGACTGGAATGCACTCGTCCACCCGGATGACATAGACGACTATACTCAGAAATTCCTGGCCCACCTCAAGCAAGAAGCGGATGTCTTTGAACACGAATACAGACTGCGACATGCAGATGGAACCTATCACTGGATTGCCGTGCAGGGTAGTGCATTAAGGGACGAACAAGGCAAAGCGTGGCGGGTTTCCGGTTGGGGCGTAGATATTACCGAGCAACGTAATACCGAGCGTTTGCTGGTTGAAGCCATAGACAGTTTGTCAGAGGGATTTGCCCTGTATGACAGTGAAGACAAATTAATCGCTTTTAACCAACAATATGCAGGCATGTTTACAAGTCTCGGCATCAAGACCCGGATTGGCCAGACGTTTGAATCCAATTACCGTGAAGTCTTAAGCCACAGGGCTGTGAATGAAGGCGGCATCGTCAACGAGAAGCAACTTGCCAAACTCGTCCAGGATCACCTTACCCCCCCTCCCTATAGCGAACGCCAGATACACGATGGCCGCTGGATCAGAACAACAGAGGTCAGGACGCCTTCAGGCGGGGTCGCCGGTCTTCGTACAGATATCACGGAATACAGGAACCTGCTGGATCAACTGGCACAAAGCGAAGAACGTTTTCGCGCCTTCGCAGAAGTTGCCTCTGACTGGTACTACGAAGTCGACAAGGATTTGCGTTTTACCTTTATGTCTGAAGGTATTCAGAGAGAACGGGACATTGATTTTCGATCAGCTATTGGCCGAACCCATGAAGACGTTTTCGCTGAGTTCGCAGATCACCAATCACATCAGGAGTATCTGGAAGACCTGAAAAAACACCTGCCGAAACGCGATATTCTTTTGCGCCGCAAAGAGGGAAATGGCCAGACAAAATGGTCGCGGGTAAACATCATTCCGAAATTTACGAAGAATGGTGATTTTAACGGATACTACGGATCGGGTCGCGACGTGACACGGCAAGTGGCAGCTCAGCAGGCACTGGCGCACAAGGAAGCCCAGGTTTCCGGCATGCTTGAAATTGCGCCGGATGCAATCATTGCCGTCAACAAGGACTTGTCCATCCAGATATTTAATTACGGTGCGGTTGAGATGTTTGGCTATCAGGATAGCGAGGTGATTGGTAAGTCACTCAATATGCTTATCCCAGATCGTTTTCACAGCGCCCATGATCAACAAATCAGCTCGTTCAACAAAAGCAAAGAGACCAGTCGTCGGATGGGTATGCGGGGTGAGATAACCGGCCTCAAAAAGGATGGTACAGAATTTCCGGCAGAGGCATCAATTTCCCGCCTCGAACAAGGCGACGATATTCTCTATACGGTGATGCTGCATGACATTGGCGAGCGCAAGAAGTCCGAGGAAATTGTGCAAAAAGCCATGGAAGAAGCCTTGTATGCCAATCGGGCCAAATCAGAATTTCTTGCCAACATGAGCCATGAATTGCGTACCCCGCTCAATGCAATTCTGGGATTTTCTGAAGCGCTCAGAGTTGGCATTCGTGGGGCACTGTCTGAAAATCAGAATGAATATGTCGACGCTGTCAGCCAGTCGGGAGAACATCTTCTCAGCCTGATCAACGATATTCTTGACCTCTCCAAACTTGAGGCTGGCAAAGCTGATCTGGACGAAGAAAACCTCAATCTCGTAGATCTTATTAATCAGGGTTTTCTTTTTGTTGGCGACCGCGCACGTTCAGGTCAAATCAGTCTTGCGTTGGACAACGTGCCAGATGAAATACTGTTGCGGGCCGACAAACGAATGATATTGCAGATTCTCATCAACCTGCTTTCCAACGCGGTGAAATTCACACTGCCTGATGGCACTGTTACCGTTAGTGTTGAAGTCACACCGGATAAAGATGTTGTCCTTTCCGTCACCGATACTGGTATCGGCATGCGCCCCGAAGACATCCCTCAGGCCCTGTCAACATTTGGCCAGCTCGATGGTGACCTGGACCGTCGCCATGAAGGAACGGGCCTTGGCCTTCCGCTTGTGAAATCCCTTGCCGAACTCCACGGTGGCGTGCTGAACCTTACCAGTGAAGCTGGTGTAGGAACCGTCGCCGCAATAACTATTCCGCGGCAACGATATCTAGAGAACGATGCCGAAATATCGAGCCTGATCTGAAAACGCCCCAGGGCGATTCCGGTCTAAACGGAATCGCTATTACTTCGCTTGATGGCTCATACCAAGGGGTTTGAGGCAACGCTGCGTTTCCGTGAAACCCGAAAACGCTCTAGTCAGGCAGGCTAAAAAAATCCGGTCCAGTATGTTCGACAATTTCCACCACATTTCGATCAGGATCACGTACAAAAATCGTGTTGATCCCCTTGAACTGGTGACGCCCGGTTATCTTGATGTCGTTCTCTACAAACATCGCTTCGGCTCGCTCAACTGATGTTACGTGCAAGGCCATGTGGGTGTAGCCCGGATATTTCTCAGGCTCGTCCATCAACACATTTTCACCGGCCTTCGCACTTACCTGCCCGAGCAGATTGAGTACTACACCACCGGGGTGCTGAAGGATCAGGGGATGTCCATGATCAAAACCACCATCGGCCATCAGCTTGAACCCAAGAAGTTCGTAAAACCCGAGAGCGTCATCCCGGTCACTGACGCGAATGCCGACGTGGTCGATTTTTTCTATTTCAAGCATCCCCTGCTTCCTTCACGCTGCCACGGAAGTTGATTCAGGAGACAGCGCTGCGACGTGACTTTCGATATCTGTTTGTGCTTTGCTGATCGCCTGTTCCCGTGCTTCATCACCCATGGCCAGACCCTGGGCGTGAACAAATGTCACGTCATCCAGTCCGATAAATCCGAGCACAAAACGCAGGTAGGGTTCCTGATGATCCATGGCGTGCATGAAACCACCTTCGCTATAGTCCCCGCCACGTGCGGTCAAAACAAAAACCTTCTTGTCACTCAGCAAACCCTGGGGGCCATTTTCACCATAGCTAAATGTCTGACCGGCCCGAACTACATGATCAATCCACGTCTTCAAGGGAGATGAGATACTGAAGTTATGCATCGGTGCACCAATAACAATGACATCCGCAGCCTGAAGTTCGGCAATATATTGGTCGGATTGGACCAGCGATTGCTTCTGGTCCGTGCTCAACTGATCAGCTGGCGTAAAAATAGCTTGATTGAAGACCCCGTCAACGTGTGGTGGTGGCGTCTCGCCAATGTCATTTCGAACAACAGTGCCTGAACCAGACAGAGCGCTGTACGTCTCGACGAAGTGATTAACCAGTCCGCTGGACACCGACGATTGTGTGCTTTGACTGCTGCTGATTGCCAACAAGTTCATTTTATTTCTCCAGAAAATCCAAGTTAGGTTCGATTTGCGTTCGTTCTGATGAATAGATATATTGTTTCCATATTTTAATAAGTATCTGAAATGGAAAGTTATTGTTTCCAAATGAGTGATAATATTGAACTGCTTGACGGCATAACCGTATTCACTGCTGTTGTTGAAAATGGCGGTTTCTCAGCCGCAGCCAAAAAGCTGGGGCGATCCGTTTCGTTTGTCAGCAAGGCAGTCACGAAACTGGAAGAAAGGCTCAAGGTCAGGCTTTTGAACAGGACAACTCGATCTGTTGTGCCGACAGATACCGGTCAGGCCTACTACGAGCGCTGTCGTCAAATCGTCTCGGCGGCACTGGAAGCCGAGCATGACATGGCTGCCTCTCACCAGACCCCTCAGGGTCATTTGAAGATTAGTATGCCCGTCAGTTTCGGGCGATCTTACCTGAATGATGCCTTACCGGAATTTTTGAACACCTACCCACTGATCACCCTGAATGCTGACCTGAATGACCGCTTTGTGGATGTTATTGCGGAGGGGTACGATGTCGTGATCCGGGCCGGGATACTCAAGGAATCGAGTCTTATTGCGCGAAAACTTGGCTCCTCAAGATTGATGACACTGGCGTCGCCAGCCTATCTTGAAAAGCACGGAACACCACAGGTTCCAGAGGACTTGAAGGCGCATGCCTGCATCAGCTGGGCTGGATTTCACACAGCGCACTGGACGTTCGCGAACCCCGAAGGCCAATCGATTACAGTCCAAATTGAACCACGGATCATCTGCAACAGTGCGGAACTTGAATTGCCCATGGCACTCAACAGTGTCGGAATTACACAATTGCCAGGCTTTATTTGTAATCAGGAAGTCGCCAACGGAAGTCTGGTTCCTGTTTTATGCGACTATGAGGTCCCGCCGATCGGAATTTATGCTGTCTATCCGCACCGCGTCCATTTATCTGCCAAAGTCCGGGTTTTTGTTGATTTTCTGGTCTCTGCCGTCAGAAAAAACAGCCCGATTTTGGATGTTATGTAAGATAAATACCTTAATACCGCCCAAAAAGCCGCCCGGTCGAAACACGCCAAACCGGCGTAAGGGGCGCAAATTCGAGGTTTGTCTTGTATAAATCACAGTTTGAGCTGCGATATCTGGATAGATAGAGATCACAAATCCGGGCCGTTAACAGGACCGGATATGCCTTGCGAGTAACCCGCCTGCCCCGTCCCCTGGCCGCAATCAGAAGGTCATCAACCCGGTCAAGAATGTCCGTAGGTACCAGTTGCCTGCCCAGCACCCGGCGCCCCGCATTCTCATGGAAAGGCACTGATCTCAGGAAACCGATCAGAGCCCAGGCCACAGCCACTTCGGAAGCGGCCTTGCGGCTTTCTTCGTCATCGACCCTGAGAACCTGCAACGCAGCCTGAGCCAGGGTTCCGGCAGTTGCCTTGGCATATTCTTCAAGTTCAGTGACATTTGTGAACGGTGCCGGGTCCATATCTCGTGCCCTGCCGTCGATCATGGCCTGAAGCGTGGCCATATGAGCACCGTTTTCCAGAACAACCTGTTTCAAAGCACGCGCAACCGGGTGGGCCCCCCCCTCAGCTTCCTGATCCGCGACCAGCGTTTCCCGCCACCACGCCAGACGGATGTCGCCCAGAGTTGGCTCAGATACTATTTCACGTACTTTCCCGAGCTCGTCGTTAAAGGCCAGCAACACCAGCAGGGCATTTCTGGAATTTGCCGGTGCAGCCAGTGCACACAAATATCGGCCATAATCCCGGTCCCGGGCCAGGCGCGCGCAGTAGGTAAATTCGTCGCTTTTCATCATAATGTGGTGTAATATTCGCCTATACGCTAGATATGGGGGGTTATTTTGTCGGAGCAGTCAATCCGTTAATTTAAGAATCTTTCTAATTTAGACTTCACTTTTAGCGGCAAAGCTCTTAGTTTCACAAACCATATCTACGGAGTCGGGTATATGCCCGACCCGGACAGACATAATCTCAAACGGGAATGTCTGTCTGGTAAGTGTATCAAGTCAGTATCCATGCTGGGTACTTGTTTAAGAGTTGTTCCGTTGCTGTTTTCGGACGAACAGGAAACGGCTTTAAGAATGACTACTGATACAAAAGCAAAAGCGGAACCGTCAAGAACGGTTTCGCCCTATTGATTGACGAAGGGAAAAGACAGTGGCAGGAATTCTTTCATCGCTCCAGAAGACGGTAATCGCCGGACTTGTGTTGACGGTTGTAATGTTCGTTATTTATATGCAAACCCAGGGCTATGCAGCACCTGAATTTGGCATTTTCTTTGTTCGCTGGCTGCACGTTGTTTGTGGTGTCATGTGGATTGGGCTTCTCTGGTACTTCAATTTTGTCCAGATCCCGAATATGCCGAATATTCCGGACGACCAAAAGCCCGCAATTGGTAAAGTCATCGCCCCTGCTGCCTTGTGGTGGTTCCGCTGGGGTGCCATGGGCACAATCATTTTCGGTCTGTTGCTCGCTTACATGAGTGGCTATCTGATGAGCGCCATTACCCTTGGTATGCAAGACGGTGTTCCCAAGCATACATTCATCGGCATCGGCATGTGGATGGGCGTTATCATGTGGTTCAACGTCTGGTTCGTTATCTGGCCAAACCAGCAACGTGCACTGGGCATCGTTGAAGCTGAAGCTGACGTCAAAGCTGCATCAGCCCGTACAGCCATGTTGTTCTCACGTACGAACACCTTGTTGTCGTTCCCAATGTTGTTCTCGATGATTGCTGCCCAGAACCTGTTCTAGGCAACCAATTATCCAAAAAAATCGGGCGGAATCCCTTGGGGTTCCGCCCTTTTTTTGTTCTTCAGCTGGATATGAAAACTTACTTTTCCATAATCCTTCCGCTGACTTTGGCGGAACCGGTTCCCTTGGCGGCAATATAGTTCATCACCATCGTTGCCATATGGGTTGCCGCTGACTTATCGATCAGCATCTTGCCCTTTTTCAAAGCTGCATAACCGTCACCACCACCGGCGATGTAGTCGTTTGTTGCAACCTTGTAGACCTTGCCCATATCCAGGGCCTGACCACCGACCATGACGTTACTGACACGACTGCCAGCCTTCATCTTGCGATCAAAGCTGAATGTCACGCCTGATACTTGTGGAAACCGCCCGGCAACATCCTCGACACGGCTGACGCCATTTTCCAGCGCGGCCTTCAAGTCAGTGCCACTAAGCCCCAGGATCACCGTTACGTTGCCGAAGGGAAGTTCAGTCAGCACGTCTTTGCGGGTAATCGTCGCACCGGCTTCATAGGTCCGGTCACCACGAATGCCGCCGCCGTTGGCAAAGCCGATGTCAGCGCCTGTTTCTGCGCGCAAGGCATCCGCAATCAGGTTGCCCCAGGTCGTTTCCTTTGTCCGGACATTGCTACGCTTGCTGTCGAGCAGGACGGATGATTTGCCAACAGCAATATTCAGGCTTTCATCAAGCTGACCATTGAATTTGGCAACCAATGCACCGACTTCGGCGTCTGGCTTTACCCCGGCCGTGGTTAGAAACCGAACTTCAGGGCGGAATGAATAGCGCATTTTCCCGCGCTTTTCCTTGCTGGACAGGGTCAAATCAGCGACCGCCAGATAATGGGCATCGTAACCGGCTTTCAGGATCAGTGTCTTGCCCTCGTAGGCCATCAACGGGTCATGATCGTGTCCGCCTAGAATAACGTCCAACCCTCTGGTTTTACGCGCAATTTCGCGATCTTCGGCGAAATCCAGGTGGGTGATGGCGACAACAAAATTGGCACCCTGCTTGCGCAGATGAGCAACCGCATTTTTTGCCGTTTCAGCAGCATCCAGGAACTTGACGTTTCCTGGACTGGAAAGATGTTTGGTTTCGGATGTCAGCAGCGAGAAAAATCCGACTTTGTAACCGCCGACTTCACGCATGGCATAGGCTTCCATACCCGCAAACGGTTTTCCATCGGTGCCCATGGTATTGGTTGCGAGCCATTTGAATTTTGACTCAGCCAGACGCATTTTTAGAACGTCATCGCCAAAATCAAATTCATGTGTAGTAATTCAGACCTGATCTGACAGTTACCGATTTTGACGCGGCGTCTGTCAGGTCAAGTTTGGTCTATAAACTTTTCCTTCCAGATACGTTTACCATCCTCCAGGGTTTGCATGGGCGTGCGGCCCTCGC
>JABILA010000134.1 GCA_018654745.1 Alphaproteobacteria bacterium
CTGCGAGGGCCGCACGCCCATGCAAACCCTGGAGGATGGTAAACGTATCTGGAAGGAAAAGTTTATAGACCAAACTTGACCTGACAGACGCCGCGTCAAAATCGGTAACTGTCAGATCAGGTCTGAATTACTACACATAAATGAAATTTCGGAAAGGTTTATGAGCATCCAGAACTTCCAGATGCTCTTGCCATTCGTCTGAGACAAAATGACTGTTCGCAAACATTTCTCGCCGTGTAAAGCCGAAGAACTTTTTGGCGTCCGCACCGCCCATAAACTTGTTTATGTTCGGTGAAAAATATGAAAACCGGAGATCTGCATCCATCTCCCATATCCAGTCAGTCGCCATATCCGTCAATTGGCGAAAACTAAGCTCCCGGGCATCGAGGTCAATCTCGGCCGCAGTTCGATCCGTTACATCCCGTCCGACAGACTGAATTTCAACGACTTCGCCATTTTCATTGAAGTGAGCAGAGTTTGACCATTCGAAAGTGCGAATAACGCCATTCGCACCTTCGAGATTGTTCTTGAAATTCCATGCCTGCCGGGACTGTATTTTTGTCGCAATCGTGTCTTTTAACGATTGGGACTCGTTTGGCGGCACATCACCAAAAATGGACGTTCCGATAATGTCAGCACGTGGTTTGTCAACGAACTCACAATAGGCATCATTGGCAAACAAAAATTCGCCATCTGGCGTAAAGCACGTGATGAGTTCATGTTGGCCATTTACGATGTTTGCAAAGCTTGAGGAATTATCGTCATCCCCGCCAACAATAAACCGGTTCAGTCCAGAATTGTGCCGAATACTCAGAATAGTGAGGGCTGACAACAAGGAAATCGCCATTGCCAAAAAGATAACAATTGACGGAAATTCATCAGCATTTCCACTTACCGTCAGACCAACAAGACCCATTCCCAGGACAAATACTGGTACGACCAAATAGAGAACACGTAGATTCATTCGCGCCTTAGCCTCCGACCTATTTCCACACAATCTAATATAGGCAACAATTCCCAAAACCATACAAGGAATTGATCGACATCAAGTCTATTTGTTCAGGTCGGGGATATATTCTCTAACCGTACCAGACAATTCATTGATCTCTGTCAAGAATCGCCATGCCCGACATCATCCCACCTTTTTCTCCAGGACTGTTTGCTGGCTTGCTCGCCCGTCCAATCCCGGACAGTGTGCTGAACAAGGGTCTGTCGTGGGCCCTGAACCGCGTTATTGGAGAGTATCCAGGACTGTTCAACAGGTTGCCTGAAAATTGCACGGGTTGCATTCTGATAGCGATCACAGATCTGCGACTTGAACTGGCACTTGAACTGTTTCCACCACAAGCCAATTTGCGAGTTGCCACACAGGCGGATCGAGACGGCGCAGTCGCTGGTATATCCGGATCCCTCCAGACATTGATTGATTTATTGGAGGGCCGGGTTGACGGCGATGCATTGTTCTTCTCTCGCGAACTGAGATTTGAAGGCGACACCGAGATCGTTGTTGCCTTGAGAAATGCCCTGGACGGTATCGATATACAGATTGCAGACCTTATTCCCCTGCCAGATTTCCTGTCCGCGATGAGGACCCGATTAACCGGTCTCCTTGCAGATTTGCATCAAACAGCAGGAAAAGATCTTGAGCTGATCCGATCAGCTGCTACGGCCCGGTTGGAAAAAGGCAATCGACAGCAGTCCAAACGGATTAAGGAACTGGAAGACCGGATCAACGAGCTGGAACTGAAGGCTATCCGCTCAAACCGAAAAGCAAAGGCGTAAAGGCAATAAATGAACAAGGTTCTTGAGCTGGTCTGTCCGGCTGGCACACCCGCCGCCCTGCGCGGCGCAATCGACGCAGGTGCTGACACCGTCTATCTGGGTTTCAGGGATGAAACCAACGCCCGAAACTTTCCAGGATTGAACTTTGATCGGGACGAACTGCGGGAGGGCATCGAATACGCCCACAGCAAAAACCGGGAAATTTTTGTTGCGATCAATACTTTTCCAAGAACGGGTAATCCGGAACCTTGGCAAAAAGCTGTCGATGATGCCGCCAGCCTGGGTGCTGATGCCGTCATTCTGGCGGACATCGGGTTGTTGCAATATTGCCAGGAAACCCATCCAAATCTGAGGCGACACCTTTCAGTACAGGCATCTGCGTCCAATCCTGATGCAATCAACTTCTTCCACCGCGAGTTTGACGTCCGTCGTGTTGTCCTGCCTCGCGTGCTGACGGTCGCTGAAATCGCTGCTCTGAATTCAGTCATTGCCGTCGAAACAGAGGTATTTGCTTTTGGTGGTTTGTGCGTGATGGCGGAAGGACGATGTTCCTTGTCGTCATATGCCACTGGTCAGTCTCCCAATCTGTGCGGTGTTTGCTCTCCTGCCAGCCACGTGCGCTATGAAGAAACCGATCTCGGCCTGAAATCCAGGCTGGGGAATTTTACAATCAACATGTTTGATGAAGATGAGGCGGTTGGCTATCCCACGTTGTGCAAGGGACGCTTTATCGCCAACGGCAAGACTTCGTACTTGTTTGAAGAGCCCACCAGTTTGAACGCCATGGATATTTTGCCCGAATTGATTGATGCAGGTGTTGTCGCCCTGAAGATTGAAGGTCGCCAACGCGGTAAAGCTTATGTGGAACGCGTGGTAAGTGGTTTTCGACAAGCAGTTGATGCCGTTGCCAACGGCGAAGCAGCCCCGCAGATTGACCTTGAGGGTTTGACTGAGGGCCAGCGAAACACAGCTGGTGCCTACGACAAGGGCTGGAGGTAATTCCCATGCATGACAACGCTGGAAAAGCCAAACTGACGATGGGACCGATACTTTTTAACTGGTCACCGGAACGAAAAAGAGATTTCTATTTCCGCCTGGCTGATGAAGCCCCGGTTGACGTTGTTTACGTGGGCGAAGTTGTTTGCTCCAAACGGGATATTTTCCTGAACCCTGTATTGCCTGAAATTATTGAACGGCTGGAAGCAGCGGGAAAAAAGGTGGTCATCTCCACTCTCGCCCTGATCATGAATGAGAAAGAAAGCGCTGCCATTCGCGAAACCGTTGCGGCACCTGATATGTTGATTGAAGCCAATGACTTCGCCACAGCAGACATGCTGAAAGGTCGCCCGCACATTGTGGGGCCAAACGTCAATGTCTACAACGAAGGTACCCTTGCCTATCTGGCGAACAACGGGGCCACACGGGTTTGTCTGCCGGTTGAGCTTCCCGGTGATGCCATCCGAGCGCTCGCAGAAAAGCAATTGTGCGACATTGAAGTTCAGGCCTGGGGTCGGATGCCGTTGGCAATATCGGCACGTTGCTATCATGCGCGGTCACATGGGTTGCACAAGGATGGTTGTCAGTATGTCTGCGATATCGACCCTGACGGTCTCGATGTCATGACCGTGGACAAACAACCGTTTCTGACCGTTAACGGGACCCAGACCCTGTCTTCTTCCTGTCTCAGCCTCCTTCCCGAACTGGAGGATTTATCGGCGAGTGGCGTAAATCATTTTCGATTGTCACCACAGACCGTTGATATGGTGAAAGTCGCGACGATTTTCCGCGATGTGCTGGACGGCGCCGATCATTCAACTGAAGGTGAAGTCAAACTGGCGGCGATGAATTCGGGATTTGTAACGTCGAACGGCTTTGTCCATGGAGACGAAGGCTGGCGTCTGATCAAGGAAGTTCAAAACTAGGGCAAATCCAACTTAAACGGAATCGCTTGTGCATAAAAATTTGGCGCACACCTTGAGTTAAAAGCAAGGCTGCGTTTCCGTTAAACCCGAAAACGCTCTAATAAACCGCCGACCCGTTTCCGGGACGGCGGTTCAGTCTCAAATCGGATAAATTCCGGCAACTATTCCTTTTTGGTATCGGCCTTTTTTGGCTCTGCCTTGATTTCCTGACCCTTTTCGTCAAAGCGCTTTATTTCCGCGGATTGACGAAGTTTTGTCAGCAATGCAACAGATGCTTTTTGTCCTTCGCGAGACCTGATCTCAGGCATGGTTTCTTCGAAAGTCGGTTTCTTGCCAGGACGACGGGCTTCGACCTTGATGACGTGGTAGCCGAACTCCGTCTTCACAGCAGTTTTCGTATATTCACCAACTTTTGTCGCAAAAGCTGCGGCCGCAAATGCGGGCACCATTGTTTTCTTTTCAAAGAAGCCAAGGTCTCCACCACGGGGGCCTGACGGCCCTGTTGATTTGGTTTTTGCCAGTTCCACAAAATCGCCACCTTTGCCCAGTTCCGCAATGACGGCCTTGGCTTCATCTTCTGTCTTCAGCAGGATGTGCCGGGCGTGGACTTCGTCTTCCGCTTCGTGCTTGGCGGCTTCTTCTTCATAGATTTTCAGAAGCTTGTCTTCGGTAAGCACCTTGGCAATATACTTGCCGATATACATGTCCTGCAAAATGCTGTCACGTGTGAAGGTCAGGCGCTTTGAAACTGTCGGATCTTTCAGCATGCCTTCTTTTTCAGCAACCTGGGAGACGATTTTGCGATCAATGATCGCGTCTACCAGTTGTGGGAAGAGAACCTGCATGGGCATACGTTTGTATTGATCAGGCAGGCTTTGATAAAGCATGGCGACTTCAGAATTATAAACCGGCATTCCATTTACCGTCGCTATAACATCATCTTTGCCGGAATCATCTTTTGATGTTTCTTTTGGGGCATTCTGGGCTGCCACCGGTAGCGATACCGTTGTTCCAAACAACATCGCCACAAGCAGGGCAACAAAACTGGTCTTCATTACATTTCTCCTGAACGTATTCGAGCGGCGGTCGTAACTTTGGCCCGGTGATTAATTATGCCCGCTAATTTTCGCGTGCAGTGGTTTGGTGTTTTCAAATTTCTCTTTTTGCTCAGGCGTCGCCTGAGCCTGATGATTGTTTTTCCAGTCATCGTATGGCATGCCATAAACAGCTTCACGTGCGTCATCGTAAGACATCTCGACGTCCCGCGTTTCAGCTTCTGCCAGCATCCACTTTGACAGGCAATTGCGGCAAAATCCGGCCAAGTTCATGATATCGATATTCTGGGCATCCTTGCGCTGTTGCAAATGCGCAACCAGGCCCCGAAAAGCAGCTGCCTCGATTTCAGTTCTTGTTTTTTCGTCGATGTTTTCAATTTTCATAATCAATCGGGTCCATCTGGAAATACCGTTGGCAGAATAAATAGGCAATCATTGTCGCAGCTTCAATGAAAAGTCGTGCAATCCTTTGTGATCGGTCAGTCGACGGCGTTATCACCGACAAAAGGATTGGTTGCCCGCTCTTCCCCGAAAGTCGACAGCGGCCCATGCCCGGAAATAAATGTCACTTCATCGCCCAGAGGCCACAGGCGTTCACGAATAGATCGCAAGAGGTCGTCATGATTTCCCTTGGGAAAGTCCGTTCGCCCGATCGAGCCTTTGAACAGGACATCCCCGACCATGGCAACTTTCATACCCTCGTGGAAAAAGATAACGTGTCCCGGTGTATGGCCAGGACAATGGCGAACTTCAAGTTCCACCTGCCCAAAGGATACCGTATCGCCCTCCTCCAGCCAACGCTCAGGCGTGAAAGGTTGCGCTCCTTCAATGCCATATTTCGCACCGGCTTCTGCGATATCATCGATCCAGAACTTGTCATCAATGTGCGGGCCTTCAATCGGAACACTCATGCGCTCAGCTAATTCGGCGGCACCACCAGCATGATCCATATGACCATGGGTAATCAGAATGCGTTCCAGCTCAAGTCCCTGCTCTTCAAGGGCCGCGACGATCCGGTCTACTTCACCACCAGGATCAACGACAGCAGCCTTTTTGGTGGCTTCGCACCAGATTATGGAACAATTTTGCTGAAAGGGCGTGACCGGCAGAATAGCTGCCTTCATGACGCTTTCGCGTGAGGGTGGGTTGTTGGTATCAGTCATGCCCCAGAACATACTTCCGACACCGCCAGTTGCAAGCGATTATGCGGAAAATCGGGGATTTTATGTATCAGGAAACATCAAGCATGAAAGGCTTTGTGCCCATACTTTGACCGTTGACCTGTATCTCGAGAAAATGCTCGCCTGAATAGTAAACCCGCGTCGTGATTGGTTTGATCGCGTGCTTCTTTCGCGCAACCATTTCTTCACCAGGTTTCAGGGTCAGCGTCTTCCACTTAAAGACCTTGGGCGACGTCGTGCCATTGGCCTTTCGATGATGCACGATATAATCAATCATCAAGGGTTGGGGCTCGTTTGACGTCGACTTTAACGTCAGATCAAATGTCAGCTGTTGCCCGAGCTTGATGGCAGGATTTTCTATATCAAAAGCCTCAACATCCAGTTTCACGTCGCCATATCCAAATGCTGACAAGGTGCCGGGGTGCCCTTGCTTTAACAATGTGCGGCAGGCATGCCGAACCATGCGTTGTTCATCCTTACTGGCACCTTGCAGCCAAAGGGTCGCCGTTTCAGCAACAAGGTCCGGATGATGTTTGGCAATATCGTTCAGATTGTTTGCAACTGAGCGTCTTACATATTCTTCCTTGTCATGCCGCAGTAATTCCAGCAAAGGCAGGATTAACAAAGGGTCATCAACAAACGCGCCTATCCTGGGCGACCACGGAAGTAGCGGTCGCGAACCTTCGGACACCAGCCGACGAACATGTCTGTTCCTGTCTTTCGTCCAGGGCTTGATGGTCTTGAGCGTTTTCTTGTGATCCTTGAGGAAAAAGTGCCGGATTGCGGATTCGGATGTAAACCGGCTGGTCATGGCTTTCAGTAACTTCAGCGACAGGTCAAAATGTTCAAGGCCATTTTGCCCGACATATTCTCCCATCGGCATAATCGCCCATCCGGCCAAACCCTTTGCTGACACCGTAATGCCATACAAGTCATCAGGAGGATCGGGATGCAAGCTTGCCTCAAGGATTTTGGCTGATGTCTTGAAGTCACCCGGCAGGTAGACCGCCATGGCTTCGACAATTTTGTTCGACCGCTCTTTCAATTCCAGTTGATTGAGGTCTTTGAGGACGAACTGACAAAATTCCTCGCGATCAAATTCGCTGCCATGCCGGGCGAAATGCTCCGCCATGCCCTGAACAAGATCTTCATTAAAAACGTTTTTGAACGGCTCCATAATTGTATCAGATCAGGCTTTCATCAAAACACAACGTTGGATAGAAGCCTCGGTCACCATCGGCTTGCCTGTCTGATCAAACTTCGCGAAATGAGGCGTTTGTTTGTGTGCCTCGAAGGCCGCTTCATCATCATAGACTTCATACAATATGATGGTGTCCGGACTGCTTTCGTCGTGCAAAACCTGAAACTGGTGACATCCTGGTTCGTCACGCACCGAAGCCTCGGCATTTTCCAGAATTATCGGTTTAAACGCCGATGCAGAACCTGGCTCAAGCTTGAACGTTACAATAATTGTAAACATTTTTTATCGCCTATATTTGAATTGAAAAACCACCGTCAACCGGAATAGAAGTCCCGGTCAGAAAATCAGATCCACCCGAAGCCAGAAATACAGCGATACCCTGAAAATCTTCCGGTTGCCCCCAGCGTCCTTGTGGGGTGCGATCGACAACCTTGTCATGCAAACCATCAACCTGCTTGCGTGCGTTTTTTGTAAGGTCCGTGTCCACCCAGCCCGGCAAGATGGCATTCACCTGAATGTTGTCAGCGGCCCACGCGGACGCAAGCCCCTTAGTCATCTGCACGACGCCACCTTTGGAAGTCCCGTAGGGCACAGCGAATGAGGCGCCGAAGATCGACAACATCGAGCCGATATTGATGATCTTGCCACCCCCTGCCCGTTTGAAAGCAGGGTAGATCGCCTGGCAACAGACAAAGACACTGTTCAGGTTCGTATCGATAATCTTGCGCCATTCCGTCAGAGAATAATCCTGTGGTGGTTTGCGGTCGTTTATGCCCGCATTATTTACGAGGATATCAACCTGGCCAAATCGCTTTTCGGCAGCCGCAACCATGGCATGACATGAAGCCTCGTCGACAACGTCAACTGCAATAAATTCAGCCTCAACACCGAACGACTTTATGTGATCCACAGCCTCACTGGATTTGGCCTCGTCGCGCGCAGCAATGACAATATTTGCACCGGCCCGGGCCATTCCTTCAGCCATACCCAGACCCAGTCCACGGTTCCCGCCGGTGACAATC
The DNA here is from genome assembly GCA_018654745.1 of Alphaproteobacteria bacterium. Classification (GTDB taxonomy): domain Bacteria; phylum Pseudomonadota; class Alphaproteobacteria; order UBA2966; family UBA2966; genus JABILA01. Next base: position 8,164 of record JABILA010000134.1, read on the forward strand.
GCCACCTTACCTGTCAGATCAAACAGTTCCATCTTCCCCCCCGTGGTGATTTAGGCCTGCGCAGCCTTGGCTTCGCGACGGCGTGCATGAAGAATTGGCTCGGTATAGCCGCTGGGCTGCTCACGTCCCTTGAAAACCAGGTCGCAGGCAGCCTGAAATGCTATGCTGCTATCAAAATCCGGTGCCATATTGCGGTATCCCGGATCACCGGCATTTTGTCTATCTACGACAGCTGCCATACGTTGCAGGGTTTCAATAACCTGTTCTTCTGTGCAAATCCCGTGGTGAAGCCAGTTAGTAATGTGCTGAGATGATATGCGCAGTGTTGCGCGATCTTCCATCAGCCCCACATCATTGAAATCAGGCACTTTCGAGCAACCAACACCAGCGTCGATCCAGCGCACAACATAGCCCAACAATCCCTGGGCATTGTTGTCCAGTTCTTCACTGACTTCCTGCGAAGACAGATTCTGACCCGACAGTAGAGGGACGGTCAAAATATCATCCAGGCTGGCTTTCGCCCGCGACTTCAGTTCGTCCTGCACAGATGAAACCTTGACCTGGTGATAATGCATGACGTGCAAAGTTGCCGCGGTCGGGGACGGCACCCATGCGCAGCTGGCACCGGCCTTCGGATGGCCGATCTTGGCTTCAAGCATCTTGGCCATCTCATCCGGCATGGCCCACATACCCTTACCGATCTGTGCCTTGCCCTGCAAACCTGCAGCAAGACCGATATCGACATTCCAGTCTTCATAGGCAGAAATCCACGGTTCGCCCTTGATCGCATCCTTGCGCAGGAATGGTCCCGCTTCCATGCTGGTATGGATTTCGTCTCCCGTACGATCCAGGAAGCCAGTATTAATGAAAACCAGTCGGTCACGGGCGGCACGAATACATTCTTTGAGATTAATAGTGGTCCGGCGTTCCTCGTCCATCACTCCGACTTTCAAGGTGTTCTGCGGAAGGCCGATCGCTTCTTCAACAGCACCAAAAAGATCCGCAGTGAACGCAACTTCTTCCGGACCGTGCATCTTTGGCTTTACGATATAGACACTGCCCGACTTGCTGTTATCCCTGTTGCCATCCAGGTCATGTTTGGCGCACAAACTGGTCATCAAACCGTCCAGAATGCCTTCCGGAATTTCATTGCCATCCGCATCCAGCACAGCATCTGTGGTCATCAAGTGCCCAACGTTTCGCACCAACAACAGGCTGCGGCCCTTCAACGTCAAGTCACCGCCACCGGCAGCGGCATAAACACGATCAGGATTGAGTTTCCGGACAAGCTGCTTGCCACCTTTTTCGAATACATCTTCCAGATCACCCTTCATCAGGCCAAGCCAGTTGCTGTAAACAACAACCTTGTCTTCGGCATCTACGGCAGCAACCGAATCTTCGCAGTCCTGAATTGTTGTGATCGCCGATTCAAGCAAAATATCATTCTTGCCTGCCAGATCATCTTTGCCAACCGGGTGGTCACGATCGATCTGGATTTCAGCGTGCAGATTATTGTTTTTGAGCAAAACAGCTGTTGTCACATCGCCGCCAAGGAAGCCAACAAACTTGTCTGCATCCACCAAGGCGGTTTCACTGCCATCGGCCAAAGTAATTACCAACGCGCCATCCTTGACTTCATAGGCTTTGACAGCGGCATGGTTACCTGACGACAAAGGGGCAATCTGATCCAGAAAGGCGTTGGCAAATTCAATAACCTTGCCACCCCGTACCGGATTATAACCACCACTGCGCTCGGCCCCACCATCTTCGGAAATGGCATCCGTGCCATACAGTGCATCATACAAACTTCCCCACCGCGCATTCGCAGCGTTTAGTGCGTAACGCGCGTTCATGACAGGCACAACCAATTGAGGTCCGGCAATGACCGCGATTTCAGCATCCACATTTTGCGTGCCGATTTCAAAATCATCACCTTCGGGGATGAGGTAACCGACATCGATCAAAAACTGTTTATAAGCGCCTGCATCATGAGTCTGGCCTTTGTGGTCAAGATGCCAGGTATCGATTTTTACCTGCAAATCATCACGCTTTTGAAGCAATGCCATGTTGCGTGGTGCCATCGTTTTAAGAATGCCAGCCAGCGAGGACCAGACATCATCCGCAGACATTCCGGTGCCAGGGGCCATCCTGGTTTCAACAAGAGTGTGAAGAACTTCAGAGACCTGCAGGCCAGACTTTTCGATACGCTTTGTCATGATGTCAAACGTTGCCCTTGATAAATGATGGTGAGACGTAAGATTTTGAAGAATGTAACGAGTAAAACTGGCTGGACTTGCAAAAGAAAGTGCGACCAGACAATCTATTCAATAGTACCAAATACGACACTTGCCCCCTGCCCTGCAAGCTTTCACTGACTTCAGGAATAACCTCTATTGGTCAGACCCGGGCTCTTTCCATTTTGTCTGTATTTGCGGGGCTTGTTCTGCGGTTTCGATGCACGTTATTACAACTTCTTTGCTCAACGGCTTCTCCATGACATCGACGACGTTCAACTGCCAGCTTCTGGCCAGGGATCGCGCGCGGTTCAACAAGTCCGGGTCGAAACCACTAATCAATACAATACGGGCCTCGACTTCCTCAGCCGACATTTCCCGCAATACTTCGATACCATCAAATTTCGGCATAACAATATCAAGAATGATGAAATCAGGCCGGGTCTCGACGATGCGTTTCACCAGTTCAAAACTGCTATCGGTCGTTTCAACGTCATATCCACAATATTTGCCGATTTCCGCCAAAAACGCCAAAATTGGTGGATCGTCATCCACAATCAGCATCTTTTTACTCACGTCAAACCTCGTACCAAACTGAATAATCCAATGCGCCCCAAGTAATAAATAGGCTGAAAACGCAAAAATTCAAAGCTTGTCAGCCAGTTATTCATACAAATTTCGCTTATCTGGCTGATCTGACAAATAGCCCAGAATTTCCCATTCCAACCCTGCATCGTCGAAAAAGTAGGCCCGCTTCCGCCACGGATGAGGTGGCGTCGGTTGCCCTTTTTTGTACCCACGGGATTCCAGGCGTTCAACCGTTGCTTCGAAATCGTCAGAGACCCAGCCCAAATGATTTACGCCGTAGTCCTGGTAGGTTCGTACCGTTTGCAAAGTTCCATCACTACTGTGAGGCTCCTCCAGCGCGATATAGAAACGGTCGTTTCCAATATGTGCCCAGCGATAATTTCCTTCTGACTGTCCGTCGTGTCTGACGAAGAACGAAGGATCAACTTGCTTCAGAAACCGAATCGCGGCATCGATGTCAGGAACCGTGATATTTGCGTGCTCGAGATATGTGGTCACTTTGTGTTCCCTTCGATACTGCAGATTTTACAACAATCTGAAATGCACTCTGGACCTTGCAAGCGCAGACAGGCAAATTATCATATCCAACAAACAAACAGGTCAACAGGAAACCCCGAGCATGATTACCAAAGGCATCAAGGAACTCTGTGCAGAAGCTGAACAGGTCATAGAAACATGGACAGTAGAACAGGCTCTGGAACAGCATGGCAAAGAAGACGTCGTGTTTGTCGACATTCGGGATATCAGGGAATTGTGGCGTGAAGGCGCTGTCCCCGGTGCCATTCATGCGCCTCGCGGGATGCTCGAATTCTGGGTTGATCCGGAAAGTCCTTATGCAAGGGAAGTGTTTCAATCCGGCAAGCGCTTTGTCTTTTTCTGTGCAGCAGGCATGCGTTCCGCCCTTGCGACCCGAGCCGTCCATGATATGGGGTTGGCTCCGGTGTGCCACATAGAGGGTGGATTTGCCGCGTGGAAGGCCGCCGAAGGCCAAATCGAACCTGTTGAAAAAAAGTAACCTTAAAGGAAGGCCCCGGCGGATACGGCAAATCCAAGTATGATGGACGCCGTTAAAAAGCCGACAATTGTGTAGATGCCGTTCCAGGCAAGTCCAACTGTCGCCCCGCTACGTTGATTGAGATTGCCTATAATGAGAGTCGACATGGCTACGGGAGACGAGCCGACCGTTAACCCCCATGCTGCCAGATAGGCCGTGGCAAGAATTACAGGTGAAACACCAAAGGCAGCCGGGTCAGGTAAGGCACCGCCCAAAATCATTACCGTGATGATGGCGTTCAGTCCGAGCAATCCGCCAATGATAACCACGGCTATTACCAGCGCCGGAAACAGAAAAGCCGGAGTACTGCTCCATTCCAACGCTGACGCCACCATTTCTGGCTTGAGAAAGCTTGCGATCACGGCACCGGCAAAGCCGGCAGTCGACAAAATGGTGACTTCCATTCTGTAATTTGGAACAACTTCACGTGCAAACCGGATGAGGCTGCGGGACATATGCGGCGCTATTTTAACCGAAGGTCGTTTCGTCGCCTGGGTTGCCAGCCAGATCAGGGTGACAACAGGTGCACCGGTCATGACCCCGGTTGCAAGCGTGACATTATAGATGTTTTCCAGGCCTGAACCGATGAAGAAAATGGCAGCGATCAGGACCGCTGGAAAAAGGAAGACAGTCCATCGTTCACTCGATTGAAAAACCGGCACGCCTGACGCAGGCGTTGGGTGCGTCAGCCTGTCGATCAACCATCCAAACCCCAGTTGCAGCAAGGCTATGCCTGCGCCGATTGTCAAAACCCAGGGCCAGCGAACGCCAGGCAAGGACTTCAGGACAACAGCCAGGGTAATAGACATCGGCGACCACAGCAGACTGGATGTAAACCCACGCATCAGAGCTATTGTTGATCGCCGGGCCCTGATTTGACGCACGCGTTCGTCACCACCTGCTGATTCCAGGGTATTGGCAGCTGTTACCATGGCACCGAACAGATTCAGACAACCCACACTGATGATCGCGCCAAACATCGTACCGCCTGTCCAGAACGCGCTGTATCTGGCACCAGGCTTTTGGGACAATAAAAACTCTCCACAGCGCCGGACAATATTGGAATCGTCAGCTGCAGCCCGGATGAAGCCCAGAAAAACCAGAAATGCCGTCATAAAGACGCCGCGTTCAAATCCGGTGATAATTAACCTGACCGGGTCCTCGCTGAGGAATGCAACGCCGACCAGCAAAAAGGCGCCAATCGCGAAACCCTTTCCTGCATTGGGCATTTTTTCCCATTGCGAAGCCACGAATATGGCGACGAAAATAACCCCGAAGGCCCCAATATCAGGACGTGACAAATACTCCGCCACCAGCGTCAGGGTTGCAGCCAGGATCATCAACGATCCTGCAATAGCGGGAGGGACTATTTTCATTTATTAAATGGCAATCCGGCGCGCTCACGATAATTGATCACGTCTCGCTCCTGGCTTGATCTCCGGACCAGCGGCGGAACAGATTGTGTTCGATTTCGAATTGATCAAGCGCCTTGCCGATGCTCTGATTGATAATGTCCTGGATGGTTTCCGGTCTATGATAAAAGGCTGGAACAGGTGGCAGGATAACCGCCCCCAAATCGGCCGCACGGGACATCAGATCAAGATGGCCTTTGTGCAGTGGTGTTTCCCGAACCATCAATACAAGCCTGCGACGTTCCTTCAAAGAGACGTCAGCCGCACGGGTAATCAAGTTGTCGTTATAGGAATTCGCAATGCCAGACAGTGTTTTGATACTGCAAGGGGCAACAACCATACCACGGGTACGAAACGATCCACTGGAAACAGATGCCGCCATATCCTTGTTTGAATAGACGACGTCAGCCATCTCCCGGACTTCACTGACAGTCAGATCCATTTCAATTTGCAGGTTCCGGCCCGCAGACTCGCTGAGGATCAGGTGCGCCGGGCAATCCGTACCACGCAGGGCACGCAGCATCTCGACGCCATAAATGACTCCGGAAGCACCCGAGATTGCGATCACCAAAGGTTTGGACATTTGTTTCCCATCAAAACTGGTATTGTTGATAAACGCTATCTAACTATGAAAAAGACATGCTGTCATGCCCCTCGAACAAGAAGGCGTCTCGACAATCCCCAGAGGCATGATCATAATCCGCCTCCCCTTTCTCAGGATATCGAAATACATGCGCGCCGTTTATACATTTTCCTGTCTTGCTGCCCTGTTCCTCGGCACCCCTGTGTTCGCGGAACCATTGTCCTTTTCAGTTGAACAGGTTTTCGTAAATTCAGTTGAACAGGTTTTCGTAAATTCAGTTGAACAGGTTTTCGTAAATGAAGACAATCACGACCTGACCCGCGTAGGTGAACTTGAATTCATCAGCGGTATTTCTGTTTCCAGCGAAGACGACAGGTTCGGTGGATTATCTGATTTATCCGTCTCAGCGGAAGGCCGTCTGATCGCTATCTCGGATAAAGGGGACCGGGTTATTGCCCGGCTACGACATGACAAGACAGGCGCTTTGATTGGTCTGGCAGAAGGTGACATCACCAGGCTGCGTACGCCGAAAGGCAAACCATTGAAGGGCAAGAAAAAGTCCGATGCCGAGGGTCTGGCCCGGACCGCAAATGGATATTTTGTAAGCTTCGAACATAAACACCGAATTCGCTTTTATCCCGGGCAAGATCCCGCCACCCACCCGGCCGAAAAAATAACGCCTCCCAAGGGGCTGAAAAAAATGCCGAACAATGGCGGTCTGGAAAGTCTAGTTGAAACCGGAGACGGTAAATTGCTGACCTTCAGTGAAGATATGGTCGCGGGAAACGGGCACACCCAGGGCTGGTTGCGAAGCAATAACGTCTGGGAATCAATCTATCTCAACCGCACAGAAGATTTTGCACCGACAGGTATGACCCGTCTGGCATCAGGCGAAATTCTGGTGCTGGAACGCAGTTACAGTTTGTTGAAAGGGCCTGCCGCTCGCATCAGGTTGATCGAACAGAAAAAAATTGTCGCCGGTGCTGTACTAGTGGGACGTGAAATAGCCCGGTTATCTGGCAGCCAAACAGTCGACAACATGGAAGGCATCAGTGCCGTCATGACGCCGGATGGAGAACGTATCTATTTGCTATCCGACGACAATTTCAATCCGCTTCAGCGAAATTTGATCTTCATGTTTCGCTTTGCAAATTAGTCATGAACCAAAATCAAGTGTTTGCTTGAAGCCAAACGAGACCGAATTATCAATCCAGGTAATCGACAACGGGCGAAAACGATAAATTGAAATGGATTCCATCCGCGCCGCTTGCGCTCCCTTGGTGAATTCACTCAAAAAGGGATATCTGGCCATAAGGGTCTCAAGGCCAGTTTGTTTTTCTGCCGGATCAGACAATTCTTCCCCAACGCCCTGAAGCTGAAGCCCCTGTATTTTGCTATAGTCTTCTGCGTTATCTGTGATCGTTCCGGCACATCCGACAGCTCTTGCGAGATCACGGGAATGGCGGGTTCCAGCATCTGAAAACCAGAACAACTCGAACGCCCGACGGGCATAAAATACTGACGCTGCGTGTGGCCCCTGAGGCCCTGCCGTCGCAAGATTAAAGACCGTGTGGTTGTCCAGATATCCGGCAATCGCCTCAGTCAGTTCCGTATCGTTCAATTTGCTGTCTCCCGGAGTAATCAGATATCAATCTTACACCGACTTAACAGGGGACATCAAATTGTTCACCGGATCAGAGCGAATCCGTTTAAGCTGGAATAGTCCTAGATAGTGGTTTCCCCATAATAGAGATTGACCACGTGCCTCGCCTCGGCAAAGAACAGCCATCGCTCAGTGACAATACCAATCATCATGATAATTGCTGCAAATAAACTGAAAAATACAGCCGAAATTCCTGAAGCCAATGCTGCCAGGATGACAAATATGATGGGCACAACAAATCCGGTTGCAATGGCGATGCGCCGGAGTTTGACCGCATGCTTGCGGGCAACCTTGAAACCCATTTCCTTGTTCAGATAATTGGCGGATGTATTTGGCGTTTCCAGCAAACGAACATCGCCCAACTCACTTAAACCCGTGGCGGTACCTGATGTGGAAGTGACCGGCGCGTCGTCATTCTGTCGCCAATAATTCATTTTGGCTGCCAGGCCAAACACCAACAAGACAACGGCGATAACCGTGACCGGGACTGTCGGCAAATCAAAAATATGCAGTAAAGCCAGAAACCAGACTGCGCCCGTCATCGCGGCGAGAAGCACATAATTCACAGGAACGGCTGTCTGGTGCCAGGCAGGAATGGCTTTGATTGAAGCGTAAATCATGCCAGTGCAGTAGACGGTGATTGTCGATGTGACGGCAACCAATAATGCAGCAAGCGCAATGCCACCGGAAATTTGTTCGAAAAAGACCCAGGAGATACCGAGGACAGCTGCCGGCACATATGTCAGCAAAGCAACCACACCTTCTCTCGCCAGCCAGGACGACCGCCATTGGGTAACGGCCCGCCAGGCACGCTCCGGGTGGCCAAGGTGAAACGTTGAGGCCAGTAAACCAAACGTTATCGCCGCCAACGCCACACCCAGACCCCATAATCCAAGCCATCGATCAGCGGGCAACAGCCCCAGACTGACGAACACGCCGATGAAAGCCAACAGCCCGTATCCAAGACCGGAAGCCGTAGTAAAAAATATGACAGAATATGCTGGGTTCATTTCACATCTCCCGCACCGGACAGCAGTTTGTCCACCCAGCCCAGAAAACCACCTTCCGGAGATGCATCTTCCATGGAAGTTGCGGCAGTGATGGCACCATCTTCATCCCGCCTTGGCCGCGGTGGAAGATACTTGTTGGTTGGTCGGATTTCCATCTCCGGCATCAGGTCATAACCGTCCCGATCAACGACGAGGCGTGAGACATCTGACGCCGGATCACCAAGATCGCCAAAATGGCGGGCACCTGCGGGGCAAGTTGCAACACATGCCGGGACGCGGTCCACGATCTCCATGTTTTCGTTGTAAATTCGATCGATACAAAGCGTACATTTTTTCATCACACCGACATCGGCGTCATATTCCCTCGCGCCATATGGACAGGACCACGAGCACAATTTGCAGCCAATGCACATACTTTCATCGATCAGAACGATGCCATCTTCATCGCGTTTATAGGATGCGCCGGTCGGGCACACCGTAACACAAGGGGCATCTTCGCAATGCAGGCAGGATCGTGGAAAATGCACTGTACGCCCGGCCTTGCCTTCACCTGCTTCGAAGGCGTGCACACGATTGAACCAGACACCGGACGGGTCAGTGCCGTCCGGGTTGGTGTCTGTTAACGGCGCGTGGTAGCCGCCTGTATTCCATTCCTTACAATTAACGGCACAAGCGTGACAGCCGACGCATATATCCAGGTCGACAACCAGCCCGAGTTTTGTTGGTGACGGATTTGCAGGCAACGACGTCATGTCACTTACCTCCCTTACGGAAGGTCGCGCCAAAACGGGATACCTTTGGTGTCTGAGGAAGATCAGGTGGTTCCGATAGTATTGGGAACTGCGGCAGCGTTTCTTCGGTTCCCGGACTGGCTTTTTCGATTTTTACCCGGGCATCATACCAGGCCGCCTGGCCTGTAACAGGATCGGAATTTGACAATTGCGTGCCCGTTTTTGTCGGCAACAATTCATCGATCAGGTGGTTCATAAGGAACCCGTCCTTGACCTCCGATGACTTTGGATCAATCCGCCAGGCGCCACCGCGCTTGCCGATGGCGTTCCATGTCCAGACAGTGTTGGGTTCAACGCCATCCATCAATTTAACCTGTACCTTGATCCGCCCCGAACGACTGGTCAACCAGGCCCAGTCGTCATTGGCAAGATCATGCTTTCGGCCCAGTTCATTGGAAATATACAGGGCATTCTGGCCATGAATTTGCCGGAGCCAGGCATTTTGTGTGCCCCAGGAATGATACATAACCATTGGTCGCTGCGTGATGGCATAAAGCGGATACTCTTCGACCCCGTCAATTCGGGCTTCGTATGTCGGATACCAGGTTGGCAGCGGATCAAACGCTTCCCGAATGCGGTCGCGCCGATTATCCGGCGGCTGAATTTCACCGTGGCCATCGGCTGACAACCGGAACTTCTGCATTTCCTCTGAATAAAGTTGCGCAATGATGGGCTCTTCGTTGACGATGAAACCCTTTTTATGAGCGTATTCGAGATATTCCTTATTGACGTGTTTGTAGAATTTGATCTGGTCAGGGAATTCTTCATGCCAGAAACACTGGTGCTTGATGTATTCCTCGATCTGGTGCGCGTTGGCTTCGCCGGTACCGGTGTCCTTGCCGTCGCGACCGCGCCAACCTGAAAGCAAACCGATGCCTGGTCTTCGTTCGTGGTAGGTAATGTAATCCCGGTAGCCGTCAGGATATTTCGGCGTGCCGTCTTCGTTGACCATGCCGCTTAATCCCAGCCGCGCACCCAGATCAAGCAAAACGCTTTGAAACGGACGTACATCCCGATCAGGTTCCATCACCGGTTGGCGAATGGCGTCTCCGGCACCGTCCGCATGACCGATGGGCCGGTCCAGCATGGAGATACAATCCCAACGTTCAAGATACGTCGTGTCAGGCAAAATCAGATCGGCATAGGCCACCGTTTCAGAATAATAGGCATCGGAATATATGATCCGCGGGATCTTGTAGTCGCCTGTGTCCGGGTCGACATCCGTCAACATCTTGATCGTTTCATCCGTATTCATGGATGAATTCCAGGCCATATTAGCCATGTACATGAACAGCGTATCGATCTTGTAGGGATCACCCTTCCAGGCATTGCTGATGACCATATGCATCATGCCGTGGGCTGCCATGGGTGCATCCCAGGAAAAGGCTTTGTCGATCCGCTGGGGTTTACCGTCATCGTCGATTAACAAATCCTCTGGCCCCCGGGTAAAACCCAGGTGAGGTCCGCGTAACGGTGTGTTGGGTGTCACCTGGTCTGGCCGCCCTGATGGTCGCGGTAAACTGTCGAGACCTTTGGGGTAAGGTGCCTTGAAACGCCAACCGCCTGGACAATCAACCGAACCCAGCAGCAGCTGCAGGATATGAATGGAACGACAAGTGTGGAAGCCGTTGGAATGGGCAGATATACCGCGCATGGCATGCATACTGACCGGGCGGCCGATCATTTTGTCATGTTTCCGCCCGGTCCAGTCAGTCCAGGGCTGTTCGATGACGATCTCTTCTTCAAAAGCCACATGGGCCAGTTCGGTCGCGATTCGTTTAATTGTTGCCGCTGGTACGCCACACTGATCTGCGACCGTATCCGGTGCGTATTTGTCATCCAGATAGCGTTCAGCCAGGATTTCGAATGAAGGTCGTACCTTGCGGCCATCCGGCAATTGGTACTGTCCGTTCAGGGCACCATTTGCACCCGCAGTTTTCGGGTTTGCCAGTTCACCTGATTGCCGGTCCCAACATTGTGGTTCGTCATTCTCTCCGCGGGCAAACAATCCATCGTCTGCAGTCCCTGGCGCATCAAATACCAGCCAGGACGCGTTGGTATAGCGTTGAAGGTATTCAGCATCGACTTTACCTGCACGCAGCAACTCATGGATCAAGGACAGAATGAACAAGCCATCTGTTCCGGGCCGGATACCGATCCATTCATCGGCTATTGCGGAATACCCGGTTTTTACCGGATTGATGGAAATATATTTGGCGCCACGGGTCTTCAATTTACCAAGACCGCGTTTGATTGGATTGGAATCATGATCTTCGGCCACCCCGAACATCATGAAATATTTTGTCCGGTCCCAGTCCGGCTCACCGAACTCCCAGAAAGCCGAACCCATGGTGTAAAGACCAGCCGCCGCCATATTGACGGAGCAAAAGCCACCATGTGCTGCGTAATTTGGGGTGCCAAACTGCTGCGCCCACCAGGAGGTCAAAGACTGACTTTGGTCACGACCTGTGAAAAAGGCCAGCTTTCGCGGATTTGTGGCACGGGCACGGGCCAGCCAGGCCGTTGCAATATCCAACGCCTCTTCCCAATCGATCTCCTTGAATTCACCGGACCCTCTCGGCCCCACGCGCTTCAAGGGTTTTTTGAGACGAGCTGGTGAGTTGTGCTGCATGATCCCGGCAGACCCCTTGCCGCACAACACGCCCTGGTTCACAGGGTGGTTTCGATTGCCTTCAATATATTTGACCTGGTTGTCCTTGATATGGACCTTGATGCCGCAGCGGCAGGCACACATGTAGCAAGTCGTATATTTGACTTCGTCTGCGCCTTCAGGCGATAGCTCAACTTTGTGATCCTGCATGCGACCTGTGCCATTCCTGTCTGAGCCCTGTCTGGCTGATATCTGACCGTCACCAGACACAGTGCCAGGAAACGGACCGAACACTGGACATATATTACATTTTGCTTATATAAAGCAAATTCAAATAATGGCTTTTTTGGAATTACTTCAAAAATGTCCGCATTCGCCCTGTCATAAAGCGAAAATTCAGGAAAGGCGAGTTGAGATATTCAGCGTCGGCAGATCGCCGTTACTTCTGTGCTTCCCATGCTGGTCAATTTGACGACAACAGTTGCCTTGGTTCCGACTATTTCCCAGAATTCGGTCCCGCGTATAGGGCACACCAGTCTGGCAACTTCACCTTTATCCATGGCACTCAGCGATTTCAGTTTGCTGGCTGCAGTTGCGCTATAGAGATCAACAATGATTTCCATCTTGCCTTTGCCAGTGGCTGTAACTTCACCGATCTTCCAACCGCTGTTTACAGGGACTTCCTGATTTGCCTTCAACCAATCGACACCTGCAGAAGTCTTGTCCTCATCGCCGCAGGAAGCCAGCCCGATGATACTGATGATCGCAACCAGCATTTTTACGGTGGAAGGTGCAGGGTTTAACATTTGAAGGCCTCAGTCTCTAATCATCGTTTATTGCCTGGAGCAATTTCAACACGCTGGACTTTTTCAATAATTCAAGGATCATTGAAAATGCTCTGGCATTTAAATTACCGCTAATAAGTTACAGTATTGTGAACAAGTTATCGACCGCTGACGTCAATAATCATTTCGATCAAATGGAGTGAAGTAATTATGAGTAACAATCCGAGGGACAGATGGAACAGTCGATTTTCTTCTGATGAATATTTATTTGGCACTGCCCCGAATGCCTTTCTGGCAAACCAGAAATCACGTCTGGCCGCCGGACACAGAGTACTTTCCATTGCTGATGGAGAAGGCCGCAATGGCGTTTTTATGGCTCAACAGGGTTGTGATGTCCTGGCTGTGGATTTTTCCTCTGTTGCCCTTGCTAAATCACAGGCGCTCGCCGCCGAGCGAAACGTCAAAATAAATACATTGGAAGTCGACCATAACAAATGGACGCCTGATCCGGATACCTACGATATTGTCGTCGCTATTTTTGTCCAGTTCGCCGATCCCGAACTTAGATCAAAAATATTTTCTGACATTAAGTCGGCACTCAAACCTGGCGGTCTCCTGTTGATGGAAGGATATCGACCAGAGCAAATCGAATATGGCACTGGTGGTCCGCCTCATGCGGAAAATATGTACACGGAAGAGATGCTGCGCGAGGCCTTTTCAGACCTGGATATAATCGAACTCAAGTCTTACGACGCAGAAATTGATGAGGGCCCGGGACACGCCGGTCTTTCTGCCTTGATTGACCTGATCGCAATCAAATCCTGATTAGCTGGTATCAGGTCGCTGTCAGGAAACTCTTTTTCTGCTATCAGGCAAAGTGACGATCACGGACGTTCCCTGTCCTGGCTCGCTTTCGACAATCAGAGTTCCGCTGTGCAGTTCGACGAGTTGTCGTGAGATGTACAATCCCAGGCCCACACCCTCGTGGGATCCATAATTATTGCTGCCGACCTGGACAAAGGGTTTCATCACTCTTTCCAGATCGGAAGCCTCGATGCCAATTCCCTGGTCCTCAACGAGGATTTCAAATCCTTTGCCCACCGCATAATGAACGCGGACCGAAACAGTTGTATCGAGTTTGGAGAATTTGATCGCATTTCCGACTAAATTCAGAAATACCTGCTTCATCCGGGTTCCATCAATATACACAAGTGGAATGTTGTCATCCGGTTCAACAAGTAGTGTGACACCTGCCCGGGCAGCTCTTTCCAGCAGCATTCTGACTGTCGCATGAAGCAGTTCAGCTAAATCTACCTCGTTTTCTGCCAAGTCGATCTGGTTGGCTTCTATCGCAGATATATCCAGAACTTCGTTCACCAGGTCCAGCAAGTGACGCCCGGATTTTTCCACATCGCCGACATACTCAGTGTATTTTTCGTGCCCAAGTGGACCATACACCTCACTTTTCATGAAAGCAGAAAATCCGATAATTGCATTCAAAGGCGTCCGAAGTTCATGGCTCATGGACGCAACAAACTGCGATTTCGCCGAATTTGCATTCCGTGCCTGAGCAACCGCTCTGGCGAGTCGGCGCCTGTGACCACGCCATGCATTTGCGCGAAAATACAGACTGATGCTGGTAAAGGCTGCAAGGGCAAGTATGCCAAGCAACCGAAGAACCGTTTCGCTTTCCGGTGGGATACGGTTTGAGAACAGCAGGTCATTTTCACCCAATAGATATAGAAAGCATACGGCGCTGACGTTCATCGCCAGAACAACAGCCGTCACCAATCCTTTTCCATACCCTGCAGCCATGAACAGGAATCCGAACAGGATAGGCATAGACGGCGACATGATGCCGTTCGTCACCAGGGCAAAGGAAAAAACGGCCGCCACCCCTCCCGCATTGGTCAAGATGACGACGCTGTCGATGTTTGCAGTTTGTCGAATCAACAAGCAACCAAGGACAGGAATACTTGCGCCACCAAAAAACAATGAAACCTCGAGCAAGCTTGGGGATTTTCCGAACAAGACATAGAAGACCATAACCACCAGAGTCAGGACCGTGATCAGCAGCAGAGATTGAACGACTGCAATACAGACTCTTCTGAAGGGTGCGTTATTGGTCGTGGATGCCGGCAGGAACCAACTTATTATCCTGTTCCAGGCCTTCAGAACCAACGAGATAAAGGGCGATGTTAACAAGGCTTAACGCTCAATAAATTTTACTCCTACCAAAATACAACAATCAGGCCGTAATCCACTCGTCGTCACCGGTGCAGACACCTTTTTTGCGCGGTGCGGGCGATTGCCCATCCATAATCTTTTTCCTCAGACGTTCGAGGTTTTTGGCGTTGAATTCCAATATCTTTCGAGATTCCGCATTCGGGGCATAGGCACGTGCCCATCGCATATGACTAACGGCCTTATCAATCAACGGCACGACAAGTGTCGCAGGTGCTTTTTCCAGTTGCCCGGCATATTCCTGCCGAAGCTCCTGCAACTTTTTTGCGGCAACCAGGCTTTGTCTCTGGTGATGGTTATACAGGCGATCAGCCGACTGGATTTCGTTTGCAGAAACTTCAGAAATCATCAGTGGTGTGCACAGGGCGAACACAATCGCGAGGATCGCTACTGCGAAGAATCGACTGCAATCGTTTTGTCCATTGCCTGTCATTGTGTCGGGTTGTCCAATTATTGATCCTTTTGCAAATGGCTCTGGCCCACCCGGGACGCCACCAGTTCACTATATAATATACAATACATACAGATTTGCACCCGCAGGATTTCGACTGATTGCCAATAGATTGCTGATTTTGTAGCGAAAACACAAAAAATCACTCTGATCTCTGCATAAGAACATAGAGAGTACATTTGCATTCAAAAGGCGACTGATTGACCATGAATATCCCTGATCCACACCCTAAACTGGCTGATCAAAGCCATTCCATAGATATACTGGCAGCTCGAAGTGGCTACGCCGATTATGGTGTCGTCGAAATATTTCTTGATCGTACAGACACAGAATTGATTGAAATCTCTCCGGAAACGGCGGCCGCCAAACTTGTTGTCGACTTGCTGATGCTCCTGCGCCAGTTCGAACCTGAACTTCGACAGCATACAATCAGCCAGAGACACAATCTTGTTGATCCTGTCAGGAGATTGATAATTCCTTTGATTTCGGGAAACACGCCTTATCTGGAAGGCACGACAAACCCGGAACAGATGTTTGTCAGTATGCTGAACTGGTTGAAAAGCTCCTCATCTCCAGATCAGCAAATGGCGCTACCGGTGACAAAAATGCCTCTGGCAAATGTTAATCGTGAAGTATTTGTTCTGGACAACACTACATTGGCTGTATTTCTGACCCTTGATGTTCTGCTTGACGGTGCTGACATCCGTCAGGCCATGAACCGCAGTGTTAAATTGAATATGCCGCAAATGTTCAATTGTTTGTGCCATCTCATACTTAACTCTCCGGCATGGCGAAATACTGATCAATTCCTCGATCTGGACAGGGCCAGTGCTCGAAGAAAATTGCTGACCAACTGTCTGCGGCAACTCCAGAACGATGAGATCACGCGTAGGGAAACCGGGTTGGATGAGGCGATGTTTGCTCCCTTTATTGATCCAACGCAGCATCACTGACTACAAGTTTCTTTCAATGCTCTCTGGAATACGCTCTTTAAATCAGCCAACCTGCTGGAAAGGACATAATGCGTTTCAGGAGGTTTGTGTGAGTTGGGAATCTGCGATTGAAGAGCTGCGAAGGCGGGAAAGCCTGGCGCAGCGCATGGGTGAGCAAGTAAAAGTCGACAGACATCACAATGCCGGAAAACTCACGGTTCGAGAACGTATTGATGCACTGCTCGACGAGGGCACTTTCCACGAAATAGGTGCGATCTCCGGCAAAGCAGAATATGACGAAGATGGAAACCTGATCGACCTCCGGGCTTCAAATTTTGTCATGGGTCGCGGCAAGATTAACAGCCGATATGTTGTTGTTGCCGGAGATGATTTTACGGTTCGCGGTGGCGCAGCGGATGCATCAATTCGCGAAAAACCAATATTTGCCGAGCAAATGGCCAACGAATATCGAATGCCAATTGTTCGTTTGATCGATGGCACGGGCGGTGGTGGATCTGTCAAATCCCTTGAAATAGATGGCATGACGTACGTCCCTGCCAATCCTGGCTGGGACTGGGTTGTTCACAATCTTTCGACTGTACCCGTCGTTGGCCTTGCCCTGGGCTCTGTCGCCGGGTTGGGGGCTGCGCGCGCAGTTACCAGTCATTATTCCCTGATGGTCAAAGGCCTTTCGCAATTGTTTGTGGCCGGGCCTCCGGTCGTCGCCCGCGTAACCGGCCCAATCACCAAGGAAGAACTTGGCGGCTCGGGGATACATACCCGCAACGGCGCAATCGATGACGAAGTTGAAAGTGAAGCAGAGGCATTTGAACGCACTGCCCGCTTTCTTTCATACCTGCCCTCTTCCGTTCACGAATTGCCACCGCGCGGTCCGATTACTGATGATGTTGATCGTCGGGAAGAATCTCTCATCTCAGCGGTGCCGGTAGACAAGCGTAAAGTTTACAAAATGCGCAAAATCATCAACAACGTTGTTGATCAGGACAGCTTTTTCGAAATTGGGCGGAACCACGGAAAATCTGCGATTACCGGATTTGCCCGTCTCGACGGCTGGCCGGTTGCGATCCTCGCCAATGATCCATACATCTATGGTGGTTCCTGGACAGCAGAAGCCTCACACAAAGTGACGCGATTTGTTGACCTGGCTAACACATTCCATTTGCCCGTTGTACATCTGGTCGATAATCCAGGTTTCCTGATTGGCCTCGAAAGCGAAAAAGCCGGTACCATTCGCCATGGTGCCCGTTCTCTGGCGGCGTTGTATCAAGCGGATGTTCCTTGGTGCACCGTCATCATTCGCAAGGTGTTTGGTGTTGCGGGTGCTGGAAACAGCAACCACTCCAAGCTCTTTTTCCGCTACGCCTGGCCTTCAGCAGATACCGGATCATTGCCCATCGCGGGTGGTCTTGAGGCTGCATATCGTTCAGACCTCGAAGCTTCGGATGATCCTGATGCCTTGTTGGCGGAAATCGAAGAACGGCTCACTCGGGTATGCTCTCCCTTCCGCACTGCCGAAGCATTCAGGGTCGAGGAAATCATTGATCCACGTGATACCCGTCCGCTGTTGTGTGAATTTGCCAATCTGGCAGCACCACTCAGGAAAACAGGCCCGGCCAGCGTTCCCTACCGCCCCTGAGACAAGGCATGCAGAGATTGTGGCAATTTGCTCACACTAGGCGTTGCGCTTGCGTGCCAGTTTTTGCACCAGGTTGTTTGCGACGCCAGGACGGCTCCAGGGACATACAGTCGTGCATATCGAACAGCCGAGATGTTCATTGAAATAGGGTATGCATTTGTCGAAATCAACGGACCAACGTTCGACACCGCGCACATAAACTTTGTCGGAGCGAATGGCCCCTGGCACACAGGCTTTCTCACAGATCTTGCAATTGGCGCAAAAGTTATCTGCACCAAATTCGTCACTCTTTTGGGCAACCAAAGGCATGTCGGTCAAAATAGCACTCAGGCGGAAGTTCGAACCAAATCGGCGATTGATGATGGAGCCGTGTTTGCCCAGTTCACCAAATCCACATTCCAGAGCCGGGGGAATCTGAACGAATGTTGCATGGGTCGGTGAGCCAAAAGGTTCCGCATGATAACCTTGCTCCCTGATCCAACTGCACAACGTTCGTGCTGTCTTTAAAACCAGACCATACAAGTTCAATACTTCGGCACCTGCAATCTGATCCGGCACGTGCAGCATTTTCTCGTAGTCCTGTTCACCACCAATCATGATAACCCACGGATCAGTTGGAGGCTCAAACCGATCATAGGTCCAGTCTGGGTTGAAAGCCGTAACGCCAACCAGGTCCGCACCGCGATCAAGGGCCGCTGCCTTTACCAACTGGGCCCAGACTTCTGGTTCGTTTATTACCTGCTTTTCAGCAACTGCTGCCATGGGCGTGTCGTAAATCACTTGTCGACGCTCCAGCGCATCCAGCACATCGTCGATCAGGCCCTGACTACCAAACCACTTTTGCATTTCGCCATGCGCGATCGTATCTGGTTCTTGCCAGTATACAGGTGAGGGACGGCGAAATTCCTGCTCTCCAACGCCGTTAATGTCGTTGCCCGAAGCATCGGGAACAAGCGCCATCAAATCCTCATCAGGTTTGTAGTCAAAATCGATTTTTGGCGAGCGGGTTTTCATTGCATTGCCGTCGTTCAGTGGGACAGATCAGAATGTTAGCAATGACTGACCATTTCGGCAAATGGACTGGACTTACATAGCACTTATTTCGGCCAGGACCGCTTCGAACATCGGATCCAGTTGCTTGTAATTACGTTCAATTTCCGGCCAATTATCTGATTTTCCGGCAGCTTCCAGGCGCGCACAAATATCCGCCAGGCCATCTGCGCCGATTGAACGGGAAGCGGATTTCAGTTTGTGCCCGGCTGCACCGATTTGCACGGCATCGTGGGCTGAATAGGCGCTCCTGATTTCACCAACTGTTTCACTCGCTGGATCAATATAGTCCTGCATGATTTCAAGAATAGTCTCGTCATCATCGCCAAATGTATCGCGCAAGAATTTTGGGTCGACGACACTGGTCTGGATGGTTGAGGGCGCTTCAGATACCTGTTCAGCTTTGCCCGCGTCATTGCCATCTATATCAACTGGATTTTGATCCACGGCTACATTTGCGGATATTGCTTGCGGCATCCATTTTCGTAATACATTTTTCAGATCAACCATCGCCAGCGGCTTCGACAGATAGTCATCCATGCCCGCAGCGATACAGCGTTCCGCTTCGCCTTCCAATGCATTCGCAGTTACGGCGACAATCGGAGCCCGACGACTGTTATTTTTTTCAAGTTCACGCACTGCTTCAGTTAATTCAAATCCATCCATGTAAGGCATGTGGCAATCCGTCAGCAGCAAGGCGTAGTCCTTTTTCCGCCAGGCAGCCAAAGCCTGTCTACCATCGTCCGCCATTTCACAGACATAACCCAGCTTGGCCAATTGTCGTCCGATAACCTGTCGGTTCGTTGGATTGTCTTCTGCCAGCAATATCAATGTCCCGGATGCGAGAGCTTCCTCTGCTGTTGGCAGAACAATTTCGGTTTGAGTGTCGCTCTCATCTTCTGGCTTGGTCAGGGGGCTTGCACGCCCCGCAGCAATGGCAACAGCATTGATCAAGCGGTGGCGATACAGGGGGTGGCCATCGAGATTAACCTGATTGCCACCTTCGATCCGTGCAGCCCGTCGACGCCCGCGCGCCAATACGACGGTTTTGATGTTTGCTTCGGATAGCAAGTTTAATAACTGATTGTCTGGATTTAGTTCAGGCTCAAAATCAACCACGGCAATATCGAACGATTTGCCTGACGAACTACCGTTTTCTACCGCGGTGGAAGCTGCTTTCATTGACCCAACAGTCAGTACACTTGCGCCGTTGTTTTCGAGATACCCGGAAACAACAAAATCCATTGTCGAACTGCTGGTCACAACGAGTACATCCAGACCGGTCAAATCTTCACGTACCTCGACAGGCACTTGATCCGTTTTCCTGAGAGAAATTTCAACTTTGAAAGTCGCGCCACTGCCGATCTGGCTATCAACGCTGATCATGCCCCCCATCATATCTGTAATATGGCGACATATTGTCAGGCCCAACCCTGTTCCGCCAAAACGACGTGTCGTCGAACCTTCCGCCTGCGAGAAAGCCTCGAACAACCCCTCCAGTGCATCGGCGGATATTCCAATACCCTGATCAGCAACTGAAAGGCGAAGCGTAACCTCGTCATTGTTTTCGGATACTTTATCAGCCCGAACAATAACCTCTCCCTCTTCCGAAAACTTGACCGCGTTTCCGGTTAAATTAAAGATTATCTGGCGCAAACGGACGGGATCACCCAGCAGCGAATCGGGTAAAGCCGGATCGACATAACAAATAATCCGGACCCCTTTGCGATCGGCCGTTGGTGCAATCGTTGCCGAGGCTCCCTCCAGAACATTTTCAAGTGACAGAGGAATATTTTCAATACTGAGCTTCCCGGCTTCCATCTTGGAAAAGTCAAGAATGTCATTGATGATCGTAAGCAGACTGTTGCCAGACTCGCGGATGGTATCAAGAATTTCGACCTGGTCGTCGTCCAGCGAAGTCTGTGAAAGCAAGTCAGCCATCCCGAGAACGCCGTTCATGGGCGTGCGGATTTCATGGCTCATTGACGCCAGAAAGTTTGCCTTGGCTTCTGACGCTGCTTCTGCAGCGTCTCGCGCCCGCATCAAATCCTGTTCGACTGCCTTGCGCTCTGTGATGTCAGTATAGGTGCTGACAAAACCACCGTCAGGAATTGGCCCCCCGCGGACTTCCACATAACTACCGTCCGGGCGCTGGCGTTCAAATTCATGTGGCTCAAAGCGCCGGGCTCGCTCAATCTGCTTTTCAACATCGGCATCACCTAAATCCCTGGCAAATTCCTGATGCTCGACATCATATTTCATGAACTCTTCGAAATCCGTACCGACTTTTGCCAACGCCTCCGGGTACCCTCTGATCTTCAGAAAACGGTCATTCCAGGCTTGTAACTTCAGATCCTTACCAAAAGCGACAATGCCCTGAGCCATCGATCCGAGAACGGCTTGCAGGACCTTGGTTCGTTCTTCAAGATCGGTTTCGGCCTTTTTGATATCGGTAACATCCGTTCGGATACAAACAACACCGCCGTCGGCAGAAGCGTAGTTGTTAACCAAAATCCACCGGCCATCAACATTGGCGACAATTCCCTTGGCGTGCTGCCGGAGCATTTGCACCCGGACATCGACCCACTCATCAACCGACTGTCCTGCTTCAATATGTTCGCCAGTTCGCTGACACCCTCCTCGCAATATGTCTTCAAATTTTTGGCCTGGAATCAATAGATCCGAAAGGTGCGGATAAATTTTTGCAAATCTGCCATTGTGAACAACGAGGCAATCATCGCTATCATACATGGCAAACCCGACATCCAGCGCTTCAATGGCGTCGTTCAATCGTCGTCGTTCGCGTTCGACGGCTTCACGTGATTGACTGATCTCACTTTCCCATTCCGACCTGTGGGTGATGTCATGAAATATTGCAATCAACGAACCGTCGGTGGCTCTTTCGCGGATGATCTCAAAAACCTTGTCAGCGATTTTCTCTTCAACCATTTTCGGGGTCAGGGTTCGATATCCCTCGAGACGTCTGGCAACAATGCGGGTTCGGTCACCGTCACCGTAATCCCCCCGTTTCACCCTGAATTCAAGTAGTTCGGCGAGTGGCGCCCCTGGTTGAGCGATTTCTTTGGGCAGGCCAATGGATTCCCGAATGTGTTCGCTAAAAGAGACAACGTTCAAATCCGGATCCAGAACAAGAAAACCGTCTCCGGTCGCCTCAAGAGCTGTTGTCAGATATTCGCCAGCTGATGTGACATCGCTTTTTCGATCTCTGCCTTCAGTTGAGGATTGGCGGGACAGAAAAAATATTGTCAGTGAAAGTACAAAACCGAAAACGGGTAGCGAATGACGCCACAAGTCAGAATTTGTGCCGTCGATCCCTTCGATCACAGCCAGTTTCTGCCAAACAATCAGCGAGATACCGAAGGCGAGAAGTCCGATCGCTATCGATCCCCATTTTGGCATTTACCGGCCTTTTATTTCATTCTCAGAACCTGTTCTCAATGGATCAGGATTTCCGGTAAGAACGGTGGGCCCTGATCAATTGAGAATAGATCAGGGCCACATCCGCGGGTTTGATATCTATCCGTCAGCGTTTATCTTGCTGATCAGTTCTCCGAGTACAGCTACAGACTTGTCATTTTCTATCTGACAGGTTCCAGCAGCCGTATGTCCACCACCGCCATAACTCAGGCAGAGCTCACCAACATCGGTTTTCGAAGAACGATCCAGGATTGATTTGCCTATGGCATAGACTGTGTTTTGCTTTTTCAGGCCCCAAAGTGCATGGATCGAAATATTACAATCCGGATAGACAGCATAGATGACAAAACGGTTTCCGGCGTAGATCACTTCTTCGTCCCGCAGATCGAGCACAACGAGATTTCCATGTTCTGTGCCACAACGATCAAGCTGATCCTTGAACAGCTCGTCATGTTCCATATACAGGTCAACCCGCTCTTTCACGTCCGGCAGGTCCAGAATTTGCTCTATGGTGTGCTCCCGGCAATAGTCGATCAATTCCATCATGAGATCGTAATTGGAAACCCGGAATTCACGGAAACGCCCAAGTCCGGTTCTTGAATCCATCAGGAAATTCAGCAGATCCCAGTTGTTCGGATTTAAAATCTCTCTTTTATTGAACTGGGCGGCATCACCCTTGTCAACGGCTTCCATCAGATCGACATCGACGCCTGCAAAGCCTTCTTTTCCCCCATAGTGGTCATAAACAACGCGCGCCGCTGATGCCGCTTCCGGATCAATGATATGATTTTCGGGCGATTCGCCACCACCCCTGGTTACTTCACTGGAGTGGTGGTCAAAGGCAAGGTGACATCCAGCAACATAGGGCAGGTTCGTCGTAATATCGTTATCGGTTATTTCTACTTTGCCATCCTGCATGTCCTTGGGATGGACAAACTTGATCTCGTCAATCAGGCCCTTCTCTTTAAGTAGAACTGCGCAGACCAGACCATCAAAATCACTGCGGGTAACAAGGCGAAATTTGTTCTCGGACAAGGGAGCCTCCCAATACTGTGCTCAAAAGGTAACCGGTTCATACTGGCCGGTATTCGCGAGCATTCTAAAACTATTCCACAGGCAGAATCCAGATGCCGATCCAACCTTTAAGAATATGAGTTTTTATCAACTAATGTTCTGGCACCTGCGCCAGGTCTCAGGTTTGCTGTCGGACGCAGGGTTTTCCTCAGGTGTTTGCCAGAAACTCATGATTTCCTCTGATCGCATAACCATAAAGACATTTTCACCCGCACCTGATTCTGGTTTCGGAACAATGTAGCGAAAAGCGTGTCGATCATACTCGCCAACAATCGTTGAACCTCCTGGTGTCACGATTTTTGACCCATCTATCAATAAATGGCGCCCCGCGTGACACCAGTCACCGTCTATGGCGTCTGCGGATGCTGTGCTCGCCAATAGCATGATGACCAAGGCGGGGCCGATCCTGAGTCCTGCCAGGATTGAAGTATTCAGAATTTTGAAATCAGTCATAGCGATTGTGCCCCCTCCGACCTTCTCACCGTTCGAATATGCCACATTTTGGCAGTACGGGTCGTCTGACAAGTATGTTACCAGTGAATTTGGGTCTCTGACGCGCGCAGGCAACCGGACTGGCCTTTGTCAGGCAATGCGTTAATCTGACCTGATGGCAATTTCAAAATTAACTCGAGGCGACCTCCAGTGATATCAAATCGTGCTCTTGCAGTTGCGACCGGCGGTATGATCGCCATGGCAACCGCTATGGGCATCGGTCGTTTTGTTTACACGCCAATACTGCCCTTCATGGAAGCTGCGTTGAATTTATCAAAAGCCGATGCAGGACTGATAGCCACCGCAAATTTTGCGGGATACCTGGCAGGAGCGTTGATGGCCGCCTGGTCAGGCGTAAAAGGTAGTCGTCGCCTGTGGTGTATCGGTATGCTGGCCGCCAGCGCAATTCCAACGGCGTTGATGGCTATGACAAGTTCGCTGGAAATCTTTATGGCTGCCAGATTTGCCGGGGGATTCGCGAGCGCTTTTGTCCTGGTCTTTGGTTCAGCTATCGTTCTGGAGGCTTTGGCCCGATATCAACGCACTGGTTTGTCTGCCATGCATTTTGGTGGTGTGGGTATCGGTATCGCTTTTTCCGCAGTCCTGGTGGCCCGTATTGACGCCTGGGGACTGGATTGGCGCGCCCAGTGGCTGGCCTGTGCATTGGCAACTCTGATCGCAGCCGCATTTGTCTGGCTTCTGATCAGCAAGGACGCCGACGAAAGCGCTCCGGCTGGAAGCGCCCTGGCAAGCCCAGACGCAAGCCCCGATGCAAAACCCGCTGAAACTCCCGCAATAAAAACCAGAATATGGCCGTTGATCCTGGCCTATGGTTTGTTCGGTTTCGGCTACGTCATCACCGCGACTTTCATCTCGACCATGGTCAGGACCCAATCAGAAATTCAATTTCTGGAGCCTTATATCTGGTTGATAGTCGGGTTGGCAGGCATTCCGTCGGTATTTGTCTGGACCGCCGTATCCCGAAAAATTGGTACAGCGCAGGGCTTCGCCATGGCCTGTCTGGTCGAAGCGATAGCGGTAGCCACCAGTGTGTTGGCCTCAGGTCCGGTCGCCATGATTGTGTCCGCTGTGTTCCTGGGCGGTACATTCATGGGGATCACCGCCCTGGGGTTAATGCGCGCCCGGGAGATAAATACTGGTGACGCGCGACGCATGCTGGGACTGATGACAGCCGCATTTGGCCTTGGTCAAATGATCGGCCCCGGTTTCGCCGGATACGCCTGGCAATTTGGAGAAAGTTTTCTCTTTCCATCAATGACGGCTGCGTCCGCATTGCTTGTCGCAGCCGCCCTGACAGGAAGACGTCGTCAATCAGCTGGTCGGTGACAGTACGTGAATGACACGATCAGCAATCAGATCCTTTGAACGCTTGCCATAGTCCTTCATATGAGGTGATACAGCGTGTGCCATCAATGCAGGCAAGCTTTCCCATTTTTCGATGACAACAAATGTATCCTCCCCAAAAGCGGTTTGAAAAGGGCCTACATCGGCGGTATCGATGGTCGCACCATATTCAATACAGCCGTCTTCAGCATGTACAGCAGGCACATTGGCATTGAACATTTCAAGTAGTGCGGAACGTTGACCTGGATTCGCGGTAATAACGGCTACAACATTGACCATTTCCATCTATTGGATCTCCTGAGCATCTGCAAATGATTATTTGGGTGCGTTCATTCCGGATCAGATATTCCGAACACAGGGCGTTATCTCTATACTGAAATGAACCCGTACATAACGGAAGTACTTTAACGATCAAGTGCAGAACTGCCAGCCCGGTATTCGATAAAGCCGGGCCATTAATCGATATAGAAAGACACATCGTTGTCACATTGCAGAAACAATTGTGCTTTACAAATTCGTTTGTTGATTAATTTGGTTAGCCGACCCAACGCGAAAGCTCCCTGAAAATGAATTTAATGCAAGTTCAACTCGTCCAGGACTCCTTTAAAGCCGTCATCCCGATCCAGGAGCAGGCTGCAGACCTGTTTTATGGACGATTGTTCGAACTGGATCCCTCGTTACGAGCCATGTTCAAAGGCGATATCGAGGAACAGGGCCGTAAACTCATGAAAACCCTTGCAACAGTCGTGCGAGGTCTGGGCAATGCGGACGAGATCTTGCCGGTTATTCGGGATTTGGGGGCAAGACACGTTGGGTACGGTGTTACCGATGACCAATACGATACGGTTGGGGCCGCCCTGCTCTGGACTCTGGAACAAGGTTTGGGCGAAGCCTTCACCAGTGATGTCATGAATGCCTGGGTAGAGGCTTATACCTTGGTTTCCAACACTATGATCGAGGGTGGTAATACTGTAAGTAGTGCGGTATCCACTTTCACCAACCTGGCCGCAGCAGCGCCATCGGTAGCGGTAGCGGAACAGGAAAACAGTTTTGAGGACGATGCGATGAAGGAAAAATTACTGGGTGAAATAAAGGAACTGCGGGAAGAGATAGAGCGGGTTGGCAATGTCGCTGGTGAAATTGGTGATATTGCCAAGCAAACCAATCTGCTGGCGTTGAACGCGACAATCGAAGCTGCACGCGCCGGAGATCAAGGCAAAGGGTTTGCCGTCGTTGCTGGTGAGGTGAAGTGTAGTAATTCAGACCTGATCTGACAGTTACCGATTTTGACGCGGCGTCTGTCAGGTCAAGTTTGGTCTATAAACTTTTCCTTCCAGATACGTTTACCATCCTCCAGGGTTTGCATGGGCGTGCGGCCCTCGCAG
>JABILA010000136.1 GCA_018654745.1 Alphaproteobacteria bacterium
ACTGATGATCTTTTCGCTATTCTGTAACATGAGGGTTACCTTTCGATTGTGTTTCGATAATTTTATTTGCACCGTTATCAAAACCGGTAACCCTCTCCTTTTGCAAGGAGCGGTGTCAGATCAGGTCGAAACTACTTCAAGTGATCGTTCATTCACTGTTCTGTTAGTTGGTTCCGCTTCGCTTTGGTGTCGTGAGTACAGAAAACTGAGGAGCATCAGCACAGAGAGATATTGCCGTGATGCAATCCAGCTCCAGGGGCTGAGCGACGGCAGGTCCGATGGCATAAGCGGCGCAAAATATTCTGATGTAACGAAGGTATGGTAGCCATCGAGAAAAGCAGTACCCAGAAATCCGAGACCGATAAACAGGATCGCCAGCTCTTTCTGGCTGTAATACCGAAAGAGTGCGAGGCAGCCAACAATCAAGGCCACGAGTGTGGCCATGGTTTCCATAATTGTATGAAGCTGGCTACCGCTGCGCCAGCCTGAGGTGGTGTCTGATGCCTGTACAGTGACAAATATCGCTGTCAGTCCAATGCCAACGAACCAGTATATTGTCTGCCGCCGAATAACCCTGGATTTCACGGGGAAATCAGTCATTTAAAAAAAGTCCTACCAACCACCGATATTTGGTCGCAAGGAGCTTCCTTCGCCAAATACTGGTATCAATTTATATGGCATTCTACCAACTTCAAAGAGCTTTATGATCAAAAGACCAAAATGTGCCGTTTGGGAATTTCATTGATTTGGTGGCATTTCCCACCCTGCCGAATAAACCGGCGTCCCCTTAGCTCGCGATGGTGCGCACGGCTCGTTGAATAGCTTCCAGACGGGTAGGTACAATGTTGTCCAGGGAGATATTTTCAAGCACACCAAGAGATTCCAGTGTTTCCTTGGCGATGCCAGTCATGCCGACAAGGTAGCAATCAGTGGTTTTGCTCGCTGCTATGACTAATAATTCCTGGATCGCAAGTGCGGCACTT
Source organism: Alphaproteobacteria bacterium (assembly GCA_018654745.1). Taxonomy (GTDB): domain Bacteria; phylum Pseudomonadota; class Alphaproteobacteria; order UBA2966; family UBA2966; genus JABILA01. Next base: position 984 of record JABILA010000136.1, read on the forward strand.
GTGTCGATATGGACAGTATTGGTCAGATCGAAAATCACAGCTTTGTGGCCAAAATCAATGGCATTGGCTTGCTGCACCATTTCCCGGGCGGATGCATAGGAAAAACGGCCCCGCAAACTGACAATTGCGATCTTGCGGTCGTGGCCGATCAGGGCTTCTTTTTCCTCAGCGTTCAGGAAATTATCATCCTGGGGCAGAGCGAGGGCGGAAATGCCCTTCAATTCTTCTTTTTCCATCCACTTGGCGGTGACAAATCCCGCCAGGATCAAGCCCACAGCGACTGCCGTTATCAAGTCTACAAAAACTGTCAAACCAAGGGTTACAAACATGACCAGGACCTTGTCCCGGGGGGCACGACGGACGTGTTTCAGGTAACTCCAATCGACAATGTCCCAACCGACTTTCATCAGGATTCCTGCAAGCACTGCAAGAGGGATGTTCTCAGCCAGCGGCCCCAGACCCAACACCAGACCAAGCAAAACGAGAGCATGTAGCGCACCTGAGATCGGTGTGCGGCCACCAGCCCTGACGTTGACGACTGTACGCATGGTGGCACCGGCCCCTGGTAAACCACCAATCAAGCCCGAAACCATATTGCCAATACCTTGTCCAATCAGCTCCTTGTTGGAATCATGGCGGCTGCGGGTGATGGAATCTGCGACCAGAGACGTCAGTAAACTATCGATGGAACCAAGCAGGGCCAGGATCAAGGCTGGCTGCACGATTGCAGGCAAGTCTGAAAGTAATGCTATCGGAATATAAAGTTCCGGCAGACCTGTCGGGACATGGCCAATTGTCGGCGCACCCGTCAAAACAAACAATCCAAGCAAAGTGCCAATAATCAGCGTTGCCAGGGCCGGGGGCAGTATCTTGTGCAGTCTTGCAGGCCAGGCAATGACCAACGCCAGCGAAAACACTCCGATTGTCATGGCACTGACATTGATATTCCCCAACAGATCAGGCCAGGCCTGGATAGCGCCCAAAGGTCCACCGGGGACGGGCGACAAACCAAAAAAGGGCAATGTCTGGACAATAATGATAATGACGCCAATACCTGACATGAAACCGGATACGACCGATGAGGGCGTGTAGGAAACGTATTTTCCAATTTTCAGCAAGCCAAACAGGATCTGGAAGGCACCGCCAAGAAATACAATGGCAAAGGCTTCCGAAAGGTTTCCGGCATGTTCCGCAACAATTGCACCCATAACAACGGTCATCGGGCCGGTAGGGCCTGAAACCTGCGAGTTTGTGCCACCAAATATGGCTGCAAAGAAACCCACCGCGATAGCCCCATAAAGTCCCGCCACGGCGCCTATACCGGAGGTCACGCCAAATGCGAGGGCGAGGGGGAGGGCGACCACGGCGGCAGTAATGCCGCCAAAAATGTCTCCGCGAATATTGCCGCGTAAGCTTTGCAAAATCTTATCCTGCTGATCTAAAAACAAATAATGCCATTCTTTTTGCATCTTAGGCAGGATGGTGTTCGATACAACTGCTTAACAAAGGCAAATCCTCTTGCTTGCAGAACAATTTTCAAAAAATCAATTCAACAGGTTGAATACACCTTTCAGTGAGCCGTCTCACGAGTGTATAGCCAGGGATCAATATCAGGATTAGAATGAAGTCGATGTTTCGGTCAGGCTTGACGCCAGTCGCATTGAACCCGTAAACCTTTTTCAATTGCTGTGGCTCTATATCAGGTCTGAAACAGGGGAGTTCGCCAGTTCGGCAAGTGACACATCCCGGGTTGACGAAGAAACAACAGTGATTTGGCCAGGAGCCAGATCAACACAAACAATAAGAATGGAGAGGGAAAGCAATGTCCTCCGACAAAAATCAGAACCTGCAAGACAAATTTCTGAACCATGTTCGCAAAAGTAAAATGCCTGTCACAGTCTTTTTGGTAAATGGGGTCAAGTTGCAGGGGGTCATAAGCTGGTTTGACAATTTCTGTGTGCTTTTGCGCCGTGACGGCCATGTTCAACTGGTGTACAAGCACGCGATATCGACGGTCATGCCGTCCGCACCCATACAATTATTTGAGCCTGAAGAAATTCAGACTTCAGATGCAGGTTGATGTAACTACCGAATGAAGCCAGCCGAGTTTTCGAGTACACCAGACTCCTTATCAGAGGAACCGGTATCCAGAGCCCTGGTGCTTCACCCGGATTTGCAAAAGCGCCGTAGTGCGCGTGCAGACGTGCGCGATGCAGATGCACGTCTCGAAGAAATTGTTGGTCTGACTCTGGCAATTGATCTTGAAATTGCGGAAAAGCTTGTAGTGAAGGTCTCCAGACCAAATCCAGCGTTGCTTTTGGGCAAGGGCAAGGTCGAAGAAATGACCGGGCTGATCGCTGTTCTGAACGTCGATGTTGTTGTGGTTGACGGTCAACTCTCACCAGTTCAGCAACGAAATCTGGAAAGAATCTGGGAATGCAAGGTTATTGACAGGACCGGTTTGATCCTCGAAATATTTGGCGAAAGGGCCAGAACCCGTGAGGGAACGCTGCAAGTAGAACTTGCCGCCCTTGAATATGCCCGCAGCCGTCTGGTCCGGTCCTGGACCCACCTTGAACGCCAGAGAGGCGGACTGGGCTTTGTTGGTGGGCCGGGTGAGACCCAAATCGAATCTGATCGACGCATGATCGGCGAACGCGTGGCCAAAATTCGGCGCGAATTGGATCAGGTCACTAAAACCCGCAAATTGCATAGGGCAAGTCGACAGAAAGTTCCTTATCCCATCGTCGCTCTTGTTGGTTACACCAATGCTGGAAAGTCAACTCTTTTCAACAAGTTAACCGACGCCGATGTAATGGCTGAGGACATGTTGTTTGCCACGCTCGACCCGACAATGCGTTCGATTGATCTGCCCAGTGGTCGCAAGATAATACTGTCGGATACAGTCGGATTCATTTCCGATCTGCCCACAACTCTGATCGCTGCCTTCCGTGCCACACTGGAAGAAGTTCTGGAAGCAGATATAATTGTGCATGTGCGTGACGCTGTGCACCCGGATACGGCAGCCCAGAAAACGGATGTTCTTGCCGTGCTCAAAGACCTTGGGCTGGGAGACGATGTCGAAGAGGCCATGATTGAAGCCAGCAACAAGATTGATCTGCTGGATGACGAAGCCAGGGCCGCCAGAGTACAGCAACTTGCTTTGGATGAGAATACACTCGGACTATCTGCCATTAGCGGTCAAGGGTGCGAATCGCTGATAGAGCTGCTGGATGAGCGGCTATCGGAGTCCCGCGAAATTCTCGAACTTTCGATCCCGCATAGCAATGGCGCTGCGTCCGCTTGGCTTTATGCTCAGGGAGAAATTATGTCCCGTAAAGATGAAGAATATGACGCTGAAATACGTGTAGCGTTGGATCCGGCAGATGCCGCACGCTTTCGGGCCAAGTTTCCAGACATATTATCGCCCGAACAAAGTTAACCAGGAGACCACAGGCACAAGATCATGAGTATATTTCCATCTGATTTGCTGGCTGGATATGCGTCCTTTCGCCAGGATGATTTTACATCTCAACAAGCGCGGTATCAGGACCTGGCCGACAAGGGGCAAGAACCTGAAACCATGATTATTGCCTGCTGCGATTCACGTGCAGCCCCGGAAACGATTTTCAACGCACGGCCAGGTGAGATATTTGTAACCCGGAACGTGGCAAATATGGTTCCGCCGTATGTACCGGATGGTCAGCTTCATGCCACGTCTGCTGCGCTGGAATATGCGGTCCAGGTCCTCAAAGTTAAAAACATCGTCGTGCTGGGGCACGGTCGTTGCGGTGGTATCAAGGCAGCGCTGGACCCGGCCGCAGAACCTTTGTCACCAGGCGATTTTATCGGGAAGTGGATGGAATTGCTGGCACCGGCTGCGGCTTCTATTGCCGACAATGAATGGATGACAGGTGCCGAGCGTCAAACGGCGCTCGAGCGTATTTCTGTGCGTCATGCAATCGCAAATCTTCGCACCTTTCCATGCGTCTCGATTCTTGAGGGAAAAGGGCGATTGGGACTATATGGCGCCTGGTTCGATATTTCGACAGGAGAGTTGTGGGTACTTGACGATGAAACCGGAGATTTCAAGCGTCCAGAGACCACAAACCTCCCAGGGGTTTGAAAGCAAAATAACTGAATTTAGATTAATAATGAAATTATTCATTTAAAACAGAGAGATATAAGCAATAAATTTCGCAATATTTTGATATCGAAAACGATATTTTCCAGATAGACTTTTCCCCTTCCTGCCTGACGCCCGGTTGTTAATCGGGAGCAGGCTTGCTTTCATTTATTTGGAGGGGTCCTGATGGCCAAAGCTTCTGGCAAAGCCTCAGCTGCGAAAAAATCAACTGCGACAGGTGCAGGTACGTCGAAATCAGCCGGAAAGGCTGGACGTCCGCCAAAGTCTGCAGCAAAAAGCCGCAAGGCTTCAGCACCTGATGGTGAAGAACTACTTAAATATTATCGGGATATGCTCCTGATTCGCCGTTTTGAAGAAAAAGCCGGCCAACTTTACGGCATGGGTTTAATTGGCGGATTTTGTCACCTTTATATCGGTCAGGAAGCGGTTGTTACCGGACTTATGGCCGCAGCATCGAACGATGATTCAGTTGTCACGACCTATCGCGATCATGGACATATGCTTGCCTGCGGTATGGAAGCGAAAGGCGTCATGGCCGAGCTGACAGGCCGCAGCGGCGGTTATTCCAGGGGCAAAGGTGGCTCCATGCACATGTTCAGCGTGGAAAAGAGGTTTTATGGCGGTCACGGTATCGTGGGTGCCAATGTACCTATAGGCACCGGTCTTGCCTTTGCCGAAGCGTATCGCGGGACCAGCAATGCGGTTATGGCCTTCTTTGGTGATGGTGCTTCGAACCAGGGCCAGGTCTATGAAGCCTTCAACATGGCCGAGCTCTGGAAACTGCCGATCATCTATGTGATCGAAAACAATCAATATGCCATGGGCACAGCCCTTAATCGCTCCTCAGCCCAGCCTGACTTGCATCGTCGGGGCGAGAGTTTTGCCATTCCGGGTATGCAGGTGGATGGCATGGATGTCCTGGCAGTCAAGGAAGCCGGGGAAAAAGCCATTGCTCACTGCCGTGACGGCAAGGGGCCGATCATCCTTGAAATGATGACATATCGCTATCGGGGCCATTCCATGTCGGATCCGGCTAAATACCGGACCAAGGAGGAGGTCGCCAAGGTAAGAAAAGAGCGTGATCCAATAGATCATGTCCGGGATATGCTGCTGGACCTGAAACTGAGTGACGAAGCGGCTCTGAAAGAGATCGACCGTGAGGTCAAGGGCGTGGTGACAGAAGCTGCTGAATTTGCCCAGCACAGTCCTGAGCCCGATCCATCCGAGCTTTATACTGACGTGTTAGTCGAGGGTTAGAACATCATGACTGTACAGGTACTTATGCCGGCTTTGTCGCCGACGATGACCGAAGGCACTGTGGCACGCTGGCTTATGGCTGAAGGTGATGCAGTAAAATCGGGTGACATTATTGCCGAGATCGAAACCGACAAGGCGACCATGGAACTGGAAGTCATCGATGACGGTGTTTTGGGGAAAATTTTGATACCGAGTGGCACTGAAGGTGTCGCGGTAAACACGCCGATAGCAGTCATTCTCGAAGAGGGTGATGATGCGTCAGCTGCTGATGCAGCAGTTACTGCAGCCACTCCAACGCCTGCAGCTGTCGTCGCAGAACCGGTTGCACAAGCTGCGGCGGAAGCGTTGCCCTCGGTTCCCGCTGTCCCTGTAACAGTGGCCCCGGCTGCAGAAAATATTCCGACAGGGACTGAAATGGTGTCGCAAACCGTTCGGGAAGCATTGCGGGATGCCATGGCCGAGGAGATGCGACGCGATGGTGACGTTTTCCTGATGGGTGAGGAAGTTGCCCAGTATCAGGGTGCCTACAAGGTCAGCCAGGGATTGCTGGACGAATTTGGTGCCCGCCGTGTTATTGATACGCCGATTACTGAACATGGATTTGCAGGTGTTGGCGTTGGTGCTGCCTATGGCGGCCTAAAACCAATTGTTGAGTTTATGACCTTCAACTTTGCCATGCAGGCAATTGATCACATTATCAATTCGGCGGCCAAAACCCTTTATATGTCGGGTGGTCAGATGGCCAGCCCCATCGTGTTCCGGGGTGCAAATGGTGCTGCGTCACGTGTTGCAGCCCAGCATTCTCAATGTTTTGCAGCCTGGTATTCGCAAATCCCTGGTCTCAAGGTTGTATCGCCATATTCTGCTGCAGATGCCAAAGGTCTTCTGAAATCGGCTATTCGCGATCCCAACCCGGTCGTATTTCTGGAAAATGAACTTCTTTACGGGCGCTCCTTTGATGTTCCGGTGCTGGATGATTTTACCGTGCCGATTGGCAAGGCGCGGGTGCTTCGCGAAGGTACTGACGTAACGCTGACGGCATTTTCGATTTCCGTTGATTATGCCTTGCAAGCTGCGGATGCCCTGGCAGCTGATGGTGTTTCAGCTGAAGTCATTGATCTTCGTAGCTTGCGCCCGCTTGATACCGAAACCGTGGTGAATTCTGTCCGTAAAACCAATCGCCTCGTCAATATCGAAGAGGGTTGGCCACAAAACGGAATTGGCGCGGAAATCGCAGCTCAGATGATGGAACTTGCCTTCGATGATCTTGATGCGCCTGTGTTACGGGTAACTGGCAAGGACGTGCCAATGCCTTATGCCGCCAATCTTGAAAAACTGGCCTTGCCGACGGTTGAGGATGTCATCGCGGCAGCCAAATCCGTTTGTTACCGGTAGAGGGAGGGGATCATGCCAATAACCATTACCATGCCCGCCCTGTCGCCAACCATGACAGAGGGTCGTATTGCCCGCTGGTTCAAGGCTGAAGGAGAGGAAGTCATCGCCGGTGATGTGCTGGCGGAAATTGAAACAGACAAGGCAACAATGGAAATCGAGGCTATCGACGACGGTATTCTCGGAAAAATCCTGATTCCTGGTGAGACTGATGGCGTTGCTGTTAACACACCCATCGCCCTAATATTGGAGGAAGGTGAGGACGTCTCTTCCATGGACGGCTTTACGGCAAACGCACCGGTTGTTGCTGTTGCGGGAACTGCGGCTGAATCATCTCCGGCACCGACGGCATCAGCGCCAGTCGCGGCGGACCCTGCACCAGTTGCCACTCCTGTACCGACCTCCGGTCAGCGTATAATCGCGAGCCCATTGGCACGCCGGATCGCGGCAGACAGCGGACTTGATCTGGCCCTGGTAAAAGGGTCAGGCCCACGTGGACGGATCGTCAAGGCAGATGTGTTGGGGGCACAGGGAACAGCGAAGTCAGCGCCCGCGATTCCTGCGGCACCCGCCACACCTGTTGTCATCCCACCGACTTCCGTTGAGCCAACGGAAATTCCACTGACCAACATGCGAAAAACCATCGCCAAACGTCTGGTCGCGGCCAAGCAGGATATTCCACATATTTATCTAACGATTGAATGTGAACTGGATGCCTTGCTGGCGTTGCGCAAACAGGTCAACGAACGCAGACCGGATACCAAGGTTTCGGTGAATGATTTCATCGTCAAGGCGTCGGCGCTTGCCTTGAAGCAGGTCCCTGCCGTGAACGCGAGTTGGACGGATACAGCTGTGATCCAGTACAACACGGTTGATATTTCCATCGCAGTTGCGATTGAGGGTGGTCTGATTACCCCGATCGTGCGCAATGCTGACTTGAAAGGTCTGGCAGCGATTTCTGCCGAAGTGAAGGAACTTGCAGGCCGGGCGAAGGAAAGCAAACTGATGCCTGAAGAATACCAGGGTGGAGGATTTTCGATCTCAAATCTTGGCATGTTTGGCATCAAGGAATTCAGCGCCATAATAAATCCACCACAATCTGCAATTCTGGCCGTTGGAGCAGGGGAGCAACGACCTGTCGTCAAGAATGGTGCGCTTTCAATCGCGACCGTCATGTCGTGCACAATGAGCTGCGATCACCGTGTCGTTGATGGTGCACTCGGGGCGCAGTGGCTGGCCGCTTTCAAGGGGTATATCGAAGACCCGTTGGGCATGTTGTTGTAGTTGGCACAGGAAGTACGTTAGGAAACAAAATGGCTGACACAGCTTATGATCTCATCGTTGTTGGTGGCGGACCAGGCGGATATGTTTCTGCCATCCGGGCATCACAACTCGGTTTGAAGACGGCCCTGGTTGAAGCTCAGCATCTTGGTGGCATTTGCTTGAACTGGGGCTGTATTCCCACCAAGGCCCTGCTGAAATCTGCTGAAATGTGGCATTCACTTCAGCGCCTTGATGAATTTGGTTTGGCTGCCGACAATATCCGGTTTGATCTCGACAAGATCGTCAAGCGGTCTCGCGGTGTATCTGCCCAGATGATGGGCGGCGTGAAGCATCTGTTGAAGAAAAACAAGGTTACAGTGATCGACGGCTGGGCCAAACTGAACGGTCCCGGCAAACTGAATGTCGAAAAAGATGGCAAGGCTGTTGGCAGTTTTACGGCCAAACATATCATTCTGGCTACCGGTGCCCGCGCACGCGAATTACCTGGCCTGGAAGCAGACGGCAAACTGATCTGGACCTATCGTGAGGCATTGGTCCCGGATGTTATGCCAAAATCATTGCTGGTGGTTGGCTCGGGTGCCATTGGCATTGAATTCGCCAGCTTCTTCAACACGCTGGGTGCTGATGTCACTGTTGTTGAAGTCATGGACCGCGTATTGCCGGTTGAAGACGCCGAGATTTCGGCCCTGGCGCACAAATCCTTCACAAAACATGGCATGAAAATTCATGTTAAAACGACAGTTACGAAGCTTGAGCGTGGCAAGGACAGTGTGACGGCAACGCTGGATCATGGTGATGGCAAGACCAGTCAGATTACGACGGACCGGGTTATCATGGCCGTGGGCATTACAGGTAATGTCGAAGATATTGGCCTTGAAACCACAGGAATCAAAGCCGACCGTGGACACATTGCTGTTGATGGCTATGCACAAACCGGCGTTCCCGGTCTTTATGCAATTGGCGATGTTGCGGGACCACCGTGGCTTGCGCACAAGGCCAGTCACGAAGGGATTGTCTGTGTTGAAAAGATTGCAGGTGTCAAAGATGTACACCCGTTTGCGACCACAAACATACCGGGCTGCACCTATTGTTCGCCCCAGGTTGCCAGCGTTGGCATGACTGAAGCTGTGGCGGTGGACAAGGGTTACAAGGTCCGCGTGGGACGTTTCCCGTTACTGGCAAATGGCAAGGCGATTGCTCTGGGTGAACCGGACGGTTTGATAAAAACCGTATTCGATGATAAGACCGGTGAATTATTGGGTGCACACATGATCGGTGCCGAAGTTACAGAGATGATCCAGGGCTACACCATTGCCCGGTCGCTGGAAACCACGGAAGCCGAACTGATACATACTGTATTCCCGCATCCGACAGTTTCAGAATCAATGCACGAATCTGTTCTTGATTCTCTCAACAGAGCGATACATTTTTAGTCATGTCCAACATCGAGCCCATCAAGAACAAAGTCCAGAGGCAGCGCAAGCCGGATTGGATTCGCGTCAAGGCTCCTACATCGAAAGAGTTCATGGCGACGCACAAGCTGATGCGGTCCCAGAAACTGAACACCGTATGTGAGGAAGCGGCCTGCCCCAATATCGGTGAATGCTGGTCACATGGTCATGCGACAGTAATGATCCTGGGTGAAATCTGCACCCGGGCCTGTGCTTTTTGCAACATTGCCACCGGCAAACCAAATGCCGTTGATCCGGACGAGCCGCAAAACCTGGCGGACGCTGTTGTTGAACTTGGCCTCAAACATGTTGTGATTACATCGGTAGACCGCGATGACCTGGCTGATGGTGGTGCCTCACAATTTGTCTCCTGCATCGAAAAAATCAGAGCGCAATCCGATACGATGACAATCGAGGTTTTGACACCCGATTTCATGCGCAAGGAGGGCGCATTGCGGGCTGTCGTGGAAGCAGGTCCCGATGTTCTGAACCACAACCTGGAAACAGTTCCACGCCTGTATCAGTCCATTCGCCCGGGTGCCCGTTATTTTCATAGTCTGAAAATTCTGGATCAGGCCAAGGAAGTCAATCCTGCCCAATTTACCAAGTCCGGTATTATGGTTGGGCTGGGCGAAGAAAAAGCAGAAGTGCTGCAGGTCATGGACGACATGCGCGCTGCCGGTGTTGATTTCATAACCATTGGCCAGTATTTGCAGCCAACCCCACGCCATGCGGCAATTGACCGTTTTGTGACACCGGATGAATTCGCTGAATATGCGACTGCTGCACGGGCCAAGGGTTTCCTGATGGTCTCAGCCACACCGTTGACCAGGTCATCTTATTTTGCCGGTGATGATTTCGAACAACTGCGCAATAATCGTGACAAAAAACTGAATGGGTAAACGCCGGACGAATGTCTACCCACGCTGAAAAACGGCCTTTACCCTATACGCCGGAACAACTGTTCGATCTCGTCGCAGATGTTGAAAAGTATCCTGAATTTTTGCCCTGGTGTGTCGGGGCCAGAGTGCGCAGCAATGATGGAACCCTGATCGTTGCTGATCTGGTTATTGGCTACAAGGTTTTTCGCGAACGCTTTACCTCAAAGGTCAAACTGGATCATCCGGATCGAATTGACGTTGAATATAGTGACGGACCATTTCGCTATCTCAACAATCACTGGAAGTTTGAGCGCAACGAAGACGGCACCACGACAATCGATTTTTATGTCGACTTCGAATTCAAGTCCCGGTTAATGCAAAAGATGATCGGGGTTGTCTTTAACGAAGCAGTCCGACGCATGGTCCAGGCTTTCGAAGATCGGGCCCACCAGCTTTATCGTTGAAAATACAGCGTCGCATAAACCGCGATGACAACAGCGCTGTTTTGACCAATGTGCAGCACAATCGGCACCCAGAGAGACCCGGTGCGCTCGAAACTCCAGGCAAACACGGCACCCATCAAAGCCACCAGTGCCATCAAGGGCAGTGGGTAGCCAAAATGGATTAAACCAAACAGGCCGGCATTGAGAAAAATCGCCAGAGGAATATTGAAACGACTTCGAAACCAGCTGTACAAAACGCCTCTGAAAATCATTTCCTCGGCAATTGGTGCGATGACGCCGACCGTTATCAGAACGGCAACGAAATGGGGCCAGACAAATCCTTGTGGTGCAATCAGTTCAGGAACAAGGTCACCGGGCTTGATACCCAGTTGTCGCTCAATTCCTTCAATGGTACCGGCAAGCACGAATCCAGCAATTGCTACCATGACCAACAGGCCAATACCTGTTTGCTGAAATCCGATATCCCTGAAAGATAGCTCTTTCCGTCGACGCCAGCCAAATTCAATTGAGACAACGATAATCAGAGTTTGCACGAGGGAGCCGACGACCAGCGGCCACGGTGTTTCTTCAAGATCAAGAAACCTGCCAGACGTTTGCCAGTAAACGATCGAGCCAGCAATGATAACCAGGCCGATCAGACCGGCAATTGTCAGCAGCACATGGAAAACTGTGCGGCCGTCGATCTGCGGCAGGGGTATTTTATCTGCGATCAACGGGCGCGAACGATCTGGTTGAGCAGCTTGAGTGCTGTCAGAACTGTTTCTTCCCGGACACGACTGCGGCCAAGGTCACCGAAGTTGCATTTTTTGTGACGGGTTTTGTGGCCGGTTCTGGCGGCAGCAATATGAACACGACCAACTGGTTTGTCAGGTGAGCCACCACCGGGACCTGCAATACCTGTGACCGCCACGGTGGCGTTGATGCCGCGGGTCTTCAAGGCACCTTCTGCCATTTCACGAGCGGTCTTTTCACTGACCGCACCTTCGCTTTTCAACGTGAGTTTATCGACGCCCAACATATCCACTTTGGCACGATTGGAATAGGTCACAAAGCCGCGGTCAACGACGCTGGAGGAGCCGGGGATATCGATCAGGGCAGCTGTTATCAGACCGCCGGTGCAGGATTCTGCCAGTGCCAGTTTGATACCTTTTTTGCTGCAATGGCTGATAATGCGGTTGGCGAGTTCTATTATTTCTTCTGAAAACATCTCGGGTTATCCCTGCAGTAAAGGTGTGTATGTGACTATTAAACTGTAAACAACGATGGCAACAACGGCTGCAGCGATGTCGTCGACCATGACGCCCAGGGCACCTGGTACACTGCGCTCGATTGTCCTGATTGGCCAGGGCTTGAGCATGTCAAAGAAGCGAAACAAGAAAAATGCCGCGAGGTAACCTTCAAAATTCAGACTGACAAATGCAAGCGTCAGCCAGATACCTGCAACTTCATCAACGACGACCATGCCAGGATCGCCACGGCCATCGGCAGCGATATATCCAACCGTGGACCACCACCCGAGAGCGAAAATAAAGGCAGTCGCTACCAGCAATCCTTCGCTACCATAGTGAGTATGGATCAACCAGCCGAAGGGCAGAGCGGCGAGGGTGCCCCAGGTGCCTGGAATTTTTGGCAACAAGCCGGACCCGAACCAGGTCGAAATCCAGGCAGCAGGCTGATACCACCGTAAACTGTCGGGCAGGGGGGTAAAAATATTCATGGGGTTAACAGGTACATAGAGCTTGTGCCATCATTCCGGAGCTATGGTTCATTCATACCAACATATTAGCGTTGAGCCCATCGCACCTGCAATCGGTGCCGAGGTGACAGGTGTTGATTTATCGCAACCTTTGACTGACGAAGTGTTTGGTGAAATCCACCAGGCCTTTCTTGACCATATCGCTCTCTTTTTTCGCGATCAGAGTCTGACCCCGGATCAGCAGGTCGCATTTGCGGCGCGGTTTGGTCCTATTGGTCGCTATCCCTTTGCCGAACCTGTCGATGGAAATCCTGATGTCATCGCAATCATCAAGGAAGCACACCAGACCAGCAATTTTGGCGGGATTTGGCATACGGACACGACCTATCTGGAGGAACCCTCCATGGGGTCGATGCTTTATGCCCGTCAGGTGCCAGCTGTTGGCGGCGATACCATGTGGTCAAACATGTATGCCGCCTACGATGCCTTGTCTGATGGCATGAAGGAGCTGCTCTCCCGGTTACGCGGTATCAACAGCGCCGCCAAAAACAAAGATACCTTGCGCATGGATCATCTGGAAGACGGTGCCATGACGGGCAAGGATGCGGAAAAAATGGATGTGAAGATGGCGTCACATCCTGTTGTCCGCACCCACCCTGAAACCGGTCGCAAGTCGTTGTTCATCAGCGAAGCACATACAATTGGGTTTGAGGGTATGACGGAAGCGGAGAGCAGACCCATTCTCGATTTTCTGTTTGTGCACGCTATCAATGAAGAATTTACCTGCCGTTTTCGCTGGAGTACCAATACCCTTGCCGTCTGGGATAACCGATGCGGATTGCATTATCCCTTGAATGATTATCACGGTCATCGCCGAGAGATGCACCGCATTACCCTTCAGGGTGATATTCCAGTCTAGAAACCAATTTCAAAATTAAACCATTGACATGAAACCATAAGGTATTATATTGAAATGATACCAAATGGTACTACGAAGGAATGTTTCATGTCATCCAACGGCCAATCAGACGCAATGTCACAAGGCGCATTCAGGGCTTTGGCAGACCCGACACGTCGCCGGATATTAATGCATCTCAGCAAAGGCGAAATGCCTATCGGTGACCTGGTCGACCAGTTTGCCATCACCAGGGCTGCAGTCAAAAAACACCTCGTCATACTTGAAGAAGGCGAATTGATATCCGTCCACCAAAGAGGACGCGAGCGTATCAACAGGCTTGAGCCAAAAGGGCTGAAGTCCGTGTCTGAATGGCTCAATTACTTCAGCAGATTCTGGGATGACCGTTTGTCAGACCTGAAAGCTGCCATCGAAACCGAAACTGAAAACCAAATTCAAAGGAAAAAATAGAATGTCAAATTCCACAATCAATAAATCTGCCTTCTTTGCAGCTTCGCGCGAAACGGTTTGGTCATTCCTGACGGACAAGGGCAAATTGGCAACCTGGTTTTATCAGGGAGAAGCTGACCTGGTGGAAGGTCAGGACTATTCCCTGGTCGAAATCGCCGATGACGGTTCAGTTGAGAAAAAGTGCTGGGGAACGGTTCAGAAGATGGATCCACCCTCAACACTGGTCTACACATTTACCTTTGCGCCACTGGGTGGGTCTTTGACGACAGTGACCTGGACCCTTGAGGAAGCGCATGGCGGTACCAGGCTTTCGCTCACCCATGAAGGCATAGATGCAGCTGCAGGAGAGGCAGCTATGGGCATGCTCATGGCATTGGATGCCGGTTGGGACAAGCATATTGCAGGTATGCGCGCTGCAATGGCGTAAATCTACAGCCGAACCGTTGCCGTGGCCTGGGCAGCAATGCCTTCGCCACGGCCGGTGAACCCCATTTTTTCCGTCGTGGTAGCTTTTACGCTGACCCGGTCCAGGGAAATTTCCAATATTTCGGCGATCTTGTTTCGCATAGCGTCCCGGTATGGCCCGACTTTTGGCCGCTCACAGATCACGGTCAGATCAACATGCGCAATTAGTCCGCCCCGGGCAGTAACCCTGTCTCGGGCAAATGCCAGAAAGATGTCGGAAGAGGCACCCTTCCATTTTTCGTCACCCGGCGGGAAGTGGTGTCCAATATCACTTTCTGCAAGGGCGCCAAATATTGCATCTGTCAGTGAATGCAAAGCGGCGTCTGCATCTGAATGTCCTTCCAGTGCCCTGTCGCTTGGGACGGGCACGCCTGCAAGCATGATATTGCCATCTGTTGGTGCCTGATCACTGAATTTGTGAGCATCCGTACCTTGCCCAATGCGGATATCATTCAGGCTTTGTTGCACCATGATTTCAGCCCGATCCATATCTTGATTTGTGGTGATCTTGAAATTGTCTGTGCTACCCTCGACCAGTTTCACGCTGATACCAACTGCCTCGGCCACAGCGGCATCGTCCGTCAGGTTTTGACCTGCCAGCGATTTGTGCGCTGCCAAAATAGCTTCAAATCTGAAACCTTGCGGTGTTAATGCGCGCCAAAGTCCTTCGCGATCAACCGTTATCGATACGTTGCCTCGATCATCTGCGCGCTTGACCGTATCGACAACGGGCAGGGCGGAGAGTGCTCCATCATTATTGCTCAACGCTTCAATCACAGCAGAAATCTCGCTTTGCGTGACAAAGGGCCTTGCGGCATCGTGGATCAGCACCTTGTCGGGGTTTGAAGTGGCGAGAGCTTCCAGCCCCAAGCGGACTGAATCCTGCCGCGTTTCCCCCCCATGTACCGGTGACGGCAGGGAAAGCCCCGCCAAAGCAGACTGATACAGGACTTCGTCGTCCGGATGGTAAACAACCTGCACACCGGATATGTCCGGATGCCCCAGAAATGCCTGCACGGTACGACGCAAAATCGCGACACCTCCCAGTTTCAGATACTGTTTGGGCGTTTCCGTGCGCATACGCGCGCCGCGACCGGCGGCAACAATAAGAGCAATGGCTGACATATCGGCAACCTAAGGCCCCGTTTCGACTCACGCAAGCGTGACGACACTTGAATGGTTCTGCAGGCCTGGCTTACCCACATTTATTTTAGTGGCAACGAATTATCAGGAGGTCGGGGATGTCCGGTTTGGCAGCAATCGAAATTACGCGCGCACTTCGCAATACTGCTTCAGTATCGGTCATTGCGATCACAACTGTGCTTTTTGCGACTTCGCTAGTGAGTGCCGCATCAAAAAACCCATGCGCACCAAAAAAACCGGCCGCGAGCAATCCTCTGAACCCGTGCGCGCCCGGACATATCAAGGCGCCGGATGCCGCACACAAACTAAACCCGAAAGCCGCCCAGAAAGCCTACGCAAGCCTGCAAAAGGACATGGTGGTGGCTTTTGCCCTGAGTGGTGACGCGTCCGCCGGCAAGTACCAGACCTGGAAGCGGTACAATTCAGCGCCTTACGAATCGACCGAACATGGAGATCGGTATTTGAACAATTACGCGAATAAAAAGGCACAAGCCTATATAAAATATGAAAAATCTGGCGTCATGACTCTTGGATCAGTGTTGGCCAAGGATAGTTTTACGGTTCTGAAAAATGGCCAAATCTATGCAGGTCCCCTGTTCTTGATGGAGAAGATGAAGAAGGGGTTCAAGCCGGAGTTTGGAGACTGGAAATATGTCATGTATCTGCCGGACGGCAGTTTTATTGGCGAAACGAACGGTGAAGGCGACGAAAATGTTGAATATTGCGGTGCCTGCCATGCAAGGGTTGGCAAAAGCCAGGATCATATGTTCTTTTTGCCGAAAAACTACCGCGTAAAATAACCCCCATGCGACACCTGGTCGCTTTGAAACCAGGTCAGGTTAAGCCAATATGCAAGTCTTGCCTGTGCAGGTTCCGGAGACCTTCCGGACGCCAATTGTGCAGGGTTCCGGGAGTTGCTGCGTGCATAGAAGATTAATCGAACCCACCCTCAAGCAACTTGGCGAAAAAGATGCGGTCTATTTCTATGATCTTGTCCGCAGGCTGGAGTTCGACCCGAGAACGGAGCGTTATGCAAATCTGGTATATCTGGTGCTGCGCGACGCAATCCCGCTGCTGCCGACCATACTGGATGCAAAAGTTCTGATCGACGATCTGTTTCAGTTTGTTGAAGAACACCGCGTCGCGATCGAGCACCGCATTCACAGTCCACGCTTCATTGTCGATCCGGGCTCACTGCGCCCCATGGTGCTTTTGTATGTAAAAACCATCAGTGATCGCTGCTGGGAACGGGTTGAGCTGGGGGAGGTTACGCCGGACGGAAGCGATATCTGGCGCATGAACTGGCCTTATGAAGAGGGAGAAGAGGAATTTCCTTACGAGGACGAGGAAGACGACGTTGAATTGGGCACAGGGCAACAAAAATCCTCTCAGACCCCTGACAAAATTGATGGTGACAAGCCATGACCAGTCAGCCCGCAGAGAATTTGCATTCCGGAACAACCTTCAATATCTCCGGTCTGACCAAGGTATATCCAAGTGGAGACACCGAGATTCATGCCTTGCGTGGCATCGATCTGGAATTTCATGAAGGTGAACTGATCGTGCTGTTGGGACCATCCGGCAGTGGCAAATCAACCTTTCTCAACATAATCGGCGGCCTCGACAAACCGACAGCCGGACATGTGCGCTTTCACGATACTGATCTGATTGCGCTGGATGACAGCGACCTGACGACCTATCGGCGGGAACATATCGGCTTTGTTTTTCAGTTCTATAATCTGATACCCAGTCTCACAGCACGAGAGAATGTGGCCCTGGTCACCGAAATTGCCCAAAACCCCATGTCTCCAGCTGAAGCCCTGGAAATGGTTGGCCTCGCCCAGCGTCTGGATCATTTCCCCGCGCAATTGTCGGGCGGGGAACAGCAGCGGGTTGCCGTTGCCCGAGCCATAGCCAAGCGACCGCAAGTATTGCTGTGCGACGAGCCAACAGGTGCATTGGATAGTAAGACCGGCACCGGTGTTCTGGAAGCCATCGAGCGGGTGAACCGTGAGCTGGGGACGACGACTGCTGTTATTACGCACAACGCTGCAATTGCCGATATGGCTGACAGGGTTGTTGTGTTCGGTGATGGACGAGTGACCGACGACCGGACCAATGCCGTTCGCACTTCTGTTAACGACATTCACTGGTAAATCGTGATGAAAGCCCTGGACAAAAAACTGTTTCGGGATTTGTGGCACATTCGCGGTCAGGCGATAGCCATTGCGGTTGTCATAGCCTGTGGCGTGTCCACGGTTGTAATGTCCTTTGGCACTCTGACTTCATTGTATGTGACGCAAAGCTCCTATTATGAACGACAGTCATTTGCCAATATTTTTGCAACTCTGAAACGGGCACCGGAACCGGTTCTGGATCATATTCGTGACATTCCAGGCGTGAAACGGGCAGAAAGCAGAGTCGTTGCCGGTGCGACACTTGATATTGCTGGCATGAATGAACCCGTTTTGGGCCGCCTTATTTCGCTGCCACCCACGGGCGGAGCTGCCCTGAATAATTTCGTGCTCAGAGAAGGTCGGCGACCGGAGCCTGATCGCAAGGCAGAAGTCATAATGTCAGAGGCCTTCGCTGATGCCCACAATCTGAGGCCTGGCCAACACGTGACGGCTGTCATTAACGGCCACCGACAGAAATTAAATATCGTCGGCATTGGCCTGTCGCCGGAATATATCTATGCCATTGGTCCTGGCGCGTTGATGCCGGACGACAAACGTTTCGGGATCTTATGGTTGAACAGACAGGCGCTTGCAGCGGCTTTCGATCTGGAGGATTCCTTTAACGATGTTATCCTGACACTGTTCCCGTCAGCGAGATCGGAAGATGTCATATCCCGTCTGGATCGCATTCTTGAGCCCTATGGCGGGGCAGGCGCAATCGCGCGTGAAGATCAGACATCCCACGCTTTTGTTGCGAACGAAATTCAGCAACTGGATGCCATGGGCCGGATTGTACCGCCTATTTTTCTGGCGGTTGCAGCCTTCTTGCTGAATGTCGTGATTTCCCGAATTATCGCTACAGAACGCGAGCAAATCGGCTTGTTCAAGGCCTTTGGATATTCAAACGCTGCCATTGGCTGGCATTACCTCAAACTGGTTCTGATGATTGCCGTCATGGGTATCATCGTCGGTTTCGGTGCTGGAGCATGGTTTGGCCGGGCGGTCACTATCCTCTATGGCGAATTCTTCCGCTTTCCAGTGCTCTATTTTCATCTCGATTACCAGGTATTTGCGCTTGCTGCGCTCGTTTCGCTGGGGGCTGCTACTGGCGGAGCTCTGACAGCTATTCGCAAAGCTGTTATTTTACCGCCAGCTGTCGCCATGCAGCCTTCACCGCCGACAGTCTATGGACGGGGTGTTCTGGCGGCTCTTGGCCTGACACGGATACTTAGCCAGCCAACCCTGATGATATTCCGCCACATCGGGCGCTGGCCGCTGCGCACGGGCCTGACCATGATGGGTATATCCATGTCAGTCGCAATTATGGTGGTGTCTCTGTTCTTCTACGACGCTGTGGAACACATGATCGATGCCTATTTCCATAACGGACAGCGGCAGGACGCCACGGTCGTCTTTAGCGAGGCAACGACGCCGCGCAGTATCGAAGAAGTCCGCTCCATGCCGGGTGTCCTTTATGCCGAGCCTTGGCGCGCCGTCGCTGCCAAACTGCATAAGGGAGCCAAAACCGAACTGTCGGCGATCATCGGCCTTGAGACCCACACTGTCCTGCACCGTGTTCTGGACATGGATTTGAAGCCCGTTGCTTTGCCCGAATATGGTCTGGTGCTTTCGACTGTGTTGGCAGAAAAGCTTGGTGTGGTCCGTGGAGACACCATTCGTATCGAAGCCTTGCAAGGACGTCGCTATACGCGCGAAGTCCCTGTAACTGCCCTGGTCGAGGAATATATCGGCGCACCTGCCTATATGCAGATGTCAGCCCTCAATCATTTGATGGGCGAAGGGGATCTACGCTCGGGTGCCTATTTGCAGGTTGATTCTGCCAAAGCCGATGAACTCTATCGAAAGCTCAAGGATACGCCCGGTGTCGCAGGTGTAACATTACAAACGGCTGCGTTAATGACGTTTCGTAGCACAATGGCAGAAACCCTTGATATTATGACAGCATTTTACATATTGTTTGGCGGATTAATCGCCCTTGGTGTTGTATATAACAGCGCTCGTATCTCCCTGTCGGAACGGGGGCGGGAGCTGGCTTCGCTTCGGGTTCTGGGCTTCACTCGAGGCGAGGTGTCCTACATTTTACTGGGCGAACTCAGCATCGTTACGCTGGCGGCGCTATTGCCGGGCTGTCTGTTTGGCCTGGGTCTTGCCTATTTGATGACATCAAGCATGAATACCGACCTGTTTCGAATTCCTATGTATGTAGAAACATCAACCTATGCGACAGCGGTGCTGACAGTTATTGTCGCATCACTGTTGTCAGGTCTGATTGTGCGTCGTCGCATAGATAATTTTGATTTGATCGCCGTGCTCAAGACGAGGGAATAAACATGCAAAATCAGCAACGATCCTTGTGGCCTCGAAGATTGGTATATCTGACCATAATCGCAGCTGTTGGCGGCGGACTGTTTATCGCCTTTCAGCCAAAACCTGTGTCTGTCGACATCGTGGCCGTTCAAAAAGGCCCGATGCAGGTCACAATCGATGCCGAGGGTCAGACAAGGGTTAAAAATGTCTATGTCGTATCCTCGCCTGTTTCAGGTCGAAAGTTGCGCATTCCGGCGAAAATCGGTGACCCTGTCCTGGCCGGCAAAACCATACTGGCCGCAATTGAACCCAGCGATCCCGCTTTCCTGGATGTAAGGTCCCATGCAGAAGCCGAGGCTGCTGTAAAAGCTGCACAGGCCGGGCGTTCGCTGGCCAAGGCCGAACTGGCCAGGATTGAAGCTGAACTGGAATTCGCCCGTGCTGATCTTGCCCGTGCTGATGCATTGGTCAAGCGCGGAACAATCTCGAAAAGAGCTCTTGAACGTAATCAACTGACCGTAAAAACCACGGAAGCCGCTGTTTCCACAGCCAGAGCCGGTTTGCGCGTACGGGAGTTCGAGTTGCAAAGCGCTCGGGCCAGACTGATCGATCCGGGCAGTACAGCCAGCAGATCCGCTAATTGCTGTGTTCAGGTGAAAGCGCCCGTTGATGGCCAGGTGCTGCATATCATACACAAAAGCGAAAGTGTGGTTGCTGCCGGTGCGCCTTTGCTGGAAATTGGCGACCCCCGAAACCTCGAAATTGTGGTCGATCTTTTGTCCTCGGACGCCGTTCAGGTCACGGTGGGGGACACAGTGTTGATCGAAGGATGGGGCGGTGGAAATGCCTTGAATGGCAAGGTTAGGCAAATAGAACCAACCGGTTT
This sequence comes from Alphaproteobacteria bacterium, assembly GCA_018654745.1. Taxonomy (GTDB): domain Bacteria; phylum Pseudomonadota; class Alphaproteobacteria; order UBA2966; family UBA2966; genus JABILA01. The sequence continues at coordinate 21,921 of JABILA010000136.1, forward strand.
TACCAAGGTTTCCGCACTCGGTATTGAGGAACAACGCGTCAATGTATTGATTGATTTTGACGATGCACCCGAAAGCTGGCAACGCCTGGGGCACGGATTTCGCGTTGAATCCCGTATCGTTATCTGGCATCAGGCAGATGTTATCAAAGTTCCCATGAGCTCCTTGTTCAGGGAGGGTGACGACTGGGCTGTCTATTATATATCCGGCAACATTGTGAACCTCAGACGCATCAAGGTTGATCATATCAATGGCCGTTGGGCGGAAGTAACAGAGGGATTGAATGCCGACGACAAACTGGTTGCCCACCCCAGTGACCTCATAAAAACCGGCGTCGAGGTCACCGCCAGGTCAAAATAGGAAATCGTCTCGACCATCTTGCCTGTAACCTTTCTATTGCCTAATATCTGCCCAAATTTTCAGCAGTTATCTGATTTGCAAAAAGAATAAGCATGTCTATGTCCGACACATCACCTGTTTTAGACGCTCGCAGTCGCCTGACGCCCATTCAAATTGGCCCGGTTCAAATTGATGAACCGGTGTTGCTGGCCCCAATGTCTGGCGTGTCTGACTTGCCGTTTCGAAAACTGGTATCCGGCTACGGGGCTGGATTGGTGATGTCGGAGATGATTGCCAGTCAGGCGATGATTTATCAAAACAAGCGCACCATGAAGATGGCCACTACCAGTGAGGATGAATATCCCATGGCGGTGCAGCTTGCAGGGACCCAGCCAGAGCTTATGGCGGAAGCCGCACGTCTGAATGCGGACCGGGGTGCGACAATTATTGATATCAACATGGGCTGCCCGGCACGAAAAGTCGTGAATGGCTACGCCGGTTCTGCCCTGATGAAAGATTTGAAGCTGGCCGGGTCGATTCTGGAGGCTGTGGTTGCGGCCGTTGATCTGCCGGTAACCCTGAAAATGCGTACAGGCTGGGATGATGACAATCGTAACGCGCCAGAACTTGCGCGGATTGCAGAAAATTCAGGCATCAAGATGCTGACGGTGCATGGGCGCACCCGCAACCAGATGTATCGCGGACACGCAGACTGGCGGTTTATCCGCACGGTGAAAGAAGCAACGTCACTGCCTTTGATTGCCAATGGCGATATTGTTGTGGAAGAAGATGCAGATGAATGCCTCAGACAATCTGGTGCAGATGGTGTGATGATCGGACGTGGGACCTATGGCAGGCCATGGTTTCCTAATCAGGTCAGACATTATCTGAGAACTGGTGAACATCTTCCAGGCCCTGGCTTACAGGAAATGTACGACACCGTTTCCAGCCACTATGAGGATATGTTGGAGCATTACGGACTGGTGATTGGCAATCGGGTGTCGCGCAAGCATGTCGGCTGGTACACAAAGGGCCTGCCGGATTCGGCCGTTTTTCGAAACGGTGTGAACAATGCCGACGACCCGAAGGAAGTCCGCAGGTTGTTTGACGAATATTTTCAGGGTCTTTTGGAACTGGAAGCCGCCTGATGTCATCAAATGTGACGCCCATCCCTGTGACCGATGACGAAGACCTGGGAACAGAAGCAATCCTTTTCGCCTTGCCTGATCCGGTGATGGTGCTGGACGACAAGGGATATGTCCGTTTTGTTAATCCCGCTACCGAGCAGTTTTTTGGCGCTGGCCGCGCTTATATCTGTAGCAGAACTCTCAGCGAACTGGTGCATTTCGACAGCCCGTTGAACGCTCTGGCCAATCAGGTTCGTGAACAACAGATCAGCGTGTCCGAGCACGGAGTTGAGCTGTCCACACCAAGGACCGGCTCACAGCATGTCGATATGCAAGGTGTGCCCCTGAGTGAGCGTCCTGGCTGGGTGCTGATCAACCTGCAGCGCCGGAGCATGGCTGAAACCATGGACAGGCAGCTCAATCATCAAGGTGCGGCCCGGTCTGTCACAGGTATGGCCGCAGTCCTGGCCCATGAAATCAAGAACCCACTGTCCGGTATCCGGGGTGCGGCACAACTGATTGAGCAAAATGTCCGTTCCGATGATCGAGACCTGACGCGTCTGATCTGTGATGAAACAGATCGAATTTGCGCAATTGTCGATGAAATGGACAAGTTCTCGGACGAACGTGCCCTTGAACGCGGTGCGGTAAACATTCACGAAGTCCTTGATCATATTCGCAGGCTTGGCGAAAACGGTTTTGCGAAAAATATGCGTTTTGTGGCCAGATATGATCCCTCTCTGCCGCCAGTGTTGGGAAACCGGGACAAGTTGTTGCAGGCTTTGCTCAATCTGGTCAAAAATGCCGCCGAAGCGATTGGAAACGAGGGTGGCGGTGAAATCACCCTGGGAACAGCCTATCGTCAGGGCGTGCGCGTTGCCGTACCGGGTAGCCGTGATCGGGTGAACCTGCCACTTGAGGTTTCCATCCAGGACAACGGCAAGGGCATTTCCGAAGAACTGCGCCAGCATCTTTTTGAAGCCTTTGTGACAAACAAGCCGGGTGGCACGGGTCTTGGGTTACCGCTGGTTGCTAAAACAGTGCGGGATCACGGCGGTATCATTGAATTTGAAACCCAACCGAAAAAAACGGTTTTTCGAATACGTCTGCCCATGTGTCCACCCGGCACACCCTTTGATGCGGTTGACGAGGAATTAACATGACCGAACATGTAATTCTGATTGCCGATGATGACAGGGCCATCCGCACCGTGCTGGAGCAGGCTTTGGGGCGTGCCGGCTATGATGTGCGCTCCACGGACAATGCCTCAACGCTTTGGCGTTGGGTGTCCGAGGGAGAAGGGGACCTGGTCATTACCGATGTCGTCATGCCAGACGGCAATGGTCTCGATCTGTTGCCTCAAATGCGCCAGACCCGTCCGGAATTACCAATTCTGGTGATGAGCGCTCAGAACAATATGATGACGGCCATCAAGGCAGCTGAACGCGGCGCCTATGAATACCTCCCCAAGCCATTTGATCTGATTGAACTGGCCGGCGTCGTTGAACGCGCCCTCAGCACGCCAAAAAGTGCGGTTCAAAAGAGCGATGACGCTGACGAGGAAATGCCTCTGATCGGTCGCTCTGCTGCCATGCAGGAGATTTATCGGCTTCTGGCCCGTCTGATGAGTACGGATCTGACGGTGTTGATTAGTGGTGAATCGGGAACGGGCAAGGAACTTGTCGCGCTCGCCTTGCATGATTATGGCAAACGCAAACGTGGGCCTTTTGTGGCTGTAAATATGGCGGCAATTCCGCGTGAACTGATCGAAAGTGAACTGTTTGGCCACGAGAAAGGTGCTTTTACAGGTGCCAATAACCGGGGCGTCGGTCGTTTTGAGCAAGCTGAATCCGGCACTTTGTTTCTGGACGAAATCGGCGATATGCCCATCGAAGCCCAAACTCGTTTGCTGCGTGTGTTGCAACAGGGTGAATATACGACAGTTGGTGGCCGGGTGCCGATCCGCACGGATGTACGCATCGTAGCCGCGACAAATCGTAATTTACGCCAGCTCGTGCGCCAGGGCCTGTTCCGGGAGGATCTGTTTTACCGGTTGAACGTGGTGCCTTTGCGCCTGCCGCCGTTACGTGACAGGGCAGAAGATATCGCGGACCTGGCCCGTCATTTCCTGGGGTTGGCCGCTGAGGAAGGCTTGCCGCTGAAAAGTCTGACACCAGAGGCGTTCAATGAACTCGGTCAGTATCCATGGCCTGGCAATGTGCGCGAACTGGAAAACCTGATCCGCAGACTGGCAGCTCTATACGCAGAAGATACCATCGATGCCGGTGTCATTCGATCTGAACTGGCCGAAGCCAATGCAACTTCTGGCGATTTCGGAGGACTGGATAATGAAAGCCTGGGCGAGGCGGTTGAGCGCCATCTGAACAAGTATTTTGCGGCCCACACGGACGGTCTGCCGCCTGATGGCCTTTATGATCGCATCCTGCATGAAATAGAGCGCCCACTGATATCTATCAGCCTGGAGGCAACCCGTGGCAACCAGATCAAGGCAGCCGGTCTGCTGGGTCTGAACCGCAATACCTTGCGCAAAAAAATCCGCGAACTGGATATTCCGGTCATACGTTCGGGGAAATAGATCGTTTCTGCACAAGACTTGAAATGATTTCTTATTCGGACAATCGTTTTTCCATGAAGACGCTGACCGGGTCGGGCAAATAATCACCATATGGCGGTATATCGATATAGCCAGCACGATGATAAAGCCCAATGGCTTCCGGCTGGTGAATACCTGTTTCCAGACGAATCCAATCGAGTTTGGCGTTGCGGGCATGATTTTCAAGTGCGGTCAGCAACTGCTTGCCGAGGCTCTGGCCGCGTGCCGTATCATCAACATACATACGTTTGATTTCACCCCAATCAGAGCCTGCGCGAAACAGGGCGACGCAACCACATATCTTGCCATCCAGCCGGGCCACTAAAAAATCGACATCCGGCGTCATCAGGGTACTCAATTCTGCCATGTGATTGCTTTCAGCTGGATAGAGCGCCGCAGCATAGGCGTCACTGGCTTCCAGCAAGGCAATCACTTCCGGCTGATCCGGTGATTCAACGGCGATGGTGATTTTTGGCATGATCTATCCTGATCGCAAGTACGATACCGCCGCATCGCGTTCAAACAAATAAAGCAAAATTCGCAACGCCGGACCACGTTTGCCGTCAAGTTCAGGCTCCAAATCCAGAATCAGTTTGGCATCATCACGGGCGGCGGCCAGCAAATCGGCATGAACGGAAAGATCGGCCAGATGGAACGCGGGCAGGCCGCTTTGTTTCGTGCCCAACACCTCACCGGCACCACGCAGTTCCAGGTCCTTTTCGGCAATGACAAATCCGTCTTCGGTTTCCCGCATAATTTCGATGCGGGCCTTTGCTGTTTCACCCATGGGATTATTGTAGAGCAATAAACACGTGCCGGGGCGATTGCCGCGTCCGATGCGACCGCGCAGCTGGTGCAACTGGGCAAGGCCAAAGCGTTCGGCATGTTCAATGACCATAACTGTAGCTTCGGGAACGTCGACTCCGACTTCAATAACAGTTGTTGCCACCAGCACATCCAGTTTGCCCTCCGAAAAATCTGCCATGACGGCGTCTTTTTGTGGACCTTTCAGGCGGCCATGGATCAAACCAACACGGTCGCCAAACATGCCGGACAGGTGAGCGTAGCGTTCTTCTGCTGCAGCCAGGTCAACCAGATCACTTTCCTCAACCAGAGGGCAGACCCAATAAACCCTTGCGCCATCACTCACGGCACGCCGGATACTGTCGGCAACCTGATCAAGGCGCTCAAGGGGCAGGGCACGCGTGTCGACAGGTGCCCGTCCCGGCGGTTTTTCGTCCAGCCTTGAAACTTCCATATCGCCGTACGCTGTCAGGGTCAGGGTGCGGGGAATAGGTGTTGCGGTCATGACCAGCAAATCGGGAGGGGCTTCTGTCGCCTTGGCAGACAGGGCCAGACGTTGATGGACGCCAAAACGGTGTTGTTCGTCGATTACGGCGAAGGCCAGGTCCTTGAAGGTAACCGTTTCCTGAAAAACCGCGTGTGTGCCAACCAGAATATCGACTTCACCGCTTTCCAGGTCAGCCAGCAGGGCCTCACGCGGTTTACCCTTGTCGCGTCCCGTCAATACTTCCATACGGATACCTGCGGCTTCAGCAAGCGGACCGAGGGACTGAAAATGCTGGCGCGCGAGGATTTCTGTCGGGGCCATCAAAACGGCCTGGCGACCTTCCTCAACCGCGTTCAACATGGCAAGCATGGCGACAATGGTCTTTCCGCTGCCCACATCGCCTTGTAATAACCTGAGCATGCGGTGCGGTGCGGCCATGTCCTGAGCAACTTCTTCCAGACTTCGGTCCTGTGCACCCGTTAGGGGCCAGGGCAAGCTTTCGCGGACCAGCTGTTGCATGCGGCCATCACCACGGGTGACACGCCCTGGTTTGCGGCGCATGGACTTCCGCACCAGGGCCAACGCCAACTGGTTCGCCAGTAATTCGTCATAGGCGAGGCGGCTGCGGGCAATTGTCTGCGGTTCCAGATCGAGCAGGCTTTCGGGTTGATGCGCTGTCAATAACGATGGTTTCCAGGCCTCCCAGCCTCGTGCCTTGAGATAGGGGCCGTTGATCCACTCCGGCAGGTCCGGGACTTGATCCAGGGCACCGTTCACAGCCTTGCCCACGGTTCTAAGTGTTAATCCTGCGGTCAGGGGAAACACGGCTTCGACGGGCTTGATACTTTCGGCCTCTGCCATCGGGACAATATGATCCGGATGGTTCATTTGCGCTGTGTTGTTAAAGAATTCTACTTTGCCGCTGATAACTCGAACCTCGCCCTCAGGCAGGGTTTTTTGTAGATAATCTGTGTGGGCGTGAAAAAACACCAGTGAGATTTCGCCGCTTTCGTCAAAACAGGTCACTCGATAGGGCTGGCGACGATTATGCGGTTTGCTGTGACTGCCAACTGTGACTGTCAGGGTAACGATCTGACCATCCATGGCCTCGGCAATCGAAGGGATGACACGGCGGTCGATAAGGCCAGTTGGAAGGTGCCAGATCAGATCAAGAAGCCGCCCACCTGCAACTTTTTCAATCAATTTGGCAATGCGGGGCCCGACCCCCGTAAGAGTGGTGACGGGGGTGAAGAGGCTAAATAGGATTTCCGGTCGCATAATGCTGAGAGATTAACTTAAGCCCGGCCCAGGTTCCATGAGTGACAATTGTATTCCGTTAAAAAGATGGCCATATTATTCCTTCCCACAGGCTGACAATCACTGCCGGGCGAGCTATATCCATTGCAGACCCCGCCCCGGAATCCGTGGCGGGCTGTTGCCGTTGGAGAGAAGCATGAATACAGCCCATTCAGAAGATGTTGAAAGTCGCCGCAAACGCCTGCGATTTCGCAGTCATTACCGGGGAATGAAGGAAATGGATTTACTGATGGGCAGTTTTGCCGTCAGTCATATCGATGAATTCGGCCATGAGCAGTTGGATTTCTATGAGGCGTTGCTTGATGCGGATGATCTCGACGTCTGGAGCTGGATCACCGGTAAGCCTGCGCCCAACGATTTTGATACGCCGGTCCTGCAAATGATCCGCGACTTCAAGTTCTACGAGCACAATAATTGAAAAACCTTGCCAAGCTGCTATCGGGCCCAAAACGGGTCAGGACCGGTTCTGCGCCAGAAGGGCTCGATGCCCTGTTGCTGGCTGAGGCTGCGACCCGAACCGGTGGAATTTTGCACATCGCCCGTGACGACGCACGCATGGCACAATTGGCGACGGCCCTGGCCTTTTTCAGCCCTAAAACAGAAGTCATTGAATTTCCGGCCTGGGATTGTTTGCCCTATGACCGCGTGTCACCCAATCCGACGCTGGCCGGCAAGCGCATGGATGCTCTTTGGCGATTGGCAACAGCAGAAAAGATTCCCAAAGCCGGACGAATTGTTCTGACAACTGTAAATGGTGCCCTGCAACGTGTTCCAGCCCGCGACGTGGTTGCATCTGCCAGTTTCAAGTCTGCAGCGGGTGACGAGATTGATGTGGATGCCTTGCTGGCCTATCTGGCGCGTGATGGTTTTGCCCGCACCAGCACTGTACGTGAACCAGGAGAATACGCCGTTCGTGGTGGTATCATCGATATCTATCCACCTGGTGATGAAAACCCGCTACGTCTGGACCTGTTTGGTGATCAGCTTGAAAGTGTTCGTCGCTTCGATCCCCTGACCCAGCTGACGTCTTCAAATGAGAACATGTTTTCGCTTGAGCCGGTCAGCGAAATCTTCCTCGATGCGGACAGCGTCGCGCGTTTTCGGGCCGGTTATGGCCAACGATTTGGCGCAACTGCTGGATCAGATGACCCGATGTATGAAGCTGTCTCCGCGGGGCGCAAACATATGGGTATGGAACACTGGCTACCCTTGTTCCATGAACGCCTTGAGACGCTGTTTGACTATGTGCCTGATGCCGCCGTCACCATGGACCACCATGATGATGAAGCGCGCGATTCCCGGCTTGAAGCCATTCAGGATTACTACGAAGCTCGTAAGATCGGTGAAGCAGCGGGTGAGGGCGAGGTTCTCGGCGGCGGTGCTGTCTATCGTGCCCTGGCACCAGAAGAAATGCAGATGTCCGCAGCGGAATGGGATGGTGTTCTGGGCCTGCGACCTGTGGCAACGTTTTCACCCTTTGCCGTTCCTGAAGGTGAAGCCGAGAACAGAATTCAGATAATCGATGCTGGCGGACGCCTGGGGCGGGACTTTGCCCCGGAACGAGCCCAACCCAACCTCAATGTCTTTGATGCCGTAGCAACTCATGTCGCTGAACTGAAGAAAGCTGGCAAACGAGCCATCATAGCAGGTTATTCCGAAGGTTCGGCTGAGCGCCTGGGTGGGGTGCTGAAAGATCATGACATCGCCGGACTGGTCCATGTCGAAAGCTGGGGCCAGGCACAGGCGCTGGAAAAAGGTTCTGTGGCACTTGTTGTGGTCGGTCTTGAGCACGGCTTTGAAACCGAAGAGTTCGCCATTATTGGTGAGCAGGATATTTTGGGTGATCGTCTGGTCAGGGCACCCAAGCGTTCACGAAAATCAGAGAACTTTATCGCCGAAGCCTCTACATTGTCGCCGGGTGATTTTGTTGTTCATCTTGATCACGGCATTGGTCGTTTCGAAAGCCTCGAGACCGTCGACGTTGGCGGCGTCCGCCATGATTGTGTGCTGTTGATCTATGCAGGCAATGACAAACTGTATTTGCCTGTCGAAAATATCGAAGTGATTTCCCGCTATGGCTCCGAAGACAGCGAAGCGGTGCTGGACAAGCTGGGTGGCTCTGGCTGGCAGGCAAGGAAGTCACGTGCCACCAAACGCATCAAGGACATGGCAGATCAGCTGATCAAGATTGCGGCTGAACGGGAATTGAAAGAAGGTGAAAAGATGTCGCCGCCGACAGGGCTCTATGATGAGTTCTGTGCGCGTTTTCCTTTTCACGAAACAGAAGATCAGCAAAGTACCATTGCAGATGTGCTCGAAGACATGGCGTCCGGGCGTCCCATGGATCGTCTGGTGTGTGGTGATGTTGGTTTTGGCAAAACCGAAGTTGCCCTGCGGACGGCCTTCGTTGCTGTGATGTCAGGTCGTCAGGTTGCCATGATCGCGCCAACAACCTTGCTGGCACGTCAGCACTTCAAGACTTTCAGTGAACGTTTTGCCGGATGGCCCGTAAACATTGCCCAGCTGTCGCGATTTGTGAATACGAAGGATGCGAAGGAAAACAAACGTCTTCTCGAGACCGGAGACGTTGATATCATCATCGGCACCCATGCCTTGCTGGCCAAGGATGTGAAGTTCAGCAATCTCGGCATGGTGCTGGTGGACGAAGAACAACACTTTGGTGTTGCCCACAAGGAACGTCTGAAAAGCTTGCGCAGTGATGTGCATGTATTGACCCTGACAGCAACGCCGATCCCCCGAACCTTGCAAATGGCCTTTACCGGTGTGCGGGAACTCAGCCTGATTGCGACCCCACCGGTGGATCGACTTGCTGTTCGTACCTTCATCCTGCCGTTTGATCCGGTTGTCGTGCGCGAAGCCATCTTGCGAGAACACTATCGCGGTGGCCAGACGTTCTACGTTTGTCCAAGACTGGCCGATATCGACGAAGTCAGCAAATACATCAGGGAAAATATCCCGGAGGTCAAAACAGCCGTTGCGCATGGTCGGATGACGCCAGCGGATCTGGACCGGGTGATGAACGCTTTTTATGACGGTGGCATTGATGTTCTGATTTCCACTAACATTATTGAATCCGGTCTGGATATTCCGACGGCGAACACCCTGATCATTCATCGGTCAGACATGTTTGGACTGGCGCAACTTTATCAGTTGCGGGGCAGGGTCGGGCGTTCAAAAATCCGGGGCTATGCTTATCTGACGATACCGGCGAAACGTATTCCGACTGAGGCTGCCGACAAACGCCTGAAGGTCATGCAGTCCCTGGACGGCCTGGGTGCCGGGTTCAGTCTGGCCAGCCACGATCTGGATATCCGCGGTGCCGGAAACCTGCTGGGTGAAGAACAGTCTGGTCATATCCGCGAGGTCGGTGTCGAACTTTACCAGCAAATGTTGGAAGAAGCGGTCGCCACAGCCCGAAGCACAGCAGACGGCACGGGCGACCAGATGGACGTAAATGACTGGACACCACAATTGAATATTGGCGCATCCGTTTTGATCCCGGAAAACTATGTGGCCGATCTGGATGTGCGTATGGGACTTTATCGACGTTTGTCCAAACTGGATGGGCGCGCCGAAATTGATGGCTTTGCAGCGGAATTAATTGACCGTTTCGGGAAACTGCCAGAAGAAGTCGAAAGCCTGCTGGCGATTGTTACGATAAAACAATTGTGTAAACCGGCAGCAGTTTCGAAACTGGATGCGGGTGCCAAGGGCTGTACCGTCACCTTCCGGGACGGCGCTGTTTTGAACCCGGCCGGGTTGGTTGAATTCATTTCAAAGCAGGCCGGTACAGCAAAACTACGGCCGGATCAAAAACTGGTTTATCGTCGTGACTGGGAAAAACCTGAAACACGTGTCTCCGGCGTCAAGCATTTGCTGACACGCCTGGCGGAGATAAACGGGCAGGGTTGATTCAATCAGGTTTTGAGAAAGCCCTTGTTGAACGTCACATCGCACAGACCAACGAACCTGGCTTGTCTGTTTAATTCGGATGTCAATTTTTTCTCCCGGCCTTTGGTGAATTTGATGCCGGGTTCCAGCCATAGCCCTGTGACGTGCAGTCGATCATCCTGACGTTGGGCCTTCATATCGATGCGACCAATGAGTCTGTCCTTTTCGAGGATCGGAAAAACATAGTAGCCATATTTGCGCTTCGCTTCGGGCACAAATATTTCGATGCGGTAGTCAAAATCGAACAAGCGTTGAAGGCGTTTGCGGTCGCGTATCAAGGGATCAAACGGGCTGATAACCCGTAACCGGTCTGAAGGATCGGGAAGGTCGTGCAGGGCGTCCATAATCGCCGGGCGTGCATAGACGGTTTTGGGTGTGCTGCCATCCGCGCTGCCAACCGAGATCTCAATCAGGTCCGGACCTACATTCGCGAGACACCAGGCTTTTGCTTCGCCTGCATTGATCGATCCCCAATAGGCGGCCAGTTCCCCCGATGCGGCAAAGCCCAGCCGGTCCAGTGCTTCGTTGCAGGCCCAGGTTACAAATGCAGCGTGATCATTTTGCGAATCTGACCTGACTGTTTCTGGTATGACGCGGGTAGAGAGGTCATAGACTTTTTGAAAACCGTCCCGGCGGGTAATGGACAGATCACCGGTGCGCCAAAGGAACTCCAGGGCTGTTTTTGATGGATGCCATTCCCACCAGCCGTTTTTTGCTTTCTTGCGACCCTCATCCTTTGGTTTCAGGTCACGTGACATGGTGGGACCGTTTTCATGGACGTGGTGTTTCACCTGTTCCATCATGTCTTCAAAACTGATCTGTTTGCCGCCGGACTTCACTTTTGGACGATGCTTGCGCCAGCGTTCCCTCAGTCGATCTTCGGCGCGAACGAACCGTTGCTGCCAGTGCGGATAAAATTCTGTTGGAATAAGCGATGCATCGTGGGTCCAGTGCTCGAACAGATGTCGATCATCTTCCAGTAACTGACGTAGTTGTTCCGGTTTGTAATTCTGGTTGCGCGCAAACAGGATCATGTGGTGCGCCCGCTCCACTGTGCGGATGCTGTCGATCTGCACAAACCCGAGTTGATGGATCAGTTGACGCAAATCGTCTTTGGCAAACGGAGAGGAGGGAGCCGCACACAGTCCCTGGCGCACCATGAAAATGCGACGGGCCTGTACATTGGATATGTGAGGGAGAGTAATTTCCCTTATTCCACGACACCAACACCAATTCTTACCTTGGTGCGGACTTCATAATCGTTCACATACATCATGTGTGTAATCAGGCCGGTATCCTCCTGCCACATATGCAAATGGAATGCGGGAGGCTCCATCACAATATTTACAGGCGTATCCGGTACGGGATTGAGAGCAATTTGGTGGGCGGCACTCGGGCAGACGCTGAGCGTGGTCCCACCCCAGTTAACGACGACAGGCCGATGCAAATGGCCGCCGGCAACGCGCATGACCTGGGGGTGTTTGCGAACGACAGCTTCGATTCCTGCCTTGTCTTCGTATCCATATTTATCCATGGGTGCGAGACCACTGGCAAAGGGCGGGTGATGCAGGAAGACAACTGTTGGCCTGTCTGGTTCGGCACCAAGCGTTTCATCCAGCCACGCAAGACGTTCAGCACACATGGTGCCGATAATCTGTTTGGCGATGCGCGTATCACCGCAAACAATGCGGATCGGAAAGTCTTCAAGGGCGTATTGCAGGAATCCGTCCTGCGGCAAATAGGTGTGATCGGGGAAAACAGGAACCAGATTCTCCCGCGAATCGTGGTTACCGCATAACAGATAATATGGCATCTCCAGCTTATCGAGAATGTCACGCAATCGATGATATTCTGATGCCTTCGCCTGGTCGACAAGATCACCTGTTGCGACAACGATATCAGGGCGTGGATCGATGGTGTTCAAACGAGCGACACACCGTTCCAGGTGCTCAGCGGTCTGGTAATGCAAGTCAGTACCGACACCAGGGTCGGAAATGTGCAGATCGCTTATCTGGGCGATAACAAAAGCCATGTTCAGCCAGGTCCTCGTTCCGTTGGTTCAAGCGCTTCGCGCCAGCCCGTACAGGCTGGCGCGAATGCCTTGTTTAGATATGGGGACGGTTTTAGACGCGTTCAATAACAGCAGCAATTCCTTGACCGACGCCGATGCACATGGTGGCCAAAGCACGTTTTCCACCGGTATGCTCCAGCTGATACATGGCTGTGGTCGCCAGGCGCGCACCAGACATGCCCAAAGGATGACCCAGAGCAATGGCGCCGCCCAAAGGATTGACCCGGGCATCGTCATCTTCCAGACCCCAGTCGCGGGTAACGGCCAAGCCCTGTGCGGCAAAAGCTTCGTTCAGTTCGATAATGTCCAGATCATCGAACTTCAGTCCCAGGCGCGCCAATAGCTTGTGTGACGCCGGTGCGGGCCCAAAGCCCATAATGCGTGGCGCGACACCTGCGTGACCCATGCCCAGAACTCTGGCGCGCGGCGTCAAGCCGTGTCTTTTCGCTGCTTCTTCCGAAGCGATAATCAGGGCACAGGCACCGTCATTAACACCAGAGGCGTTTCCTGCGGTTACGGTCCCACCTTCGCGAAAAGGTGTGCCCAGCTTTGCAAGGGCTTCCAGTGAGGTCTCACGAGGATGTTCGTCGGATGAGACAATGACGTCATCACCTTTGCGTTTGGGAATAACAACCGGCACAATCTCCTGCTCCAGTCGACCGTTTTTCTGGGCCTCGGCCGCTTTGTGTTGGCTGCGGAAAGCAAAGGCATCCTGGGATTCGCGTGTGACCTGGAATTCTTCGGCGACATTCTCGGCGGTTTCCGGCATGGAATCGACGCCATATTGTTTTTTCATCAGTGGGTTAATGAAGCGCCAGCCGATGGTCGTATCAAACACTTCGGCCCGTCGCGAAAAAGCGCTGTCCGCTTTTGGCAGGATCATCGGTGCGCGGCTCATGCTTTCAGAACCACCGGCAATACAAATATCCGCTTCACCTGTTTTAATGGCGCGGGCTGCCTGACCAACGGCTTCAAGTCCGGATCCACACAAACGGTTTACAGTTACCCCGGGAACTTCAACGGGCAGTCCTGCCAATAAGGAAGCCATACGAGCGATATTGCGGTTATCTTCGCCTGCCTGGTTGGCGGCACCAAAGAATACATCGTCAATTTCTGTCCACTGCACATTCTCATTGCGACGCATCAGTTCCTTGATGGGCAAGGAAGCCAGATCGTCGGCACGCACACTGGAAAGTGCGCCACCATAGCGGCCAATAGGTGTTCGAACGGCGTCACAGATAAAAGCTTCGGTCATCGGCAGGTCCTCAGGAGGGGATTTAAGGTTATTGGATTTCTATCTCTGGACATAATTGGTGGCCAGGTCAACAATAGGTCAACAATATTAGGAATAATACTGTCCCCCAGCCTTTGCGGCAATGTTGTCTATTCACAAGATTTTTCAAACCTACAGGCCCCCCATGACAAAAGTTTATTCATTCGAAGGACTGGTTCCGGTGATCATGCCCGGCGCATTCGTCCACCCTGACGCCGTATTAATTGGCGACGTTGTCATATCCTCACGCTGCTTTATCGGCCCTTGTGCGGTGCTTAGAGGCGATTTTGGCCGTATCGAAATACATGAAGGGGCTAACGTGCAGGATAACTGTGTTGTACATTCTTTCCCCGGTCGATCCGTAATAGTCGAAGAAGACGGACATATTGGTCACGCCGCCGTTCTGCATGCCTGCACAATAAGGCGCAACGCCCTGGTCGGGATGAATTCGACAGTTATGGACAACGCGGTCGTCGGTGAATCCGCATTTGTGGCTGCCAATTCCTTTGTCAAAGCCGGATTTGAAGTGCCAGACCATACTTTGGTTGCTGGCGTTCCTGCCAAAATCATCAAGGAAATGGGGGCGGCCGAAATAAAATGGAAATCCATGGCGACCAAAGAGTATCAAAACCTGGCCCAACGTAGTCTCGCGACCATGAAATCAGTTGAAGCCCTGACGGAAGAAGAACCCGATCGCCCCAAGGCCGCCGAAAAAGAGCACGTGAAGCCATTGAGTGAGCTGAAGGGCTAAACCAAGAATGCCATGGCGACTGACGCCAACAGCAAGATCGCAAAGCTGACATTGATGATGCGGCTGGTGCGTTCGTCCTGGAAGAAGCGTTGTAGCACGTTGCCAATGGTCATCCATGCCATGTTGATGCCGCCGATCAAAACGAACAAAATCAAAAGTTCGAGAGCGGCCGACAAGACGACGTTGTCTGGCAGTAATTCAAATCCGGCAAAAACTGCTGTGAAGGAGGCGTAAGCCTTGGGGTTTGTCAGATTGACGATCACGCCAGAGTAAAAGCCTGGTGCACTGGACCCGGCGTCGGCAACCCGAACAGGCGGCGCGTTGGCGATCTTCCAGGCTAGCCATATCATGTAGCAAATGGCGACGGTGATCAGGACTTCAGCGGCCATAGGAATGGTGGTGACAGCAGCAATAATCCCGGAGGCGACCAGAGTGAGCACTATAGTGACACCGGCTTGTAAACCGAAATAATAGGGCAGGGCAGCACGTAATCCGAATGCAGCCCCTGTTGCTGCTGAGCTCAGGGTTGCAGGGCCCGGACTACCACATAGTGCGAGTGCCGCCAGCAGATATCCTGCCAGATCACCCAATTCAAATTTTGCTCTCTGCCTCTTCGATGGCTTTTCCCAAAGCCTCGAAGGGCAGCAAGACACATTCGTGTCGGCTTTTGAATTCGGCGACAGGTCCGAACGCAGATACGGTCGACCAGGCGTCGTCTTCGGAAGGGAGCGTGCCGCTTTTCAATAGAGCTTCCAGTTTGTCCCGCCCGCCGCTGACGGCACTTGTATCTGTGCCGATGGCGTCACGCGCGACCAGGGCTGACGCTGCTTCACATAACATGCATCCGCGAACACGATGTCCGACAGCAGTAATCTTGCCGCCAGAAACTGTGACATCCAATGTTACACGATCACCGCACAGGGGATTGTCCAATGTTACGGTGGCGTCGGGGTTTTCCAGACGTTCAGCACCGGTTTTCGATTTAGCCAGGGCAACTATTTCATCCTGGTACATATCATTGCTATTCATGTTGGTAATCCGTCGGGGGGGTCAGGTCAATTTTTTTATGGCTGCGGCCAGGCCTTCAAGAAGGGCGTCGACATCGGCCTGGTTGTTGTAAAAAGTTAAACTCGCCCGTGTTGTACCAGTGACATCGAAAAAGTCCATAAGCGGTTGTGCACAATGATGTCCCCCGCGCAGGGCAACGCCATATGAATCCAGTATCTGGCAAACATCATGAGGATGTATGCCATCGACGGTAAACGAAATTACCGGCAAGCGGGATTGAGTCCCCTGCGGGCCGATAATCCGGATGCGACCGTCTGCAATTTCTGCCAATCCCGACAGGGTTCTTTCCGCCAGTTTTGCCACATGCAATATGGCTTCCGGCGTATCGGTTTCCGACAACCAACGGGTAGCAGCCGCGAGGCCTACTGCCTGGGCAATGGGAGGTGTTCCAGCCTCAAATTTGTGGGGAGGTTCCGCGAATATTGTGTCTTCCATGGTGACAGTGCGAATCATTTCGCCGCCACCCATAAAGGGCGGCAAATCATCCAGCAACTCACGCCGGGCCCAAAGCACACCAATGCCGTTCGGGGCGTACATCTTGTGACCAGAAAAGGTATAGAAATCGACACCAAGATTTTGCACATCAACGGGGCCATGAGGCACGCGTTGTGCGCCATCGATCAACACCTTGGCATCGACCGCTCTGGCTGCTTCGACGATCCTGTGAATATCCGTATCCGCGCCGGTAACATTGGAGACATGGGTAACGGCAATCATCCGGCATTTTTCTGTGACGATGTCAGGCAGTTTGTCGAGGTCCATGCGCCCGTCGTCGGTCGCCGGGATCACCTTCAAGACGATGCCGGAGCGCTGACGCAGTAACTGCCAGGGCACGATGTTGCTATGGTGCTCCAGCATGGAAATAACGATTTCGTCACCTGGCTTCAGGCCTTGACCAAAACTGTGAGCGACCAGATTGATGGCACTTGTGGTGCCTGAGGTGAAAACAACTTCAGATGAATCCGCAGCGTTGATGAACAAGGCGACGTCCTTGCGGGCATTTTCATAGGCCTCTGTTGCAGCCTCAGCCAGATAATGTATCCCGCGCAAGACATTGGCCCGATGCGCAATTTCATGTCGTTCAACTGCATCAAGGACAGTATTGGGAATCTGCGATGTCGCCGAGTTGTCGAGATAGTGCAGGGGTTTGCCATGCACCGTCCGGTCCAGAATTGGAAACTGTCTTCTCAGCGCCTCAACGTCAAAACTCATGAATTCTCTTCCCGTTGTTCGTAAGCCCGCAGAGCCTCAGGCGTATCAAGATCAAGCAACACAGCATTGTCTTCCATCGATACTTCACAGGTATCGAATGCATGTTCACCGATCAGATGGCGCGCACCAACATCGCCGGCAATGTTTCGCATTTCACCAAACAGGGACGATGACCACAATACAGGATTGCCACGTTTCCCTTGAAATGTCGGGACACAGATTAGCCGTCCTTCTTCTTCATCGAAAGCAGCGATCAGTTTATCGATATGACGGGCTGATACAGCAGGCATATCCCCAAGACAAACTACAACACCGTCAATATCGTCGGGCAGGGCATCCAGACCGGTTTTCAGGGATGTGCTCATCCCCTCCGCAAAGTGTTCATTGTGGATAAAGCTGACGTCGCACCCGGCCAGGACTTCATGCACACCTTCCGGCTCGTGTCCCGTCACTACAACCACAAGACCGACAGCAGAGGCGATTGTTGCGTCAACAGAATGACGCACCAGGGCAACACCTTGCGACTGCGCCAGCATTTTGTTTTGCACACCCATCCTGCGCGATTGCCCAGCGGCCAGAACCAGTGCTGCAATTCTTGGCATCCTTGGCATGGCGCTGTCTTCCCGTAACGGGCCACCATCACGCGGCTGTGGGCGCGTCGAGATTTCTTTCAGCAGACCACCTGTGCCCATATACATTAACTCTGCCTTGCTTACCCGCAAACCGGCACAGAGACGTTGCAGCACCCAGTCGAAGCCGTTGAGTTTTGGTGATCTGGCACATCCTGGCAAACCAATAACAGGAACGGGACCCTTGTTCCCCAGAAGCAACAAATTGCCAGGATCAACGGGCATGCCAAAATGTTCGATTTCTCCTCCGGCAGCGATCAAGCCAGCCGGTATGACATCACGGCGGTCGACAATGGCCGAGGCACCAAAGACCAATACAGAATCTACGCCCAGATCGAGCATATCAAGGATCGCAACGGATACAGCATCGGCGTTGTGGTCACACTGGATCTGGTGAACAAGTGAGCTGCCGAGGGCTTCCAGACGAGCCCTGGTTACTGCAATTGTTTTATCCAGAACCTTGTCTTTGGTATCAGAAAGACGTGTCAGGATCATGCCGACATTTTGTGGCTGAAGGGCGGCCACACGAACCAGAGCTCCGTCTCCCTCGGCGATTGCAACTCCGGCATCGACGGCGGCCTGGGGGGCAGAGAAGGGGATGATCTTGACAGTCGCCAACATTTGACCTTCCCGGACCATGGTGTACGGCGGCAAGGTTGCAATGGTCAGGGATTCGTCCATGCGGTTGAGAATATCGACACGATCCCGGTCGATAACAACGACGCCGTCCGTATCGGCATAAAGATTACAACGACCGGTGAACGGGGCCGTAATCCGGACGCCGTCACCGCAGGCAGCATTGGCCACCTGTTCACAGGCTGTGTCTTCATCGACATCACCAATTTCAAGCTGGACACCCGTAACTGTTTCCATATCCACTGACTTAAGAGCTGCAACGTCTTCAGCACTAAGCGTGCGTCCCTTTTTGAAGGAGACATCACCTGACCTTACCGAATGGGCAAGAATGCACCCTTCGGCTTCGTCCAATGGGATATCGCCAAAAAACATGGCCTGTCAGCTTGCTTTGCGCAGGGCTTCGGTAACTTGCCCAAGGATAGACACCGCAATCTCGGCAGGGGATTTGGCACCGATATTCAAGCCAACGGGTCCGTGGATCCGGGCCATGGTCTGATCATCAAACCCTGATTCCGACAGCCGTTCCAGGCGTGAGGCATGGGTGCGATTACTGCCCAGCGAACCGATGTAAAAGGCATCCGACTTCAAGGCCACTTCCAGGGCCGGGTCGTCAAGTTTTGGATCGTGGGTCAGGGTAACAACGGCCGTTCTGGCATCAAGGCCAAAATCAGCAAGCGCATCGTCGGGCCATTCCGAACTCAGAGACACGCCTGGAAAACGTTCAACGCTGGCAAAGGAACGTCGCGGGTCGACAACCGTCACGGCATAGCCTGCCAGATCAGCCATACGGGCAAGGGGCTGGGCAATGTGAACCGCACCGACAATAATCATGCGCAATGCCGGATTAAAGACGTTCAGAAATACCGGGCCATCATCTGTTTCGAGGGTTCTGGATTTATCAGAGCGCAATGCGGACGCTATCTGTTCCGCGAGATCGGCATCGGTTGCCTGCAAAGACGCCAGATCAGCGGCTTCGATCAGACGTTCATCGCCGCTCAGCATATTCGTCAGAAGTACAGCTGCGCGTTTTTCCGCCCTGACTTTCAGGACAGCTTCGAGTGTTTCGCTTTTCATCTAGTCCAGCCGTTCCACATAGACCTGGACCTTGCCACCACAAGCCAGCCCCACTTCCCAGGCCTGGTCATTGCTGACACCAAAGTCGAGAACGCGGGCAGGGGCACCGGCAATTACTTCCATGGCTTCCTTGACGACCGCACCTTCGATACAGCCGCCAGAGACAGAGCCAACCATAGCACCTGCGCCATCCACGATCAGCTGGCTACCAACCGGACGAGGGCTCGACCCCCAGGTGTGGACCACTGTTGCGATGGCAACTTCGCGCCCATCATTTTTCCAGGAGGCTGCGGTCTCAAGTACATCGTCGGGCCAGGCAGCCAGATCGGTTTGCTGTTCGCTCATGCCACGCTCCTTTGCATCGTCGAGAGGCTTTCTTCCTTGCGGGGTTGTTCTTTCCCCAAAACATCCGCCAGATCAGCCAGTGAATTCAGATTATGGACAGTCCGGAAATCGTCTACATGGGGAAGTATAGCCTTGATCCCTCTTGATTTGGGTTCGAACCCGTCAAAACGCAACAAGGGATTGAGCCAGATCAGACGTCGACAGGATTTATGCAGCCGTTCCATCTCCGCATCAAGGTCTACACCAGCGTCCCGGTCCAGACCATCTGATATGAATAGCACAACAGCACCCTGACCCAGAACCCGCCTGGACCAGATGGCGTTGAATTCCTTCAGGGTCACACCAATACGCGTGCCACCGGACCAATCCTCGACCTGTTCGGTTATCTGCTCAACTGCAATATCGACGTCTCGTTGCCGTAAAAAGCGGGTGATATTTGTCAGGCGGGTGCCAAAGACAAAGGAATGTACCCTGTCGCGATCATTGGTAATGGCATGAACAAAGTGCAGCAGCATGCGGGAATAGCGGCTCATGGAGCCCGAAATATCACAAAGAATAACAAGCGGCGGGTGTCGGCGGGCGCGTTTGCGAAATTTCAGCGGGATGACTGCACCGCCTGAACGTAAACCGGCCCTTAAAGTCGCACGCATGTCGACCCTTCTGCCCCGGCTATCAGGTTTGAAGCGACGGGTCGGCACGTCCATGATCGGCAAGCGCATATTGGCAACAACTTTACGAGCTTCAGCCAGTTCCTCGACACTCATGGTTTCAAAATCCATGCCTTGCAGAATTTCACGGGCGGAAGCCGAGCCCCGGGAATCCAGTTCTATTTCGCCCGGATTCATGTCGCGCTCGCGTTCGTCTTCATTCTCCTGGAACAATGCATCGCGAAGTCTCTGGCTGGGTGCAGGGGCATCGAACTCGCCGCCGCCAGCGCCCATGGAGGGCAACATTAGGGACATCATCTTGTTCAGCATATCGGGATTGCGCCAAAAGATATGAAACGCCTGATCAAACATCTCACGCTGATCACGCCTGTTAACAAAGACACTGTGAAGCGCCCAGTAAAAATCGGACCTGTTGGTAATGCCGGCGATTTCGACGGCCTTGATCGCGTCTATGACCTTGCCTGGACCAATAGGCAGCCCGGCCACACGCAATGCCCGGCCAAAATACATAATATTGTCCGCCAGCTTGCCGCCAATAGGTTCGTTATCAAAATCCGTCATATCGACCCAATCGTATCAACCACCCGCCTGGGCGATTTCGAGATTGACCTGTTCGAGAATACGCGCGGCTTCCGAACCCTGGATTTTTGAAATGTCGTCCTGGTATTTCAACAAGACACCCAGGGTATCGTTGATCGTTGCCGGGTCCAGGGCCAGTTTGTCGAGCTGGATCAGGGCGGTTGACCAGTCGATTGTTTCGGCAATGCCGGGCAGTTTGAAAAGGTCGTGCTTGCGTATCTCTTGCACAAAGGCGACGACTTGTCTGGCAAGTTTCTCACCGGCGTTGGGTACTTTCAGAGCGAGGATTTCGAGCTCACGGTCTGCATCAGGGTAATCGACCCAGTAATAAAGACAGCGCCGTTTAAGCGCATCATGGATTTCACGGGTACGGTTTGAAGTAATAATGACCAGAGGCGGTTCAGGCGCTTTTATAGTACCGATTTCGGGGATAGTGATTTGAAAATCTGACAGCACCTCCAGAAGATACGCTTCAAAGGGCTCATCCGTGCGATCCAGTTCGTCGATCAAAAGTACGGGTGGTCCGGCCTCGTCAGGTTGCAGGGCCTGCAACAGTGGGCGTTCAATCAGGAATTTCTCGGAAAAGACGTCCTTGCCAAGATCATCACGTTTGGTGGCACCTTCTGCTTCTGCCATGCGAATTTCGATCATTTGACCGGCGTAATTCCACTCGTAAACGGCGGAGGCCACATCGAGGCCTTCGTAACATTGCAGGCGGACAAGTTTGCGACCCAGGGTTTCGGACAGGACTTTTGCGATCTCGGTTTTACCGACACCGGCTTCCCCTTCAAGAAAAAGCGGGCGGCCCATACTCAGGCTGAGATAGAGCGTTGTCGCCAGACTACGGTCGGCAACATAATTGCCGTCGCGCAAAAGTTTCTCGGTATCATCAATAGAAGCAGGCAAGGTCATGGCAATGAAAGTTATTTCAGTTGTTGAATTCGTCAGGAACAAAAAGGGGGGAGGCGAACCTCCCCCCGATCTTGAGTTGAAGAAACCTTATCCGCAGGCTTCAACAGCGCGTTTGGCCATAACCTTGACCAGATTGGCGCGGTATTCAGCACCGGCGTGGATGTCCACATTCATGTGGTCTACCGGAATTTCAACACCGTCAACAGCACTGGCTGAGAAGTTCTCATTCAGGGCTGCTTCCAGTCGTGGTCCACGATGGGCATGGGATGTAGCGCCAGTTACGGCAACCCTTACACCATCAGCAGTTTTGGCCACATACACCCCGACCAGCGCAAAGCGCGAAGCGGGTTGCTTGAACTTCATGTAAGCACCTGAGGTCGGTGCCGGGAATGAAACCGAGGTAATAATCTCGTCTTCTTCCAATGCCGTCTCGAACAGGCCCTTGATGAAGTCATCTGCAGCGATTTCACGCTTATTGGTGGTAACCGTCGCACCCAGAGCCAAAATGGCAGCTGGATAGTCTGCTGCCGGGTCATTGTTGGCGAGCGAGCCACCAATTGTTCCTGCATTACGGACCTGGCGATCGCCAATATCCCCAGCCAGTGCTGCAAGGGACGGGATGGCCCCCTGAACATCGGCTGAAGCCGCGACTTCTGCGTGAGTTGTTGTGGCACCAATAGTGACAGTGCCACCACTGACTGAAATGCCTTTGAGATCGGCAATGCCACCAAGGTCAACGAGGTCTGACGGTGCTGCCAGCCGTTGTTTCATGGTTGCAAGCAAGGTCTGGCCGCCAGCCAGATATTTGCCATCGTCTGCCCCGCCGAGTGCAGAGGTCGCATCGGCAACGCTGCCAGGACGGTGATAATCAAAACCGTACATATTGAGGTCCTCCTTATTCAGCAGCCTGGCAAGCGAGCCAGACTTTTTCTTGAGTTGCAGGCATATCGATCATGGCACCGCCACAGGCATCTGTGATCGCGTTGATCACCGCAGGTGGTGAGGCAATGGCTCCGGCTTCACCGGCACCCTTGACCCCGAGAGGGTTCAAGGGGGACGGTGTCGATGTGGTGCCGACGTTAAAGTTCGGCAGGTTGTCGGCCCGTGGCATGGTGTAATCCATGTAGGAACCGGTCACCAGCTGACCATTGTCGTCATAGTTCGCACCTTCGAGCATGGCCTGACCAACGCCCTGGCCAATACCGCCGTGAACCTGACCTTCCACAATCATCGGATTAATGATGGTGCCAAAGTCATCGACAGCTGTGTAGTTGACGATTTCAGTTTCACCGGTTGTTGGATCCACCTCGACTTCACAGATGTGCACACCGGCCGGAAACGAGAAGTTCAGCGGATCGTAGAAGGCTTGCTCATGCAAACCAGGCTCTACGCCCTCCGGATAGTTGTGCGGCACATAGGCCGTAAAGGCAATTTCAGCGATATTCATCACCTTGTCGGTTCCAGCCACAGTGAAGTTACCACCATCATATTCGATGTCATCTTCTGCAGCTTCGAGACAATGGGCGGCAATCTTTTTGCCCTTCTCGATGATCTTGTCTGCGGCTTTGACGATAGCAGAACCACCAACGGCGATTGAACGTGAGCCATAAGTGCCCATGCCAAACGGTCCCTTGTCGGTATCACCTTCGACAACTTCAATGTTCTCGATCGGCACACCAAGTTTGTCAGAAACCACTTGGGCAAAGGCCGTCTCGTGACCCTGGCCGTGGTTGTGGGTTCCTGTCATCACCGTGACGCTGCCGGTTGCGTTAAAGCGGATATCCGCTGATTCCCACAGGCCAACACCACCACCAAGCGCACCCACCGCCGCTGACGGTGCGATACCACAAGCTTCGATGTAGGACGAATAGCCAAGACCGCGACGCTTGCCGCGACTTTCACTATCGCTACGACGGGCAGCAAAACCACCGACATCGGCCATTTCACAGGCTTTCTCGAGGCTCGCACCGTAGTCACCAATGTCGTACTGGTGCACAACAGGGGTTTGATACGGGAAGGCGTCAGGCTGAATAAAGTTCCGGCGACGAATTTCCGCCGGATCAATGTTCATCTCACGCGCTGCCGTTTCAACCGTACGTTCCAGAAGATAAGTTGCTTCCGGACGTCCAGCCCCTCGATAGGCATCTACAGGTGCTGTGTTGGTGAATACGCCTTGTACGTCACAATAAATAGCTGGTGTTGTATAAGTACCAGCCAGCAATGTTGCGTACATATAAGTCGGCACTGCCGAGGCGAAAGTGGACAGGTACGCACCAAGATTGGCCTTGGTGTTGACCCGAAGTGCCAGGAACTTGCCATCTGCATCCAGAGCCAGTTCAGCCTTTGAGACGTGATCACGTCCGTGGGCATCTGACAGGAAGCTCTCCGAACGTTTTGCTGTCCATTTGATCGGACGACCTACCTTGCGGGTGGCCCATGTGCAAACGACTTCTTCAGCGTAGATAAAGATCTTTGAGCCAAAGCCGCCGCCAACATCCGGTGCGATGACCCGAAGCTTGTGCTCAGGTGCGACACCGTTAAAGGCTGACATCACCAGACGATGTACATGCGGGTTTTGCGACGTGACATGAAGTGTCCAGTCGCCTGTGCCCTGATTGTACTGTGCGAGGCAGGCCCTTGGCTCCATGGCGTTCGGGATCAGGCGGTTATTAACGACCTCAACCGTTGTGACATGGGCCGCACTGGCAAAAGCTGCATCAGTTGCAGCAGAATCACCAATTTCCCAATCATAACACATGTTTGCCGGAGCTTCTTCATGTATTGTTGTAGTATGATTCAAGGCGCTTCCGGTGCCAACAACAGCAGGCAACTCTTCGTAATCGACTTCAACCATTTCAGCAGCTGAGTCTGCCTGACCTTGTGTTTCGGCAACAACCAGGGCGACGTGGTCACCTACATAGTTGACCTTGCCCATGGCGAGGGCATGGTGAACAGGCGAGTTATGTGCCTCAACACCGTTTTTGCCGGCAATGTTCCAGCCGCAAATCAGGGGACCAACACCATCTGCTGCCAGTTCTTCGCCCGTCAGCACCGCAACGACACCGTCTGCAGCCGCAGCAGCAGAAGTGTTAATGCCGTTGATTTTGGCGTGAGCATGAGGTGAACGAACAAAGGCCGCGTATGTTTGGCCAAAGACGTTGATGTCGTCCGTGTAATTTCCGTTTCCGGTCAGGAAACGTTGGTCTTCCTTGCGCCGTACGGCAGCGCCAATTCCTGTTTCACTCATAATCAGCCTCCCATCCGTTCTGCGCCATCCTTGATCGATTTGACGATATTGTGGTAGCCGGTACAGCGACAAATGTTACCGTCAAGCTGTTCACGGATCGTCGCCTCGTCCAGATTTTTCATGTTATTGGCCAGATCAACGGCGCTCATGACCATGCCCGGCGTACAGAAACCGCACTGTAGACCATGGTTTTCCTTGAAAGCTGCCTGCATCGGATGCAGTTCCTCACCATTTGCAAGGCCTTCAATGGTAGCCACATCTGCGCCTTCGGCCTGGACTGCCAGGGTCGAGCAGGATTTGACGGATTTGCCATTAACGTGCACCACACAGGCGCCACACTGGCTGGTATCACAGCCAACATGCGTGCCGGTCAGTCCGATATGATCGCGGATATAGTGAACCAGCAAGGTCCGTGCTTCAACGTCTGCTGAAACAGCCTTGCCGTTCACCGTCATGGAAACGGTGGGCATTGAATTTCTCCCCATTCTGCCAAGGCTTTTCCGGATTGGAACGATCCCCACCCGGCGCAGTTCTTTTGACTGCCTGCCTATCGTTATACAAACAGTTTCACGGGCATTACCTGTCCCGTCAAGACGGAAACGCATAAGAGAACGAATTGTTGATCGGCTATCGGTTCAAGGAAACAATTAAGGCAGAAGCCCCTGTTTGCCGTGTAGTTGAACGGTGACCGAAGTGCCCACACCAACTTCGCTTTCGATATGAACAGAGCCGTCGTGTAATTCGACAAGCGATTTCACGATTGCCAGACCCAGTCCGCTGCCTTCCTGGGCAACCAGAGGATCTGTTTCACCTCTGACAAACGGGTCCATTAGTGTCGCGAGTTTTTCTGCAGGAACACCCATGCCGGTATCACGAACCACAAGGTTGCAGCCGGAATCAGTTGGCGACGCCTGAAGCACAATCTCACCATCCGGCGAGGTATATTTCACGGCGTTTGATAACAGATTGTACAAAACCTGCTTGATGGCGCGTCTGTCAGCAAACAGAAGAGGGACATCATCCGAAATTTCAATTTTGAAATCTATGTTCTTTTCTTTGGCAGCAGCGATAATGATCGGCGTACAGTCGGATACGATTTCATCAATTGCCAGTACTTCGCGACGCAGGGGTTGTTTACCGGCTTCTATTGCGGATAAATCAAGAATATCGTTTACCAGTTCAAGCAGGTGTTTGCTGCTGCTGTTAATGTCGTGCGCATATTCCTCGTATTTGCTCGAACCCAGATTTCCAAAATACTGGCCTTCAATCATGTCGGAAAAACCGATAATGGCATTCAATGGTGTGCGCAATTCATGGCTCATCGTCGCCAGAAAATCGGATTTCGCCTGATTGGCCTGTTCCGCATCAACAAGGGCCCGACGGCGGTCTTCTTCTGCCTTTCTGCGGACAGTTATATCGACCAAAGCAAGGTGAGCAGCAGGTTGACCTTTCCATTCCACAGGGCCAGCCTGAATGCTCAGCCAGATGAACTCACCATCCTTGCGGACACCTTCAAATTCATAAGCCACGCCCTCTCGTTTCGGCTCTTTTTCAAAAGGCTCCCGGATTGCATTCAGGCGTTCCAGTTCCCTGGGAGCGATCAAAGGTATTGTGTTTTCCAGCTGCATCAATTCCGCAGCTGAATCGTACCCGAATATGGCCGCACATTTTTCGTTGGCAAACAGGGGTTTTCTGTCGGCTGATGTAATAAGGACGCCCTGGATTGATCCTTCCGTCAAATTTCGATAATCGGTCTGGCTTTGACGAAGCGCTAATTCGGTCGCTTTTTGATCCGAAATGTCGGTCTGCACCAACGCTGTACCACCGGATGAGGTTTGGTATTCAGATACCAGCATCCATTTGCCGTCTTTAAGTCGATGTTCGCGACGATTTGGCGTGTTCCGGTGGTCTGCAAGCCGCGCCGCGATGAAATCTTCCTTTTCTTCTTCGCTCTCCAATATATAGGCGCCACCGGCGATCCAGTATCGTAACATTTGTTCAAATGTTCGACCGACTTCCAGCGTACCCTTAATGTTGTTTTCCACCATATCTTTGTAATGCGAGTTAAAAAGTATGAGACGGTCGTCTTCGTCAAACAGAGCAAACCCACCCCCAATGGATTCGATTGAGTCTTTCAGAAGCCGAAGATAGCGCTGATCGTTGGATTGCGGTTGTTCGTGAATAGTTCTTACCAGCGGAAATAAAAGCAAAGAAAGACTGGCCATAGTTATCACGCCTGTGATCAGTAGCAGCCATAAATTCCCAGGGTCAAATAGGAATTGCACAGCAGCCAACAGGGTAATCACGACAGCCGCTGTTACCACGGTCAGTAAAACGACACTCAATGGGACACCGTTCCGGCGAACAAGCCTTTGCACGGGTTTAATCCAAGGGGAAGTCTCTGGGGGCAAAATCACAACAATCCGGTTTACAAAATCACAAGTACAATAATTGGCATATTTTTGCGCTTCTGTCGTGCAAACTCATCCCGGTTTTCCTGGAATGAATACTAGTCGACTATGTCGTCAGATTTTTCCTTGAAATATTATGATTATGATCATATATAAATTTTAATATTATGAGGATCATATAAAATGCCCTACAGCGCCGAACACAAAGCAGACACGCGTAGCCGGATTGTGGGCGCGGCAGCAGATTTACTGCGTTCACAGGGAATACCGGGAACGGGTGTGGCGAAAGTAATGAAGCATGCCGGTCTGACCCATGGTGGCTTTTATGCGCATTTTAAGTCCAAGGATGATCTTGTGGCTGCAGCTTTCGAAGAAGCTGTCATTGACGCTGGAAAAAAACTGACTGAAGGCCTGCAAGAAATTGAAGGGCAGGAGCGATTAGCCCACTATATCGGCCGTTATCTCAGCCGAATTCATCGTGATAACCCTGAACTTGGCTGCCCCCTGGCATCATTGGGGGCCGAATTGTCCCGTGGAGGCCCAGGTGCCAAGGAAGGGTTCGAGAAGGGACTACGACGGTTGATCCTTGGACTGGATAAGGTTTTGCCGCCGGAAGTCACAGCAACATTGAACGAGAATATGGCTGAAGACGAAAATGTACTCGCCGTCATGGCGATGATGGTAGGTGGGTTGATGCTCTCGAGAGCCGTCGCCGACGAAGACTATTCGGATCACATATTGCGGACCACCAGAAGGGCGGCGAAAAAACTCGCTGAACGTGGCGGCCTTGCAGGAGAAAAACGATGAGCTTGTTGGGTAGACTACTGCTGAATCTGATCGCTGCAATATGGCGTCCCGCCGTTGGCATGATGGAGCGCACATCGATCCCGATCCGGATCTGGCCACATGATCTTGATCTGAACCTGCACGCCAACAACGGACGGATTTTGACCATTTCGGATGTTGGAAGGCTGGATATGGCGTTTCGCGCCGGGTTGATGGTCAAATGCATCAAACGTGGCTGGAAACCTGTGGTCGCTTCTACGACCGTCCGGTACCGGAAATCGTTAATGCCTTTTCGTCGTTACGATTTGCAAAGCCGGGTTCTCACCTGGGATGAAAAGTGGGTGTATTTTGAACACAGGTTCGTTCGCAAAGGTGAAGTTGCCGTCGTTATATACGTCCGGGGCGGATTTGTTGGCCGCAATGGTGTAGTGCCACCAGCAAAAATAAATGATTTGATGGGATTAAATCTCGAGGCACCCGAGCACCCTGAATGGCTGCGCCAATGGCAATTGGCAGAAAATGGAATGAGAGAAGCAATTTAACAACTGTAAGGCTACCTTTACTGAATGTATTGAATTGCATACTTTATGAATTCAATATTTGTTCCAACTGATATAGTGCTTTGAATGGAACTACTGTAAGTATACAATAATAATATATATTGATGTGTTGAGGGGCGCGTTATTTATGGTTTTTGGACTATTTGGAGGCAAGAGCGACGAAGAGCTGGCCTTGAGGTCATCTCTTTCCAGTGAAGTCTTCATGGATGAATTTGAGAAGACCCTGGCGACTTTCGGCATCGTATCTACCGACCCGTCCGGCAAAAATGATCCGTACGGAAAAATTGAAGCATCAGCGCAATTTCTGTTCGAGCAGGCAATGAAAGTTGCTGTCTCAGCCAAAACGATCAACTCAAAAAAAGATATTGAAGCGGCAGCGATGCTGGGTGTGGTGGTGATACATTGCCTCGGTCGCAACGGTGGCATGAGCAAGACACAGCTTCAGTTTTTGCTGGGTAAAGTTCCCGCCTTTGTATTTGCGCGTACCTTGAGTGAAGAACAATTGGCCAAGGTCGGTGATTCTATTACCAAGGCGATCATCAGCTATGCCCACAAAATCAGGCGAAAAAGTTTCCGCCACAATGCCGAAGCAGTGGAAGGCAATGTCACCAAATTCCTGACCGAACGGAAAACGGATTATTATACCAACCTGGCCGGCGATATGGCCCGGTTTCACTGATCCGGTTATTCAATCCTTACTATCTGAATCCAGACTATCTAAATCCAGCCTACCTAAATCGAGACGACCTAACTGTCTTCGCCTGCCTGGGCCGCGTAGATAGACGTGTAGCCGCCTGACCAGTCAGGTGGAATTTGGCATGGGCGTGGATCATGTTCCGCCCATTTGACGGATTCACCGCGCACCACATTAAAGGCATGAGACGACGGGTCCGGGTGCGGTGTATAGGGCTTGGCGTCCGCTGAAGAATAACAATTCAGCAGCAACGGACGCGGCTTTGCCGATTTACTTGATGGTGAATAGTGTAACGTGCGGCAATTATGGATGGTGATCGAACCGGCAGATCCGGTCAGGTATTCTGCTTTTGACATATCTACCGAAGCGGCATCCTTGTCGCTCAGGCAGCCTGTCCAGTCTCCGTTTTCTGCATATTGGTCATAGAGTTTCTGGTTGTGGCTGCCTGGCAAAACTGCCAATGGGCCGTTTTCCATTGTTGTGTCTTCAAGGTAACAGCCGATCGTGAATACGTTGTAATTCGTATGTGGGAAAAACTGGATATCCTGGTGCCATTTGACAGTATCGGATTCGTCAAACCATTTAAAATTAAGCTTGGAATGGTGATAGACGACATTTGGACCGGCGATATCTGCGGCGACGTCGGCTAAAAAGCCAGCTGCAAAGCGCCAGTAGGCGTCATGTTGGTCATCCGGTTGCTTGAGACGCCTGAGGACCGGAGCATCTTTTGAGTGTCCGGGCCCAATGTCGAAAACTCTTCCAGAACCTGTTTCAGTCCGACTGGCATCCAAAAATTCATTGGTAACAGCGACCAGTTCCGCAAGCATATCCGCCGGGACGAGGCTTTGAACACCAATGAAGCCTTGTTCAAAGTAGTGTTCCCGCTGTTCCTGGGTTAAAATTCGAGGGGCGTGGGAAAGAATTTCTTCCGGTGACATGCTTTGTCCCTTTGGCTGATTTTATGTCACCAGCCTTGATGACAAATGCCAAAGCGTCAAGCCTCGAATTAGAACAGGAATATAGTCAGGTTATCCGGTGGGGTAATTCAGACCTGGGCCTGTTCCAGTTTTTCTTCTGCATCCAGCCAGAGCGCTTCGGCCTCTTCCTTGAGCTTGTCGGTCTTGCCTTTTTTAACCGTGAGTTGATGCAGACGGGTGTTGTCATCATCATAAAGCGCCGGATCGGCCAGCGCATTTTCAAGCTTCTGACTTTCCTTCAGCAGATCCTGCACGCGCTTCTCTGCTTTTTGTACGTCCTTGCGCAAGCCAGACAGGGCCTGGCGAGCCGCAGCAGCTTCTCGCCGCGCATCTTTCCGCGAACCCCTGTGGTGTTTCTCAACAGAACGTTCTTCCCGGGCCTCTTGTTTCGCGCGTCCGGCACCACGGGCAGAGAGGGCTGCCTTGCGGTAATCCTCAACGTCGCCATCCCAGGTTTTGACCGTTCCATCTTCAACCAGCCAGAGCCGATCTACGCAGGTCTCGATCAGGTGACGGTCGTGACTGATCAGCAATACCGCACCGTCGTAGGCATTGATGGCCTGGATAAGGGCTTCCCGGCTATCGACATCCAGATGGTTGGTTGGCTCATCAAGGATCAATATGTGAGGCGCCTTGAAACTGGCCAGTGCCAGCAGCAAGCGCGCTTTTTCACCTCCAGACAGTTTTTCAACAGGGGTGTCTGCTTTTTCGAAACCAAAGCCAAATGATCCCAGACGTGCCCGGACTTTTGACTCGGGCTGGCCCTCCATCATGTCCATCAGGTGACCAAGGGCAGATTGTCCGGGTGTCAGTTCTTCCAGCTGGTGCTGGGCGAAAAAACCTACTTCAAGCTTGCGGTGTGCGCGACGACTGCCTGTTTCCAGCTTCAGACGTCCGGCCAGAATACGGGCAAGCGTCGACTTGCCGTTACCATTGGCACCCAGCAGGGCAATGCGGTCGTCGGGGTCCATGCGTAAATTAAGGTTCGACAGAACAGGCACGCCGGGCTCGTATCCAGCCGAGGCATCCTCGATCTGGATCAAGGGTGGTGAAGCACCTTCCGGGTTCGGAAAATTGATCTCGGTGACGTTGTCTTCCATCACTGCTGCGATAGGCTGCATCTTTTCCAGAGCCTTGAGCCTGCTTTGGGCCTGACGGGCCTTGCTGGCTTTGTAGCGAAAACGCTCAACAAAGGCTTCCATGTGCCGCATCTGGGCTTGTTGGCGGGCATGCATCTTGGACTGGATGTTCAGTTGCTCGCGTCTCAGACGCTCAAACTCGTCATAGCCGCCGGTATATAAAGTCAATCTGCCATCATGCAGATGCAAAATGCGATTAACTGATCCATTTAACAAATCACGGTCGTGGCTAACAATCAGGACCGTGTGTTCATATGACTTCAGATAGTTTTCCAGCCACAAAGCGGCTTCCAGATCCAGATGGTTGGTCGGCTCATCCAAAAGCAACAGGTCAGGTTCGGAAAACAGAATGGCAGCAAGGGCAACGCGCATTCGCCAACCACCCGAGAATTCCGACAAGCTGTTCAGTTGGGTTGCAGCATCAAAACCGAGACCGGACAGAATAGCGCCAGCCCTGGCGGGCGCAGAATGTGCGCCAATGTCTGATAAACGCTCATGCACATAGGCAATGCGTCCGGGATCGGTTGCTGTTTCAGCTTCCTCCAGCAATTTTGCACGTTCAACATCAGCCGCAAGGACAAAATCCAGCAGGGACTGTTTACCTGACGGGGCTTCCTGCGAAACAGCAGCAACCTTGGCGGTGCTGCGGACTGATACTGAACCACTCTCAGGTTCAGCATCCTGCAGGATCAGCCGTAGCAACGTTGTTTTGCCGGTACCATTGCGCCCGACCAGACCGACCCGTGAGCCAGCCGGAATATGCGCGGTGGCATTTTCCAGCAGCAAGCGGCCAGCAATTCGGTGATAAAGATTGTTGATATGTAACATGATCGCGGGGTCTTAACATGGTGTCGGGTCAAGGGGAAGGGGACGGCGTTACAACCAGGGAATACAGGTTAAAAGATTCGATATCTGACACGAAGAAATGACGCTAAAGGATTGGACCAGTACAATAAATATAAATTTACAGGATTGAACTTAACTTGGGTCACATGGCATTGTGCCGACGCAAACAGCAATCAACGGAGGGGCAGAATGCGTTTACATGATTTCACCGGTTCAGGAAACGGCCACAAGGTCAGACTTTTGTTGTCCAACCTCGGTCAGGAATATGAGCTGATAGAGCATAATATTCTCAACGGTGAAACGCATACGGCCGACTTCCTCGCCCGCAATCCAGGTGGCAAAATCCCCGTGTTGGAGACAGATGACGGCAAACACCTGCCTGAATCGAACGCAATACTGTGGTATCTGGCCGAAGAC
The DNA here is from genome assembly GCA_018654745.1 of Alphaproteobacteria bacterium. GTDB lineage: Bacteria > Pseudomonadota > Alphaproteobacteria > UBA2966 > UBA2966 > JABILA01. The sequence continues at coordinate 54,874 of JABILA010000136.1, forward strand.
ACAGCCTTTATGCCGAAAGACGCCTGGGGGCGAGCTCAGGCATTGCGCTGGATGTTTTTTGAACAATATAGCCACGAGCCCTATATCGCCGTTGCGCGGTTCTGGCTCCACTTTGTTGATATGACTCCGGAACAAAAAATACAGCTGTCAGAAAAACAGGACCGCGGCAATCAGGCACTGGAGATCATGGAACAGCATCTGGCAGCTCACGACTGGTTTGCCGGAGACAACTATTCGATCGCAGATATTGCCCTGTATGGCTATACCCATGTGGCTGGTGAAGGCGGTTTTGATCTGGGAAAGTATCCATCCATAAAGTCCTGGCTTCTTCGTATTGAGAGCCAAAAAGGCCATATCGCCATGGAACCGCACTGATAGCTGGCTCTGGAACCCGAATTCATCTCCCGGTCGCTTGCCTTACGGTTCAGTGGGGGCTATAACCCGCGCAAATTCAACGAATTATCCCTCAACCATCCCAACAAGCGAGTATCTTCAAATGGCTCTCGAACGCACATTTTCTATCGTCAAACCTGACGCCACCCGCCGCAACCTTACAGGTGCAGTCGTTGCCAAACTGGAAGAAGGCGGATTGCGCGTTGTTGCTTCCAAGCGCATCCAGATGACCCAGGCCCAGGCTGAAGGTTTCTACGCTGTCCACAAGGAACGCCCGTTCTATGGTGAACTGGTTGCTTTCATGACATCCGGTCCAGTTGTTGTTCAGGTTCTCGAAGGCGAAAACGCCATTGCACGCAACCGTGAAATCATGGGTGCCACAAACCCGGAAGAAGCTGCCGACGGTACTATCCGCAAGCTCTATGCCGAGAATATCGAAGCTAATTCGGTTCACGGTTCAGACGCACCGGAAACAGCTGCCGAAGAAATCAAATTCTTCTTCAGCGACGACGAAATTGTCGGCTAAGGCAGACCAGATGTTTGGTGAAAGGCCGGGCTTGTCCCGGCCTTTTGCTATTTTGGTGTTCGTTTAAGCGAGAGCAGTTTGAATGACTGTTTTGTTGCCGGTTACCACGACCCGCCCTTCAGCTATGAGCCGCAAGGCTTCGGGATAACATCTGTGTTCTGCTTCAAGGATACGTGCAGCCAGTGCATCAGCATCGTCATCCTGCAGGACCGGCACTGTTTCCTGGGCGATAATAGGGCCGGAATCCAGATCAGGTACGACAAAGTGAACTGTACAGCCAGAAACCTTCACACCGGCTTCCAGCGCTTGTTCATGCACATGTACACCCTTGAACGAAGGCAGCAGCGATGGATGAATATTAACCAGGCGATCTCGCCACTGATTGACAAAACCGTCGGTCAAAATCCGCATAAATCCTGCAAGGCACACAAGTTCAGCACCTGAATCCCCAATAGCGACCTGAAGTTCTGTCTCAAAGGATTGACGATCGGGATAATTCTTGTGGTTCACGACACTGGTGGCAATACCGGCCTTCGCCGCCCGTTCGAGGGCAAAAACGTCAGGCACATTGGATATGACGGTCACGATCTCGGCCGGGAAGTCATCCTTTGCGCAAACATCGATCAATGCCTGTAAGTTGGACCCGCGCCCAGATACCAGCACTGCCACTTTCAGCATCAGAGAACGATCCCGGAGACTATGGTTGCCGGTTCATCGCCGGATGTCGGGCGAATGTCGCCGATCCGGAACACAGTTTCCCCAGCATCTTCAAGAATCTTCGTCGCAGCTTCTTCGTCTTCTGCTGACACGACAGCAATCATGCCAATGCCGAGATTGAAGGTGCGAGCCAGTTCCTGATTCTCGATTCCGCCGCGTAAGGCGAGCCAACCGAACTGGTTGGGAATTGTCCATGATTTGCCGTCGATATGCGCTGTCAGACCGTCTGGCAGTACACGCGGGATATTTTCCAGCAAGCCACCACCCGTGATGTGGGCAAAAGCATGAACCTTACCGGCCTTGACCAGATCGAGGCAGCTTTTGACATAAATCCGTGTCGGCGTGAGCAAGGCTTCACCGAGGCTTTGGCTATCATCCCATGGGGCTGGGGATGCGTAGTCGAGACCGGATATCTCCACAACCTGGCGGACAAGTGAAAAACCATTTGAGTGCAAGCCACTGGAGGCTAGCCCCAGAATGACGTCACCTGCCTGAACCTGATCACCGGTCAGGGCATGTCCACGCTCAACGGCGCCAACGGAAAATCCAGCCAGATCATATTCACCCGGCTGATATAAACCGGGCATTTCAGCCGTTTCGCCACCAATCAAGGCACATCCGGCCATCAGGCAACCATCAGCAATGCCTTTGACGACATCGGTTGCAGCATCGACGCTCAGTTTGCCGGTGGCAAAATAGTCGAGGAAGAACAAAGGTTCAGCCCCCTGGACCACCAGATCGTTTACGCACATGGCGACCAGATCAATGCCCACGGTGTCGTGGCGACCCACAGCGTTGGCAACCAGAAGTTTGGTGCCAACACCATCATTTGCTGCAACCAGGACCGGATCCTGATATCCGGCGGCTTTCAAATCAAAAAAACCGCCAAAACCGCCTAATCCTGCATCCGCACCGGGACGACTTGTTGATTTGGCCAAGGGTGCGATCTGACGCACCAGTTCGTTGCCTGCTTCAATATCCACACCGGCATCCTGGTAGGAAAGCCCGGAGGTTTCTGGTGAAGATCCTGTATTTACCCTGGTTTCACTGTCCTTTTCGGACGACCAGGGTCCTTTTTCCGCTGCCATGTTGTTGCTGCCGTCCTTGACGATAAGTTATGCTGCATTCCTGCGGCAACATGACCGAATAGCCGCCGCAAATCAATCCTGTGCTCGCGTGGATCAGTACCCTCGCAGTAAAAACAAGAAACTGATATATGACCGAGCGTCGCACATTACCGCGTAAAACAACTTTGAAGCTGCTCTGCATGTACTGCTATGTACTGTTGATCAGCATATTCCTGCCAATTGAACCAGCCCTTGCGCAGTCTGGCAGTCAGATCAAAACGGTCTATTCCGTTGGCGGCGTAAAAGTCGATGCCAGCGCCGACACGGCGGCTGCAGCGCAAAAAATTGCCCTTGCAGAAGGACAAAATATCGCTGCAGAAAGACTTTTGAAGCGGATTACCCCCCTGAACAGGCATGGTGATTTGCCGAGTGCAAACAATTCCTATGTCTCGAACCTGGTCCAGAGTATGGAAGTTTCGAGCGAGAAACGTTCGTCGACACGCTATCTGGCTGAACTGGTGTTTAATTTCCGGCGCGGTGCCGTGCGCCGTTTGTTGCGTGATCTGGGCATTCCCTTTTCCGAAACCATGAGCAAGCCGGTTTTGGTGTTGCCAATATACGAACGGGCAGGGGCGGCGAATTTGTGGGATGACCCCAATCCGTGGCGAGAGGCCTGGCGCGGGATCGATAACAGCAACAGGTTTGTCCCCCTCATCATTCCCGAAGGCGGCTTACATGATATGGGCGCCATCAGCGTCGATCAGGCAGTAAACGCCGACGCGAGCCGCCTGACGGCCATAGCGGCCAGGTACAAAGCTGAAACGGTTATTATTGTGCATGCAGTTCAGCGGCGAAATCTGGCGGGTGGGACAGATTTGCTGGATGTTGCAATCCAGCGTTTCAGTGCCACAGAAGACAGTACGGTGATTGAAAGTTTCGAAAGCACCGTTGGAGAGCCCCTGGCCAATTTGCTGGGAAAAGCTGCAACAGGGGTGGCCAGCCTGATTGAGGAAAACTGGAAGCTGGCGACCCGATTGGGTTTTTCCGAACGTGGGCCGCTCAGTGTCCGCTTGAAACTGCAAACTCTGGCTGACTGGATCACGCTTAAACGTCGACTGGAAGCCATTCCTGCAGTTGATCAGGTTGAATTGAGGGAGCTTACACGTCAATCTGCTCAGGTATTTCTGCATCACCTGGGCGATGAAAGTGCTTTGAGGGTGGCCTTGACGCAAAGTGACCTGTCTCTGAAAAAAGAAGACGGGTTTTGGGTGTTGCGGGCTTCAAAATAGCGTTTGTCGGATAATATTTCCGAAATCTAACAAGTGCACAGAACCTTTAATGCTAATGGTTGAATGTATATATGCTGTTGTATCGCATATTTGAGCCCGGAAGAGTTTGCTTGCGGGAAATTGGGGAAGAGAAATAATGGTTGAAGCAGGGCGTACACGGTTCTGGCTAATTGGCGGTGGTATTATCGCTTTGTTGCTCTATTTACTTCGGGCAATTTTGCTCCCCTTTGTGGCAGGCATGGCCGTCGCCTACTTCCTGGACCCAGCTGTCGACAAGCTGGAAGAGAGGGGCCTTAACCGAACCCTCGCCACTTTTATCGTTACTGCAGTGTTTTTTACGGTCTTGATTACGGTCGTAATTCTGTTGTTTCCGATCCTTCAGGCACAGGTGGTTGGATTTGCCAATAATGTTCCGGCTTATGTTGAACGACTCCGCGTGGTTATATGGCCTTTATTCGAAGAAGCTGGTGCGGCACTGAGTGTCGCCGGTATTGCCGTGCCGGATGCTGCTGAAGTCCGTGACGCTGCCGTCGGATTTGCAGGAGAGGCCGCTAACTGGATTGGCGGTATCCTGCGTCGATTCTGGAGCGGTGGCCTGGCCCTGTTCAATGTCATCTCATTGCTTTTCATCACCCCGATTGTGGCTTTCTATCTGCTGCGTGACTGGGACAATATGATTGCCCGGATTGATGGTCTGTTGCCTCAGGGCAATGCAGATGTAATTCGCGAGCAACTTATCCTGGTGGATCAGGCGATTGCCGGATTTGTACGTGGCCAGGCGACCGTTGCCATGACCTTGGGCATTATCTATGGACTGGGCTGGTCTTTGGCTGGTCTGGAATTTGGTCTGGTGCTGGGACTGGGAACAGGTGTTCTTGCTTTTGTTCCCTATGTTGGTGCGGCCCTTGGATTTGTGATTGCCCTGATCGTTGCCTTCGCCCAGTTCGGGCCTGAATTTACACCCCTGGCCATGATTATTGGCACATTTGCCTTTGGCCAAACCCTGGACGCAAGTTTCCTGACACCGAAGCTGGTAGGTGGTCGGGTCGGATTGCATCCTGTCTGGGTGATCTTCGCCCTGATGGCAGGTGGTACGCTCTTCGGCTTCCTTGGTGTACTGATCGCAGTGCCGACCGGTGCGGCCATTGGCGTATTGGTCAGGTACGCGGCGTCGCAATATCGCATCAGTAAATACTTCGTCAATGGTGACGGATCATCTCCTGAGGATACGGCTTCGTGAATCTGGCTCGCCAACTGCCGTTCGATTTTGCGCCGCGTCCCGCCCTCGGTCTGGATGACTTTATGGTCGTACCTGAAAACGCAGATGCCATAGCCTGGCTGGAGCGAGAGACCGACTGGCCAAATGGCATGTTAGCAATCTATGGCCCAGCCGGTTGTGGCAAGACCCATCTGGCCCATGTTTGGCAGTCGATGACGGGAGCACAAATTCACAAAGCCAGTGATCTGACAGAAGTTACTGCCTATGACTGGATCAAGCAGCAAGCCCGGAATCCCAAAATCATTATTGAAGATGCAGACCTTGGCGTTGATGAAGCAGCCCTGTTTCATTTCTATAATATGATGATCGAGGCAAAGGGTGCATTGTTGCTGACGGGACTACAGTCTCCGGCAAACTGGTCCGTAAGTCTTCCTGATCTGGCGTCAAGGCTGGGGTCGATAACGACCGTCGAACTTTCGCCACCAAATGATGACCTTTTTTCTGCTTTATTGATCAAACAATTTTCCGACCGTCAGCTCCTTGTCGGTGCAGACGTCGTCAGCTACCTGGTCGCCAGACTTGAACGATCCTTTGAAATGGCCCGGCGGGTTGTCAGGGAACTTGATCAGGCCGCTTTGGCCGGGCAACGAAATATAACAAAACCACTGGCACGCAAAGTGCTGGAACAACTTGAAACCGAACAAGGGGGATAACATCGATGGATCTTGGTATCAGGGGAAAGAAAGCGCTGGTTTGTGCTGCGAGCAAGGGGTTGGGTCGCGGCTGTGCCATGTCTCTTGCAAAAGATGGTGTGGACGTGACGATTACAGCGCGGACATTGGGACCACTGGAAGAAACGGCGGACGAAATTCGCCAGGCAACCGGCGTTAATGTAACCGCTGTTGCCGGTGACATTACAACGGAAGAAGGCCGCGCTGCCGCATTGGCTGCCGCCGGCGATATCGACATCCTGGTAAACAATGCGGGTGGACCACCGCCCGGTAACTTCAGGGACTGGACACGGGACGACTGGATCAAGGCTCTGGATGCGAACATGCTGACAGGCATTGAGCTGATCAAGGCTACGGTTGATCCAATGATCGAACGCAAATTCGGACGCATCGTCAATATAACATCCAGTGCTGTGAAGGCACCGATTGATATTCTGGGTTTATCCAATGGTGCCCGTACAGGTCTGACCGGTTTTGTCGCAGGCATTGCAAGGACGACAGCGCAACATAATGTCACCATGAACAACCTTTTGCCGGGCCGGTTTGACACCGACCGATTACGTAATACGGAAACGGCTGCGGCCAAAAACCGGGGCATCACGCTGGAGGAACAAATGGCGGAGCGAGCCGCCAGCATTCCTGCCGGTCGCTTTGGAACACCGTCGGAGTTTGGCGATGCCTGTGCCTATTTGTGCAGCGCCCAGGCCGGCTTTGTCACGGGCCAGAATTTTCTGATTGATGGTGGGCTCTATCCAGGCACCTTCTAGCTTTGACCAATTTGCGAAAGGACGCGAGATGAAAATACTGAATTTGATGTTGATGGGTGCGGTCGTCATGATCGTTTCCGGTTTTGTCCAGACGGCGCAAGCTGAACATGGTGGCGTCTTTCATAGCTGGTATACGTTGGACAATAAATCCAAGGTCCAGATCTATAAATGCGGTGACAAGGTTTGCGGTAAATTTGTCTGGCTGAAAGAACCATTGACTGACGAAGGCAAACCCAAAGCAGATATCAACAACGAAAATGAAGAGATGCGCGGCAAGCCGATTATTGGCCTGGTCATGCTGAATGATTTTGTTGAAGATTCCCAAACTGCGCATGCCTGGACGGCGGGTACGATCTATGACCCCGAAAACGGCAAAACCTATTCTTCAAAAATGACGCTGAATGACGACGGCACTTTAACGGTTCGCGGTTACGTGGGCCTGCCTATTTTCGGACGCAGCCAGGAATGGGTAAAGGCGGAGTAGGGCATGGCAAAAGTAGATAGCGTTGAACGCTTGCGAGAGATTTACGCAGACGCTTCACCAAGGGCTGTTGCAAAACAGATTACGCGTATTGACCCGCATGCCGAACGCTTTATCAACGCCTCACCCTTTCTGGTGATGTCGACTTTTGGTGTTGATGGTCTTTGCGATATTTCGCCAAAGGGAGATGCGCCAGGATTTGTTGGTGTCATTGATGAAAAGACTCTGGCCATTCCTGACCGACGCGGCAACAACCGCCTGGATGGCCTGACCAACCTGATCGACAATCCGGCCATTGGATTGATCTTCTTTTTACCAGGTATGAACGAAACCCTGCGGGTCCAGGGCACCGCCGAAATCCGTGACGATGCCGATCTGCTGGAGCGCTTTGCTGAAAACGGCAAGACACCGGCATCCGTCACTATGATCAGCGTCAGTGAACTTTATTTTCACTGTGCCAAGGCCTTGATGCGCTCAAACCTCTGGGACCCGGCCCACAATTTTGACCGTTCGACCTGGCCCAGCATTGGCCAGATCATCAAGGACCAGGCCGAGCTGGATATCGTGGCAGAAAGCCAGGAAGAAATGATCGAGCATTACAAGAATACGATGGATTAGGCTGAGTCCAATATATGTCATTTGAAATCTGGTTCTCATTTGTGTTGGCTACCTCAGCCCTGCTTGCAGTGCCGGGCCCAACGGTCATGCTGGTCGTCAGCTATGCACTTGGTTCGGGGCGTTCGGCGGGATGGGCAACTGTTCCCGGCGTGACACTTGGTGATTTTACCGCGATGACAGTTTCCCTGCTGGGCGCAGGGGCCATTCTTGCGACATCTGCAACCCTGTTTACGATCCTGAAATTCGTCGGTGCCGCCTATCTGATCTGGCTCGGGGTTAAACTGTGGCGAAGTAACATGCACCTGGATGACGTACCGAAAGCTAACGACGGCCTGTCCAGGAAGTCGATGTTCTGGAACGCCTGGATGGTGACAACCCTGAACCCCAAGGGGATTGTATTTTTTGTCGCCTTCGTTCCGCAATTTGTGAATGTATCACAGGAAACCTTGCCCCAATTTGTCATTCTCGAAGTCACCTTTCTGGTCTTGGCTTTTATCAATATTTTGCTCTGGGCCATGCTCGCATCGAAACTGCGTGATCGCTTCAAGCAACCCCGGACACTGCAAATAGCCAATCGAACAGGGGCGGCGTTTTTGATCGGTGCCGGATTGTTGACAGCAACGGTCCGTCGGGGGACCTGAAACTTCAGCTTTACCCGTTCCACCTTTTGGTGCTCAATAGCGGCAATCACAAGGAGAGTTATCATGTCATCCCAGCTCAACGTCGCCTGTCTGCAAAACTGTGCCGGAACGGATGTGTCGCAAAATCTTCAGGATTTGCGTGTCATGATCGATGGTGCCAGGGCAGACGGTGCTGACCTTGTCTGCCTGCCGGAATACGGCACTTGCCTGGGTGTGGACGGAGTGGAATTTGTTGTTGGTGCTAACCCGGAGGATAGCCATCCAGCCCTGGCTTTCCTCTCGGATGTGGCAAAGGACGCCGGCGTCTGGATACTGATCGGCTCTATGGCGGTCAATGCCGCCGGTGGCAAAATCGTTAACCGTTCCCTGTTGCTGAATGACCTTGGCGAAGTGGTCTCACGCTATGACAAGATCCATCTCTTTGATGTTGATCTGGCCAACGGTGAAACATATCGCGAAAGTGCCACCATACAGTCCGGTGACCGGGCCGTTGTTGCAGATACACCTTGGGGCGGCATTGGCCTGACTATTTGTTATGACGTGCGCTTCCCCCAGCTTTATCGTTCACTGGCCCATGGAGGCGCCGGGATTATAACCGTGCCCGCAGCCTTTGCCCGCACCACCGGTGAAGCGCATTGGCATGTTCTGTTGCGCAGCCGCGCCATTGAAACCGGCTGCTTTATCATCGCTCCCTGCCAGACAGGCCTGCATGGCACCTCGGAAAGTTATGGCCATTCCCTGATCATTGACCCCTGGGGCAAGATCCTGGCTGATGCCGGCCCTGACGTCGGTATTGTCTCTGCTGCCCTTGATCTGTCCCAGATCGAAAAATGCCGCAGTATGGTCCCGGCCCTTCAGCATGACCGGCCATACCTTGAAGTCGAAGCAGGTCGAAACAGCCAGGCCGCGGAATAGAAACTGAGCTAACCTCGCTCGAACTTCAGCGGCTGGCGGCCTCTGCCATTTCACGTAATTTGAACCGTTGCAGTTTACCGGTTTCGGTGCGTGGCATGTCGGTCATGAATTCAATGGCGCGGGGGGATTTGTAGGGTGCAATCTGGGCTTTGACATAATCCTGCAGTTCTTTTGCCAATTCAGGTTTGTTGTCGGCCTGGTCGCGCAGCATCACGTAGGCTTTGACGATGTGACCGCGTTCCGGATGCGGGGCAGCGACAACGCCGCATTCTGCGACCTTGGCATGTTCCAACAAACAGGCTTCAACTTCGGGGCCGGAAATGTTGTAGCCGGCTGAAATGATCATGTCGTCGTTGCGGGCTTGGAACCAGAAAACGCCATTTTCATCACGCATATAACTGTCGCCCGTAACGTTCCAGCCATCCTGAACGTAGGCGGCCTGGCGTTCAGCATTATCGAGATAGCGACAACCAGTTGGGCCTTTAACGGCCAGACGTCCGACTTCACCGTCGGGCACATCGTTGCCTTCGTCGTCGATGATCTTGCCCTGGAAACCGGGGATGGGTACACCGGTGGCTCCAGGCACGATGTCGCTTTCGGCCGCTGAAATAAAGATATGTAGCATTTCGGTTGAGCCGAGCCCGTCGATAGACTTTATACCCGTGGCGTTTTCCCAACCCTGGTAAGTTGGCAATGGCAAGGTTTCGCCGGCCGACACAGATTTGGTGAGCGAACTGATATCGTATTTTTCAACAAGATCGGTCATGACACGGAAGGCAGTTGGTGCGGTAAAGCAGATCGTTGCTTTGTGCTTTTCAATGATGCCCATCAGGGCTTCGGGGGCAGGACCTTCACACAGAGCCGTTGAGGATCCGGCATGCATGGCGAAAGTCACCAGGGCACCAAGACCGAATGTAAAAGCGACGGGTGGCGAGCCGCAGAAGATATCTTCTGGTGTGGGCTTTAGCACATAACGCGAGAAAGTATCGCAGATCGCCAGAATATCGCGATGAAAATGCATACAGCCCTTGGCAGGGCCGGTGGTGCCAGAGGTAAAGGCAATTAGACAAACATCGTCTGCGGATGTATCTACATTCTGAAAAGTTGTTGGCTTGTTTGCCATCAATTCATCAAGGTTACCCTCGCCGGGTTTTTGACCCAGATTGCTGAAGTAAATCGCGTTCTCGAAGGTCGTGGATTGAGCAATGGTTTTTTCCATCTCATCCTTCAAGTGATCACAACAAAAGCCGACTTTAACCACGGCCTTTTCAGTGATGTAAGTCAGTTCCTTGGCGCGCAACAGGGGCATGGTTGCGACACCGATGGCACCCACTTTCATAACCGCCAGCCAGATTGCTACATACATGGGATTGTTGGGCGCGCGCATGAAAACGCGATTACCCGGAACGATGCCAAGATCATCAACCAGCACATGGGCAATCTGGTTAGCCTTGGCCAATAGATCGCGATAGGTCCATGTGGCGTCTTCAAAATGTATGACCGGGCGGTCGCCATACTTTTCTGCCTGTTTGTCGAGTAGTTCAGTGGCGCAATTCATCTGCGATGGATAGGCCGCCAGTTCGGGCACACTTTGCCAATCCATGTCCGGCCACTGATCCAGAGGCGGCAGACTGATCTTGCCAAAATCATCGACGTGCGCGGAAACCCCTTTAGGGCCCTGATCAACATTGGACATTTCAGGCATTCTCCAGATTTTGATAAGACGGAATGTCGGGTGTCAGGCTGACGGAATTGGACGGTGGCGTAGACCGACCATCGGGGGCAACCGCCCGTACATGATAGGTATATTTCAAACCACCCAGGGCAAGCGGATCGATATAACGTGGTTTTTTTACGGCTTCGATACAGGTGACTTTGCCGTCTTCTTCGGCGCGGTAGATGTCATAGATCCGGGTGGTGCCATTCGCAGGTGCCTGCCATTCCAGGATAATGCGACCGCGTTCATCAACGTCACCTTTCAGACTTGTCGCAGCATCGCCCCAAACTGGGTTTACTCCATCGGGGTCATCTTGTGGCGCCTGGTTCATGCCCTTGGGCCAAAGGAAACAGTTTACTTCCTTGAAGGCACCATCAAGTTGCTTGCAGACATTGCAATAAATACATTTGACGATGTCGTCTTCGCGACCGGTCGCGACTTTGTTTGTCCAGTCAGGGTCCGCCAGCAACTGCCGGGCCATGCCGATGATATCAGCCTTGCCGTTTTGCAGAAGCATTTCCGCATCCTGGGGATCACTGATCTTGCCAACCGAGACAACTGGCACATCAAAGCCGTGACCGTTGATATATTCCTTGATCGCCGCAGGCAGGTGGGCGTTAGGCATGGCGGGGTACCAGTCGCCCGGCATGCAACGGTCGCCAGAATATCCTGTGTAGGGATATAGCGGGTGACCCTCACGTGGAACGGCGTCTTCAAACTTGCCACCGACGGACAAGGATATGTAATCCACACCCAACTGTGCCATGCGCAAGGCGATGGGTTTGGCGTCTTCAATGGTATAGCCATCACGCACAACTTCTTCAGCCAGGAAACGCACACCAACGGCAAAGTCATCGCCTACGGATTTGCGAATTTCTGTCATCACGCGACCAAACAAACGCAATCGGCCTTCAAGGGTTTTACCACTGTATTCGTCCTTGCGATGATTATGGCGCGACAGGAAGGACATCAGGGTATAGGCGTGGGCCGAATGAATTTCGACGCCATCATAACCGGCTTCGCGGGCACGGATCGCGGCCCGTCCAAAATCGCCGATGATGTCTTCGATTTGGGCGCTATCCAGCATATCCACTGTTTGCCGCCAACCGGACCGGGCGACCTTCATAAAGTGAATGATTTGCGGCACGACTTTTGAGTCGCTGATATCGTGAACACGATTTGTCAGTTCCCGATGCCCCGGAATAAATTTGTCATCGGACAAACGCAATAACGGACCAGACTTGCTTGAGTGAACGGCGCAGGCTTCCACGACAATCAAGCCGACATTACCGCGGGCAAATCCAGCATAACGATCAATGACGGCTTCGTTAACAAATCCATCTTCACCCGAGAGACGGGTTACCATCGCAGGGACAAGTACCCTGTTGGGAAGCGTGATTTGATTTATTTTTAAGGGTTCCAGCAGTTTCATGACGACATTTCCTGATGGACTATTTCAAAAGTTGCGTTGCGATGACAATTTTTTGCACGTCTGTTGTCCCTTCGTAAATTCGCATAGCGCGAATTTCCCGGTACAGGCGTTCAACAGGTGTACCAACCAGAACGCCCATACCACCGAACAATTGTACTGCATGATCGATGACGACCTGGGCTGCTTCTGTTGCATACATCTTGGCCATGGCGGCTTCGCGGGTTACCCGGTCGGCGACGCAATCCCGGGTCCAGGCAGCGCGATAAATCAACAAGGCAGAAGCATCAATTTCAGTTGCCATGTCAGCCAGTTTGCCTTGCGTAAACTGGAATCCACTGAGGGGCTGACCAAAGACATGACGTTCTTTTGTGCGAGCGATCGCTTCATCCAAAGCGCGGCGGGCAAAGCCCAGGGACGCGGCACCAACAGTTGACCTGAAAATATCCAGGTTAGACATGGCGACCTTGAAGCCTTCGCCAACTTTTCCAAGCATCTTGGATTTTGGCACCCGGCAATTCGTCATCCTGATTGTACCGAGAGGGTGAGGTGCAATGACGTTAAGGCTTTCAACTAATTCAAAACCAGGTGTGTCGGCATCCAGCACGAAACAGGTCAGGCCACGGGCGCCTTCGTCCGATGTCCGCACAAACATGCAGTAAAAATCAGCGATACCGGCATTTGAGATAAAAGTCTTCGTGCCGTTCAGGATGTAATCGTCGCCGTCTTCAACAGCGGTTGAGGACAAATTACCGGCATCCGAACCGGCGTCCGGCTCTGTCAGCGCGAATGCGGGGATGGCTTCTCCTGTCAGGACTTTAGGCAGATATTCGGCTTTGAGTTCTGACGTTCCAAACAGGGAAATGGCCCCTGACCCCAGGCCTTGCATGGCAAATGCAAAGTCAGCCAGGCCTGTCGTACGCGCCAGGGTTTCACGACAGATGCACAAAGAGCGAACATCCAGACTTTTGTGGGCACCACCATATTCTGCGGGGACGGAATATTGTAAAAATCCTGCTTCGCCAAGCATGCGGACGAACTTCTTGCTCAAGGCGTTGACGTCTTCTTCATCATCCTCAAATGGCTTGATCTCTTTTTCAGTCCAGGCGTCAAGCAGGCCCGCAAGTTCGCGATGATGATCTTCGAGGAAGGGCCAGTCCAGGTATGATTTATCAGACACTATATTTTCTTTCTGGATTATTCGGTTGCAGATTTGACAGAGGACTTGAGGCGACCAAGCAAGTTCAGTAATTCGTTCATTTCGTCCCGATCAAGGCCAGACATCATATCGGCGACCCAGGCTTCGTGTTCGGGTACCATCTTCTGGAACAGCTCCCGGCCATGATCTGTCAGTCGAACAAGCTGGGTCCGGCGATCACCGGGAGCCGGTTTTCGGGAAACGATTTGTTCCTGAACCAGGCGGTCCACAAGCCCGGTGATGTTGCCGTTCGAAACCATCAACTGACTTGAGAGCTGACCCATGGTCATATCGCCTTCAGCCCGGTCAAGCTGGGCGAGGATGTCAAAACGGGGCAGGGTGGTTTCGAAGCTCTGACGCAAACCCGAGCGCACATGTTGTTCGATCATCGTCGAACATGTCAGCAGGCGTAGCCAGACGCGCAACTCCGGTTTGTCTTCCGCTTGCAGGGAAGTTTCGTAATCCAGATTCTGGTTTTCGTTTTGCTGGTTTGGCATTACATAACCTCTCCACCGGCAACTGCGATGGATTGTCCGTTTATGGATGATGAAGTTGGCAAGGATAGCCAGCCAACGGCCTGGGCAACTTCTTCAGGCTGGACCAAACGGCCTTGTGGATTCAGGGACGCCAGTTCTGCATAGGCCTCGTCTTCCGTGCGGCCAGCTTTGGTTACCATTGTATCAATGGTCCGTGCCGCGATATCTGTCTCAGTGAAACCAGGACATACAGAATTGAACGTCACGCCGGATTTTGCGTATTCCGTCGCAAGCGCACGGGTCAATCCTATGACCCCGTGCTTGGAAGCGACGTAAGGTGCGACGTAGCTATAGCCGATCATACCTGCTGTTGAGGCCACATTGATGATGCGACCGGATTTGGCCTCCAGCATGCCCGGCAATACAGCCTGTGTGAGCAAGTAGGGGCCCGTCAGATTGATATCGAGGAGAGATTGCCAGCTTTTGAGGTCCGTTTTCATGAACGGAGCGCTGGTGGCCGCTCCGGCGTTATTGACCAAGATGTTGACAGGCCCCAGAGACTCAATCGATTTGGCGACTATGTTTTTAATCGCTTCGGCGTCTGTTACATCGAAAGCGAAGGTGTTGATTTTTGTATCGCAGGCTTTTGAAATGCTGTTCTTGACACCATCAAGCGCTTCAACATCACGACCTGTCAGCGAGATACTTGCACCCATGGATGCGAGCTCTAGTCCGATGGCCGCACCTATGCCGCGTGATGCACCAGTGACAAAGGCATGATGACCTTCAAGCGGTTGGGTTCGGTACGCTTCTTTTTCAGGTTCTTGTGAGATAGTGGACGTCCTCCTGAGTGGCGTATTCCAACATATGATGTCGATGTTGGTGAATATATTTTAAGCTTAAACTATATTCAGCCCAGGAGGCAAGGGAATTCAGGTTTGTCGAAATCCCCTGAAAGTAATGTCCTTCTCATAGTAGAGATTTTGAATGACTGTTTTGGTCTCGGCCAGCTTGTTGGCAAAGTAGGTTTCGGCTAGTTGAGTATTGGCATCCGCCAGCAAAGCATGGAAATCATCATCTTCAATGTCCGTAAAATTTACGGCCAGCAAATCAGAATTCAGATGCTTGTCTTCGTAAAAATCTCGTGAATCTTTCAACAATCCCTTGTTGACGGCTTCGAAGAACAGTGGGGAACCAGGGTAGGGGGTTACGGGACGGATTGTACGTTGTTGCCCGCCATCATTATATTCTTTCAGAAAATCGACACTGCGTTGCAGGGTATCCGCAGTGTCGCCCGGATTACCAAATATTATGTTTAAACCAGCATGGATATCCAGGTCCCGGGTCGCACTGACGCCAGCAATGATCTGATCGTAATTCAAACCCTTCTTCATGGTTTTGAGAACTTCATTATCAACGGATTCGATACCGTAATTGATAAAGACGCAGCCGGCATCCTTCATCAATTGCAGGACATCCGGTTTGGCGTAATTCAAGCGACCAGAGCAGTTCCACTTGATCTTGAGTCCTGATTTTATAATCGCTTCACAGACTTCGACCGTGCGTGGAGTAGAGCACATCAACAAATCATCGGAAAAAACGATGTAGCTGATGCCAAAATCCTTTTGAAGATATTTCATTTCCTCGATGATGGAATCAGTACTGCGGGCACGAAATCCCGGGTCCATCCGATAACAAAATGTACATTTGAAGGTGCAACCGCGTCCGGACATCATCGGTAGCAGGAAATCTGAATTCTCGCATCCGGGCTCACGCATCATACGATAGTTTTCAATGGGAAACAGGTCATAGGCTGGCCATGCAATGCTGTCGACGTCTTCGATGACACCGCGGCGCGGGTTGATATTCACGGCATTGCCATCTTTCCAGGCTATCCCCAGGATGCCCGAAAGAGATTGTTTCTTCTCGAAGGCTTCAAACAATTCAACCGTGGTTTCTTCGCCTTCTCCCATGACAACGACGTCCGCACCGGTCTTTTCCATGAAATATTCAGGATCCGGTGTGGGACCATATCCGCCAATGACATATGTCGGCCGGTTTTTTGAACGATTAACGGCTGCCGAGAGCGAAAGGAGTTTCTTGTATTGGTAATATCCAGCGATGACGCTGATACCGATCACGTCATAGACGTTCTCGTCGAGGTATTTTGTCAGGTGCTCATCCGGCCAGTGATGCAGGTCCTGGCTGTAGACATCGACGTCATAACCCTGGTTACGTAACACAGACGCCACATAGGCCAGACCCTGGGGAAACCAGTGCACGTAACTATCGTTATCATATACCACCAACAAAATTCGCATCGTTTCTGCTCCTCGCAGTGATCCATAGTGTCAGCGGACCAGAAATAAGACTTGAGAGCCGTTCGCAAAAACTAGCACAAACATCTTTGTGGAGTGTTAACCCCGGATTTTGTTCCCATATAATAAGCAACACTCAGGCGGTAATTACAAATCCAGGTATAAATGATGGCAAACGATCATTCCGGCGCGATCCCGGCTAACCCGACCGATTTCGTTGGCAACGAAAATGTGCTCCGTATTTTCAAGCAAGAAGAACGAAACGGTCAGCGACTCGCATTGAAGGGGCGTATCTACACCCTGATTCCCATAGCAATTCTTCTGTTGTTCGTGACACCCATCCCGGATGTCTTTTATTTTCATGGGTTGATCACCGTTTTTGGTGTCCTGGGTGTTCTGGGATACTTCTGGCAACGTCACCCTGCCTTCAAAGGGTGGCATCAGCGTATTTTTGCCACTGCTGATTTTGCTCTGCTGACGTCCATTCTTGTCATACCAAATCCGTTGGCCACACTCGATTATCCACCGCAATTAACCTACCATCTCAATAACAGCATCTATCTGTATGTTGTTCTAATGGGACTGGCCTTTTCCTATCGCCCGGCAACTGTAATTTTTGGCGGCATAGCAGGTGCCGTATGTTGGGGACTAGGCCTTGTATGGATGCTTTCCTTGCCCGACACCTTGTCTATTCTCAATGTCGACGAAGCAAAATTGATCGCTGATCCGTTCATGTACCTGAGCAATATCAAATTCATCGATCTGGGTGTGCGTTTGCAGGAAGTGGTCGTTTTTCTGGTTTGCGCCGGTCTGGTGGCCACAATTGTGATGCGATCGCGGCGATTGGTCTATCGCCAGGCCATGGCAGAACAGGACAGGCATTTTGTGCGCGAGGCCCTGGGCAAATATGTACCCGCCAGTGTTGCCAACGCCATTATCAATGATCGAGGTGCCCTGGAACCGCAACGCCAAACCGCAACCATGTTGTTTGCCGATATTGAAGGTTTCACCGGCATGGTCGAGCGCATGGACCCGGCTGATGTACTGGCAATGCTGAATGCCTATTTTTCCAAGGTGGGCAAGGTCATTGTGGAGGAGGGTGGCGTTATCAACCAGTTTCAGGGCGACGCGGTCCTGGCGACATTCAACTTGCCGATTGAAGACCCAGATCATGCGGGTGCGGCCATCCGGGCTGCGCAAAAAATACGATCTGCCGCTGAACAACATGAATTTGCCGGGCATAAACTCGATTGCCGGGTTGGTATTGCGACTGGGGAAGTTGTAGCAGGCTCAGTCGGCAGTGGGCAACAACTGGCGTATACGGTCCATGGCGACGCTGTAAACCTTGCGGCAAGGCTGGAGCAAATGAACAAGGAAACCGATACCCGGATATTGATATCAGAAAGCACTATTGCTGCCAGCACCGCAGAATTTGATTCCAGGCTGATTGGAGAAATTCCGATAAGGGGCAGGGCGAACGCAAAGGTTTACACGATTTAGCCGAAGAACTGTGAGCGATCATTCAACAAAGAGGGCCAAACAGTCGAAAAAGCTCGTACAACATCAATTATGGCTGATCACATTTACTTTCCCTTGCGTGTTTGTAGGTCTACATTAATTCTCAATTATTTGAGTTGAATTTTGGTAATGTAGGATATGATTGCTATTTCGTTTTCAACCTGTGAGGAAACCCCGGCGACTGCCAGAGGTATGATTGCAGTCAGATCGTTGACATCTCTATCCATGCGCAAAATGCCGGAATGAAAACGCCAGAAGAAAACAAACTCCATTTACTCCAGACCGTTCTCGAGTCCATGAACGAAGGCTTCATGGCGTGGAGTACGGATTACACTCTCGTTGCCTGGAACCAGTTGTTTCTAGACTATTGGCATTACCCCGCCGAATTAATGAGAGTTGGCCTGCCGCTGATTGAATTATTGGAATACCAGGTGTCGCTTGGTACCTATTCTGATCAAAAAGGAAGTAATCGGGAAGTCGCGGAAAAGCATTTTGCGATGGTATTGGATGAGTTCAAACAATCTGTATCCGGGAACGGCTACGAAAGGATCACCAAATCCACGAGTGGACACTGGCTGCGAATGCGGCGACGCCTGGTAGATGGATTTGGTTTTGTTACCTGGGCGTCTGATGTAACTGAACAATATGTGGCAGATCAGGCTGCCGAGTTGTTGCATGACAACATCAACAGTTTTTCCGACAGTATTATCATGACAGACGTCGAAGGACGCGTCGTTTTTACAAATCATCGCTATCATGAAATTTATCCGGCGTCGCCGTCCAAGGACGAGATCATTGGCTACACGCTGGAAGAATTGATCCGGATGACTCTTGCCAGCGGCAATGTCGGGCATCCACTAGCTAAGACAGATCCCGAAGCCTGGGTTCAGGACAGACTGGCGGAAAGAAGACAATTAGGTGCCAGTACACTGGAAACCCGGCACAACAATGGCCGGTATTACCAGATCAAACTTATGCGGGATGAAAAAACCGGATCCATCATTGTAACTTCAGATATTACTGATCAAGTCAGATCGGAGGAAGCACTGCAGGAGGCCAAGGATAATCTTGAAGCCCGGGTTGAAGGGCGCACCAGTGAACTGCGGGAAGAAATGCGACAGCGGGAAATTGCCTCCCGGGCAAAATCGGAATTTCTTGCCAACATGAGCCATGAACTCAGAACACCGTTGAATGCTGTGATCGGGTTTTCCGAAACCATGCTGAAAGAAGTTCGGGGTCCATTGGGGAATCCCAGTTACAAGGAATATGCAAAAGCCATTAATGATGCCGGTGAACACCTTCTGGAACTGGTCAATGATGTTCTGGATCTGGCCAAAGTGGAATCTGGAACCCGGTCTCTGTACGAAGAAGAAGTAGACTTGGCTGAATTAATAGCCTGGGCGATGCGGATGATTACCGAACAAGCTGCGGCGAAAGGATTGGAACTTGCCACCTTTGCCTTGTCATATCTCGCTCCCGACAGAGTTTATGCAGACGAACGTGCCTTACGCCAAATACTATTGAATCTGTTGTCCAACGCCGTCAAATTTACGAACGCAAGTGGAAAAGTTGAAGTGCTTGTCGGCATCGATGAAAAGGGTGGTGTCGTCATATCAGTCGTTGACAACGGCATTGGTATTGCTGCTGAAAATCTGGATCGGGTAATGGAACAGTTCAGTCAGGCTCTCGCAGTCGAAACCCGCGATCATGAAGGGTCAGGGCTTGGTCTGCCTTTGGCAAAGAAGCTTGTTGAGCTACATGGTGGCAAGTTTTCACTCAGCAGTGAACTGGGGGTTGGCACCACAGTATCTTTCAGCCTGCCGCCTGAACGGAATATTTCTCGCTGAACGTTGATACTGGCCTAGTCAGAATATCCCAGCAGAATAGCTGCAACGACCGCAATCAAACCAGTTGCCCAGAGCCAGCCCGGTATGCCGCCCGACTGACTTGTCGCCGCTACTGACCCTGTGTCTGGGCTTGTGGCCGCGTCTGTTCCGGCATTGCTGTCTTCTGCGTTGCCTGCTGTCAGGTGTGCCGCAAAAGCCGTGAAAAACTCATCGGCGAGTTTTGCGGCTGTGGCGTCAACCAGACGGGAGCCCAGTTGTGCGAGCTTGCCGCCAACCGAGGCTTTTGCAGTATAGTTCAGGACCGTACCAGTGCCATCATCGGTCAGAGCGACTTCTGCGCTGCCTTTGCCAAAGCCTGCAACACCACCCTGGCCTTCGCCATTGATCGTGTAGCCGTTTGGCGCATCGATATCAGACAGGATCACCTTGCCCTTGAATTTGGCTTTTACAGGGCCAACCTTGGCAACAACAACTGCAGTCATTTCAGTGTCAGATAGTTTCTCGATCGATTCACAGCCTGTAATGCAGGCCTTCAGCACCTCAGGATCATTCAGCGCGTCCCAGACCTGTTGACGAGGGGCTGAAATTTGATGTTCGCCGGACATTTCCATGGTTTTGTTCCTGACAGATGAGCGCCCTGGCTTTGGTAACAACCAGGTCAATGAGTTGTACATTTTTAGGGAAAAATTTACAAAACTTCCATAGTAGGGAAGTAACAATATGTCGATTACAGGTTTTTGCGGCTTTCAGGGGCTGGAACGAGGTGGCAGAGGCTTTGTATAATCAGTCAGTAATGTCAGAGCGAGCAGGAGCGAATGTCTACAACACTGATCAGATGAAGTAGTTTCGACCTGATCTGACACCGCTCCTTGCAAAAGGAGAGGGTTACCGGTTTTGATAACGGTGCAAATAAAATTATCGAAACACAATCGAAAGGTAACCCTCATGTTACAGAATAGCGAAAAGATCATCAG
>JABILA010000113.1 GCA_018654745.1 Alphaproteobacteria bacterium
ATGATCTTTTCGCTATTCTGTAACATGAGGGTTACCTTTCGATTGTGTTTCGATAATTTTATTTGCACCGTTATCAAAACCGGTAACCCTCTCCTTTTGCAAGGAGCGGTGTCAGATCAGGTCGAAACTACTTCAGGTAAGCGTCCCTCAGACAGACCGGTTGAGCCGCGCAAATCAACAAAGGCGATGACGACTTCGACTTCCTGCCCGGCTAGATAACCCGGCTTGTGGAAGCCATCCTGGGCTACGGCGCTGGCGGGCAACAAGGGTGCGACTTCCAGGTCAACGCGCGGTCTGATCTGACAGGCCAGACGTACGCCTTCGGGCGCCGATATGCGGTTAAGGACCTTAAGTTCGTCATCATTCGCCGGGGCAAGCCAGTCACTGCCACGACCAACTTTTACCCGACAGGTGGAGCAACGCCCCCTGCCCCCACACACAGACGCGTGCGGAATGTTGTTGGCTCGCAGGATTTCCAGCACGGTGGCACCAGGGGCGGCTGGCAGGTCGCGTTCTCCTTGATAGGAAATCATCAGAGGCCGCTCGCGTTTGGCCATGGCCAAACGTATCCAGCGGGCCGTAAACAGCACAGTCAGAACGACCGCATAACCAACAAGAACATTACCATATACACTCACGACCCAGGGTGTGATCTCGGGGCCGAATTTCGCCTTGGTCAATATTTCCTGATACCAGGCCGGGTTCTGTTCGATCATCGCCAGCGCGCGCATGCCCGCAGCGAAGTACCCGGCAAGAGCCAGGGTTGGAAATATCACGGCGATTGATATGGCAATATTCTGAAAACGTAGATAACGAGGTTTGAGGCGAAGCCAGGTGTGCAAGCCGATACAGCCGTGAATCCAGACCAGGATAACGAGCAAAGCCTGGGATATGCCTGATTCAGGTGAGACCTTGAAGAACAACACCATCTCGAAAGCGTAGCTGTTCATTTGCCCCATGACTTCGTGGGCGAGTTTGGTGCCGACGATGTGGGCGCTCAAAAAAATCGGGATCAGCAGGCCGAAGATATTCTGGGTTGC
Source organism: Alphaproteobacteria bacterium (assembly GCA_018654745.1). Lineage (GTDB taxonomy): Bacteria > Pseudomonadota > Alphaproteobacteria > UBA2966 > UBA2966 > JABILA01. The sequence goes on from JABILA010000113.1 coordinate 1,041, forward strand.
CTCCCAGCCTTTCATCTTCAGGGTTTCGCGCCTGTATAGTGACCATAACGATAAGCCATTGTGTGTGAGTATTGCCCCAACCAGCAGAAGTTTCCCGACCATGGTGCGCCAGGGGTGGGTGGTCCAGATCGACGAGGCGTCCATGGCCTCAAATGAATGCAGGCCGGATATTTTGTTGATCAGATGTGCAATGACGAAAAACAGCAAAATCAGTCCGCTATAGAGTCTTAATTTGGCGACCATCGTTTCCCCCGCCCAAAGTTAGATAGCTGTACGTTAAACCATTTCACCCACACGCCAACAGATACGAGACTTAATCTTCCCGTTCATCCAGCCAGGCCATTTGAATAGCCTCAAGAGTTTTTTCGTTGGAGCGTTCCGGATCGTCTTTGAAATCCGCCAGTTCACAAATCCATCGATGCAGATCCGTAAAGCGAATATTGACGACGTCTGCGTCCGGATGTGTGTCTTCAAGTTCGATGGCGATGTCGAAAACATCTGTCCAGCGCAATGCCATAGGTCCCGCTCCAGGTCTGAAATATCTATCAAAAACCTGGACCGAAAACGTCTGAAATCAAGTCAGACGTCGACCATCATGTTGCGGGTGGCGGCCGGCAATTTCACTTTCAGGCCATCAAGTTCTTCAGTCATGATAATCTGGCAACCCAGACGTGAAGTGTGGGTCAAACCAAAAGCCAGATCCAGCATGTCTTCTTCGTCTTCCGAGGCTTCGTCCAGTTGATCAAAGAAGTCATCTTCGACGATGACATGGCAAGTTGAACAGGCAAGTGCCCCTTCGCAGGCACCTTCCAGATCGATTTTGTTCTTGTGGGCAATTTCCATAACCGACAGGCCCAACGGCGCATCAACTTCTTTGGTGTTTCCGTCAGCGTCGATGAAATTCATTTTAGGCACGGTACATGGCTCCACTCGAATTAATCTTGAAAGTTACCCGATAACGACCTTCACATAGCGCGGCTGCAGGGCGATTACCAGAGATCGAATTTATTTTTCAGTCACGCTTCAGGATTTACCATCTCACCATCGATATCATCGACAGACGATCCCGTCAGCGCTTTGCGAATATCCTTGTCCATGCGACGCGACGCAAAGCCTTCGGTTGCCTTGTTCAGGACATCAACGGCTGTATTGATCGCATCCCTGTCGTCTCCCGTCATGGCCGTACGGAGTTCACTGATCCGTTGACTGATAACTTCTTTTTCATCGTCAATCAGCAGTTCACCATCAACTTCCAGGGCACTTTCAAAGGCCAGTAACATTCGTGTGCCTTCAACCCGGGCTTCAGCCAGCAGGCGCTCCATCATGTCGCTGCGCCCGTGCTCCATGCTCTCACGCAGCATGCGGGACATATCCTCGTCACTCAGGCCATAGCTTGGTTTGACTTCAACCTGGGCTTCGAGGCCGGTGCTGTCTTCCGACGCAGACACCGTCAGCAAACCATCTGCATCAACAGAGAACATCACACGAATACGTGCAGCACCCGCGACCATGGCCGGAATACCACGAAGTTCGAAGCGGGCCAGTGACCGGTTTTGGTCAACCATTTCGCGCTCACCCTGCAAGGCATGAATTGCCATGGCAGTCTGACCGTCCTTGTAGGTTGTGAATTCCTGGGCCTTGGCGACAGGGATTGGTGTATTGCGATGAATAACTTTCTCGACCATGCCGCCCATGGTCTCAATGCCAAGGGACAATGGTGTCACGTCCAGCAGCAAGGCGTTGGAGCCAGCAGTCAGGGCCTCGGCCTGCAAGGCAGCACCCAGGGCCACAACTTCATCCGGGTTGATATCCGCCAGTGGTTCCTGGCCAAACAAACCTGCAACATGCTCGCGCACCAGCGGCACACGGGTTGATCCACCAACCAGAACCACGCCCTTGACCTCGTCCGGCATGATATCGGCTTCCAGCAACACATCACGGCTTAGCTTGATGGTGCGTTCAACAATGGGCGCAATCAGATCGTTAAAGTGGGTCCGGTCGAGGCTGTGTTCGGTCGGCTCTCCGTCCATGCCCAGCATCCATTTGCCCTGGTCCTGATCGGTCAGGCATTCCTTGGCCAAACGAGCTGTCATCAGGGCGTTCTTGACTTCGGTAATGGTCAATTCACCATCACCGCCAATGGTTTCAGTACGTTCTGCGAGAAAATGTTCAGCAACGGCATGATCCAGATCGTCGCCACCCAACTGGGCATCGCCACCGGTTGCCAGGACCTGAAACACACCCATTTCCATGCGCAGGATCGAAATATCAAATGTGCCACCACCAAAATCAAAGACGGCGTACAAGCCTTCGACATCCTTGTCGAGGCCATAGGCCAGCGCCGCAGCGGTGGGTTCATTGACCAGGCGCAGGGTTTCAAGGCCAGCAAGTTTCGCGGCGTCCTTGGTGGCCGCCCGTGCGGCGTCATCAAAATAGGCTGGAACGGTGATCACGGCTTTTTCGACGTTGCGGTCCAGCGCTTCTTCTGCCCGGTTTTTCAGGGCCCGGAGAATATCAGCCGAGATTTCCACCGGTGTCAGCGAACGCCCGGCGATGGAAAGGCGGACCATGCCGCCTTCGCTGGCTGCTTCATCGACGTCATAGGGCAGCTTGCCGCCCAGAGTTTTCAAATCTTCAACGCCCCGGCCCATCAAGCGCTTGATCGACGCGACAACGCGTTCTGGTTCGTCCAGCAACACTGGCCGTGCATCTGCACCGACGACGACCTTGTCGTCCAGATAAGCCACAACGGATGGCACCATGCCGCGCCCGTCCGTGCCACGCAGAATTTCAGGCGCACCCTCATGGGCAATCGCAATAAGGGAATTGGTTGTGCCCAGATCAATACCGACAGCGACATTGTCGTCGGCGTGGGGCATGGGGGTTTCACCCGGTTCATGAATTTGCAGGAATTCGGCCATCTTGGAGTCTAAACCTTAAACTAAATTGTATTGCGAACGGTGTAATTTGAACACCAGTTAATTATTTAATACCAACCGCTTGCGGCGTATTTCCTGAAGTAACTTAAGAAGATATTTCAGGCGTGTAACGATGCCGGTGGCGCCTTCCAGATCGTCGGCACTGAAGGCCAGTGACAGGGCTTCTTCGGAAAGTTCAATATCGGCACGGGTCAGAGCTTCAAGTTTGGCGACTTCATCTGCTGTTTCCGCATCGGCCAGCGCTTCGCGGCTTTCCATGGCTTCCATCAGCAATTCCGGATCACTTTCCGTTCGGGCATGATCGTCGACCCCGGCACCTTTCGTTTCCAACAAGGCTTCTGCTCGGGAAAGCGGTGCTTTCAGTCGGTCATAGGCCTCGTTCAGGTCCGTTGCATGTTGCAGTGACAGTTGTTTTTCGCGTGATGATTTGGTGGCGAAGCGATCCGGGTGGAAAGTGCGCTGAAAGGCAAAATAGCGTTTTTCCAGATCTTTCGGATCAAGGTCAAAGTCGGCCTTCATGCCGAGCCGCTGAAATTCGTCGCCACGTCGTGCAGGCTGGATGATGCCACAGGCATGGCAAAACGGTGCGCGCTGATCTACAGACCCGCGACAGGACCAACAAGGCGAGTCCGGATGGGCGTGCACATGTCCCTGCCCTTCACCTTTATGATTATCGTTATTGCTCAAAATTGAAACTCTGTCTCTTGATTGAACTGCTACATGGATACTGGCCTTCGCCAGTATGACGCGATTTCTTTCGGTTCGTCATACTGGCGAAGGCCAGTATCCATGATGTGTCTGGTTTACGCCCAGGCGTTTAAGACCCTAGACGTGGAAGGATTCTCCACAACCGCATTTGCCTTTTTCATTCGGATTGGTGAAGACAAAACCGGACTGCAGCTTTTCTTCCACAAAATCCATTTCTGTACCGACAATAAACATGGTGGCTTTGGGGTCGATGAAAACCTTGACGCCTTTTTCTTCGATAATTTCATCGAACTCTTCAGGCGTGTCGGCATATTCCAGCGTATAGGACAGGCCGGAACAGCCCGCTGTGCGCACGCTAATGCGCAAGCCGGCGGCTGGCTCGTCACGTTTTGTCATCAACGCATTAATCCGGTCAACAGCGTTGTCCGTCAAACTGATCATCGCGGGCATATATACATCCTTCCAATCGTCACTCACGGTGCCACATCAGGCACCGATCCGGTTTATTCTGCAGCTTCGCCTTTGGCTATTGCTGCTGATTTTTCCTTGTAGTCGCTAATCGCGGCCTTGATGGCGTCTTCTGCCAGTACTGAACAGTGAATTTTCACGGGTGGCAACGCCAGTTCTTCGGCGATATCCGTGTTCTTGATCTCACCGGCTTCGTCCAATGACTTTCCCTTGACCCATTCTGTGACCAGACTGGATGAGGCAATCGCAGAACCACAGCCAAAAGTCTTGAACTTGGCATCTTCAATAATGCCTTCGGGGTTAACCTTGATTTGAAGTTTCATCACGTCACCACAGGCAGGTGCACCAACCAGACCTGTGCCCACGCCATCATCGTCTTTTTCAAACGATCCGATGTTTAACGGGTTCTCGTAATGCTCGATCAATTTGTCGCTGTAAGCCATGTTATCCACCATTCCAATTAATTAGTATTCTTATACCAAATTAGCCCGCAAGACCAGCGTGACAATTTGACACATTCTAAACTTCGCCTGTGATCGGCCAATTCATTAGTGATCAGCCCACTCAATAGACTTGATATCGATGCCCTCTTGCGCCATTTCCCACAACGGGCTCATGGCACGTAACTTCTCAACGGCTTTCACAATATGTTCTACCGCATAGTCGATTTCAGCTTCTGTTGTAAAACGGCCAATGCCAAAGCGAATGGACGTATGGGCCATTTCTTCTTCAACACCCAGCGAGCGCAACACGTAGCTTGGCTCCAGGGACGCCGATGTACAGGCAGAGCCTGAGGATACTGCCAGATCACGGATGCCCATCATCAGGGATTCGCCTTCAACATAGGCAAAACTGAGATTGATGTTGCCCCAGAAGCGGTGCTCATCATCACCGTTCAGGATAACTTCCGGCAATCTGTCGTTGATTGCGGTATGAAAACGCTTGGCCAGTAATCGAATACGTTCGTTGTCTGACGCCATCTCGGCCTCTGCAATGGCACAGGCTTCACCCAGGCCCACACACAAAGGAGGCGACAAAGTGCCCGAACGCATGCCGCGTTCCTGACCACCGCCATTGATCAGCGGACGCAACCGGACCCGTGGCTTGCGACGCACAAACAAGGCACCAATGCCCATGGGACCATAAATCTTGTGACCGGAGATGCTCATCAGATCGATGTTCATCTCGTTGACATCCAATGGAATTTTACCAGCACCCTGGGCAGCATCCGTGTGGAAAAATATCTTGTTTTCGCGACAAATCCTGCCGATTTCAGCCAGAGGCTGGATCACGCCGATTTCGTTATGCACCGCCATGATCGACACCAGAACCGTGCGGTCCGTAATCGCATCCTTCAGGGCATCAAGGCTGATCAGTCCGTTTTCCTGAACCGGTAGATAAGTCACCTTGAAGCCTTCTTCCTGCTCCAGATGACGACAGGTATCCAGCACACATTTATGCTCGGTCACGGACGTAATGATATGGTCCTTGCCCTTGTCACGGTAGAACATCGCAGCACCCTTAAGCGCCAGATTATTTGATTCTGTCGCACCCGAGGTGAAAATGATTTCCTTGGGGCTGGCACCGATCAAACTGGCAACCTGTGCCCGGGCTGCTTCAACGGCTTCTTCAGCTTCCCAGCCAAAAGAATGGCTGCGTGAATGAGGATTGCCATATTTGGCACCGAAATACGGCATCATGACCTCAACAACACGCGGGTCCATGGGCGTTGTGGCCTGATAATCCATATAGATCGGCGTTTTCATGTTTTCGCCCTTGAATTCAACGTGACTCTGTTCGTTCATTTCACTTCAATCCTGTCATTCACAGTTGACCACCCTCAGGCAGCCGTTAGTTCCTCGGACTTCTGCCCCAGACGCCCATAAAGCGCCTTCCAGGCAGCAACAAATTCATCGATATCGTCTTGTGTCGTGCCCCAGCCGAGGCTGACACGAATAGCGCTGCTGGCAGCAGTTTCATCGACACCCATCGCCAGCAAGACTGGCGATGCTGAAACCTTGCCGGATGAACAGGCTGCACCTGCACTGATCGCAATGCCTTCCAGATCAAAGCTCATGACCTGAACTTCGCTGTCGACGCCTGGCATGGCAAAACAACTGGTATTGCCGACACGCGCCGTATCAGCGCCAAAAATCCTGACGTCGAGCGCAAAATCACTGATTTGCCGCTCCAGACTGTCTCGCAAAGCTTCTATTTCATCTGTTCGCGCCAGATCATCGGCGGCGAGTTCTGCGGCGACACCAAACCCCGCGATCCCCGCCAGGTTCTCTGTCCCCGGTCGCAAACCCTTTTCCTGGCCACCACCGGTTTGAATGCCTTGCATCTTGCCGACTTGTACGCTGGTGATCAGCGCTCCCGTTCCCGCCGGACCGCATGTCTTGTGTGCAGATATCGTGGCAAGATCGACGTTTAACACTTTCATATCAAACGGTATTTTACCCGCAACCTGAACCGCATCCGTATGCATCAAGGCCCCATATTGGTGGGCTATATCCGCCAATTCCTGGATCGGTTGAAGAACGCCGGTTTCATTATTGGCAGCCATCACGGACACCAACACGGACTGATCTTTACCTTCTGCTTCCAGCAACTCAGCAAGACTGTCAGGTTGAACCACGCCATTTTGATCAACAGGTATGATCGTTGCCCCAAGCGCCAGTGCCGTTGTCATGACCGAAGGATGCTCAACTGCCGAAACCAACAACTTGCGGCCTGCTTCATGGAAACTGCGCAGGCAGAGGTTGTTCGCTTCTGTACCGCCACTGGTGAAAATCACGTCTCCGGCACTCGCCCCCAAAAGGCTTGCCACTTTTTCACGGGCATTTTCGACGGCGATCCTTGCATTTCTGCCAGTCGAATGAACAGAGGACGGATTACCGCCTGTTGCCAGTGCCTGCGCGACTGCTTCAACCACAGCCGGTTTCACCGGTGCCGTGGCATTGTAGTCGAGATATATGGTGCGGGACTGGCTCACAGTATTCAACCCTGAACGGCTTCCTGAGCGAGAACCGGCGATGGCAGACAATCGCCAGCGATCTGTTCAGCATCAAGCGTTATTGCAGGCTCATTACGGGGCCGGTCTTCAAATTCTTCGCCCATCATGCCACTGGTTCCGAGAACCCGACGGCTGATGACGTCATCCAGCGAGACAGAAGCCAGATACAAATGGATCTGATTGGTCAGTTCTTCCCACAGGTCATGGGTCAAACATCGGCCCTTGTTGCTTTGACAACCGGCAGGAGAACCAGGCTGGCAGCGCATAACGCTGAGCGGCTCATCAACTGCAAGCACAATGTCTGAAATGCGCATTTCCTCGGCACTGCGGCCCAGCATATAGCCACCACCGGGTCCACGAACGCTTTTCACAAGTGACGAGCGCCGCAACTTGCCGAACAATTGCTCAAGATATGAGAGCGAAATTTCCTGACGGTCCGCGATATCGGCCAGCGACACAGGACGTCCGCCACTCTGGATCGCCAGATCAGCCATGGCCATAACCGCATAACGGCCCTTGGTACTTAGTTTCACAATTCGTCTCCTTCTAATGACATTGAAGCTGGTTCAAACCGTTTGACCAGTTCAATTCTTTCTAGAGGTATCGACGGGCAAGTCTTCCAGCCCGGTTTCTGAAGATTTTGGTTTCGTGTCGGTCTCTTTGGCGTCCAGCGCTGTTTCCAGGTCACCAATTCTCGCCGTTAACAGCTGCACCTGATCCAGCAATCCGTCGATGGAACGGGCGACCGGGTCATTAATTTCACCGCCCGGCGTGCCATAGGCTTCGAACCGGCCAGATGATTTGCGTGATACGGCAGCACCGGCAATCTTGCCAGGCACACCAACGACGGTGGCCCCTGCCGGTACATTTTTTGAGACCACAGAGTTCGAGCCAACCCGCGCATTGGCGCCAATGACAATAGGGCCCAGAATCTGGGCACCGGAGCCAACAATGACGCCGTCTTCAAGTGTGGGGTGGCGTTTTTGCGCGACCTGCTGCGAAGAATTCTCCGCCGGGGAAATCCCGCCAAGGGTGACGTCATGATAGAGGGTCACGTTCTCACCCAGGATCGACGTCTCGCCAATAACAACGCCCATGCCATGATCGATAAACAAACCCTTGCCGATCCGGGCACCGGGATGAATTTCAATGCCGGTCAGGAAACGTCCGATATGGGACAGAAAACGGCCGAGCAAATACCAGTTGCGAACCCAGGCCCAGTGCGCCAGTCGATAAATCAGCGCAGCATGAAAACCGGGATAACACAGAAAAACCTCAAGCCGTGAGCGCACAGCTGGGTCGCGTTCAAAAATGGCCGCTACATCATGTTTAATCAGATCAAGCATACGTCACCTGTATTCTATCTGTTCGCCCGGAATTGATCTTATCGCTATAATAACCCTGATTTTTTTCAGGATATGTCTGCAAACGCTTGCTACCACAACAGTCAACCAATCGGTTATTTCGTCCTGTCTGCGTCATTTTCCGTAAAAAAGCTTGAAATCAAGTGCTTCCGCATGAAATTACATAGGGACACGCAGGGTTTTTTTGCACTTCACGAAAGTTTTGTGATATGCAGTGCCTGCAACAACCAGCGGCTTTTGCTGATCGCCTGATTATTGATATAGGTAAACCAACGAAAATAGTCAAGTATTATAAGGCAGGGTTTTTGGGCAAATACGCCATTAACCCGACTTCAGCCAAAGGTTTTATTTTTTTAGGTCATCGACCCCGATCTCGTCGGTTGAAATGGACGATTTGTTATTTCAATTATCGTGATCATGGGTCCCAAAAGATTGGTCAGCACGGAACACTATGCCGGATATTATCATTAATGGCCCCGAGGGCCGTCTTGAAGGTCGCTATCATCACAACACAAAAGACGGTGCACCAGTTGCACTGATCCTGCACCCCCACCCTCAATTCGGGGGCACCATGAACAACAAGATTGTCTATAATCTGTTCCACCTGTTCGTGAAGCGTGGATTTTCCACCCTGCGCTTTAACTTCAGGGGTGTTGGTCGCAGCCAGGGAACCTTTGACCAGGGCCTTGGTGAACTTTCTGATGCCGCGTCGGCGCTGGACTGGTTGCAGACCTACAATGAAAACTCCCGTTTTTGCTGGGTCGCCGGGTTTTCTTTCGGTGCCTGGATTTCGATGCAATTGCTGATGCGTCGGCCGGAAATTGACGGTTTCATTTCCGTCGCCCCGCCAGCCAACATGTATGATTTTGCCTTTTTGGCCCCTTGCCCGTCTTCGGGTCTGTTGCTGAACGGGTCAGCCGATCAGGTCGTGCCACCACAGGACGTAGAAGGTCTTGCCGCCAAACTGAAGCTGCAAAAAGGCATCACTATTGATCACCAGACGATCGACGGTGCCGGTCATTTCTTCGAAAAAGAACTGGATGAACTGACAACGCGTTCCGGTGATTACCTGGACATGCGCCTGAAAGGCAAAAAAGCCGCCTGATATTCGGAATTACCCCGGTTTGTCTCAGGACAAGCCGGGATCCGGTAAAAACGACTTGCCGTTTGCTTCCAGAAAGTCCCACAAGGCGCGGGTTGCAGGCAGCAACTTTTTTTCCTGACGTTTGACCACAAACCAGTTGCGCACCAGCGGCATGCCGAGAATGTCCAGGTAGGACAACCGGCCGTCATGTAATTCAACTGCAACCGTGTGGGCCGAGATCAAGGCGATGCCAAGTCCGGCGATCACGGCCTGTTTGATGGTCTCGTTACTGCCAATTTCCATGCCCAGCGGTGGCTCAATCCCCACGCCTGTGAATAACCGGCTCATCAAGGTCCGGGTGCCAGACCCCTTTTCACGTGACAAAAAGCGCTCCTCTGCCAACAATTTGATGGGAATGTTGGATTTGCTTGCGAGTGCATGATCGGGTGGCGCAATGATGATGTGCGGGTGGGCACCAAAGGCCAGGGATTCAACTTCAAAATTCTCAGGTGGGCGACCCATTATGGCAAAATCAATTTCGTGATTTTCCATCGCGGCAATGGTTTCCTGTCGGTTGCCGACGGAAAGCCTGACATCAATACCGGGATGTTCCCGTGAAAACGCCGCCAGTGCACGAGGCGCAAAATACTTGGCGGTGCTGATGATGCCGACACGCGCCGTGCCGCCCTCTGCCCCTTTGATATGCATCAGGGCTTCGGCACTTTCAGACAAGACATCGCCGATAGAACGTGCTGCTTCAACCAGAATGTTGCCCGCTTCCGTCGCCTTGAACTGATCGCCAACCCGTTCCACCAAAGGCATGCCCGCCATGTCTTCCAGCAGCCCCATCTGGATGCTGACCGCTGGCGGCGTGACGTTCAGTTGATTGGCTGCAGCCGTATAGGTGCCGTTCTGAATGACAGCTTCAAGCGCACGAAACTGTTTCATGGTTGCAGAGCGCCGGTAGTGATTTAGATTTTCTTTCATAGTGACAAAGTATATTTAATTTTTCTTTTTATTCAATACCTCTAATATGCCGTTCGAATTCCTCACGGACTTTCCGTCCCGGACACCTGACAAGGAAAATCGAATTGCCCAAAGCACTCTCTCTCACGAACTGGCTGGACACCCAACTTCTGAATGAAGCCCATGGTCAGGATGTCTCGGCGACTATCATGGCGCTATGTGAAGCCGGACGGATACTTTCGGGGATCATCTCCAAGGGCGCCATGGCCCCAGCTGCTGCTGTCAGCATCGCCACCAACGCCGACGGGGACGAGCAAAAAGAGCTGGATATCCGCGCCAATGAACTGATCATGGAAATGCTGGTTGGCCAGTCCGTTGCGTGGCTGGCCTCAGAAGAACTGGAAGATATCCGTGAAATCACACCAGGTGGGTCTTTGGCTGTAACGACTGATCCTCTGGACGGCTCCAGCAATGTCGACACCAATCTTTCCGTCGGCACCATATTTTCGATCTACGATGCCACAACACTTGGCCAGAACGCCGTCCTGCAGCCCGGTCGCAAGCAACTGGCCGCTGGCTATATCATATATGGCCCGCAAACCGATCTGGTACTGACTCTGGGTCAGGGCACGCATGTTTTCACCCTGGACCGGGCCAGACGGCAATATTTCATGGTCGAAGAAAATGTCTGCATTCCGGAGGAAACAACAGAATTTGCTATCAATACCTCAAATTTCCGGCATTGGGACGACAGCATCCGCGCCTATGTTGGCGATTGCCTGGACGGAGAAGACGGTACCCGCGGTGTCAATTTCAATATGCGCTGGCTGGCGTCCCTGGTTGCGGAATGTCACCGCGTATTCTCAAGGGGCGGCATTTTCCTGTATCCGCCGGACCAGAGGCCCGGATATGAGAACGGTCGCCTGCGCCTGGTCTATGAAGCGAATGCCATCGCTTTGTTGGTAGAGCAGGCTGGCGGTCAGGCAAGCACTGGTCTTGTCCCTGTCCTGGATATCCAGCCGCTGTCTGTTCATGAGCGGGTGCCCCTGATCTTCGGATCGGCAGCAGAGGTCACCCGTGTCGAAAACTATTATCTCGAACCCCGAGGCGGCAGCCGGCACTCTCCCCTGTTCGCCAATCGCGGCCTTTTCGTAAACTGAGGACCCTGTATATGTCGCGAAAACACCCTGTTATTTCAGTAACCGGATCATCCGGTGCCGGCACCACGTCTGTGAAATCGACGTTCGAGCAAATTTTCCGCCGGGAAAATGTTCGCTCCGTCGCGATCGAAGGCGATGCCTTTCACCGCTATGACAGGGCTGAGATGAAAAAAGTCATGATCAGTGAAGCTGAAAAGGATAATCCCCATTTCAGCCACTTTGGTCCGGACGCCAATTTGCTGGCAGAACTTGAAGCAGAATTCAAACGCTATGGCGAAAGCGGTTACTGCCGCACGCGCACCTATATCCACGACCAGGAAGAAGCTGAACTACAAAGCACCCCCGAAGGCACCTTTACCCCGTGGCAGGAACAGACGGAGGAAACCGATGTTCTGTTTTACGAGGGACTCCACGGTGCTGTTGTCGCCGATGACATCAACGTCGCCCGGTATGCCGATCTGAAAATCGGTGTCGTGCCGGTGATCAATCTTGAATGGATACAGAAAATTCATCGGGACCGGGATGTGCGCGGCTATTCGACCGAAGCAGTCATGGACATCATGCTGCGGCGCATGCCGGACTATGTGCATTACATTTGCCCGCAGTTTTCCCAGACCGATATCAATTTTCAGCGGGTTCCGACAGTGGATACATCCAATCCATTTGTCGCCCGCTGGATACCTACGCCGGACGAAAGCCTGGTTGTCATACGCTTCGCCAACCCGCGGGGGATCGATTTCCCCTATCTGGTTTCCATGATCCACGACAGTTTTATGTCGCGGGCAAACTCTATTGTTATTCCCGGCGGCAAGCTGGATATCGCCATGCAACTGATCCTGACGCCAATGATCCTGCAACTGACTGAACGCAGCCGACACGCTTGATCACTCTGAACAACCACACCTGAATCGAACCAAAGGAGATAACCGGTGGACCAATCTGATCGCTATGCTGACCTGAGCCTGACTGAAGAACAACTGATTGCGGGCCAGGACCACGTCCTGTGCGCCTATATCATGAAACCAAAAAGCGGATACGGGTATCTGGAAACCGCAGCGCACTTCGCCGCTGAATCCTCAACCGGCACCAATGTTGATATTTCAACGACGGATGATTTCACCCGCGGTGTAGATGCCATGGTCTATGAAATTGATCCCGAACGGGAGCTGATGAAAATCGCCTATCCGCTGGCTCTGTTCGATTTCAACATCACCGACGGCAGCGCCATGATTGCTTCTTTCCTGACCCTGACAATCGGCAACAACCAGGGTATGGGCGATGTTGAATATGCCAAAATGCACGATTTTTATGTGCCCCGGCCCTACCTTGAAAAGTTCGACCGCCCGGCGACCACAATCAGTGACCTCTGGCGCGTTCTGGGCAGGCCCGAGCAGGACGGTGGTTTCATCGTCGGCACCATCATCAAGCCCAAACTGGGCCTGAGGCCCAAGCCCTTTGCCGATGCGGCATTGGATTTCTGGCTGGGGGGTGACTTCATCAAGAACGACGAGCCCCAGGGTAACCAGTCCTTTGCACCGTTGAAAATTACGATCCCGCTGGTAGCCGACGCCATGATCCGGGCCCAGAACGCAACCGGACAGCCCAAGCTGTTCTCGGCCAACATCACGGCAGACGATCCGGCCGAAATGGTGGCCCGGGGTGAATTCATCCTTGATGCTTTCGGTGACAACGCCTCACATGTGGCCTTTCTGGTGGATGGCTATGTAGCAGGTCCTGCGGCCATCACCACGGCACGTCGTAATTTCCCTGATCAGTTCCTGCACTATCACAGGGCCGGGCACGGGGCCGTCACCTCGCCACAGTCAAAGCGCGGCTACACGGCATTTGTGCTGGGCAAGATGTCCCGCCTGCAAGGGGCCTCGGGCATTCATGTCGGCACCATGAGCCATGGCAAGATGGAGGGTGAAAGCGATGACCGCATCATCGCCCATATGATCGAACAGGACAGTGTTGCGGGTCCATATTTCCATCAGGAATGGTACGGCAGCAAAGCCACGACGCCGATCATCTCCGGCGGCATGAACGCCTTGCGCATGCCAGGCTTTTTCGAAAACCTTGGTCATTCAAATCTGATCCTGACGGCGGGTGGTGGAAGTTATGGCCACATCGATGGTCCTGCCGCTGGTGCAACGTCGCTTCGTCAGGCCGAACAATGCTGGCGTGAAAGAGCCGACCCGATGGCCTTTGCCCGTGACCACCGCGAATTCGCCCGTGCCTTCGAAAGCTTCCCATCAGACGCAGATGAATTGTTCCCGGGCTGGCGAGGTGAACTGAATATCGCTGCCTGAGGTCAGGGATGGGCGGGAAACAACTTCCCGCCTGTCACCGGCTCTCGCACACCGGTTGTTGACGGCAGGCTTAGCGGCTTGCCGTCAAGGCTGCGTACAGCGAGCCAGGCGAAGGCTTCTGCTTCCAACAGGTCACCGCGCCATCCAACAGCCTCCACTGGCTCTACAGGCACGCCCAGGGCATCATTGAGCAGTTGCATCATCAATGCGTTGTGACGACCACCACCGCAAACCAGCCAGCGGCTGACGGGCCTGGGGAAATGCTGACTGGCAGCAACAACAGACTGCACGGTGAATGCGGTAAGGGTACGGGCACCGTCCGCCGGGGCCAGCCCATGTGTCGCGGGTTTCAATAAATCATGAAAATCCTGGCGGTCGAGAGATTTCGGCGGCAGTTTGGAAAAATAGGCATGTGACATCAATTGCCCGAGTGCAGCTTCTGAAGCCTCGCCTGTTTCAGCAAAAGCACCGCCTGCGTCCATGCCCTGGCCGGTTGTGTCACACATCCAGTCATCGATCAGCGCATTGCCAGGGCCGGTGTCAAACGCCAGCACATCGTCGCTTGTTTCACCCATCCAGGTCACATTGCCCACGCCGCCCAAATTCAGCACGGCAAGAGGTTTGGCAAGACCGGCAGCCAGGGCGCGGTGATACAGAGGTGCAAAAGGAGCCCCTTCCCCACCGGCTGCCACATCGGCGCTGCGAAAATCAGCGACGACATCAATGCCGGTTGCCCCAGCCAACCGGGCTGCATTGCCGATCTGTGTTGTAATGCCTTCTGCGGGTCGGTGATCAACGGTCTGGCCATGAAACCCGATCACATCAACATCAGAAGCCCTGAGATTGTTGTCGCTGAGCAATTGCAGCACGACTGCCGCCTGTCGGTCAGCGATCTGGTCACCAACGTCAGCGCGGACGGCAGGGTTTTCGATACATTCCCGCAGACGGTCTCTGAAATCATCGTCGTAGGTCTGTGCCAAACCTGGTCCGAAGTGGCGTACAGTATCACCATCCGTTTCAATCAAGGCAGCATCAATGCCGTCCAGTGATGTGCCACTCATGAGGCCAATGGCTGTTCTGAACCGGCTCATGGATTCTGTGCCTGCGTGACGCTCACATTGTTCCCCTGACCTGGTTGTGCTAGATAGCGGCTCACGTTTGACTTATCCACTTCATCAGTATTCAAGAAACAGCCTGCTATGACCGATTTACGTTCCGATTTCCTGCGCACCATTGTTGAGCGCCAGTACATGCATCAATGCACGGACCTGGAGGCACTTGATGCCCGGGCCGCAGGTGACGAGCCTATTGTTGCCTATATCGGTTTTGATTGCACGGCACCCAGCTTGCATGCGGGAAGTCTGGTCCAGATCATGATGTTGCATCATCTCCAGCAAACCGGGCACAAGCCTGTTGTCCTGATGGGCGGTGGCACGACCAAGGTCGGTGATCCTTCCGGCAAGGATACCCAGCGCCAGTTGCTGGACGATGCTGCCATCAACAAGAATATGGACGGCATCAAGGAAGTTTTCAAAAAGTTCCTGAAATTTGGTGACGGACCAACCGATGCCATCATGGTCAATAACGATGACTGGCTGAAAGACATCCAGTACATCGATTTTCTGCGTGATTACGGCCGCCATTTTTCGGTTAACCGCATGCTCGGTTTTGACAGTGTCAAACTGCGTCTGGACCGCGAACAGCCGCTGACCTTCCTTGAATTCAACTACATGATTCTGCAGGCCTACGATTTTCTGGAACTGGGCCGTCGCCATGATTGCTGCCTGCAAATGGGCGGCTCGGATCAATGGGGAAATATCGTCAACGGAGTTGAACTGGGCCGACGCGTTGAACAGCGTTCCCTGTTTGGACTGACCACACCTTTGTTGACCACGTCATCTGGCGCCAAAATGGGCAAAACCGCTGACGGGGCTGTCTGGCTCAATGATGATATGCTGTCCGCCTGGGACTACTGGCAGTATTGGCGCAACACAGAAGACGCCGATGTCGGTCGCTTCCTGCGCCTGTTTTCAACCCTGCCCATGGACGAAATCGCCCGCCTGGAAGCTTTGGAAGGTGCCGAACTCAACGACGCCAAGAAGATTCTGGCGAATGCTGCCACAACCATGTGCCACGGTGCGGACGCAGCCAAAGCGGCAGAAGAAACCGCACGAAAAACCTTCGAACAGGGCGGTGCCGCCGAAGGTCTGCCGACAATCGAAGTGGCCTCAGCCGATCTTGGTGAAGGAATTGCCGCGTTCGAATTGTTCCGACGTGCCAATCTGGCCCAGACCGGCGGCGAAGCCCGCCGCCTGATCAAGGGCGGCGGTGGACGTCTGAACGACGTGCAGATCAAACAGGAAACCGATTTAATCACCCTGGCAGACTGCAATGCCGACGGCGCGATCAAGCTGTCCGCCGGTAAAAAACGGCATGTATTGGTGAAGCCGGTTTAGTCCATTTTCGCGGACTTGAAGTCAGATACTGCTTGCCTCTGTCGACAGCGGCAACTTGAACGAGAAGGTGGACCCTTCGTCGACGACGCTTGCCACCTGGATGCTGCCATTCTGGGCCTTGAGCAGTTTTTCGGTAATCACGAGGCCGATCCCGGTGCCTTCGATGGCTGTGTTTTCGGCACCCAGCCGGTTAAACGACTGGAACAGGTAACCGATCTGGTCTTCCGGGATGCCCATGCCGGTATCTGTGATACTGACTTGCATCATGCCATCGCCATCAGTGCCGGACTGAATGGTGATATTTCCTTCGGGGCAGTTATATTTAACGGCATTGGACAGCAGATTAAGCAAGACCTGGTTCAGCAATAATCTGTCGGCCTTCACCACAAGCTCGTCAACAACATGATTTTCGATTGTGATGCCCGCCTTTTCGGCCTGAACAGTGATGATATCGATGCTCGACGCGATGGCATTTGACAGATCAAGGTCTTCAAAGTGAACATCCAGTTCGCCAGCTTCAATTCGGGACATATCCAGAATTTGATTGATCAGTTCCAGCAAGTGAGTACCAGCGTTTGAAATCAAATCGACACTTTCCGTCTGGTCTTCAGTCAGAGATTGCGTCGTATCCGTCTTCAAAATCTGACTAAAGCCGAGAATAGAGTTCAACGGGGTTCTGAGTTCGTGGCTCATGCTGGAAACAAATCTGGATTTGGCCAGATTGGCGGCTTCAGCCTGTTCAGATACCAATCGAAGTATTTCCTTGGATTTGGCGCGGCGGACAAGGCCACTTGTTCCTACCCAGACGATTGCCATCATCGAGGTCAGGAGCGAAATCAGGTACATCCAGTTATAGTTATCGCGCGAAATGGTTTCCTCAGGCAGATATCCGAAATGCCCGGCAATAAACAGGAACATGAAGGCCGCAACCAGATTAAATCCCGTCAACAAAAACAATCCCCGGTGCCCGAACAAGCTCTGGATCACAATGATCGTGATGTACCAGGGTATGACAAAGGAGCCCAGACCATTGTGATGCCAGGCCATGATCGTGAACGTAATCGTCAACGGAAAGGAGGCCGCGAACATACCGTATGCGAGGTTTCCCGTTTGCCTGATTACCAGAATGCCGAGAAACGGTGCAATTTGTGAAAGAATGATTGCTGTCGTTTCGTCCCAACTCATGGGATTGCTGAGCCAGAAATAGAAAGGAAGGATGCCAGCGACAATGCCGCCGACCACAACCAGTGCCGCGTAGACACCCAGATATCTGGACCTGTTCCGCGAGCTCTCGTTTGCTGTCTCAGGCAAGGAAAACTCAAGGAATTTATGTAATAAACCAACCATCATACAACACTGTCGATACCAACTATCTGGATTGCACCAACGAACCAATCACTGGCTTGCGAACTCCAGCCGGAAGTAAGCACACTGAGTGTTAAAAATCTACTGATAGTGTGAGACTTGGAGTCTGACCTAAACGTACTCGTCAGGTTGTTTTTCGAACATTCGCCTGACCATGGGTTCGAAGGTCTCCAGTGGCAAAGTATCAAATTCCGGATCAAAACAGTTCTGATCGTACTTTTCGCAAAAGTCGACACAGGCTTGATAGTGTTCATGGGTTTTGAACTGGTCACGGGCATTCTGGTCCTGGCCCAGGTGATGAAAGTAATAATACCCCTGAAACAGGCCATGATGGCGTATGATCCAGTGATTTTTCTCGCTGACATAGGGCTTGAGGACGGCCGCTGCCAGTTGGCTGTGATTGTCCGGCGCAATGCTGTCACCAATATCATGCAACAAGGCGCAAACGATCAGTTCTTCGTCGGCACCATCCCGCAGGGCATGTGTCGCTGATTGCAGGGAATGTTCATAGCGGTCGACTTTATAGCCGAGTTTCGGTCCCCGTAATTTCAGAAGCATGGCCAGCACTTCATCGGCCAGGTTCAGGCGATGATGTTCCTGAAACAGGGGCGTGAGAAATTCATATTCCTCACGTGTGCCGTTTTTCATCTCCGTAAAACTGACTTCCTTCATGATCAATTGTCCTGACCGGAATCCGGTTGCTCTGTTGTTTCACCATTCGTTGGAAAACCACCAAAAAGTAACGTTCTCAGCGGTCCCGGTGCCAAGGCAGAAAGTGGGTTCACCAGGACCTTCGGTCTGGAGATGGCACCTGAGACTTTATAAGTGAGCCCGAATATCCCCTGCCCCTCACCTCCGATGAGCAAGCGCCCGAGAATGGGGATATTGCCAAGGACAGAGTTGATCGTATAGGCGGGCACCAGAGTTCCCTGCAATTCGATGTGTGATTTGTTCCTGTCGACAATACCTTCAATCGTGACACCCAGTGACGGGCCAAAGGCGCGTGCATCGCGGGTCGTGATGATACCGTTTTTCATCAGGAACGGGGCTTCAAATTGCACAAACGGAATACCATTATTTGTCAGGATATTCGCGACGCCAGATAGCGAACCTACGGTCAGAATGTTCGAAAGAGTTGGTGCATCGACCACCTTGAATTTTTTTAGTGTGACCTTGCCGCGCATGGGTCGGTCTTTTTCGGCCTCGAATATGGTTGCGTCCAGGGCCAGTTCACCACCAAAGGCATTTTCGAATATGCCAAGTTTGCGGACGACACCACCTCCGTCGTTCGAGCGGACCCTGATCCGGCTTTTGTCGTCGTTTGAACTGTAGGAAACAACGACGGGAACACCGCCGACAAGATCACCGCGGGAAAGATCCCCGTTGGCATTCAATGTGCGCCAGACTGTGCCATCAAATTCGGCGCCACCCTCCATGTTATCCAGCATCTGGGTATCGTCGACGATCAGTCGCCTCAATCGCGTCTGTAATCTGAGGGGTGGGAGATCACCACCAGCCTTGTTTGCGTCGTCGCCAAGCAACCGGGACATATAGGGGCGCATATCAAACTGGGTGCCTTCCATGGCAATGATATAGCCCTTCGGTGCCAGCGGTCTGATCGAGGCCGAGACATCCGATAAACCAAACTTCAGTTTTGATAGATTGAGTTGCTTGAGCGTGGCCCCTGCCCCCAGTTCCAGGTCTCCGCTGGCTTCCAGTCCGCCACCTGCGTAACTGAAATCTCCGCTAATGGCCGGACTGGAACCGGTCTTTGCCTGGGCCGGGGTCTGAGCCTGGGCCTGCACCTGAACTTTGTCTGCGGGATCATCGGGCAATACAAACTGAAAATCCAACTGCCCCGGAACCCCGGCATCCTTGCGCCACTGCAGTTCAGGCATGGCAATGGCAGCAGAAGTCAGATCAACGGCCATTGTGCCCCTGCTGACTTGCCAGTTTTCAGCCACCAGATCAGCCGTAATGCCCACAGGTCCTGCAAGCCACGTAACATCCGGCAGCCCCAGCCCCTTGCGCCCGGCTTCGTCCAGAACGGTCGTCATCCTGAGCTGTGATGTTTTGGCAGCTTCTCCGTAATAACCCTGATGCCAGGCAACATTGGCTTTTACGCCGGCGACAACAACATCCCCTGTGATATCGATGGCATTTGCATCGATGCTGACAGCAAGGGTGCCACTATTCAGCGGCACACCACCAATGCCCTTTGGCATTGAAAAGTCGCGTACGTTGGCCGCTGCGGCAAACCTGACATCTTTCTCATCGATATTCTCGGACAGCGGCAAGGCAATACGGGCGCGAGCGGCCATTTCACCACCCAGTTCAGTGGGCACGACGCCCAGCAGGGTCGCAAAACCAAAGGGCTCCATATCCAGCACGGCCATGCCGTCTTTTACGGGACCGCTGACAACAAACGAAATATCAACGGCAGGATTATCGCCACTAAGGTCACTCAGCAAAACGCTGCCTTCTGATAGTTGCAGCGTTTTTACATGACCAGCCTCGACAGAAATATCCAGGGTATCAATAGTCATACGCGCCGTCCCGGATGCGTTCAGCAACGGCGGCAGTTCCGGCAGATAACGTGTCGTCAGATTTTCAAAGCGCAGGGCTAGATCGAGTGCATCTTTTGGCAAAGTGTCATTCTCGAAATCCTCTGGCTTGATTCGGAGGATGAAGTTGCCTTCGCGAACGTGACCTTCCTTAATATTGGTCAACACCCAATCGCGCGCAATATGGGCCAGTTTAGGTGGCCAGTATTCACCCAGGTCCGCCATGGGAACATCCCGAAGCGTCCCTTCCAGGGTCCCGCCAGCGGCCCAGGCTTCACCTTTTTTGACCAGTTTGACATTTCCTTTGGCGACACCGGAGGGTCCACCGGTATCGACAACGATTTCGCCAAATTCGATCGAACGATAATCTTCCTTGACCACGCCCTGTGCTGCCAGTTGCGAAAAGACCAGGGATCCGGCAAAGAAGTCCGGCAAGGTAACGACACCTGGTCCGCCGGTGAGGTTAAATTCAACCGGTGCGGCTTTGCCATCCAGATACAAGGTGGTCGATATCTTGCCGCTTATGGGCGCCGAAAATGCCTTCAAGGCTTTGAACGCGGGAATATGGGCCGCCAGTTCTGCCGGGAGAAAATCTGCCAGATCAAGGCTGACATCCAGTTTTCGCTCAATATTGTGGTAATTGGCGACAGCCGAAATACGAGTGGCATCACCGCCAATTTCAACATCTGCAATGATGTTGCCATCAATGCCATTGGCAGAGCGCAACAACGAAATATCGGCCCACGGTGCCCGCCATGTCGTTCGCGATGCATGATCAACCAGCAAGATATCTGCGTTGAGCACACTGATCCGGGACAGGAATCCATCGCGTCTGTCCCTGAATGACGGATTGAGCAAGGCTTCAAAAAAGGTTGCGGCGGCATCGCCGGTTGCTGATCCAATTCCAGAACCGAGGCCCAGATCAAATCGCCCGTCTTTTGTGCGCAACAATCGAACTTGTGGACGCAACAAGTCCAGCGTGGTGGGCACCACCCGACCGTCCATCAAGGCGGCCCCGCTTAGCCCCAGGGAAATTTCCGGCACCCGGGCGATGGCTTTACCTTTTGTATCCAGCAAGCGGACGCCGATGGCTCGTACATCAAGTGTGCGATCCCAACCAGCCCAGGTCAAAATGGTATCGTCCATTTCGACTTGTACACCAGCCCGACCCAGCGTCAGCGCTTCCTTGAGATATGGCGTTAAAAACCCGAGCGATACCGGTCCGGATGACAGCAACCAGGCAAAGACCGCCAGCGCCATGGCCAGGCTTGCGGTCATGGCACCGAATATCTGGAGTATAAATTTGCCTGCCGGCAGGATCATCGTGGTAGTTCCAGTTAAATCGAACGTTTTGTTCTTGTCTTGACGAGTTAATACGGTTTGAAATCTTGACCCAATCCGCACCTTGAAGCAGTCTCAAACAATGACTGCTGGAAGGATTTTTTAGTGTTTGCCTTGTTTTCCGGTTCCGACGATTTGCCGCAACCCTATGACGCCACCCGCGTCGAAAATGGTTTTGTGGACTGGAAAAACCTGACCTCCACAACACGCTATCAAACGTTGGGTAATTTTATAACCCGAATCGCAGATGATACCACGGGTCAACAATACCTGACAGCTATCTTTGGCAACAGTCCTTTCCTCAGCCGCTGCGTTTTGCGCGATCCCGAGTTTGTCGCAGAACTGGCAAATGCAGCACCAGATGATGTCCGTGACAGCCTGTTTCTTCGGGCGCGCGAAGAATGCCGCGTCGCCAAGAATGAAGCCGATGTCATGAAAGCCCTGCGCCAGGCAAAATCCCGTCTTGCGTTGTTGACTGCTACTGCTGATCTAAGCGGTACATGGGGACTACAAAGCGTTACCGCAAGTCTGAGCGATTTTGCCTGTCTTGCCCTGAATCTGACCCTGGAATTCCTGCTGCGTGCCGAAGCCAGATTGGGTGCCATTGAACTGGACGACATCGAAGACCCTTGTCGGGGGTCCGGGCTGGTCATCATCGGCATGGGCAAACTGGGGGCAGGAGAGCTTAATTATTCCAGCGACGTCGACCTGATCGTATTGTGGGACCAGGAGGTCGTGCGCTACACGGGCAAACGCGGTCCCGAAGACGGTTTTGTGCGCCTGACACGATCCATGGTCAAGATCATGCAGGAGCGGACGGCGGACGGGTATGTATTTCGCACCGATTTACGTTTGCGCCCGGATGCCGGTGCCACACCTGTTGCGCTATCGATGCTGGCTGCAGAAAGCTATTATGAAAGTGTCGGTCAAAACTGGGAACGGGCTGCGATGATCAAAGCCGCTCCGGTCGCAGGTGATCTGGAAGCCGGTCGGGGATTTCTTGATCGCATATCACCTTTTATCTGGCGTAAATTTCTCGATTTCGCGGCGATTGATGACATTCATTCAATCAAACGCCAGATCAATCGTCACAAAGGACATTCTTCCGTTACGGTTCCTGGCCACAACATCAAGGTTGGCCGCGGTGGCATTCGTGAAATCGAGTTCTTCGCCCAGACCCAGCAGCTGATTGCCGGTGGACGTGATGTTTCCTTACAGGTTTCGCCAACCTGTGAAGCACTTTATGCCCTTGCCGACAGCGACAGGATCAGTCGTGACGTTGCCGATGAAATGACAGACTCATACAGTTATTTGCGTCGGCTTGAACATCGCCTGCAAATGATTGCAGACGAACAGACCCAGACATTGCCTTCTGAGCCAGATGCCCTGCTGCACCTGGCGATCTTTGCAGGGTATGCAGACCTGGCTTCATTCGAGAACGATTTGCTTTCTCATCTGACCCGGGTTGAAGGTCACTACGCAAATCTGTTTGAAGATTCTCCCGATCTGACCATCGAAGGAGATATTGCCGGAAATCTTGTGTTCACAGGTACTGACGAAGACCCGGAAACAACATTGACGCTTCAGCGCATGGGCTATTCCGATCCCGGTACAGTGTCGGCTGCAATCCGGCGTTGGCACCATGGCCGATATCGCGCGACCCGCAGTGTGCGCTCACGCGAATTATTGACGGAACTCATGCCTGTATTGCTGGCAGCTTTGGCGGATACGGTTAATCCGGATGCGGCGCTGCTCAAGTTTGACGAATTTTTGGGCAAGCTACCTTCCGGGGTGCAACTCTTTTCTCTTTTCTATGCCAACCCTGACCTGTTGCATCTGGTTGCCGAGATTATGGGCGGTGCGCCGCGTATGGCCGAATATCTCAGCCGGAATGCAACACTGCTGGATGTCGTCATTTCATCTGACTTCCATGATCACTTGCCAGATCGGGAAACGCTGAAAGAGGAACTTGCAACAGTTCTTGAACAAGCCCGTGATATTCAGGATGTGCTCGACTATATCCGTCGATGGTCTCACGGGCGACGTTTTCAGGTTGGCGTGCAAACAATGCGCGGTCTGGCCGATACATCGCAAATCGGGCTTGCATTGTCAGACATGGCAGATGTAACGATCGAATTATTATTGCCACGATTGATTGCCGAACTTGCGGAACGACACGGTGTTGTTCCGAATGGGCAGTTTGTTGTTATTGCCATGGGTAAACTTGGCTCACAGGAAATGACAGCAGCATCCGATCTCGATCTGACATTTGTTTATGATCATCCCGACGACATATCTTTTTCGGATGGCGAGAAACCATTATCGACCAGCGAATATTATGCCCGTTTGAGCAAACGTCTTATCAATGCATTGACGGCCATGACGTCTGAAGGCCGTCTTTATGACGTTGATATGCGATTACGACCCTCTGGTGCTGCCGGTCCCATTGCGGTGCGCCTTGATGGTTTCAGAAAATATCAACATAAAGATGCCTGGACGTGGGAGCATATGGCGTTGATCCGCGCACGTGTTGTTGGGGGACCAATTGAACTTTCAGACAAGGTTATGGCAATCGTAAAAGAAGTTCTTTGCCTGCCACGGGATCCTGAAAAACTTCAAAATGACATCGCTGAAATGCGCGAACGGATGCATCAGGAGCATCGGACTGAAAATGCCTGGTCTGTAAAACATGTCCGTGGAGGCGTTATCGATATTGAATTTATCTCACAATATCTCATACTCAGACATGCTGCAGAGTCGCCGGAGATAATCGACGGCAAAGCAGCTGCGGCATTTCGTAAATTGAGTGACGCAAAACATCTCGATCCGGACATTGCAAACGAACTGATCGAGAACACATTATTGATGAGAACGTTACAGGGGATATTAAGACAAACGACTGCGGATGTGTTTGACGAAACAGATGCACCCGAGGGACTGAAAAATGCACTTGCAAAATCGACCAACGAGCCGACGTTCGATAGTTTGCGGATCAAGGTCAAGGAAACAGAAGCGCGTTCATTTGACAGTTTCAAAAAGATAATTGGAGTTCCAATGTCGAAGTCGATAGAAAAATAAGCTGAATAAAATTCAAGATTCAACTTGAACGATGATCCGGAAAAGTGTTGGTATCAATTTGTTAATCATGTTTCCGTAAAGAAGTTAGATATTTTTAACATCCAGAGGGAGGCCACCAATGGCTAAAGCGACGACCAAGAAAAAACCTGCTGCGAAAAAAGCTCCGGCTAAAAAAGCAAAAGCAAAGAAAGCTCCAGCTAAAAAAGTAGTTGCGAAAAAGGCCCCGGCTAAAAAAGCCGCCGCCAAGAAAGCACCTGCTAAAAAAGCCGCTGCTAAAAAAGCGCCAGCTAAAAAAGCCGCCGCTAAAAAAGCTCCCGCGAAAAAAGCTGCTGCTAAAAAAGCTCCGGCCAAAAAAGCTGCTGCTAAAAAAGCTCCAGCCAAAAAAGCTGCTGCTAAAAAAGCCCCGGCTAAAAAAGCCGCTGCTAAAAAAGCTCCAGCCAAAAAAGCTGCTGCTAAAAAAGCCCCGGCCAAAAAAGCAAAAGCAAAAAAAGCTCCAGCTAAAAAAGCCGCTGCTAAAAAGGCTCCGGCCAAAAAAGCAAAAGCAAAAAAAGCTCCAGCTAAAAAAGCCGCTGCCAAAAAGGCTCCTGCCAAAAAAGCAAAAGCCAAAAAAGCTCCAGCTAAAAAAGCTGCTGCAAAAAAGGCTCCTGCCAAAAAGGCAAAAGCTAAAAAAGGCAAAGGCAAGAAATAAGTTGGCGCCAGAAAAACCGGTAAAATCCGGAAGCACGAAAACACAAACGGGCCCTCAGGAGGGCGCGCGTGCTCCGGCATTTACTCTGCCATCTGATGGCGAAGGCAAGGTTGCGTTAAAGGACCTGGCTAATTCGCACGTCGTTCTTTATTTCTATCCTAAAGACGACACCTCTGGATGTACCAAAGAGGCGATCGCGTTTACGGAAAACCTCGCGAAATTCAAACGCGCAGGCGCGATCGTCCTCGGTGTCTCCAGGGATACAGTTGCCAAACACGACAAATTCAAGGCCAAACACCAGCTCAGGATAGCGTTGTTGTCGGATGAAGACGGCAGTGTTTGTGAGAAATATGGTGTCTGGGTCGAAAAGAACATGTACGGACGCAAGTATATGGGCATTGAACGCGCAACTTATCTGATCTCCAGCGGCAAAATTGCCAAACGATGGCGTAAAGTAAAGGTTGCAGGACACGCCGAAGAAGTGCTGGAAGCCATAAAAGCACTTTAGAACCCCCAAAATTTTCCGAATCCGCTTACATTATTGTCCGTCACCCGGTTATAATGAGGTTTCGTGATTGGATTTTCGCGATCAACCGCAAGGTCAGGTGATCGCTTTGGCTCGAGGGGATGCCTGTGAGGGATCCGGAGAAAATAGCTTTGCGCGACAGGCTAATAACTTTTTGGGAACGTTGCTTCCCGGAGCGACAGTTTTATTATCGCGGCCAGGGCAGTGTCCGTTATGTCTCTTTGAACGGCATAACCCAGTCGCTTGTACTTACATGTGTGGCAGGATTTGTTAGTTGGGTGACCTTTGCGACCGTGTTTCTGGTCTTCAAGAACGACATAATTGCCAGCAAAAACGAACAAATTTCCAGTATCCAGGCACATTATGATGAATTGGCCACTCGGCTGATCAGTGCCGAAGACCGCTTTTCTGCACTGACAAATGACATTGAAGCGCAGCACAAACAACTTGTCATGGTTGTTACCCAGAATGCTGAACTGGAAAAAAGACTTGGTTTTGTTAATCGTGAGCTGAAGAAGGTTTCCTTCGACAGAGATGGTGCCCTGTCGGCAAAAGCGAAACTGGAGCGTCGGGTTGCACGGCTTGATGCTGACATCATGACCACCACGACCGGCAACCAGCAGCTGGAAACGGCGATGCAGGGTGCTCTCGGTCGAATTGGTGAGCTGACCAAGGAACGGAACGTTGCG
Organism: Alphaproteobacteria bacterium; assembly: GCA_018654745.1. Taxonomy (GTDB): domain Bacteria; phylum Pseudomonadota; class Alphaproteobacteria; order UBA2966; family UBA2966; genus JABILA01. The sequence goes on from JABILA010000113.1 coordinate 27,762, forward strand.
GCCCAGACCAGTGATGCCCTCAGCCTGCATGTTGATCGTCTCGAAGTCCGGCTGGCTGATATCAAGTCCTCGCAACAAAACCTGATCAGCCGCCTGCACGAACGAACTGCGCTGAATGTCTCGGAAATGGAAGAGATGATCCGCATCACCGGGATCAATCTTGACGGTCTGGTCCGCAAGGCGAACCCGAAAGCAGTAGCTCAGGGCGGACCGCTGGTCACCTTGAAACCCGGCCAGGACGAATCCTACGTTGGTATGAATACCGGATTTGAAAGCAGTGTATCTGCGCTTGAGGCTCATCTTGGACGCTGGGAAGGCTTGCAGAATATTGTGCAGAGCATCCCGCTTGCAGCTCCTGCAGACAGTTATTATCTCTCGAGTGGTTTTGGTCGCCGTAAAGACCCTTTCACCAAACGCTGGGCCAGTCATCATGGTCTGGATTTTGCCGGACGTCTTAAAACCAAAATTCGGGCAACAGCGGCGGGAACTGTCTCTTTTGCCGGTTCCAACGGGCCTTACGGTCGCATGATTGAAATTGACCATGGCCTGGGCATTAAAACCCGCTATGGCCATTTGAACCGAATTCTTGTAAAAAAAGGCCAGCGTGTTGATTTTCGGGATAAAATTGGCCTGATGGGCAGCACAGGACGAAGCACTGGATACCACGTCCACTATGAAGTGATATATAACGGCAAGACGCTGGATCCGGCAAAATTTCTCAAGGCGGGCAGATATGTTTTCAAAAACGGATAAGAACCGCAAAGGTGGAGATCAGATGAGCCAGGGTGGAAATGTGGCACCGTCGATCATTAGTGCGAATTTGCACATCGTCGGTAATCTAAACACAGAGGGCGAAGTTCAGGTTGACGGAACCATTGACGGTGATGTCAGCAGTCACGCTCTTACAGTCGGTGAAAATGCCAAGGTCAGTGGCGAAATTGTCGCTGATGAAGTTGAAATTCGTGGCAGTATCGAAGGTCGGGTCGTTGCCCGCTCGGTCAAACTCTCTAAATCAGCACATGTCGTCGGCGACATTGTGCACGAAGTTTTATCGATTGAATCCGGTGCTTATATCGAGGGTCAATTGAAGCGGGCTGAAAACGTCAAAAAGACAGAAAGTGCCAACCCAGCCTTTGGCAACAAGGTTGAAAAGGAAGCGGATGTGCCTGCGGCACCGGCAGCCCAGGCGGCCCCGGCGGCCAAGAAGCCTGAAACCGCTGCTGAAACCAGACTTAAATCAGTATCCGGCTAATTTCAAAGGCCGCAACGGCCCTGAAACAGATCAGGCCCGACAAAAGTCGGGCCTTTTTTTGGTCTCAAGGGAAGTTATTCAGTTTCAGCAGCGCTGCCTGATCCATCAACGCGTTGGGCGAGTGCAGCCGCCATGAACTGATCCAGGTCACCATCCAGTACAGCACCGGTATTGCCGGTTTCGACCCCGGTGCGTAAATCCTTGACCATTTGATAGGGCTGCAAAACATAAGACCTGATCTGGTGGCCCCAGCCGATATCTGTCTTGGCATCCATTTCGGCCTGGCGTTCTTCTTCACGTGCCTGCAATTCAGCCTCATACAGACGGGCCTTCATCATGCTCATGGCGGACGCCCTGTTTTTATGTTGCGAGCGGTCACTTTGGCATTGTACGACGATGTTGGTCGGGATGTGGGTAATACGAACGGCAGAGTCTGTTTTGTTGATATGCTGGCCACCGGCACCAGATGCGCGGTAGGTATCTATTCGTAAATCGCTGTCGACAATTTCAATTTCGATTTCGTCGTCGATCACGGGATAAACACCAACACTGGCAAAACTTGTGTGGCGTCGAGCGGAAGAATCATAGGGTGATATACGCACCAGGCGATGCACACCGGTTTCGGTTTTCATCCAGCCATAGGCATTTTCACCGCTGACCTTGATTGTCGCAGATTTCAGGCCAGCCTCTTCACCCTGGCTTTCTTCCAACCACTCGACCTTGTAGCCCCGTTGGTCTGCCCAGCGGGTGTACATACGCACCAGCATCTCGGTCCAGTCCTGGGATTCCGTCCCACCTGCCCCGGCATGAACCTCAAAAAAGGCATCATTGGCATCAGCTTCGCCGGACAACAGACTTTCAATGCGTTTGGTCTTGGCGATATCAACCAATGCCGCCATGGCGCTTTCGGCCTCGGCAATGATTTCCTCATCGTCTTCGGCCTCACCCATTTCAATCAGCTCGAGATTATCTGCAACGCCGTTTTCAAGCTCCAGCACGGCTTTGCTCTGGCTTTCAAGACGGGTGCGCTCGCGCATAACTTTCTGGGCTTTTGTGGGATCATCCCACAAGGTCGGATCTTCGACCCGGGCGTTCAGTTCAGCCAGTCGATCCTGTGCAACATCCCAGTCAAAGATGCCTCCTCAGCAGTTCCAACGACTGCTTGATTTCCTCGGCCATGGCCAGAACTTCGGCTTTCACAACACTTCTCCGAACGATTGGGCGATGCCGGGTTTGACGGAATCACACTGGTTTCAATTGCGGGCTGAACCTACGCGCCAGCCACATAAGCGTCAATGCCCGGAAACGCTCCTGACAGATGTTGGGTTAATAAAGTCCACCGGTTCCTGACCGGGCTCTGGTACCAGGCGTTGTCGCCTGCGAGCCATCCAGCACCTCACCCACTTTCGTCGGCTCCGTACCTGGTCTGAAGGCCTCGAGGATCGTATTCCTGTCGTCGGCCCGGGCCAGTACACCTGTCGATGCATCTACACGAACCAGACGAATACCGGGTGGAATACGAAAAGGAATAGCAGGTTGACCTTCCAGGGCTTCAATCATGAAATCCCGGAAGATCGGTGCCGCAACAGAAGCGCCCTGCTCTCGCCGACCCAGACTGCGCGGTTTGTCAAAGCCACCATAAACACCAACAGCCAGATCAGGTGAAAATCCCATGAACCAGGTATCTACTGAACTGTTTGTGGTGCCGGTCTTGCCGGCAAGCGGTTTCTTGACAGCCTTGATCTTCCTGCCCGTTCCGCGCTCAACAACACCCTCAAGCATCGATACGACCTGGTAGGCTGTCTGCGGTTCCACGACTTTCAGTCTGTCATCTATGATCGTTGGTGCAGGTTGGCCATTCCATCGCACATTCTGACAGAATGTGCAGGTTCGGCCATCATGGGTGAAAACGGTCTTGCCACGACGGTCCTGAATGCGATCAATCAGGGACGGCACGACTTTCTTGCCACCGTTAACCAGCATGGCGTAAGCAGACGTCAGGCGTGTCAACGTGGTTTCTCCTGCCCCCAGCGACATTGAAAGGATTTCCGGCATTTTGTCGTTGATACCAAACCGGGTTGCGTAGTCACTGACAACATCCATGCCGATAAATTGTGCCAGACGCACTGTCATAAGATTACGTGATTTCTCAATACCAAGCCGTAAAGTACTGGGACCATAGAATTTTTTGGTATAGTTGGCGGGTTTCCATTTCGGTTTTCCCTCGCCCTGATCGATTACAAAGGGCGCGTCCAGAACCCGGCTGGCGGGGGTAAAGCCGTTTTCCAGCGCCGCTGCATAGACAAACGGTTTGAAGGCTGATCCGGGTTGTCTTCGGGCTTGCGTTGCCCGGTTGAATTCGCTGCCGCCATAATCATAGCCCCCGACCATGGCCAGTACGCGACCGGTGTGAGGATCCATGGCCACCAAAGCGCCCTGGATTTCGGGTATTTGGCGCAGACCATAGATGCCACGCTTTTCACCCGGTAATTCTTCGACCGGAATGATCTCACCGACACTCAACACATCACGCGGCCATTTCGGTTTTTTGCCGACATGCTGGCCTTTCAGCCAGGGCCTGGCCCATGTGAGTTCCGTCATCGGTATGAAACCAATTGCACCTGTGGTCAGGCCAACTTCGACGCCGTCCTCCTGCAACGTCAGAACGACCCCCATTTTCCACTTCCCGAGGCTGCCTGGTTTGGGCACTTTCGCAAGCTCTTCGGCCCAGTCGTAACCTGGCTCCATCTTGCCAAGCGCACCACGCCAGCCATGTCGCCGATCATAGGTAATCAAACCTTTGCGCAACACACGTTGGGCGATGTCCTGAAGATGCGGGTTCAGGGTCGTGCGGACGGACAAACCACCTTCATACAGGCCTGCCTCGCCATAGCGCCCGATCAGTTGGCGTCGGACTTCTTCGGTGAAGTGTTCGGCGGAAACAAACTCGGTTGCGCGCCCCCTGCGAATACCCAGGGGTAAGGCCCGCGCCCATTCAGCCTCTCGCGAGGTCACAACACCGTCTTTCAGCATGCGCCCGATTACCCAGTTTCGACGGGCAACAGCGGCTTCCGGACGGCGGATCGGGTGGTAATTGTTGGGGGCTTTGGGCAAGGCTGCCAGAAAAGCTGTTTCAGCCAGCGTCAGTTCATCAAGCGGTTTGTCAAAATAGGTCAGACCAGCGGCGGCGATCCCATAGGCACCGAAGCCCAGATAAATCTCGTTGAGATAAAGTTCGAGAATACGGTCCTTGCTGATGGCGCGTTCGATCCGAAAGGCCAGAATGGCTTCCTTGGCCTTTCGTTCAATCGAAACCTCGTTGGTCAGCAAAAAGTTTTTCGCAACTTGTTGGGTAATGGTGGATGCCCCGATGGGCCGGCGATTCCGGGCATAGTTGATGACATTCGTGACGGCCGCCCGGGCTACACTGAGGAAATCTACGCCGGAATGGTCATAAAAGTTCTTGTCTTCCGCCGACATGAACGCATGGACAACACGTTTGGGAATGGCCTCAATCGGCACAAAAACCCGCTTTTCCCGTGCATATTCGGTCAGCAGGCGACCGTCACCGGCATGGATCCGGGTCACTGTTGGCGGCTCATACGTTGCCAGCTGCTGATAATCCGGCAAACCACGGCCGTAATGATAAAGCCCCCATACCGCGATGCCGACGCCCGACAGGGCGAACAAGACGATCATTCCAAACATGGCAGCAAAAAATTTGATCATGATCCCGATATCATCAAACAGTACTATTTACAGGCAGATAACTGCTGTTACCGACTGAATATGGCATAGATGAGGCGAAATCTACTTCAATTTGCCTCATCTTTTGGCAAAATAGGTGTCAATTGAGCGTGCCAGCGCCGAAACCAGGGCAGCACGCCTTTTCGGAGATCGCAAAATCCGTTCATCTTCCCGATTTGAGAGATAACCCATTTCAATCAGAACCGATGGTACGTCAGGTGCTTTGAGGACGGCAAACCCGGCAAAACGATGACTGCGACGCAGAACCCTGACACTGCTGGCCAGTTCGTCGACAACCAGACTGGCAAATGTGGCCGACAGGTTCATGGTTTCACGCTGGGCGAGATCAATCAGGATATTGGCAACATCCTTGCTCTGGTCACCAAAATCCATCCCGGCGATGATATCCGCCTTGTTCTCCTTTGCAGCCAGTGCTGCAGCCTCTTTATCCGAAGATTTTTCCGACAAGGTATAAACACTGGCCCCGCGCACACTTCGTTTGCGGATACTGTCGGCATGCAGGGAGACGAACAAGTCACCCTTGGCCGCCCTGCCCCGTGCCACACGACGTCGCAGGCGCACAAAGACATCCCGGTCGCGCGTCATCACAACCTTGTATTTCCCGGATCGCTGTAGTTTTTTGCGAAGTTCAAGGGCAACCGCAAGCGTCACTTCCTTTTCATGACTGCCACTGACACCAATGGTACCTGGATCGACGCCTCCATGACCGGCATCGATAACGATAACCGGTTTCGCATTTGCCTTGCGGGACCCGTTTGTCTGGGCAGGTGTGGCCGAAGGAACGACCTTTTTGACCGGTTTTGATCGCGGCGTCGCGATCAGTCGCCTGAATTCGTTTGACTGCACGGCGACCAGATCAACGACAAATCGATATTTCGACGATCCTTTGGGCGGCAAGACAAAGGCCCGGTGAACCTTTACCGGGCCGGAAACATCGATAACGATCCGCGATGTGCCTGCTTCAAACAGGCCAAACCGCATGCCTTTGATCAAACCTTTGTGATATTGCGCGTCCGGGCGGGTCTGCCAGGCAACTTCCGGCAGGTCAATAACGACGCGGTAAGGCTTGTCGAGAACAAAGACCTGAAACTCAACGCCCTCAGTCATATCAAGGACCAGGCGGGTTTTGTCAGTGTGCACACCGGTTCGCACACCGGTCACAACACCCTGCCCGGCAACCGCCTGCGGTGCCGCAAACAGCGGGCTCAGCAGCATCAGGCAAACAATGATAGTGCGTATAAATATATTAACGGGCGCGTTTTGCGCGTATCTTTGGGCTTTTGCCCCCCCGCGTAATCCTGACAACATATAGCGCGCCCTTTAATCTCTTCCACAAGATATAATGTAATATAACCAGAATTGACAACAATATTGCTAATTCAGGCGGCGATTAGTTGTAGTAATTCAGACCTGATCTGACAGTTACCGATTTTGACGCGGCGTCTGTCAGGTCAAGTTTGGTCTATAAACTTTTCCTTCCAGATACGTTTACCATCCTCCAGGGTTTGCATGGGCGTGCGGCCCTCGCAG
>JABILA010000109.1 GCA_018654745.1 Alphaproteobacteria bacterium
CTGATGATCTTTTCGCTATTCTGTAACATGAGGGTTACCTTTCGATTGTGTTTCGATAATTTTATTTGCACCGTTATCAAAACCGGTAACCCTCTCCTTTTGCAAGGAGCGGTGTCAGATCAGGTCGAAACTACTTCATCTAAATGCACCTCGCCATTCAGCACCATATCCCTAGCCTTTCGCATATCAACAACGTCGCCTTGACCCTACTTCTCTTTCAATACCGTCTATACTCCCCAACAAATGAACAACTCCGCGATGTGCTGTGATGTGGTTGTCAGTTTGTTTTTGCGAAGGCATTGCGTTTCCTTCTTAAGATGCTTTTGAAGCTCTGATTAAAAGATCTTTGTGTTTCTCCAAACAATCAAACGGTTGTTCGTGCCTAATGATTTCTGCCATAGCACTTTTGGCTGATAGCATTGTTTGTGGGAAATACCTTTGTGCCTGTTCTTCCTTCATTGCGAACTTCTTGTTCGCTTCAATCACGCCTTTAACATGCACATAAACATTGTGGTTGGTGATCATGTGTAAGGCTGTTGTGTCCAGTCCATATTTTCGGTCTTTGTTTTTTGGACGTTTAAACACCAAATCACCCATTGTTAAATGTTTTCCTATTGGGCTTTGGTCTGCATAGGGAAACGGTTCATCACTGCCAACATTTTTCAATCTTGCTTCAAGCTTTGCTGTTGGCATTACTAAACCTGATCTTTTGATTTTGTATCCTGTGTAAACTTGGCCAAAGCCCCCAGCTAACAAGAATGGGTTGCTTGCATCCAGCGATATATGAAAACCATTATCCCCCAGCAATTCCCTAAATTCATTCCTCATCGCTGTTAACATACATGCTGTTGTTAGATCGCTTACGCCAAGGAAGTGAACCCAAAATAGTTTGTCGCCAAGTTTGTTTTGATCTATCAGTTTGAGCAGACGTTTGAGAACGACATAGAGGTTTTTCTTTTTCTTACCTGCAATAGCCCAACCGCTATATTTGTCGTCACTAACAAAATCGTCCCATTCGTTAATCCAAGCTTCCTCACCGCCCTGTAGTACAGGTAGGAAATTGCCTTGACCTTGCCCTGTTGGATAACGCTTTTTCCAATATTTCGAATGCTTCTTCGTAGCAGTCAAACATTCTTTAAATTGGCCGTAGTCCTCAGCAAATGCTGTTGGTACGTCCAGTGTCATTGCAAAGTCAGTATTTGCCTCTAACCAATTGAAGATCTTTTCTCGTTCATTATCTGATTGAACATCAAGTTTGCCCTTCAAGATTTGATAACCGCCGCTATCACCAAGGATTAGTGTTTTTGGTTTGTCGCGTCTTGTCACCATACAAGCTGGCGGGTTCTCCATTTGATTGAAGGAAAATTGGCCAACGGAATACAGCGTTGCCGGTATGTGAAACAGCTTGCTTGCAGGATCAAGGTAGTTCAAATCAGCTGGAGTTAATCCGCCTGGCATTTGCCTTGGCGCAGTCTTTTTTATAGCAAATTGTGCATAGCCTTTTTGAAGGGCTGGAGTGAAGATTGCATATAGAAGCTGACTGTCTAAATTTTCACCTGTTTTTGTATTTGCCATCAAACATTGTCTTTGGCATGGCTAATTGTCAGCAAACTTTCAATTGTTGTCTCGTCAACGTCCACTGTGTCAATAATATCGTAGCTTCCAGCGGTCTTGGTTGTTTTGCCTAACAGCACGACAAAGCCATGCCCGCCCAATACCTCGGTCGCCGATACTGTGGCAATTGATTTCTTTGCACTAACCTCAGCCACGTATTGTTTGACAAGTTTATTGTGAGCCCGTCTGAACGACTTCATTTCGGCTTTGCGGTTAGGTGCGTCGATCTGGTCATTATATTCACGCTGCAAATTTGTGCATTTGTGGATGCCACCTGTTTTTGAGATTAAGGCCTGAACTTTTGAGATAAGAACTTTGATTTTTGCAGCATCACTTATGTCGGCTTTTTTGATCTTGCGATCTATATAGTCAAATGCCGTTGCATACCTGCTCACTGTTGAAGCGTATTGTGGGTCATTCATATCAAAGGCATGTTTTACGAGCCTGTTAAATTCACTTACCCCTTTTTTCTTCGTTATTTTTGGATCGCAAGCTTGGTAAGATCCTTCTAAATAGTCTTCTCCATCTGAGCCAACAACGTTCTTTGTTTTCAGATACCAGACATAAGCCTTCGCGAAGACCTCCCACAATCCTTTGCGCCCTGCCTTTGCTAGCAGCCGCACTTCTTGAAGATCGTCTGATAATTCACTCACAACCAAATCCTGCTGCATCTTTGCTTTCAAAGGACTAATGGTTTTGGTCATTACATTTCCCCTCTAATTGTGTCGTGTGATAATCTTGCAAATTGCAAGATTATTCGATGGCTGATTTAGGTTGACCTTCGAGTGAACTACTTCAGTGCAATACTGAACGACCTGTGATCACTGGGACGGAGACAATCTTCAACTCCTAATAGTCGAACGTCAATCAACAATCCTGTCAGCATTTTGCTGTGGCAGGATGTGAACGTAATGCTTCTTCTGCATGGCCGATGACGTGTCCATCTGCTGTTCCAGCAATTCCCATGTCACATTCTTGCCATACAGCAGTCGCATCGTTGCATAGGTATGTCGCAGGCTGTAGAGCGTCCTCTCCTTGCCTGTCAGCGGGTCTACGAGCAAATCGGCAGCAATGAGCATTTCACCCTTCGATTTGCTGTTTAAAATTCTCCTGCTAGCTCAATTGCAAAATCACGGCTAACAGCATGAGCGTAGTGGTCGCGCAAATGCTGCACACTAGTATCCATGTTTAGTGCTAGTCGTTCATTTGATAGCTTTGTATGAATAAGCATCCACGTTGCATATGAATGCCTCCAGCAATAGCTACTCAGTGGCAAACCAAATTTGTCAAACTTGTAGGCATCACCAATCGAATTTACTTGCTGCCTGTGCATTCGGCCAATGCTGTTGATTTTGCGTTGAGTACCGTCGAAGTTTGGAAATACATAATCATTTTGCTGCGGCTCAACTACATAATCCTCGTTTTCAAAGTCACACATATCGACGAAATAGTCTTGAAGGAGTGTTATGCATGGTGCCATCGGTACAACTTGAAAGTAGCTGCCTTTGTTTTTGCCTGTTGCACGTTGGACATTCACAAAGCCAATTTTTGCTCCTTGTGAATTTTCACGCCATTCCTCGATGCTTTTGAAATTCGTTTCTTTTGTGTAGTCACCTTCCCTCGCCATAATCTTTCCTGAACCATCATTGCTTTTCCATGCAATTGGCAATTCCAAATCTTTCCATTTCAGATTGAGGCATGTTCCTACACGGATACCTGTGTAAACAGAAAACATGACAAAATTGTAGTACACCAATCTTGCTTTGATCCTGTCTGGGTCATTTGTTTCGTTTATGAACTTTTTCAATTTTTGTTGGATGGTATTTTCAATTTGCTCTCGCGTGTAATGGCCACGACGGTTGTTTTCTTTTTTTACAGGCGGCATCAAAATTGGCGGCACCCCAGCAATGTGTTGTCGCTGGTATGCAAATTTGATCATTGATGAAAGCGTCTTGGATTGATCAAGCAGTGTGTTGTTGTTTGCTTGGCCTTTTGGAATTCGCCACGACCAATAATCTTGCATTATTTTTTCTGTGATGGGAGTTACTTTCTTTGCACCCCACCAAGGCTCAATCCAATTTTTGTAAATCCCTTTTCGATTTTTAAAACGATTTTCAGTTATGTCGCCACGATCTCGCTTAAACTGCATGACGCTTTCTTCGTACTCTTGCCATACATCACGCCATCGCAATTTGCTCGCTCTTACGGTGACGCCCATAGCAGCATCTACCTTGAAATTGCCATGTCGTTCTAAGGCAACTTTAATGGCTTCAGTCTTATCAAGTTTCTTTGTTGTGAACGGAACATCACGCTGTCCGTCAACAATCATCAAGCCTTGCCAGCGTGGCTTCTTGTCCTTCTTGCGGCGAAAAATGTACAGCTCGTTCGGTATGATTTCGTGGGGTTCTTCAAGGTAGTGTACGTAGGCTTTGTCCATCGTTTATCCCCTGTAAATCGGTCCAGAAGTTTAACAAAAATGTAACTCAAAAAATCAACAAATCAAGGAACTCAAAAACTTTAAGTGATTTTTAATTAGCCGTTTTGAGTAATTTATAGTTTAATAACAAAGGCTTAGTTTTGGGGTACAGTAGCGTTGGGGGGTTGTAGCCCGCCGCGGACAATAGAGATGTGAATAACTATGTCAACGGTGGAATGTGATTCGGGTGAATTGTCGCAGGGGTGGAACACGGCTATCGAATGAACTGATTAGTGTGTCCGACTTGATTGTCCGGGGATCGACCCGACGGGATATGAAGTAGCTGTGTTGAAGGCTCGTGAAAACTTCCCATTCGAACCCGGCAACGGACCTTTTGCAAATTACGTGTTAGCTTCGCATGTTGAACCAAAGCGGACTTGAACTGGTGATCGAATCTGAATCTCAGAGTGAACTACCTAGAGGCAGCGTCCGGGAGGAAACTGAACGGCTATTTTGGTTCCGAATCCAACCTTGCTTTCGAGAATAAACGTGGCACCATGAAGTTCAGAAAGTCTTTTTGCGAGTGGCAGACCCAGGCCGCTCCCATCTTGCGCCCGAGTATCTGTTGTGGAAACCTGGCCAAACGGTTCCAGAATAGTTGGTATATCGCTCTCGTGGATACCGATGCCTGTATCGACAACACAAACCACAACACTTCCGTCAGAATTGACAATTGATGAAATACTTACATTTCCATTTTTAGGCGTGAATTTCACAGCGTTTGTAAGCAAGTTCAATACGATCTGTTTGATCGCCCGCATGTCACCCATGACTGTCGGCGCGGACGCGTGGAAATCTGATTTGAGACTTATCCCCTTTGCAACAGCGCGTTCGCGAACCATACGCAATGTCGCTTCGATTGCCTTGTTTATTTCAATTTTTTCATCCCTCAATTCCAGACGTCCTGCTTCAATTCTGGACAAATCCAGGACGTCGTTTATGAGATCAAGCAAGTGTGTGCCGCTTGCATGAATATCAGCCGCATATTCCCGATAACGCTCATTGCCAATTGATCCAAAGGTTTCCCTCACCATGACTTCGGAAAAACCCAACACAGCGTTCAATGGCGTGCGTAACTCGTGGCTCATGTTGGCCAAAAACTCCGACTTGGCTCTGTTCGCTGCTTCAGCGATCTCCTTGGCCTCCATTATTTCGGTTTCGTCGTTGCTACTCCCTCTGTAACCCCGAAATTCGCCAGCGTCATCGAAGACCGGAATTCCACTGACGCGCCGGTACCGCCTCTCACCATTTTCGTTCAAAAAACTGAAGCGAAAATCAGTAAACGGTATGTGGGCGTCGAGGTCCGCCTTGTGCCGCCGCCAATGTTCGACGCGGTGAGGGTCTGCGCCAGCCGCCTCCCACCGCGTTTTTCCCAGAATATCCACAGTGTAGTTTTTTTCAGGCTCGTCGCCCTTGTCCGGCGAAGTGTATGTAAAATGAAGGTCTTCATCCATTTCCCAAAGCCAGTCAGAAGACAGTTGTGCGAAATCACCAAACCGCGCCTCACTTTTCGCCCGAGCCTCCACCGCCCGCCGAAGTTCACTTACATCCGTATCAATCCCGCCAAGACCAATAATTACGCCATGCCCGTCAAATACTGGAAACTTGGAAGAGAGATACTCCCGTCCGACCAGATTCTCCACCCTGGCAACTGCCTGTTGTGTTCTGATAAGTTCCTCGTCGTGTTGCAGGATGGCATTGAACGCTTCATCCCCAAATAAATCCCGAGAGGTCTTTCCTTTGATTTCTTCGAATGTCACCCCGTAGAGCTTCTCATACTCGCTGTTGGCGAGAAGAAAACGGCCGTCCAGATCCTTAAAAAATATCGGCGATGATGAATGGTCAACGACAGCGCGAAAACGATTTTCAGCTTCTGTGCGCGCTACTTCGGCCTTTTTGAGATTAGTGACATTAATTCTCACTATGGCAGTGCCACCTTCAGCCGTCGTAAACTGGTTCACCTGGTACCAACGACCGTCTTCCATTTCATATTCAAAAGATTTCCTGGAGCGAAAACTCTCGAGGCGCATTTGTACAAGAGCCTCATTTTCGTCGGGCGTATTTCCATAAAATCCGACTTCAGCAAGCTTTTTGACAATTTTCTCAAACTTCACCCCTGGAACCTGAAATTTACGAATCTGTGGGTGGTAGGTCAGGTAAGTCTCGTTGGCAAGCACGAACCTGTCATCAGCATCGAACAAGGCAAAGCCGTCTGAAAAACTCTCGATTGCGGTTTCAAGTTTCTGTTTGGTAGAGCGCAGTTGCTGCTCACTTTCTTGCAGCGCCGATTCGGATCGCCAGCGGTTGACCTCCGCCCCTATTCGCTGGCTGATCATTCGAAAAAACGCTGTGTCATTGGCATTTTCCGCGGTTGCCTTATTGTCGATGATGAAAACATGTCCGAAACGATCGCCATCAGCGTCGTGAAATGCTTCAGCGCGATACCCCTTCGCACCAAGATTGATCAAGGCTTTGTCCTGCGGAAACAAATCGCAAAGCCCATCGCAATGGTGAATATGGGGTTCAATTTCGGTGGACGTGTAGATGTCCTCACAGGGCGTGCCAGCAAGTTCATAGCTGTAGGGGTCAATCAAATTGCCATCCTTCAACAGAACCAACAGCTGGACTTGCGTTTTATCCTTATTGGCCTGTCCAACTGCTGCCAGCATGCAGTTCAAACCATGCGCCAGGGCCTTGACCGCCGTTTGCAAAAATTCAGATTGGGAGGTAGCCGCTCCGGCCAACATAGCCAGAGCTTCCAGACGCCTTGCCTGACGTTCACTGGCATCATCAGTTGCGGTGAAATCTATTGAATTTATGATCCTGTGCCTCAAAGAGATACCGAATAGTTGCGAATGTCGACCAGCCAAAGCTGCGTCATGTCCCGGCGTAGTTAATGATAGTGATTCATCTGCAGTCTGTTCAAGTTAAAACAGAGCGGATCTTGTAAGGATAATCACGAGTAGAATGCCCGGATTGATATGCTTTTGGGATATTTGACAATGAGAAAAAGAAACTATTTCAGATTCACAATGTTCGCTTCTAGTTATTAATCCCCGTACGATTACTGGTCAATTTACTTGCGCTCTGTCCCCGATATCAGACGCAAAATTTCCAGGTAACATTTAGCGTGTCATATACTTTGACGCCAATTTGTAACCCTGGTACCAGTTGACAGTTTTCGGGCATCATGGCTTGGTTTGCACAGACAAAATCAAAGGACAGCCTCATGATCCCGTCACAGCGTCATTTGTTCGATATCCCGGAAGAAGTGGCCTATTTCAATTGCGCCTACATGTCTCCGCTCAGCCATGATGTGTTTGCCGCTGGCGACATGGGACTACGCCGGAAATACAATCCCTGGAAACTGTTGCCGGAAGATTTTTTCACGGAATCAGAAGCGACCCGCGCCGTTTTCGCTGACATGGTCAATGCCAATGCGGATGATATCGCCATCATACACGCGGCCAGTTATGGCACCGCGATCGCCAGCGCCAATATCCCGTTGGCAGCGGGACAAAACATTGTTTTGTTGGACGAACAGTTTCCGTCCAACGTCTATCCCTGGTTCGAAAAAGCAAAAGACGCGGGCGCAGATATTATCACCATTCCACGACCGGCGGATGATATCTGGACGCCATTAATTCTGGACGCAATTACGGACAAAACCGGGATCGTCGCCCTGCCCCATTGCCACTGGACCGACGGCGGCCTGATTGACCTGGTTACTATCGGCAAGCGCTGCCGTGAAGTTGGCGCTGCCCTGGTTGTCGATGCCACACAATCACTGGGGGCCATGCCCTTTGACGTCGAGGCCATCCAGCCTGACTTTCTGGTCGCGGCAACATACAAATGGTTGCTGGGGCCCTATAGCATGGGCTTCCTGTATGTCGCCCCAAAATGGCATGATGGTCGCCCCCTGGAAGAAGGCTGGATTCAACGCGGTGGGTCCGAAAATTTTGCGCGGCTGGTGGATTATCGCGACGACTATCAACCCGGTGCCCGACGCTATGATATGGGAGAGCGCGCAAACTTCGCCCTGATGCCGGTGGCCAAGGCGGCCCTCGACATGATCATGGGCTGGGGAGTTGAGAATATACAAACGACCTTGAGCGCACGAAACCTTGCCATTGCGGACCGCGCCAGGGCCATGGGGCTTGGCAGTGTTTCGCCTGATTTACGGGCAGGTCATTTCCTCGGTCTGCGTTTCCCTGACGGTGTGCCGGATGGCCTCGCGGCCACGCTTGCCGCCAACAAGGTATTTGTCAGTGTACGGGGTCCTGCCATGCGCATCACACCGCATGTCTTCAACACAGATGCCGATGTCGACAAACTGTTTGCAGTACTGGGAAAGGAAATATGAAGAGCTACGAATTCGGCGACGGACCGCAGAAACTGTACGAAGGTACGCGTCTGCCGGAATTTGATATCGTTCGTGCGCGTCGGGAAACGCCGGGCACCGAACATGTCCTGCATTTCAATAACGCCGGTGCCGCCTTGATGCCCGAGGTTGTCTCCGAGGCCGTAAGCAGGCACCTGCAACTGGAATCCGATATTGGCGGATACGAAGCAGCGGCCCGTGCGGCCCGACCCCTGGCCCGTGTCTACGATGCCGTGGCTGAGCTGATCAACGGGCATACATCTGAAATTGCCATTGTCGAAAATGCCACCCGCGCCTGGGACATGGCTTTTTACGGCATGACCTTCGCTGCAGGCGACCGCATCCTGACCTGTCGGACGGAATATGCCTCCAATTACATTGCCTACCTGCAGGTCGCGCGCAAAACAGGTGCTGTGATTGAAGCCATACCGTCTGATGAAAGTGGCCAGATCGATGTGGCGGCCCTGGCAGACATGATTGATGATCGTGTGAAGTTGATTGCCATTACCCACGTGCCAACCAACGGTGGCCTGGTCAACCCGGCAGCGGCTGTTGGCCAGATCGCCAAATCCGCCCGCATTCCCTATTTGCTGGATGCCTGCCAGTCCGTCGGGCAAATGCCCATCGATGTCGAGGAAATTGGCTGTGACATGCTGTCGGCAACCGGCCGGAAGTATCTGCGCGGTCCCCGGGGCACGGGATTTCTGTGGGTCAGGGATACCATGCTGGAAAGGCTGGAGCCGCCGTTCCTGGACCTGCACGCCGCCAGCTGGACTTCAGCCACGGACTACGAGCTTCAACCAGATGCCAAACGTTTTGAGAACTGGGAAGGTTATGTCGCCGGTCGCGCCGGGCTGTGTGCTGCCGTTGAATATGCATCCCGCTGGGGCCTTGAGGCAAGCTATGCCCGCATCCAGACACTGGCAGCAAGTTTGCGCAATAAACTGGAATCCCTACCCGGTGTCACCGTGCATGATATTGGCGCCGAAAAATGCGGTATCGTGACTTTTCAGAAGTCCGGTCATGACGTCGAAGACATGGTTGAGCACCTGCATGACCAGAGCATCAATGTCTCCAGCTCCTCGACCTTTTCCACTCGCCTCGATATGGAAGACCGCAATCTCGATGTGCTGCTGCGCGCCAGCGTGCATTATTACAATACCGATGCTGAGATCGAACGCTTTTGTGAGGTGATTGAAGGCCTGTAGGTCAGGCCAGGATCAATTGTGATATTTCGCCAGCCAGGCACGCGCCTTGTTGTGCGCATCCGTTAACTGCGATGGCGCCAGCTGTCGTTCAATTTTCTGGCGGTTCTTCAGCGCCACACGATCCCCGAATGACGCGGCAATATTGTACCACATGTGAGCTGTCACCTTGTCGGCCGGCACACCCAGTCCCTGACTATACATATATCCAAGATTGTTCAGGGACGAGCGGTGGCGCTTGATTGCCGCATGGCTATACCATTTGATAGCTTCCTGAAAATCCTGCGGCACACCGAGACCACCGTAGTACATGTAACCCAGGCTGAACTGCGCCGCCGTCTCTTTTTGTTTGACGGCCTTGCGATACCAGTCGATCGCTTTTTCATAATTCTGAATTACGCCCAGTCCCCGGTAATAGAGATTTCCAAGTCCACTTTGGGCAGGTGCGTTGCCCTTAGCCGCCATTGGCTCCCAGATATTTCGAGCCGTGACAAAATCTCCTCGTAAGGCTGCCTTCAACCCCTCCTCGTAACTCGCCAGGGCAACAGAGGGATTGCCGATGATCACAACTGCCATCAACATCATCAGGAAACGCAATAAATTTTTCATACCAAAAGCCTTCAACCAAAATAAAATCAACAAATTATCTCTATCAAACAAACGCCAGTGACACCTTCCCAAGTCCCTTGATCTCACCGGTTGCACTTTCACCTTTATCGAGCCAGGCGGTTTTGACCAGCGATCCCAGCATGACGATTTCGCCGGCTTTCAGGGTTTTACCGTGCCCCCCCAGCGTGTTGGCGACGAAGGCCAGAGCTTCCAGAGGGTGTCCGAGAACGTCGCGGCCATAACCGACACTGGTCTCGCTGCCGTTGACGACCATAGTGCCTTCGATGGCTTCAAGGTCGAGTTTTTGCCAGTCCGTAACCTCGTCTCCCAACACGCAACCGGCATTGCAGAAATCATCAGCAACCAGGGTGATGGCCGGCATATCCAGAATGCCGTCATAGCGGTCATCGACGACTTCAAATCCTGGCATCAGGGCCGCGACATAGCTTTCCAGGTCCTGACGTGTCCAGGGTGCATCACGGGGTGGGATGTCTTTGCCCAGGCGGACCACAATTTCCAGTTCGATCCCCGGTCCGCAATATTGGCTGCGGTCCAGGTCTCCGTGATTGCGCGCCACCAGCTTTTGCCGCACCCGCCCCATGCTGGGTGTGGTCATCTTCATATAGGCCTGCATGGTGGTTGAGGTCACACCAACTTTCCAGCCTTCATACCCCTCACCCTTATCGGTGAACCAGTCATGCACGGCCCATTGAATTTCATAGGCCTCATCAAAACTCTCTGGTCCCGTGCCTTCGGGCAGGGTTTGGAAACTCTGCTGTGCCAGGCGGTGTTCACCAACAAAGGCAGCGGCTTTTTTCAGATCATCAGATTGCATCGGCGATAGCCTTTCCCAATTGTTCCGTGGTCCCGGTACCGCCCAGATCAGGTGTCAGTACCTTGCCTTCGGCGATGACACGCTTGAAAGCATCTTCAATCGCCTGCGCGGCTTCTGTATGCCCCAGATGTTCCAGCATCATCGCACCGGACCAGATTTGTGCGATGGGGTTGGCGATGCCCTGCCCGGCAATATCCGGGGCAGAGCCGTGAACGGGCTCGAACATCGAAGGCATATCGCCTGCCGGATTAATGTTGCCACTGGGGGCAATGCCGATACCACCGACGACGGCAGGACCCAGGTCCGACAGGATATCACCGAACAGGTTAGAGCCGACGACGACATCAAAATAATCCGGTTTGCCGACAAAATGGGCGCACAGGATATCAATGTGAAACTTGTCTGTCGTGATACCCGGATATTCTTTTTCGATGGCCGAAAACCGTTCATCCCAATAGGGCATGGTGTGAATGATGCCGTTGGATTTTGTTGCCGATGTCAGATGCCTTGCCGGGCGCTGTTCAGCCAGCTCGAAGGCATAGCGCATGATGCGGTCGAGGCCCTGTTTGGTGAACATTGAATCCTGGACCACAAGTTCCTGTTCAGTCCCGGCATATAATTTGCCGCCAATTTCAGAATATTCACCTTCGACATTTTCACGCACGATGACCATGTCGATGTCACCCGGGACATAGCCCTTCAAGGGACAGTCGATACCTTCAAACAGTTTCACCGGTCGCACATTGGCATATTGTGAAAAGGCGCGGCGAATGGGAATTAACAGACCCCACAGCGAGATATGATCAGCCACGCCCGGAAAGCCGACAGCGCCGAGGAAAATCTGGTCAAAGCCACCAAGGGTCTCAAGGCCATCTTCCGGCATCATCTCGCCGCCCTTGAGAAATTTCTCACAAGACCAGTCGAACTCGGTCCATTCCAGGCCTATGTCAAATTTTGCGGCGGCGGCTTCAAGAACTCGGATACCTTCAGGCACAACTTCCTTGCCAATACCGTCTCCGGCAATAACTGCAATCCGATGTGCATTCGTAACGCTGGATGTCATGCCCGATCTGCTCCGCCGACAATTTCAGAAGAGAGTAGACTATCGCCGCAAGGACTGAGGGCGCAAGAGCAAGACCGGGAAGCGTCGTCCTAGCGTTCTGTATTCACCGCGATGCAATCAACGCCCTTGCCCTTAAGGGATTTGCAGGCTGCTTTCGCCGCTGTCCTGTTGGCATATTCGTTAATCACAACAAGGGTCAGAATCTGGCCATTCTTGCGCGGTTTTGAAGGTACATAACGGACAACCGCATCGTTCAGTTCAAGCACGGTTGTATTCGCAAGCGTCTTCCCCCAGCTTGCTTCGGCACCTGATCTGGTTTTGTAGGCCCCCAGTTGCACACCCCAGGGCTGGCTGCCAAAAGGTTGCAACAATGGCTGAGGCGCTTTGGCGGGTTTCGGTTTCATGGCATCCGGTTTCTTGTCAGCCATTTTCGGTTCAGGCTTCATCTCCGGCTTCTTGTCAGCCATTTCCGGTTCAGACTTCATGCCGGTCATATGTTTTGGCGTTTTATCCGCCATATCACTTTTGGCCATAGAGGTCGGCATATTTTCCTGACGTTCGGCCAGGTCATGAACCTGGTCGGATATATTTTCAACGCGTTCAGACAGGGAATGCAGTCGTAAATTGATGGCCAGCATTTCTGTTTCAAACGCATCTTTTGAAACACCTGCTGGCTGCCCGGCATTATCAGAGTTTGCTACGGCATTGGCGGTGGCTCTCTCTGCGGCCCTGGCATTGGCGTCAGTTTTTGCCTTGTTGTCTGCAGCCTCTTGTTCTTTTTTCATGGCTGCGAACTTCTTGTCCGCTTCTTTGTCTTCGTCGCTCTCGTTTTCCTCGTCATCGGCCATTTTGTCGGTCTTGGGCGCGTCTGCCATCAGACTTTTGGGCTTTTTGGCTGGTTTGCCAAAATTCATGACCCGTTCAGTTTTCTCGAACGTCTCGTCATCACTGCTCAAATAGTCGGTTATAGCGGAAAAGTTGGTTAATTTGGTTATCGTCGAGCACGATGACACCAGCAGTGCAGTTCCAATGACAAGGGAAAATATTTTTAATTGGCGCATGCCAACAAAGGTCACCAAGCAAGACACAGAAATTCACTCCCCGTTTCTGGTACGCATTCGAAAAACAACGACCCTGGTCAGGACATGGGTCGGTTGACGTTTGCGCTTCGCTACCTGATTTATATCAGGCTCTGGCGTGAAAAACAGCAGGGAAGTTCATGTCTTGTTTGAAGTTGAGAATCAGGGCCCCGGAAATGATCAATTTAATATCAATTGATAATATTCGGCATTCTCCAGCTCGCTGTCGTAATAGCGGTCAATTTCGGAAAATCCGAGCGAGCGATAAAGCGCGATGGCCTCGGTCATGGTGCGCACGGTATCGAGGCGCATGGCCGCATAGCCCTTGCTTCGGCCCTTCTCGGCAATGGCTTCAGTCAGTTTACGACCGAGGCCCAGGCCCCGGTACTGGTCACGCACAAAAAGCCGCTTCAGCTCGCAGATAATGCCAAGGTCCGCGTCCCGCTTCAGCATACGCAAGCCAACAGACCCGGCGGCCTGTCCGTCGACACGAGCCAGCATCAAGGCCCCTTCGGGTTCTCCGTAGTTTCCGGGAAAAGTCACCATTTCCCGGTCAAAATCCTGAAAGCACAGATCAAAATCAAGCGAACGGGCATATTCAAGGAACAAAGCTTTTACATCAGCGATATCCTCGACCGATTCGCCCTCGACGATCTCTATGCTGACAGTTTTGGTCACAGCAGAAATTCACCCACCAGGACCTCATGCGCACGACCAGCAATGGCAACGCGGTCGCCTTGGTTGCGGCAATGTAATTCGCCGCCGCGTGCAGAAATCTGACGGGCAATCATCTGATCCTTGCCCAGGCGGTCCGACCAATAAGGTATAAGTGTGCAATGGGCTGATCCGGTGACCGGGTCTTCATCAATGCCATGTCCCGGCGCAAAGAAACGCGAGACAAAATCACAATGATCACCAGGGGCCGTCACAATTATCGCCCAGTTCTCCAGGGAGGCCAGGGCCGCCATATCAGGCGTCAGGGCAGCCACTTCTGCTTCTGTCTCATAAGTCACAAAAAAATCACGGGAAACCTGTGCCGATGTCGGGTTGCCACCCAATGCGGCCAACAAGGCAGGATTTTCTTTCATGGCCTCTGGCGCACGTGCCGGGAAATCCATTTCAATCAGGTCGCCCTGGCGGGTTACGACCAGATCGCCGCTTTTGGTCGAAAAGACAATTTTGTCCTGCGTCGTTTCCAGGCGATTGAAAACCACATGTGCCGACGCCAGCGTTGCGTGACCACAAAGATCAACTTCGGATGCAGGCGTAAACCAGCGCAGATCATATTTCCCATCAGCACCGACAAAAAATGCCGTTTCAGACAGATTATTTTCCATAGCCATATTTTGCATGACGTCGTCGTCCAGCCAGCTGTCCAAAGGGCAAACAGCTGCCGGATTGCCCGAAAACGGTCGGTCTGCGAAGGCGTCTATCTGATAAAGCGGTATTCTCATATTCTTGTCCCGTTCTGGAATTCAGGCCCCTTGCCGATTTTCTGACAAGGGGCCATTCAATTCAATCGCCCCTACTTAATTGCCTCTACTTATTCGGCCCTACTCATTCGCCCCTAGTGGCGCAAATGACTATCTGAACTTGCGAATGTCTCGATGAACCCATCGATCTCGCGCCATTTGATCAGCCTGACCCCGGGTTATTCCGACGTCCTTGAGGGTGTGCTCATTCATGCCGCGCAATATTTCGCACTCCATTCGGTCATAGTGCCAGTTCATGAGACCATGAATCACCGACTTAATCACACGTTTGGGCGCATTAAGGATGGTATTGGTCTTCGGGACCATGGTTACCGCTGTCAGGCGTGAACTCTTACCGATGGGCCGCGAGTGTATTGTATCGATCCAATTCATGATAATTCTCCGTATTTCTCCGTTAATGGTTAAGATTGTCACTGTATATTCGTGATTGTCTGTATATATTTGACATATTGTCACAGTCAACGTATATATTGTCACCATGACAATTTGGGAACCCGATATCACGGATCGCACTGGTCCCCGCTATGAAGCTATTGCGGATGCAATTGCCGAGGCCATTACCGCCGATGAACTTGCGTCCGGCGAAAAACTCCCCCCCCAACGTGATCTGGCCTGGCGTCTTGGTGTCACGGTCGGCACCATCAGCCGGGCGTATCGCCTCGCCCATGATCGCGGCCTGGTCACAGGCGAAGTCGGTCGTGGAACTTATGTGGCGCCACCCGGCGATCTCGGTGACGAAGTTGTGCCGTCGCCGCCCGAGAATTTTGTTAATCTGTCGCGTAATTACTATCCGCCCTCGCCAAGACTGGGCGACGCTTTCAGCGACGCCTTGAAGACTCTGGCCGTTCGTCCGGGCCGGGAACGCCTTTTGTCCTACATGCCCTCCGCTGGACATATCGACCACCGACAGGCCGGGGTGAAGTGGGTCAGGCGTGTAGGTCTGGATGCAGACCCGGATAATGTTGTTTTGCTCGGCGGCACCCAACAAGGATTAACCGCCGCCCTGCGCGCCCTCGCCAAGCCTGGCGACACGGTTTTGTCGGAAGAGCTTTCCTATATGGGTCTTGAGATGGCGGCGACAAATGCCGGTTTGAAGATGGCCGGTGTCGAGATGGATGACGAGGGTATGCGCCCGGACAGTCTGCGGACCATGGCCATACGCACCGGTGCCCGGATCGTTTTCACGGTGCCAACGCTGCACAATCCGACCGCTGCCATCATGAGTACCCGACGCCGCCAGGAAATCATTGCAGTGGCCCGTGATCTTGAACTGATCATCGTCGAAGATGATGTTTATGGTTACCTGATTGAAGACCGCCCACCAACAATAGCTGCCCTCGCCCCGGAACGAACGATATATCTTAGTGGCCTTTCCAAATCCGTTGCCTCAGGCCTGCGTGTCGCCTGGGCTGTGGCCCCGCGTGAGATTTGCGACAAATTGACGACAGCGATTTTCAGCCTGACGGTCGCCCAACCCGGCATAAATCCGGAAATTGCGAAAATGTGGATCGACAACGGTGTGGCAGATGATGTTATCCGCTGGCAGCGCAAGGAAGTCGGCGCCCGTCACGCCATCGCCAGTGAGATATTTGCCGACCTCGAATTCAAGGCCCACCCCGCCGCCTACCACATTTTTCTGCATTTGCCGTCGCCCTGGCGCGCCCAGGAATTTGCCGAAGCAGCCCGGGCCCGGGGTTACGGGATTGTGCCTGCGGACACCTTCGCCGTTGATCGCACACCCACGCCCCACGCCGTGCGCATTTCCCTGTGTGACCCCCGTAATCACGATACCTTGCGCCAGGCCCTGACCGTAGTCCGCGACCTCGCAACTTCTGGTCGCCAGCCCCAGACACATGTGATCTAAGGCATTTCAAGCTTTTATTAAACTGCCCCGGGGTCAGGCGTCCCCGTTACAAAGCCGCGCCGCTGCACGACCGGCCATGCGCCCCAGGGTCACAGCCGTCAGCAAACCATTGCCGGATAGATAACCCCAGTCAGAAGGTCCGGAGACACCGCGGGCTGCACCACCACCGGCGAACAGGTTGGGCAAGACACGACCATCTTCACGCATGACCTGAGCCTGATCATTGACCTTCAATCCGCCCTGCGTGTGGAACAATGATCCCGTCACCTTCACGGCGTAATATGGGGCTTCCAGGCCGGGCATGGTGGTGAAGTCCCTGCCAAATTCGTCTTTGCCCTGACCTGCTGCCAGAGCTGCGATATCGGCCATGGTCGCCAGCAAATCATCTTTCGGCAAATCCGTGATCGCGACCAGATCGTCAAGGGTGTCGGCCCTGCGAATGGCATCAGATTTGATGGCCTGGCGGAAGTCTTCGAAATCCAGGCCACCGTCGTAAATGCGCTGATCAAAGATATTCCAGGCAATACTGCCTGGCTGTGCGGTGACAATCCGGCCCTGTTCGGAATAGCCCAGATGCTCATTGGAAAAGCGCTTGCCCTCCCTGTTCACCTGAATGCCACCGCGCATCATCAAGGCCCAACTGATCAAAATACCATGGGGATGTGCAACCGAGCCATGCCCCTGGTAAGCGCCGAGATCTGCTGTCGCCGCCCCCAGTTCCTCACCCCAGGTAATCGCTTCGCCCTGATTACCCATATGCCCGAAATAGTTGGCATCGGTCATCTCAGGGATCAACCGCGCAAGCATCTCCGGATTACCGCCAAAACCATTGCAGGCGAGGATCAGGGCTTTGCAGCCAAGTTTTTCGTTTGTCCCGTCTGGCCGCAGCAAGCGCAATCCGCCAATCATGCCGTGATCGTCGGCATAAAGATCGACAACCTGTGCTTCGGTCATGATATCGATGCCTGCTGTTTCCGCTGCCTGACTGAAATTGCCGATCAGATCAGCGCCCGTTCTTGAAACCGGTGCATGCATGCGCAGCTCGCGGTGGTTGGGATATAAAAAACCTTCGACCAGGGTCAGCTCAATCGCGTGCTGATCGACCAGCCAGTCAATTGTCGGACCGGATTCGGCAACAATTGTCCGGACCATGTCTTCGTCGGTTTCGCCGTGCGCCTTGGACAGAATGTCGGCGGTCATAATCTCGATACTGTCGGAGACGCCAGCCGCCGCCTGAATGCGGGTCTCGCAGGCCGGGATCATACCGGATGACAAGGCGGTTGAGCCCTGGGGCACGGCATCACGCTCCAGCACCAGAACCTCAACCCCTGCATCTGCAACCATCAGGGCTGCGGTCAGACCACAGGCGCCGGCACCGATGACGACAACGGGCACAGTAACATCAAATGTTTCACCGGATAGGGGCAGAACGGGCATGGTTCAATCACTTTTTGGTTTTGAAATTTTCCGCATCATAGCGCCCACCATCGTCAAGCATCTGGTCGGTGCCAAGCAAGTCGTTCAGTTGTGTGACGTCCAGCATGCGGTCCCTGAAGGGTTCGTTCCAGCCAGTGGCCTTCAGGTTGGCAAAATAATCCTGTTCCATGCGCGCCCTCGCCCGAACCAGACCGCCCGGGAAAATAACAACCTTGTAGCCCATATCCTGCAAGGACTGCGCGTCGTGCATCGGCGTCAGGCCACCTTCCACCATATTCGCCAACAAAGGTATCCGGCCCTTGAAGTGACTGGTGAGGATTTTCATCTGATCAATATCTTGCGGGGCTTCGATGAACAGAATGTCTGCACCGGCCTCCACAAACATCTCGGCCCGGTCCATGGCGGCGGAAAAGCCTTCGACCGCGATGGCGTCTGTTCGTGCAATGATCAGGGTTTCTTCACTGAGTCGGGCGTCGGTTGCCGCCTTGATCTTGCCCACCACTTCTTCCGGGGCGACCAGAAGTTTGCCCTTTAGATGGCCGCAGCGTTTGGGCATGCTCTGGTCTTCGATCTGCAAGGCGTTTGCGCCACAGCGTTCAAACAAACGCACGGTGCGTTGCACATTCAGCGCATTGCCAAAACCGGTATCGGCATCAACGATCAAAGGCATGTCCACCCGCTCACGGATCGTCAGCACAGTTTCGGCCACTTCGTTCATGCTGACCAGCCCAATGTCGGGACGGCCAAAACGACAATAGGCGATGCTGGCGCCGGACAGATAAGCGGACTGGAAACCGGCGCGTTCAGCACTGGTCGCGCTGAACGCATCATAGATGCCCGGTGCGACAACAATGTCATCAGCTGCCAGTTGTTTTGAAAGAGTTGGGTAGGTCATTTTATCCCCGTTTCTTTGCCAGGATTTGTTTGCGCCAGTCGTCGCTCAAGCCAGGGCACAAGGCCACCGGCTGAAATCATCTCAAGCAGGTGCGGCGGAACCGGTTCGCAATCCCAGCTATCGCCAGTCGTCAGATTGCTGATTTTTCCGGCTTCGCCGTCAACAACCACGCGGTCGTCAGGCCCTACCGTTACATCTGCGGAGGAGACCACAGCCAGCAAACCAAAATTCAATGCGTTGCGATAAAAGATGCCGCCAAAGGATTTTGCGACCACGGCCTTGATACCAAGTATCGTCAGAACCTGCGCCGCCTGTTCACGGGAGGAGCCAATGCCGAAGTTGGATCCGGCAACAACAACGTCTCCTGCCCGGGCACCAGAGGCAAATGCAGGATCAACGGTTTCCAGGCAGTGCGCCGCCAGTTCTTCCATCGACCCTTTCATATACAGGCCGGGGGCCAGTACGTCGGTATCGACATCGTCGCCAAATATCCAGGCCCGACCGCCCTTTGATGTTTGCGCGGTCATTCGCCATCTCCGGCAAGGTATTTACGTGGGTCAGCGATGTGCCCGGCAACGGCTGCTGCTGCCACAGTGTAGGGCGAGGCGAGATAAACGTTTGAATTGACCGGCCCCATACGACCCTTGAAATTACGCGCGGTGGAGGCAATACAGGTTTCGTTTTCGGACAGGACCCCTGCGCCATAACCGGCACAGGCACCACATCCCGAAGGCATCAAAATAGCACCAGCGGCAGTCAAGGTTGCGAGCGTTCCATCGGCGGCGGCTTCGGCTGTTGTCCGGGTTGAAGCCGGAGCGATCAGCAAGCGTACGTTTGAGGCCACGGTTCGACCTTCCAGCACACGTGCTGCCATTTTCAAATCTTCCAACTTGGCACCCGTGCAGGCCCCGATATAGGCCTGGTGGATGTTCTGCCCGGTATGGTTTTCAACGCCGGAAGAATTTGCAGGACTGTGTGGAGCTGCGACCTGAGGTGTCAGTTCGGTGGCCTTGAATTCGTGGACTGCGAGATAATCGGCATCGTCATCCCCTTGCCATGACGCATAGTCACCGGGATCACCTCCTGCGGCGCGGACATAGTCAGCCGTCTTTTCATCAGCGGCAATAATCCCTGTCTGGGCCCCCAGTTCCGCTGCCATGTTGCACAAGGTGAGGCGTTCCGGCATGGGCAAGGCCGAGATCGTGTCCCCGGCATATTCAACAACCTGATAATCACCGCCACCCATGCCCAGGCGGGCACAAGCTGCCAGCATCATATCCTTGGCGGAAATGCCGTCTGCCAGCTCACCCGTCCAGTTTATTTTGATCGTGCCAGGGACCCGGATCCAGGTTTCACCGGTGACCAGAACCCCGGCCATATCGGTCGCCCCGACGCCAAACATGAAACAGCCCACTGCGCCGCCGGACGGCGAATGGCTGTCGCCACCGACAACAAACATGCCAGGAGACAGATGGCCATTTTCCTGCAGCACCACATGGCAAATGCCCTGCATATCGTGAAAGTTTGATACACCGTTGGCCGCCACCCATTTTCGGGTCGTATCGAGAATTCGGGCACTTTCGGCATCGACGGCTGGCACATAGTGATCTGTCACAACGACCACGCGATCCGTATCCCAGACCTTTGCCCCCAGGCGCTCCAATATCGGTGCAACCCGCCGTGGGCCACCGGAATCGTGCATCATGGCCAGATCCACCCGACAGGTCACGATCTCACCCGCCGTTACCGACGCCTGCCCTGCTGCTTTGGCAATAATCTTCTCAGCCAGTGTGCGCCCTGCCACTGCATACTCCAGATCAGTTTTAATGATATAAAACTATATCATTTAAAAAAACCTTGTCCATGCTCTTTGCCTTCGCACTTTCCTCCCTCAATATCATGCTGAACCAGGGTGCGCAGGGAAAGAAAGAAATGAGTCAGAGCGAAAGACAAGGTTTGCTGCGGGACACCGCCGACCGCGCTGCCCGGTACCTTGAGACACTGGATAAGCGAGCCGTTGCGGCTGATCCGGACTCCGTCAAAACCTTGCGGGATAATCTGGAGACGGATTTACCCCTGACAGGTCAACAAGACGATCACATCATTGATTTTCTGGACACCTATGGCGGGCCGGCAACCGTCGCCAGTGCGGCCGGGCGCTATTTTGGCTTTGTTACGGGTGGTGCCTTGCCGGCTTCCCTCGCGGCCAACTGGTTGGCCAACTGCTGGGATCAGAACGGATTTTCGTCTGTCAGTTCCCCGGCCCTGGCAGCTTTCGAAGACACGGCTTTGCGCTGGTTAAAACAGGCACTGGGTTTGCCTGCCCCTGCTGGTGGTGCCCTGGTCACAGGTGCAACGCTTGCCAACTTCACCTGTCTGGCAGCGGCACGACACAAGGTACTGAAAGACGCGGGCTGGGACGTCGAAGCGAAAGGCTTGTTTGGTGCGCCGGAAATTACCGTTATTGTCGGCGAGGAAGTCCATTCAACCGTCTACAAGGTTTTGGCCATGCTGGGTCTGGGCCGGGATCGTGTCCTGAAATTACCGGTGGACGAACAGGGGCGCATCCTGTCCCGTGACCTGCCGACACTCAATGGTCCGACAATCCTTTGTTTGCAGGCTGGAAATGTGAATTCGGGCGGCTTTGATCCGGCCAGCGATCTTGTCCCCTGGGCACAGGCCGCTGGTGCCTGGGTGCATGTCGACGGAGCCTTCGGATTGTGGGCAGCGGTCAGTGATGATCACAAACATCTGGTTGCAGGTTTTGCCGACGCTGATTCATGGGCCACCGATGCCCATAAATGGCTAAACGTGCCCTATGACAATGGTGTCGCCATCGTGCGTGATTCGGATGCCCTGCATCAGGCCATGGCCATCAGTGCGGCCTATCTGCCGCCAGGCGCAACACGTGATGCCATTGAATATACACCCGACAGTTCTCGTCGTGCGCGGGGTGTGGATATCTGGGCCGCCCTGCAATCACTGGGGCAACAAGGCTTGTCTGAATTGATCGGACGCAACTGCCGTCAGGCAAAAACCATGGCAGAGGAATTACAAAAAGCGGGGGCAACCATCCTGAATGACGTGGTCCTGAACCAGGTTGTTTTTGCCTTCGACGATGATGATACGACAAACCGGGTTATTCAGTTTGTGCAGGAAGATGGTACGTGCTGGTGTGGCGGTACGTCATGGCGTGGCATGGCCGCCATGCGGATCAGTGTCAGTTCATGGGCGACCACAGATGAAGATATAACCTTGAGTGCCGCGGCGATTGTCCGGGCTCTGGATCGCGCGCATCAGTCGGAGGCAGCGTCGACATGACCCTCAAGGCTCATCTCTATCTGTCGGTGCGAAACCCCAATTCGTATTTCGCAGCGCGGCAATATCATCAATTGCAACAGAGCCACGATATCGATATTGAAGTTCGCACAGTCTATCCCCTGGCTATCCGCTACCCGGAATATTTTGAAAAAAATTCGCCCTTGTGGATACCGTATCTGATCCGAGATTGTCATCGTTATGCAGAATTCATGGGGATGGGTTTCGGCCTGCCAAAACCGGACCCGATCGTCCAGAACCTGGAAACCCTGGAGATATCAAGCGAACAACCCTACATTTTTCGCCTCGCCCGATTGCTGCAATTGTCGACAGAACAAGGTGCCGGTCTGGCGTTCGCTGATCATCTGTTGTCACTCATATGGGATGGCCAGACAACGGACTGGGATCAGGGTGACCATCTGGCCAGGGTGGCGCGTGCGGCGGGTCTTGATCTTGCGGAACTTGATCGGCAAGCAAAGGCCGAAGCCGCTGAGATAGATCAGCGCATTTTTGCCAACCAGGACACACTGCATGAGGAAGGCCACTGGTACACACCTTCCCTGGTGTTTAATGGCGAGCTTTTTTTCAGTGAATCGCGATATGATCTGGCTCTGTGGCGGCTGGAGCAACATGGCCTTTCAAAACGTATCTGATCCTTGAACATTCAAAACCGGGAAATCAAATGACTTTACAAGCACAACTATACTGGTCCTTTCGCAGCCCCTATTCCTATCTTTCGACCAAACGTTATCGCCAGATTGCCGAGACCTGGGATGTTGAAGTCGAGGTCAAACCGGTCTATCCCATCGCCATTCGAAACCCTGATTTTTTCAGCGACGTCAATCCTTTGTGGATTCCCTATTTGTTGAAAGACATTTCACGCATTGCCGAGCATGAAGGTCTGGGACTGGCGTTCCCGCGTCCCGACCCTGTTGTGATGAACAATGAAACCCGCGTGATTTCACCGGACCAGCCACATATCTTCTGGCTCACGCGCTTAGGCGTCGAAGCCGCCAGTCGGGGCAAGGGACTGGCTTTTCTCGACGAAGTTTCAAGCTTGATCTGGGGCAGTGGCGTCGATGGCTGGAACGAGGGTGACCACCTGGCGGAAGCAACGGCGCGTGCCGGACTGGACCTGGCAGAAATGAAAGAGGCCATTGCAGGCCGGGAAGAAAAGCTGGATGAAATAATTGCCCGCAACCAGAAGGACCTTGAAGCCGCCGGTCACTGGGGTGTGCCGACATTTGTCATCGACGGAGAACCGTTTTTCGGCCAGGACCGCGTTGAGATGGCGTTGTGGCGCATGAAAAAACTGGGTCTCACGAAGCGTTGAAATTCCGGTGGTATTATTTCGTGTATAGTTGAAGTGTGAATATCGGTTGTAACCATGGTTTCCGGACGAGAGGGTTGAATGAGCGCAGGGTCGACGAGTGATGAAGATGACCAGCTGGCGTTAATCGGCCAGTTGATATCCAGTCAGATTTATGGCGAGCAAGGCCTCGAAGCCGCATTGCGGGAAACGGCCAGGATCGGTGTTCGCCTGCTGAAAGTTGACCGGCTCAGTATCTGGCTACTCGAATCAACTGAAATTGAAGTCAATTGTACTATTGCCTACAACCGCGCCGACGATACGTTTGATATTGGTACCATATCCAACCTCAAGGAACGTGGTGATTATCTCGAACTATTAAAACGACGGCATGTCGTCGCGGTGGAAGACACAAACACCGATCCAAAGGTCGACACAATTCGGGACCGGTTTCTTACAACCAAAAACATCCGGGCCTTGATGGACGGCGTCATTCATCAGGACGACAAGTTCATGGGGTCGGTCATCGCTTCCCAGTTTAATGAACCACGACACTGGAAAAGTGAGGAAGTAGCCTATCTCGGCTTCATTTGCCAAACGATTGCAAATCTGCTGGAACGTTCCTTGCGCCAGGCGGCAGAAGCGAGGCTCAGGGACTGGGTTAATACGTCAACGGTCTCGCAGTGGGAAATGAATGCAGATTTGATTTATACCGGCATCG
Organism: Alphaproteobacteria bacterium; assembly: GCA_018654745.1. Classification (GTDB taxonomy): domain Bacteria; phylum Pseudomonadota; class Alphaproteobacteria; order UBA2966; family UBA2966; genus JABILA01. Next base: position 24,300 of record JABILA010000109.1, read on the forward strand.
ACAACGTCAATTCCGCCAGTTGGGGTGTCTCGGAAAAAAGGTTCATTGGCAAAACACGTTGGGACGCTGTAGGTGCATCGCTGGAAGATCCGATTTGGCAAGAGCATTACAAAACACTTCAGGCCCGACTACCGTTTCGAAATTTTGTCTACCCCATGGATACACCCAACGAAGGTCACAAGGTAATTTCTATCAGCGGCACACCCTTATTCAATGGTAAAAACAGGTTTTTGGGATATCGCGGCACAACAAGTGATGTCACTGATGTCGTTGGCGTCAAGATTGCGCTGGAAGAAACCCAACAACGCTTCAAGGATCTGGTCGATGGTTCCCTCCAGGGTGTAGGTGTTACCGTCAATGACATTGTTGTCTTCGCCAACGACGCATTTGCAAATGCCTTCGGATACGAAGGAGATGAAGTCATCGGCATGCGCAATACAGTCTTTGTCGCGCCTCAGGATCAGGAAACCCGGGCCAGCTATCGTGCGAACAAGACCGAAGGCTCATCGGAAATGAGGGGCGTCACAAAATCAGGCGAAATCAGGCAGTTTGAAGCCTATGCCAAAAACATGGCCTGGATGGGAAGCCCAGCACGATTACTGACCTTGATCGACATTACCGAAAAACGCATTGCCGAAGAACATTTGCGACATGCCCAGAAAATGGAAGCTGTAGGCGAACTAACCGGTGGTATAGCCCATGATTTCAACAATCTGCTGTCAGTCATTATGGGAAATGCCGAACTGCTTGGGTTCAAAATTCCGAAGACAGATGATCTTGCAACGATCAACCTCGCCAATATCCAACGCGCGGCACAGGGGGGCGCTGAATTAACCCGCCGATTGCTGGCTTTTGCCCGACGCCAGCCGGTGCAGGCAGAAAACACAGATATCAGTGAATTGACAGAAAGTTTGCGCAGTATGTTCGGGCACACCCTGGGCGAGCCCGTCAAGCTGAAATTACTGTTGGAAGCAGACCCATCCATTGCCTGTGTTGATCCGGCACAGCTGGAAAATGTCTTGCTCAATCTGGCGATCAATGCCCGCGACGCCATGCCGGAGGGTGGTACATTCAGCATTCGATGTTGGAACCTGTCACTAACCACGGAAGCCAAACAGGCAAGTGATGAAAATACCTATGACGACGTAAGTCCCGGGGATTATCTCAGGATTGATGTTCGCGATACAGGTGTCGGTATATCGCCGGAAATTATTGATCGTATTTTTGATCCCTTTTTCACCACCAAGGAAGTTGGCAAGGGAACGGGTCTGGGGCTGAGTATGGTGTTTGGTTTCGCCAGACAATCGAACGGCCATGTTTCAGTCGTGAGTGCGCCGGGCGAAGGCACAACGATAAGCCTTTTGATTCCCGCCATCCTCTGAATATCGGCGACATCTTGATTGGCCGACCATCTAGGTCGGCGACATCTCGATTGGCCGACCATCTAGGTCGGCGACATCTTGATTGGCCGACCATCTAGATCGGCGACCAGGACTTCTGGCCAGGGCTTCCCTGAATCCGCGACAGGTTCATCCGGTATTGATAACGATCTGGCCGGTACAGGCCGGTGATAAATTCGACAGGTCTATCCAGCTGGTCATAGACAATGCGTTGGATACGCAGCAGAGGTGCCGTCAGATCAACCCCGAGCAAAGTAGCTACTTCTGCATCAGCGGCAGTCGCCGTCAAAATCTGGTCCGCGCGGGTAACTTCCACACCGCCTCTTTCCAGCAAACTCAACAAAGGAAGCGCCGCCAGATCATCACGGGTGTAACTGCGCCCGACACTTTCCGGCACATAGGTTACAAGATAGGAAAAAGGTTCATCTTCCAGGTGCCGGATACGAACGGCGCGCTGCACCACATCCTGGTTTGTACAGGCAAGTGCCGAGGCCACCGCATCTGACGCATGAACATAATCAAATTCCAGCAAGGTCACTTCGGTTTCCAGGCCCATGGACATGATATTTTCAAGCATGCCCTCAACGTTGGCCTTCACCGGCGGGGCCACACCCCGATAGACCACGCGCGTTCCCCTGCCCCGTTCCCGTACAACAAGCCCTTCTTCAGCAAGGTCGTTCAGGGCTCGCTTGGCTGTTATGCGAGAGACATTGTGGATACGCGACGTTTCATCTTCGCTGGGAAGAAGATCACCTTCGACATATTCGCGATTAAGGATCTTGTTCCGCAAGATCATATAAATCTGGTGGTAAAGCGGCGTCGGCAGTTTTTCGTCAACCGGCACACCGGCACCCCTGCCAGTTGATCGGTCTTGCCCACCTTTGACTTCAGACATATCTTTTTTCACGCAACTATTTTCTCCACCATCCTGCAAAGACTATATCACCCACCCGGAATTTCGTCCATTTGCCTGCAGATGTTGCTCGTGTCCTTGTGTTCTCATACAGTTGCCCTGCCCCGGGACCGACCGGGCCTGGCGCTGGGCGTCACAAAGGCAGTTGCATAAACCGGAGTCGCGGGAATGAATACGGAAAAAACAAGTGTTTCAGCATCAGATACGGTCAAGGAATTCCTCTCTACCATGGAAGCGCGTGACCTTGAGGGTGCCGCCAGATATCTCGCCCCCGGTTTCACAATGACCTTCCCTGGTGACGCCGTCTTTTCGCAGCTGAGCGAACTAATCACCTGGTCAAAAGACCGATATCAATCCGTTGGCAAGAAATACGACCGGTTCGATGAATGCCCGACACCATCGGGTGCCATTGTCTATTGTTACGGCTCACTTTACGGCGTGTGGCTGGATGGTAGCACGTTTGAAGGCATTCGCTTCATCGACCGATTTACGGTTGAGGACGGCAAGTTCATCGATCAAAAAGTCTGGAACGACATGGCCGAAGTTCGCCAATCACTTTAATCAACCTGTCCCGTCAGAGCCCAATTCGACCAATTAACTGGTTCACACGCCTCTGGTGAATTCAGCCCGGCTCGCTATGATTGTACTACCCCCCACAATCGTAGTCCGTCGATCATGCCAACAGAACAAACTCCCGAAGCCGAGACACTTGAGCAACCCTATCCTCTGAAAAACCTGTTCCGGCGCAGGTTCGTGCCGGTCCTGATCGGCTTTGTCGCCGCATTCCTGATCCTGATCGGCTTCACGGCCGGGCAAATTGTCGAATCTATTTACCTTGAACTGGCCCAGCGTCGCGCCCAGACCATCGCCCGCGCCGTGGATCGACACGCCCCCGATGCCTGGCAGGAACTGATGGCGGGTCGAACAGCTGCTGATCTGACGCACAGCGATCGAAAAACGGCCCTGAATGAAGCCTTTGCCGGAGAAGTCGAAGAACTGAATTTGTCGGAGCTGAAAGTTTATAACCTTGATCGGAAGGTCCTGTTTGCAACCCACAGTGAGGAAATCGGCACAACAGAAAACGGTGATGCCTTGCGCGCCGTGATCAAACTTTCAACATCAGAAATTGTGACCAAGGTATTTCCCGATGGCAGCAGCCAATATGAACTCTATGTCCCGGTTTTTGATGATCAGGGTATATTGCGAACGGTGTTTGAATTGTATGAACCGGTTGGCTATCTCGATAACATTCTTTTGCGGGCGGCAATTCCGACTATTGCCATTCCCGGCCTGTTGCTTTTACTGCTCGCCTTTGCCCTGGATCGTCTGGTTAACCGCGCACAAAATGCGATCGATGTGCGCAGCAAGGCGCTGGCCACCTTGCATAAACGAATAGAATCCTTTGTCTCTGCCACTGCCGTAGACGCCGCGAAGAAGGTCGATGCAGGTGGTCATATCGAATCCCAAAAAATTGAGACAACCTTGTTCTTCTCCGACATTCGGGACTTCACGGGGTTTGCCGAGCAAAATTCGCCGGAAGAAGTTGTTAAATTCCTGAACCACTTGATGGGTCTGCAGGTTAACATTATCAAACACCACGGCGGTGATGTCGACAAGATGATCGGCGACGCCATTCTTGCCAGATTTGATAGCGACGATGGCGCCGCCCAGGCGATTACAGCCGCCCTTGAGATTCAGCAGGCCGTGCAATCAGGTGACTTCCCGAGAGCTTTGGGCATTGGAGTTTTCAAGGGCGATGTCATATCCGGTGCAATTGGTCCGGAGGACAGGCGGGATTTCACCGTTATCGGAGATTCTGTGAATATTTCCGCACGCTTGTGTTCCGCTGCCTCGGCAAACGAAGTTGTCGTCGATGCCCAATTGGCCGGGGATGACTTTGGACCTGAGGAGTCAATTCAGGTAAAAGGGCGTCAGCAACCCATTTTGGTCCGACGCTGGATACAAGCATGACATTAGACGCAGTAAAACAAAAATCCCGAAAGAAGGCAGGGCGCCGGGCCTTTGAGGCGAACATTCTGGATGGCTTGACGGACGCTGTTATCCTGATCGATGAAAACAAGATATTCGTTGACGGTAATGCGGCAGCTTTTGACCTCCTGGGTTCTGAATCAAAAGGTCTGGGCCTCGCTGTTGTTTTCGATGGCGGTGATGTTGTTGAAGCGGTTGATGCGGTTTTAAAGGGCGGACAGGAAAGACAGGGGGAAATTCAACTTCCCCCACCTGTTTCGAGAATTTGCGAGATGCGGGTTATCGAATTGCCAGCACGCAACCCGGAGAATGCAGCCTGGATCATGCTGGTGTTGCGAGATGTAACAGATGCACGCAAGACCGAACAAATGCGTGCCGATTTTGTCTCAAATGTCAGTCACGAATTCCGGTCTCCGGTATCCTCCCTCCTGGGTTTTATCGAAACCTTGCAAGGTCCTGCCCATGACGACGCCGAGGCGCGTGACCGGTTTCTGGGCATTATGGAAGGCGAAGCCAGGCGCATGGCGTATCTGGTCAATGATCTTCTGATCTTGTCCCAGGTCGAAGCCGAAGAACATATCCAGCCCAATGAAACAGTGGATATAAGCGAGGTTCTCGGCGAAATTTCCACGATCCTGAGTTCGCGCGCCGCCGAGCGTGATATGAACATTGATCTGGTGATGCCCGAAGACCTTCCGGCCATTGCGGCCGACAAAGATGAACTGATCCAGGTGTTTCGCAATCTGATCGACAATGCCATCAATTACGGAACACACGGGTCAACCATTCAAATCAGGGCGGAAGATCAGGGGCAAGTGTTTGAAACCAGCGAAGCCATGCTGGCGGTTTCGGTTACCAATCAGGGCCCCGGAATCAAGCAGGAAGACATCCAGCGCTTGACCGAACGCTTCTATCGCGTCGACAAAGGCCGATCCCGGGCTACCGGCGGGACGGGCCTGGGACTAGCCATTGTCAAACATATTGTCGGCCGCCACCGCGGCATACTGGACATTCAAAGCACGATGGGGGAAAGCACGATGGGGGAAAGCACGACTTTCTCGGTCAAGCTTCCGACGATTCAGCCGCCCGCATAGCCACCCCCGAGGCAACTTTCAATTCTTCCAGAAAAGCCCGGGCTGTCGGCGACAAGGGGTGATCTGACCGGATTGAAACGCCGACAGGGCTTTTCGAAATATTCAGGGTCAAAGGCAGTGCTGTCAGGCTGCCAGTTTCAATATCTTCCTGGTACATGTTGGACGGACCAATACCGATCGCATCACTCGCTTTCAGCAACGCCCTGTTTGCCAGCAGGGCAACCGATTCAACTGAACAAAAAGGCGGCTCAAGCCCGCTGCCCAGAAAGGCCCGATCAATTTGTCGACGCAAGGTCGTCTGCTGAGGCGGCAAAATCCACTCTTCCGACTGAACCATGGACAGGGATAATTGGCCTTTCTTCAGAAGAGGATGTCCTGATCTGACGACACAGACAACATCTTCATCATACAAGGCCTCCTGCTGGATACCGCTGCGATAACGAAACTCAGGCAAGCGGCCAACCACCAGATCAATATCTCCCTGGATCAATGCTGGCATCAGAACATCGTTGGTACCGGTTACAATTTTGACCGTCACGCCGGGGCGCTGTTGTCGCAAACTGATGATCGCCGCCGGAATGATGGATTCCGATGCCGTCAACAAGGTGCCAAGGACCACTCTGCCGCCAATTCCACCGGTCAGATCTGCCAGTTCATCTCCCGCCTGGCGCAATTGGGCCAGGATCGAACGGGCATGGCGAACCAGTATCACGCCGTATTCCGTCGGCGACACACCACGGTTGGTGCGATCAAAAAGCGTTAATCCAAGATCCTCTTCCATAAGCTTGAGTGTTTTGGTCACGGCAGGCTGGGACAAGCCAACTATATCAGCGGCGGCTCGCAGGCTGCGATGGTCATTGATCGCCACCAGCAAATCAAGTTGGCGAATTTTCAGGCGCTGCAAATAGTGTCCGGGCATATCTGGCCTCATGTCTCGCTCACGGATCTCAGGTTACGACCCAACCCTCGGGCGGTGAGCCTTTTCCAGGATGCACTGTGCCGCAATGTGGACATTTGCGGGCCTCTTCATTGGCGTGAAATGCGTCGTAGATTTCAGGTAACTGGCTGACGATACCCGCAGCCGACGTCAGTGCGGCTTCGGCGCGATAGACCAGGCCTTCGCAATCGAAGCAGTACCATTCAAATGCTTCTTTCATGCCAAACATGCGTGGGCTTTCGACGACCAGGCCGATAGAACCGACTTCCGGGCGTTGCGGCGCATGACGGGTATGGGGCGGCAGAAAGAAGACTTCGCCTTCGCGAATGGGCACATCGTAAATCTTGCCGCCTTCGGCAATTTTCAGGACCATATTGCCGCGATACTGAAAGAACCATTCCTCCACCGGATCGTCATGAAAATCGACGCGTGTATTGGGCCCGCCAACGACCATGACGATCATACCGGTTTCTTCGTGCAGCATCTTGTTCCCCACCGGGGGCTTCAACAAATGCTGGTTTTCGTCGATCCATTTTTCGAAATTGAAGGCTTTCAAACGCGGGTGTACAGTCACTTTCAAATCTCCTGTGTTATTGGGCAGCGGCAGGCGTGGTCACCAGACCACAGGCATCAAAGGCCGCTTTGGTTGCAGCTTTTTCTTCATCGGTGAGTTCCAGCATGGGTCGGCGGACACAGCCACCGGCCTGCCCCAGAAGTTCCTGCCAGTATTTTTGATGGGACTGGGGCTTGCCACCTGGTCGGGTTGATTTAAGGGCCTGACGAACAGGCTCCAGGCTCTGCCAGATGGACCGGGCGTTGTCGATGTCACCGGCAAACGCCGCCTGGGTATAGTCATGCATGCGACGATCCGCAGCTGTTTGCAGCAAATAGGGTGGCGAAGAACAAAGATAAAGTTGCCAGCCCAGATCAAGAATATTGTCCAGCCATTCCTCTTCGGACGCCGTGCTGACCAGCAATTTATCCCCGGCAAGTTTTGTCAGTTTTGCATACATCTCTCGGGGCACGCTGTATTTGATGGCAACGACATTGGGTAAATCTGCAAGCTCAGCGCAAAGTTCGGGGCTCATCAAATAGCCACTGTCCGGATGGCTCCACAGGGCAATTCCGATATCGACTTCATCGGAAATATGTTTGTAATACTGGCGCAATAACTCATCGCGGTCTGAGGCAAAATGCAATATCGGGGCGTGCACAACGATGTAATCAGCACCGACATTCTGCGCATGGTGAGCCAGATCCAGTACGACATCCATGTTTTGATCAGAACAGGACATGATCGTGGCACCAGCCCCTGTCGTTTCTTCAGCTGCAATTTCAAACGTGCGTTTGCGCTCCTCCAGGGACATGGAAAAGAATTCACCTTGTTTGCCTGAAATGAACAATCCTTCGATGCCCAGATCATCTACCCAGTGACGGATGTTCTGACGAAAACCGTTTTCATCGATGCTCATATCCTGGCTGAAGGGTGTCAGGGCAGCTGCCCAGATGCCACGCATATTTTCACGGGCATATTCCTTTGCCTCGGTCTTGTTATATTTCATTGTCCGTTTCCTTCACGGGCAGACCTGATCGCCTGCCAAACCGTTTCACTTGTTGCGGGCATATCCAGGTGCTCAACGCCCAGGGGGGCAAGTGCATCCAGCACGGCGTTCAAAACCGCTGCTGGTGCCCCGATGGTTCCTGCCTCGCCAACACCTTTTGCCCCGAGCAGATTTGCTTGCGTTGGTGTTGATTGTTGATGGATTTCTATATCCGGCATGTCGTCCGCACGTGGCAAGGCATAATCCATGAGCGAGCCTGTCAATAACTGGCCGTTTTCGTCATAGACAATTTTTTCCATCAGGACTTCGCCCAACCCTTGAGCAATGCCGCCCATGATCTGGCCCTTGACCAGCATCGGGTTCACGACAGTTCCGGCATCATCCAGCCACCAGATCTTTTCAACGTCGACAACACCTGTATCTTCGTCAACAGCGACCAGGGCCAGACAGCAGCCATAACTCCAGGCCTCCGCCTTTGCCTCATAGACTACATCAGCAACATAGTCCTGACGTCCGGGGTTATCCTTTTGCTGCTGCGCCACTTCCCTTGCGGCCTGCAGCAAGGCACTGCCGCCGATTGCAGTGCTGCGGCTGGCCAGTGCGCCTATGCCTGGCGGCGTTTGCGCCGTATCGCCGTGCACGATAAGCACATCGTCGGGGTCTACATTCAGAACATCGGCAACGATTTGCTGATACGCTGTTTCCCGTCCCTGCCCCTGAGCACTTGATCCGGTTGCAGCAGTGACTTTGCCAGACGCGCCCAGACTGACCCGCGCACTCTCCCAGCCCTGGCCACAGGGTTCGATGTAGAAACCAAAGCCAAGACCGACATGCTCCCCGGCGGTTATTCTTGTTTCCTGTCGCCTGCGCAGTTCTTCATAATCTGAAATTTCAACCAGCTTGTTTAGCGCGGCGGCATAGTCACCACTATCTGGCCTTGCACCGGTAATCCGCGATTTTGGCAACTGATCAGTGCTGAGGAAATTTCGCTGGCGGATGGCAACGGGATCGATACTGAGTTGCCGGGCAGCGCGGTCCATCAGGCGTTCCATCAACAAAGCGGCTTCCGGTCGCCCTGCCCCGCGATAGATATTGACTGCCGACGTCCGGCTAAAATGTGCCGACATCCTGATATCGAGATCGTCAACATCATAAGGACCCGGCAATATTCTGGCCGCGTTCCAGGATGGTACCGCCGCACTGTAAGGCAACCAGTGCCCCAACAGTCCATTGATATTCGCCTGCAAGGCCGTCATCCGGCCATCGGATGTAAAGGCCGCTTCCGCTTCACAAATGGTGCCTCTACCATGGCATTGGGACAGGAATTCTTCACTGCGTTCAGCGACCCATTTAACGGATTTGCGCAACTTGTTGGCAGCCCAGGCCACCAGTATTTCTTCCGGGTGCAAAGATGCCCGGGCCCCGAACGCCCCCCCGACATCCGTTGCAATGACCCGAACCTGTGTTTCCTCCAGACCAAGTGAAGTGGCGATGTCTGTGCGTGCACGATGCGGCGTCTGGGTGGCCAGGCGGACACACAGAACGTCATCCTGCCATTCTGCCACCATCGCCCGGGGTTCCAGCGGCATGGCCGTCAGGCGCGGATGGGCATTCCGGACCTTGACCGTCAAATGGGCGTCTGCAAACGCACCGGCAACATCGCCGTCGGTCCAGGATTTTTCAAAGGCCAGATTATCTGGACAGTCCGGAGAAAGATCGTCCGTCGGGTCCGTTTCTTCGTAATCGATGAAAATACCTTCTGCCGCATCCTGTGCCGCATTGGCCGTTCGTGCCACAACAAGAGCAACGGGCTGGCCAACAGACGACACTTGCCCATGAGCCAACAACCCACAAGCTGGAACCTGAATATTTTCAACGATTGGATTGACCGGCAAAACTTCAAGGCCGGCAGTATCATTGCCCGTATAGACGGCAACAACATCTGGCGCATCGGCTATGTCGTACTCAATATCCAGAATTCGGGCAGCAGGAAACGGGGAACGTACGAATACAATATGCAGACAATCTGCTGGACTGGTGTCACTGGAAAAACTGCCTGCACCGGTTGTCAGCCGGTCATCTTCGACCCGCCGTCTGGCCGCACCAATCCACGGATGATCGACCCGTGCAGGATCACTATCCTGAGGTAATGGTGCAATATTGAAACCCACGATGTCTCCTGGCAAACGTCAAAAAGGAATACTTTCTGGCAATCAGTATCCTGCTTCAACGATAACCATTCAACTGAAAAATAGACTGATTGATATAACCAGGAGCTATATCTATACCTTACGCCGGAACGATGCGGCGCAGATAATCGGCCAGTTCCTGTTGCTCGGCTTCGTTCAGGGGAGACAAGGTTTTCTCTGCGGCACGGCGGGAATGATCGGCAAGCGTCAATGCCATGGCCCGGCCTGATTGTGTCAGCGAAACCAGATGTCGGCGCTGGTCGTCGGGCGACGGTGCTGTGGCTACCAGTCCCCGCTTTTGCAAACGCTGAATCACGCCATGAACCGTTGCCGGCTTCATGCCACTTTGGCGGCCCAGTTCGTTTTGCGATAGCTGCCCCACTTCCATCAATTTCAATATGGCACCCAGTTGCGGTGGTGTGAGATCGAGGTCCCCCATATCACGGCGCAAATTTCCCAATGCCACGGCCTGGGCGCGACCCAGCAAATAGCCGATCTGATCCTCCAGCCTGTAGACTTTCGTGTCACTCTTGTGAGCTGGAACGCTCATTCCTGGCCTGCATCAATACGGGCTTTCGCGGCGTCCGGCGTTTCAGCCGCCGCATAGCGTCTGCGTCCCTCGGCCCTGTCCGTTGGATGCTTGTCCATATTGTCGGGCTCTGGCCACATGTCAGGCTCGTGCACAGCGAACTTGTCGGCGCTGGGAGTCTTTTTGTCGAGATTCAAATCCCGTTCATTGGTGGCTTTCGGATTGATCATGTGGCCGTCGACGGTTTCCAGATCAAACCACCAGCGATTTTCCTGATTACGTTCACCGTATTTCAGCTTGTCATCCAGCCAGATCAGGAAGGGTCGGGTAAAGGGCAACTTGATCGCCATCCACATGGCCAGCCGATGATGCATCAGGCCTTCCTTGTTCCACGGACACATCTTCATGCAACGTCCGCAAGCCGATCCTTTTGGATTGGTGGTGCGATACTTCGTGCAGCCCTCGGAATCAGGTTTCCAGGTTTCGTAGCCGTTATACATAATCTTGTCGCCAAACGGGATCGCACCACAGGGACATTCCCGCGCACATTTTTTGCAAGAATTACAAAAGTCCTGCATACCGAAATCAATAGGCTTGTCGATTTGCAAGGGCATGTCGGTGGTCACAACAACGGTTTTAAGACGTGGCCCGACAAAGGGGTTCACCACCATCTCACCGATGCGGCTCATTTCCCCAAGGCCCGCCAGCAACGACAAGGGCACGTGCTGCACATGGCTGTCAAAATTGGTGTGGGCCCGCGCCGGAAACCCGAGGCGACGAATGTAGTCGGCCAAAATGTCTGCGATTTCGGCCCCGCGCACATAAGCCCGGTAACTTTGAGCGCCACTGATCCAGTCGTCGCCACTGGCACTGTCCATGGTCATGAAACCCTGGTCGATGATCATGACAATGGCATGACTGTGATAGGGCTTGATGGGTTTGCCGTGCTTGTCGTGGCTGTACCAGCAATATTCCTTTGCTTCACAAATGCCGGTGAGGTCCGCATCCAGAAAATAGGACAGCGACTTGATATGTTCTGACAGCACCTGAGGATCATTGCTGATCGGCGCGACTTCTTTTGCCACCTCTCCATCCTGTGCCTTGATCAGGTGTTTGCCGACTTCACTGAAAGCGGCCGAGATCGGCGTTTTCTTGATGAAGCGTTTTACTTCGGATGCTGCCCGGTCCCCGAAATCACCATGCGCCGCCCGGAAAAATCCGTTCACCCGCATGGGAGAGCGCTGCACTTCCTCGTCAATAATCAGCGTCGTTGGCTGATCCACGCGTTTGATTTTATGCATGGGGTATTTGCCCTGATGCATCGGTCGCTTGCGTTTTGAAAAGATCGGCAGCATGAATCCGGCTTTCTATAATTCATTATAACTTTAACGTTATAACTATAACGATAATTGTTTTTTTGAGTCAAGCCGGAACATTTGCAAAAGATGACAATCTGTCAAAAGGTCGTCACAGTGACAGGCAGGAAAATGATGCTCACCATTCGAAAGCCAACTTATGAAAAAGCTGTTCATTGCCTGTCTGGGCACGGAAACAAACACCTTTTCCAATATGCCGACAGGCATGCAAACCTTCGCCGAAACGATGCTGTATCACGGAGATGCGTCCGAGAAATCCGACGAACTGTTTGCCGCCCCCCTGAAAGTCTGGCGCAAGCGCGCGGAGGATTTGCAGGCGGATGTGATTGAAAGCCTGGCCGCATTCGCCCAACCCGCCGGGGTGACCGTCCGCAAGGTTTACGAAGACTTTCGCGATGAAATCCTGAGCGACCTGAAAGCCGCATCGCCTGTGGATGCGGTCATGCTGAGTATGCACGGTGCCATGGTGGCCGAAGGCTATGACGATTGTGAAGGTGACTTGATCCTGCGCTGCCGGGAAATTGTCGGACCGGATGTCATTATCGGTGTTGAGCTTGATCTGCATTGCAGTATCACCACAACCATCACTGAAAATGCCAATGTCGTTGTCCTGTTCAAGGAATATCCCCACATTGACGCCGTTGAACGGGCGGAAGAAGTGTTCGAGCTTTCACTTGCGGCTCTGCGCGGAGAAATCAGCCCGGTTATCGCAGTTCATGATTTAAAGATGATCAGTATGTGGCGCACGCCTGTTGGTGAGGCGGCCAATATCGTCAGCCACATGACAGAACTTGAAGGCACCGACGGCGTGTTGTCGGTTTCACTTGCGCATGGTTTCCCCTGGGGCGATGTGCCTGATGCCTCCGCCAAGGTTCTGGTGATGACGGACGGCAACCAGAACCTGGCGCAATCAACAGCAGACCAGATCGGTGCCAAAATCTGGTCCCTGAAAGATGAAACACACCCTACTGGTCTGACCATCGACGAGGCACTTGACCAGGGCATGGAGGCTGCCAATGGCCCCGTTGTGTTGGCCGATCTGGGGGACAATGCCGGGGTAGGTGCGCCATCCGATTCAACCTTTATCCTGCAGCGCATTGTCACCCGTGGTCTGAAAAATGTGCTCAGCGGGATTTATTGGGATCCGGTATCGGTGCGCTTTTGTATGGAGGCCGGGGAAGGCGCTGAATTTGATTTGAGGATCGGTGGCAAGGTTGGCATTGCCTCGGGCGATCCCGTCGACTTGCGGATTTCCGTTCGAAAGATATTAACCGACGCGCGTCAGCCCTTTGCCGGATCGTTCGCCCCTCTTGGCAACGCCGTCTGGGTCAGTGCCGCGAACGATCTTGATCTGCTGTTATGTGATAACCGCTGCCAGACCTTTCACCCCGAGGCCTTTACCCAGATGGGTATCGACCTGCAGGCCAAACAGATTGTTGTTGTGAAGTCGACACAGCATTTCTACAGCGGGTTTGCGCCTGTAGCAGCTGAAATTTTGTATGTGTCGGCACCTGGTGCCATCCCGATGGATTTTGCCGACATTGAATTCCGCAAGTTCAAAGACCCTTATTGGCCGCGCGTGGAAAACCCGCATACCTGAAGTCCAAAAGAACGATTGCTAATTTACGGGAGCCAAGTCTTCCTGCATGACCTGAATCCGATCTATCATTCTGGAAATCCTGTCACACCGGCAGGGACAAGCCACCGGGTTTTCCAGATTAAGATTGGTATTTCGAACAACCGGAGAATTACAGTTCGAGCATGTTTCAACTACGTTCGCCGTAAACATTTCCATTACGGCTCTGTAGTGATCATGATGATCTTTGCTGCGCCACATCCACCACCCCTTTAATACCCAGATTACCCCCCTAGTATTGAGGCATATTCTAGCAATCACCGATAGAAATGCCAGAAAACAATTTACGGCAAGGTTTCACGTTTCCGGCATCACTCGCTTGTTTCTTTGCGGCAATCCGCAATGAAATGCCGGTGGTCAGAATACTCAAGCGATCAAGACGGAGATTTCTGCTTCTGTAAGCCCGAATTCCTTCAGGACTTCTTCGGTGTGCTGACCCTTTTCCGGCGGCAAACCTTGAATTGCAGCGGGTGTTTCAGAAAACTCCACTGGTGGTCCCGGAAACTTCAAGATGCCATCGACAGGATGTTCCATGGTTTTGAAAAAGTCGACTTGCTGAAGATGTGGATCGGTCAGTAAATCCGTTGTGGATTTTATGCGGGCTGCCGGAATCTCGGCTTCATTCATAGCCGTCATCCATTCCTCTGTCGTGCGCTCGACGATGAAAGATTGCAGCAGATTATTATATTCCGCGACGTGCTGCAGCCGGGCAGCCACATCCTTGAAGCGCGGATCATTTCGCAATTCCGGTTGTCCGACAATGTCTGTAAAGCGATGCCAGTGTTTGTTGTTATAAACGGTGGCCCCGACATATCCGTCCCTGGTCTTATAGGGCTTGCGTTCCTTTGCAACAATTCGCTGATAGACAGGCTCGCTGATCGGCGGATCAAACACGGACCCGGTCATGTGTTCCGTTAGCATAAAGGACGCCAGGGCTTCGAACATGGAGACGCTGACCTCCTGACCGACACCGGTTGTGGCTCGGGCATACAAGGCAGCATTGATGGCATAGGCTGCGGTCAGGCCGGAGACCTTGTCGGCCATTACGTTGGCGAGGTACCGGGGCTCACCTGCTGCGGCGGCCTCCAACATCGCCACACCGGTCATGCCCTGGATCGTGTCGTCATAGGCTGGCTGGCCGGCATATTCCCCTTTCAGACCAAAGCCATAGAGATTGGCATAGATCAGTCCGGGGTTTACCCCCGCCAGGGTCTCGTAGGTCAGGCCCAGACGCTCCATCGCCTGATAGCGCACGGAGTGAATAAAGACATCACATTTCTCAACCATTTTCAGCAAGGCAGCCTTGGCCTCAGGCCGTTTCATATCCAGCGAAATGCCGCGTTTACCACGGTTCATACTGTAGTAAACGCCAGTATATCCTTCGCGTTTGCCCGGCCCGATCTGGCGGGTGATATCGCCTTCCGGCCCTTCGACCTTGATCACATCGGCACCCAGATCGGACATGATCTGGGTACAATAAGGCCCCATAAGAACGGACGTCATGTCGATGACAGTGACGCCGCTCAGGGGTCCCTTATGGGCGGATTCTCCCATATCCAACTGGCCCCTAGAATTTGCTATTGGGCAACAACAGGGACAGGATCGGGAAGACAACGATCAGGCCAAACACGACCAGATCCATGGCAAGGAAGTTGATCACACCGCGGAAAATCGTGTGCACGGGTGCGACCTTACTACCGACCACACTGCCTATGATGAACACGTTCAATCCCACCGGAGGTGTTATCAGACCGATCTCCAGCAGCTTGACGACAACCACACCGAACCAGATCAGATCAAGTCCCATGTTTTCCACAAGGGGAATAACAAAAGGCAGCGTCAGCAGCATGATGCCAATGGGATCCAGAAACATGCCCATGATCAGATACATGATGACGATGACCAGCAGAATCGACCAGTCGGCCATCTGATAAGTTTCCGTCAAGGCCATCACTTCACGGGTCAGACCGGTTAGCGACACAAAGGCCACGAACATCTTTGCACTGGCGGCGATGAAAAAGATCGATGCTGTTTGTTTGGCCGTATCTTTCATGGCTGAAACAAACTTTTCCCAATTCAGTTTACGCGTAGCAAAACCGTAGGCAGTGGCAACAGATACACAAACAGCAGCGGCTTCAGTTGCCGTGAAGATACCGCCATAGATGCCGCCGATAATGATGACGAACAGGAGTACTGCAGGCCAGGCACGAACCGAGGCCATCCAGCGATCACGGTTTGAGATGGTTTCATCCGGCACAGGTGCGTCCTGGGGGCGAATTTTTGTCCAGATGAAAATAACGATGACAAAGCCCAAAAGCGACAGTATCCCGGGGATGACACCAGCAAGGAACAATTTGTTGACCGAAGTTTCTGTGAACAGGCCATAGAGGATGAACAACACACTTGGCGGTATCAGTGAGCCAAGGGTACCGCCCACGGCAACGGTCGAGGTCGCCAGTTGGGTTGAGTATTTGAAGCGCAACATTTCCGGAATACAAATCCGGCCCATGGCAGCGGCACAGGCCACGCTGGAACCGGTTATGGCTGAAAAGCCACCACAGCCGACAACAGACGCCATGGCCAGACCACCGGGCACCTTCGATAACCAGACACGCCCGGCATAATAAATCTCGGTCGTGATCTCCGCATGAAAAGCGATATGCCCCAAAGCAATAAACAAGGGGATCATGCTCAGCGGATAGGAATGCAAAAATTCAAAGGCATTTGATGAAATCAGCGACATCGTCGGGGCGACGGCCTTGGCATACTGGAATTCATCAGCATTTTTAAAGCCGAAGAACATATAAGTGCAGACAATGGCCAAACCCGCCAGGGTAAAGCCAATCGGTACACGAAAGCCCATCAGGATGAGCGCAATGATAAAGCCGACAAGGCCAATGGTTGTAGGATCCATGAACTCTATTTTTCAGCAGGAGCAGAAGGAGCGGCGCCACCAAGGCTACGAAAGGAGGTGTACCCGTCGTGAAAAACCAGATGCGCCAAACGCACGGCAAAGACGAAATAGCCGACAAAGAATGTCAGGCGACCAGGCCATTCCGGCAATTCAAGATCACCAAAGAAGTAAGCTTCATCCTGAATGGCTTCCACCAGGCCAACATACCCCCCATAGGCAATGGGTAGTAAAACCAGGAAGCCAATAATTGAAGCCAGGAAATCCAGCCATGGCTGAATCCAGTCCGGCATATGATTGGTGAAAACCTCAACCATGATGTGGGCGCGATCCGCCGTCACATAAGCCAAAGGCAAGATCACACAGGTAATCATTAACTCTCGGACGATGATGACACTATCCGGTACGGACCATCCGAAAACTGCCCGCGTGAAAATGGCCACGGTGATCATGACGCAAATGCCAAGAATGCAGGCCGCGGAGAGGGCGACAAGCACCCCCTCCACTTTCTGCAGTACCTTTGGACCAGGTACAGGTTTTTTTTCTTCGTCTAACACTATCGCTTCCAGGGATAGCCCTTGGCCTTACGCTCGTCGTCGTACTTCTTGAGCAGGCTCAGGTAGTGAGAACGATAGGCGTCAGCATCCATTCCGCCATCTTTCATTTTACCTTTCCAGGCAGCGAGATATCCGCCAGCTGCATCGATAAGAGCTTTTTTGTCAGCTGCGGAGAACTCATGAATTGTGACAGCCGGATCGGCCTTCAAATCGGCCATAGCTTTGGCATTACCAATGGCAATGGCTTCAGCATATTTGTCGATGTAGTCAGAACCCAGTTGGGTGACAATTTTCTGGTGCGCAGGTGACAAGCTTTCCCAGACGTCTTTGTTCATGACATAACCCAGGCCCATCAATGCGCCCCAATCCAGGATCGTCACTTCCTTGGCAACTTCATTCATTTTACTTGCCGGAATGAAGTAGGCATAAACCTGAGAGCAATTGATCAGACCTGTATCGAGGCCCTGGTAAGCTTTGTAAGCAGAAATCCGGGGAGCGTTAGAAATTCCGTGTCATTTCTTTAAACTGAAGAAAAGGAATGACACATGCGAAATGATTTTGATTTTGATACAGCTCTTTCTGCCCTGCAAGATGGCCAGAAGCTGACAGGCAAGGACGGCATTTTGACGC
>JABILA010000112.1 GCA_018654745.1 Alphaproteobacteria bacterium
CCAAAGGGGGATGTGCTCTCCTAACGGTGTGGATAAGGCCTTGCCAAGTAATTGCTGCATATTTTGAGACTTTCTTTGGTCGGAGAATCTCAAAGTATGAATCACTTCAGGGCTTTATCCTATTAAGTCGGGTACTGTGCCCTTCGTCCATGCTTTCAGTTGCGTCAACGAATTGCTCTCTGATTTCCTCAAGTTTTTCTTCGGCTTGCTTACGTTCCGTGAAATCGGCGACCGACCCGACCAGGCGCCAGGCCGTGCCGTCTTCGTGGCGCATGACCAGACCGCCCTGACGAACCCAGTGCCACGCGCCATGAATGTCATGCACCCGGTACTCACAATTCATGCGATCAACGTCACCCTTGAACAAGGCCGTGTGTGCCTGGTTGACGAATTCAACATCGTCGGGATGAACGAGATCGAACCAGGCACCAGCCGATTCGGCCCCCTCACTCAGGCCAAATAATTCAAGGTTTCCCGACCAATGAGTGGCTTTTTGGTTGGCGATATCTGCGTCGTACATTATTTCGTTGGTCGAACGCATTGCCAGCTCAAACCTCTCCTGGCTAATCCGCAAGGCTTCCTGGGTGCTTTTCCGTTCCGTGATATCCTGAATCGTGCCAATGGTTTGCGTCATAACGCCGCTGTCATTGAAGTGCGGCTCGCCAATTTCCCTGACATGTCGGATGCCACCATCCTGTCGGACGATGCGGTAATCGGTGCTCCAGGCAGCCTGGTTCGCCATGGCGTCGGCGATGGTTTTTTCGAAAAGCGCCTTATCGTCGGGATGGACGTCCACGAAATCAAAATCTTCGTTTTGCATGCGCAGGGTGTATTCGCCAGCCGAATAACCGTAAATCCTGGCGTATTCTTCAGAACAGTATGTGCATTTATCTTCAAGCACATCCCAGGTCCAGTGCCCCAGTTGAGCGATCTTGACGGCTTCATCCGTGATGGCCTGGCTTTGACGCAGGGCTTCCTCAGCCATCATGTGATCATCGATGTCGATCAGAAAGGCGATGAGGTGGTCGGGTGTGCCTTCGGTATCGCGAACCAACGACAACCAGATTTTGCCCCAGACCGTCGTGCCGTCCTTGCGCAGATACAGCTTTTCCGTGGCAATGGTATCGCTGCCGTCCTTCATCAACTTTTCGGTCCGGCTTTCGGTCATGTCCTGAAATTCCGGCGTCGTAACATCCTTGGGTGTCAGGCCAACCAGCTCGTCCGGCTCGTACCCCAGGAACCGGCTGTATTGATCATTGGCGCGCAAGCAATGTCCCTCAAGGTCAAATTCGGCGATGCCAACGGCAGCGTTCTGGAAGGGGATCGGATTTCCTTTCTCGACATCCTGAAAGTCACCGGATTTCTGTCCACGTTCATCCTGAAGTTGGCGAAGAGAGACGATTTCATCCACCAGTTGGGACTTGTTTTGCCGCATAAGGGCCGATCTGACATTTGACATAACGTCGCCTGTAATTTTCTCGTGAGTCAGGAAAAACCGCCTGGGATATTCCATCTTAGGCCCGGTTAGAAACTTTGAAAACCCATCGCATGATGTTGGACACATACTTGTTGGGGCTTCGTCTTTTAACGTGGCTGGCCGGTTGAAAGCGAATAATTCACTATCCAGAACCAAGTTTTATCGTTTTATATCAATTGCTTATACAAATTTTCGATCTGACACATCTGTGTAACCTTCTTTGACGACCGCTGCTTCATAGTACCTCCAATGAAGAGCGGTCATTCAGATCGCACAGGTTCAAACGCCCCGATGGGGAACAAACAGGAGGTTACCGTGGCTCACAGCATTTTTGGAAATTCTGATCTTTTTGGTTTTGGAACAGTCGCGGTAATCGAACAGAAATTTGGGATCAAAAAACCGTGGTGGAAATCAATGACCTGGAACAATCTTGTCGATCATTTTGCGAACATGTTTTCGGATCTGGGCACATTCATCGAAGACATTGCTGCTGGTGGACATGCTGACGGTATCAAAGATGAACTCGCCACTTTTGATGTCGAGGCTAATGACTATGCCACCATGCCCGTGGACCCCGTCGAACTCGCTATCCGGATCAAGACTTTATTGAAACACCCGCAGAGCCACATGACGTCAGAGAAGTGACCGACACTGTCTCTCGAATCATTCGATCCGTCGAGGACTGTAAAGTCGTAGAAGTGGATAATGGTTCGTGCTGACAAAACAGCAGCTGCCCGCGATATTCCCTATGTCATTATCTCAGGGGCCATTACCAAAGATGTGCAGGGTGCGCTTGATTACCTCAATTACACAACTTTCACTTCAGGCAGCAATGTCTGCAAGAATTAGTGACACAGTCGCACATGATCCGGGCGTTGTATCAAACTCCAGCCTGCCACCGGTATGGGCAACCAATCGATCCGCGACAAGGTAGCGTCGTATCAGATCCTTTTGCACACCGTCATTCTCCCACAGCTTGCCGTATGGTTGAGAAAGGCGGTCAACAAGTTCTGGTGAAAAGTCACCACCTTGACTGGTGACGCGGATGACCGGCGATCCATCTGCCAATTCCAGGTCAACAGAAATGATACCGTTTTCAGGGCTGACCTCTACCGCATTCTTCAGAATATGACTTATGCAGCGCCGTGCCATTTCCCAGTCCGCCATATACGGTTTGACTGACGGCAACGCCCCCAGGCTTACTGTTATTCTGCGAAGTTCAGCCAGACGTGAGGCCTCACGGACGCAACTCTGGACCAGGGACGAGATTTCGCCGGTTGTTGATTCAACCTTATATTCGGATTGTTCAGCACGGAGCAGGGCAAGTACATCTTCTGCCAGGTCGAACATCTGTCTGGATTCCTGCAGGACGCCAACCGCCTGTCCTTCAATCTTGTTGAAGCTTGTGGGCGTGTCGACATTATCCGCCAGGGAGGAAATGTAAAACAGTGTCTTGTTCAGCGTTCTGCGCAATTCACGACCGGCTTCCGTCAGGAACCGCGCCTGTGAGTCGGCCAAACCGTCCGGATTGCCTGCCTGATATTCGTCGAGGGATTGAAGTGCTGCTTCCAGCTCTGACGGCAAGTCGAGGCCCAACGCCTGGGCGGCGTTCAACCGTCGATCAAGACCGCAAAGTTCAAGTGTCTCACAAAGCCGTGCCATCCGCACCAGACCCACCGTGGCGGCGCAGCTTTTCAGGTCGTGGGCGTGATGAGTCATTGTGGGTAAATCATCCAGTTCGGAGGCTGCTGCAAAACTGGATACGGCTTGAAGTGCAGTACTTCTGAATTCATGAATGACTTCGCCAATTTGCCCGTCACCGAAATCATCACCAAACTGTCTAAGAACGGAAATATCGAGAATACTATCCTCTCCGGCAATGGCGTCGATCTGTTCGGGCACTTTCGATTCTGGTGAAGCTGGTAGAATGGGAGCACCAGACACCAGTCTGGTGACAACCTCCACCAGCAGTTTGGGATCAATTGGTTTTGTCAGGACTTCGTTCATACCAGCACGCAAACAGGCTTCAATTTCGGTCTGGGTTGCCGCTGCAGTCAAGCCGACAATCGGCACCGCAGAAACCGGGCCTTCCATCGCCCTGATCGTTTTCGTCGCGGTGATACCGTCCATGACCGGCATATGCCGATCCATCAGGATCAAATCAAAGAATTCTTTGTCCGCAATCAGCTCAAGGGCTTCACTACCATTTTCGGCGACAATCGTTTCCGAGGCTATTTTCTGCATGATGCCAAGTGCAGCCCTTCGGTTGGTTAGATTGTCTTCAACCAGCAAAACCCGTGGAGCAAATACCAGATGCCCGGCCCGCTGTCTTTCTTCCATGTCGTGATGTGCTTCAACACGTTTTCCACGGTCATCCTGTTGCTGGCGAAGCGAAATGATTTCATCCACCAGTTGGACCTTGTCTTGCCGCATGAGGGCCGATCTGACATTTGACATAACGTCGCCTGTGATTTTTTCGTGAGTCAGGAAATACTGCCTGGAATAAATTACCTTAGGCCCGGTTAGAAACTTTGAAAACCCATGGCATGATGTTGGGCATATACTTGCAAGTGCTGCGCCGTTAAACGTGGTTGGCCGGTCGAAAGCACTTGACTCATTATCCTGAACTGCATTTTGCCGTATTATATCAATCGTTTACAAAATACTTCGATTTGATACATACATATGTGTAGCCTTCTTAGACATCCGCTGTTTCATTTTACATTCAATGAAAAGCGATCATGCAGGACGCACAAGCTCTAACTCCCCGGATGGGGAACTGACAGGAAGTAATCGTGACCCACAGAATTTTTGATATTCCTGATTTTTTTGGTTTTGCCAAGTTCCCACAGGAGGTCAAAAATGAAAACAGTATTGCTGGCCGATGATTTGAAATTCACCCGTGTGATCTTGTCCAGAGCCATACGATCGATCGAGGACTGTGAGGTCATCGAAGTCGAAAATGGTGAACAAGCCCTGGAAGCGCTGCGGAATAACAATAAAATTGACGTCATCGTTACTGACATCATGATGTCACCGACAAACGGTCTGGAATTGTTGAAAATGGTTCGCGCCGGCAAAACTGCGGCAGCCCGCGATATTCCATATATTATCGTATCAGGGGCCATTACTGAAGAGGTACAAGGAGCGCTGAATGATCTCGACGTCTCAGGCGCCATCGCCAAACCGTTGTCTAAACCCAATTTGAACGAAGCCTGGAGGGAGATTGAGAAGGACATCAAGGCAGGTGGCCGTACAATGCGGCCGGTAATCGAGTACGATGCGATAGAGGTTTCGCAATTGCTGGAACTACGCGCCTTCGATCAAGCCAGGCAAATGGAAATTACCGATGACCAAAACGAGCTTATGGCTTTTTTAGGTGCGGTGCCGCTCCTCGAGAGTCTGAGCCATGGTGAGCTGGAATTGCTTGGCAGACAGGCGCGAACAATACACTATTCCGGCGGCGAGGTCGTCGATGGCAAAATTTTTGGAACAACGCGCCTACCGTTAATTTCCATGGGCGAAGCGGAATTTCTGGAACCGACGGAACTTCCCGATGGCGAGGTCGTCGAACACCGCACCGCCCATCTCGAGGCTGGCAATGCGCTTGGCACATTCAATTTCATGGAACTGGCGGATGACTACAATCACCCTAAAGTCCGGACAATTCGGGCAACAGACGCCGTCGTTCTGGAGTTCGGCGATCCGGACCCGAATTCAGAATTGCGGAGAATCAAGAGCAAGGTTGAATTTGCAATCGGACAGATTCTGACACGACGTGTTGGCTATGCCAATAAGTCGATGGCGATGGTCCTGACCCGACAGCTCGCTGAAACCCGGGTAAAGCGCACTGCCGGAGGTTACGTCATCATGATGTTCGTCCTGCTGGCAATCTATACTATTGGCATGCGGACGCTCCTTGATATTGAGTTGAAGGGTTCGGCCCGAACCCTAAGCTCCGTGGTTATGATCCTGACCTTTTTGGCGCCTTTTATCATTATGCTGCGCAAGGGTTCGATCAAGGCTGTTGACCTCGGCTTGACCTTTCGAGGTGCTGGCGCGGCGGTCCGTGATGCCTTGCTCATGTCTTCCATATTTATTGGCGTGCTTGTCGCTTGCAAATTCCTGCTGGTAACCTTCACCGAGGCGTATAGCGGACAGCCGACGTTCGCCCTTTCTCAGGACTTTACCCGTTTAACATCGACCGGCAGCGTTGACTGGTTGTTCTATGCAACCAATATCGTCATTTACGCGCTGTTTGTGCCGGTACAGGAAGTCATCGCGCGATGCGGCATTCAGTCTTTGTTGGTCGAGTTCTTGTATGGGTCGGAAGTACGGCGTGCGACTGTCGCGATCATCGTCTCAAATTTCGTTTTTGCCGCCGCCCATACTCATCTGAACGTAGGATTTGCGCTTGCGACATTTGCAGGTGGATTGTTCTTTGGCTGGTTGTTTCATCGCAACAGATCAATCGTTGGCGTTACAGTTGCCCACTTTATGATCGGCGGTACAGCTCTCTTTGTGCTCGGCCTGGAAGGGTTTCTCAAGTAACAGGTATGGTCTTATCGGGATGCTAAACTGATAGTGCGGAATGCCTGTTCAGGGTCAAAACAGGAGATCAGCGGTAATCACAATTTACGTCAGCGTTGAACCGGAAAGCAAACTTGACGATAATCGACGTTTTCTAAAGACAGCGATGACTACAGCCCCCTTTAGTGCGTCCACGTCAGCCCGCCCCACCCCTGGCATGGAGCAAGGTCAAAAAATCTGAAGAACAAGCATTACCAGGAGCATGAAAATTACTTGAGATGCCAACCATCATAGGTCATGTTGGATTTGGGTGACGATATTTTACTGAGTTTAACAGTAGTAAATATTTTTGGCAGATAGGTATAATGTTGGATCTCCTGACACTTCAAGTCGGCCTTATTATCAATATTTTGTTCACGACAGCTGTTGTCGTAGTGAACTGGCGCCTGAGCCCGAATGTTCCGGGTGTGTATGAATGGGCGATGGGCAGAATCCTGACGGCAACGTCGGTGCTGATATATGCCCTCAAGCCTGTCCTGCCAGTGGAAATAATAGTGTTGGTAGGCAACGCCTTTCTCTTCATCAGCTACTACATAATTTACAATGGCAGCCGACGGTACATGGGCCTTTCCGCCCTGAATCATCGCTTCTATTCCATCTTGATCGTTGCGCTGATCCTCTACCACGCAGCAATGGTGCTCGTGTTCGATGCAAACTCTTACGCGGTACAGCTGGTGACAATCCTGTATTGCGTTAGTTCATTCATTGTCTTGAACTCCAGTAAATCCAGTGGAACAACTTCAGCAAAATTCCAGGCTTATATTCTGGGTTTGCACGGCCTGTTTTATCTGGGAGCAGCCGTCTTTATTTTCTTCACTGACTCTGGTGTTACGGTCATAGGTTCGGAAAGCAACATGGTGACCAAGCTGACGTTCCTGGAGGGAAGTGTGGTGACCCTTCTTACAGGAATGATGTTCGTCGCAATGACTGCCGAATATCTGAACAGCAATCTCAAGCATCAGAAAGAGCGTGAGGAGATGATCGGCAAGCGCCTGAAATATGAAGTCGACGTCAAAAACAAGTTCTTTTCGATCATTGCTCATGATCTGAAAAGCCCCTTCAGCGTTCTGCTTGGCATGACCCAAACCATGTCAATGATGGCAAACAGTTTCAGCAAAGACAAACTTATTGAATATTCCGTTGATGTGAACAAGGCGGGGGAACGGGTGTATGATCTGGTGCACAATCTTCTGGATTGGTCACGCTTGCAGATGGAAGGCGTCGAAATCAAACCTGAAAATCTTGATATGCGAGAACTGGCACAGGAATGTATCGATATCCAGTTACCAATGTTCCTGGAAAAGAATATCGAGCTGACAAATTTGATTGAAGGCCAAACTGTATTTGCAGACAGGGATATGGTCAAAATGATCATACGAAATATTGTTGCCAATTCCCTTAAATTCACCGAGCCAGGAGGGAAAGTAGATATTTCGGCTGGCGACGATAATGGCAGGACAAGAGTTACAATTACGGATACCGGTGTCGGCATGTCTACGCTGCAGATGAACGAAGTATTCAAACTGGATCAGGAAACATCAACCACAGGAACAGCCGGGGAAACCGGTACAGGCCTCGGGTTGCCGCTTTGCAAGGAAATGATTGAACGCAACGGGGGTGAAATTTTTGTGAACAGCATGCCAGGCAAAGGATGCGAATTCTATTTCGTACTTCCCGTTCAGCCCGCGGCGGAAATAACCGCCTGAGAACCTTTCATTGTCGCTGGTATAACCAGGTGAAGTAGTTTCGACCTGATCTGACACCGCTCCTTGCAAAAGGAGAGGGTTACCGGTTTTGATAACGGTGCAAATAAAATTATCGAAACACAATCGAAAGGTAACCCTCATGTTACAGAATAGCGAAAAGATCATCAG
>JABILA010000080.1 GCA_018654745.1 Alphaproteobacteria bacterium
AAAGCCGCGGCAGCCTATGCCGCCGCCATCCTCAGGGATGTTCCAGCCCCTGTTGCCGTCGCCTCTTTGATGGCGTTCCTCAGCGTTTGATTATTTCGATGTTTGAAGTCGGGAATTTGGGCGTTCTGGCGACCGACGTGCGACATATACGGCTTCATTTTGACAACACCTGACACTTCCATAATGTCTGCTCGTGGCTAAAAACGGAAGTACAAAGTACTGCTTGCAAATGTCCGCTCTCAAGGGCACTTCGGAAGTATTTGAGCCGAAAATACGCTACAAACCAACTGCATCTGTGAGCTCTCTGATCCGTCGTCGGCGTGCATCTGGTGAAAGCTGGACCGCCACCGTTTCTTGAGTAGCAGGCTGGCGGCACTTCGTTCGAACATATTGAGCGACTTCTGCATGGGCCTTGAACCTGAGTTCAATTGGGTATTCATCGTTCAACGCGATTTCGGCCATCGCAATCACTGGATCATAATCTTCGTGACCTAGCTCATTGACGCGCTTCTGGAGCAACTCGGCTACCGCCGCGTTATAGTGGTTCCGGGCACCAACCGGACGGCCCGCCCCGATTCGCTTTCCACCTCTACCTGAAGACATGTTCATCGTCTCGCGCTTTTTGATCGATGATTGATTATGAGTTCTTTGTGCCTGTTTTGCCTACCGGTTTTAGGAGGTCCATAGGCTGCACGCCAAGGGCACTGGCAAGTTTCGCAATAATCAAAACTGTCGGGTTTCTGATCCCGCGTTCGATACCGCTTATGTATGTGCGATGCAGCTCTGTCTCGAAGGCAAACTCCTCCTGCGACCAGTCATGCTCTTTCCTGATCCTTCTGACGTTGAGACCGACTTGCCTTCGGATATCCATCCACGAAACAAGCCAGCATGATGACTATTGATCTACAGACTATAAGTCTCATTTTGGTTTACTAAGCGAATTCAGAAGCCTACTGTTTCAGTTCCGTGAGCTAATGATAGATGACCAGCAAATGGCAGTACTTCCCATCAAGGAAATCAGAAGATTTCTTGTCAACGACAAAAGAATACGGGCAGCTATTCAAGCTGGCTATGATATTGAACTGACTGACGATCCCGAAGTTCTTTCCAAACGATTGGTTGAGGCTCTGGACCAGATCCCCCATGAAAACCCGGCTCAAGAAACAGTTTCTAA
The DNA here is from genome assembly GCA_018654745.1 of Alphaproteobacteria bacterium. Classification (GTDB taxonomy): domain Bacteria; phylum Pseudomonadota; class Alphaproteobacteria; order UBA2966; family UBA2966; genus JABILA01. Next base: position 1,175 of record JABILA010000080.1, read on the forward strand.
TTCTGAGGTGTTAAAAGCAGCTGTACTTGCGATAGCCAGTAGCAGCGCCAATTGGGCCACCATCCAAAAAAAAAGAGCAGCGATCAAATCGGCGCTTTGTCAGTATGACCCTCTTGCTGTGACGCAGGCTCCTGAGTTTGAAATTCGAAATGAATTAATCCGCTTGCTACCAGGACAAAACCAAACGGCAAATGCTGACGCAATGATTAAATGGGCCGTAACGCTCTCGGAGAACAAGGACTACTACAAAGAGGTGATTTGCCGGACCTATCTCGAAATTACAGAACACCCTTCATGGTTTGCAATTGACTCAGATAAGCATTTTCCGATGGCGGTTTTAAGTTTAGCCGGAATATTTGCGAACCCGGTGAATCGGTGGAGAAAACTAAAACCATACAAATTCCACGGTATGCAAGTTCCCATTGCCTGCGAGTTCCTTAGAAACTTGGGTTGGAGCGGCTTCAAGCCGGACCGACATGTTATTCGTGCGATTGCACTTTGGGAGGCGGCTTTGAAGGAGAAGCATGGGGATGCCGTGGAAAAGGCTTTTTGTCACTTAGTAGATATCGTAGATACAACCAGCAAAACGATCCTCTGCCCGATTAAATCCGCCGTTTATGCGGTTCATGCGACACCCGCCGGAATGGACTACTCCGAAGCCGATAATCTCTTATGGGCATTTATTTCAAATGTTGTGAACCTACGCCAAAAAGACATTGTCAACGTTTGGCTGAAAGATCAAATCGACATGACTGAAAGCTCCTTCGACATGTATGATAGAATCACAAAACTAGATACTTGGCCAAACAGCCTCATTTGTGAAGAATGAATCAATTATCTGAAATACCTAAGCCTGATAGAATAGCGAGAAGCTCCTGCGCTGCTGTCGGCTCAAATTCCAAGTGAACTTCAGTTTCCGCAATTTTCAAAAACTCTTGCACATTGTCTTGGTCGCCATCCATTGACGCAATGTATCTAAGGCAATCTGAGAAAAGATGAACGGCAACAGGGTGCGCAGCCTCCCAATCCATCTTCTCGTCATAACCATGGTAGGAATAGACAAGCCAGCTTGGGTTCGCCATACCAACAAAGTTGGCGTGGCTAAATAGCTTTGGGAAATGAAAGCGGTCCCGAAAGTGGGCATATTCCCCGCGAAAATGTGTATAAACCATTTGGTCAATAAATACTGAAACCATCAACACGGTGCGCATTTGGTTCGGATTGGCAGATGGATCGATCAACCTCTCCGTCCCACATTGACAAATACCATCTTCCTTACGAATACCGGGAAACAGGGTGTCGCTCTGATTCCAAAACCACCTGATCAGCCTATCGGTCCTTGTAAGACGGAACTTTTGAGCCATTTTTGCAATCACGTCCTGCGCAAACCGAATCATGCGGCAGCTCATGGCGCGAGAAAAAGTATCAACTTGATGATGTTGACGATCAGGTCTAGCACATCCATTTAGTCACCTTTTGGAATTGAAACTCCGCACACAGTGCGTCGAGCTCAGGCCTTGCTTCTGATCCACCTGATAAGGGGGCCCGACAAACTGTCAGCATGCAGGTGGTCCGTGGTATCCGGTATCAGACCTTTCTCAACAAGCTGACGCTTTAGTTCCAGGAGCCTCTCTTCTGATTTGCCCCACAAAAATGAATTTCTGACCTGCATACCTAAGAAAAAGTGCTCATGCTGAAGGTCAAGTTCAGAAGGATTTCGAAGTCTGTCACGGTCCTCATCTGTCATGCCATTGATCCACTCAAGGCATTCAGACAAAATTTCTACACTGTCATTCATCGGCGTCTTCTTTTCTAAAAGGTCAGATTATTTTGGTTCCCTGAGCTGGTGACGGATTACAATTTCGTCGTCCACGCCGCGAGAAGCGATTCCAAGCCCGGTGCTTTTTCCAAAACACTTGATTGCCCCTCCTGCATCGATAACTACAAATCCAGCAGAAACAACTTCGGAACCGTCAAAGTGTCTGGCGACATCATCGTGGTAAAAATCATCGCCGGGAAAAATCACGGCCTTCTCACCCTCGGTTGTTCGCAAAATGATGTATTTGCTCGACAAGTGATTCCCCTGTTTTGAAAATGGGTCGGCGGTCTAATACATATAGTTACTATACGGTTGATTTGTTTCTGTCAATATAGTTTCTATGCTCATAAGTGTTTTGCAGAAAGGGCTACATTTTTATGGAGCAGGGCAAACTTCGCTGGGGCGTTGAACAAAGGCTCGAGTTCATCGAGACCACTTTGTATTGGCAAGGCACGATTAACCGTGGTGACTTGATGGCCCGCTTCGGGATATCTGTTCCCCAGGCCTCGGCAGACATCAAAAAATATCGGGAGGCTGCACCTGACAACATGGCGTATGACGGTCAGTTGAAACGATACGTTGCTACTGAGGCATTTACGCCGATTCTGAAAAAGCCGGTCGCTGAAGACTACTTGTCCAATCTCAGGGGCAGCGAAGGCCAAAGTAATATGGTGCCCTACTCACCCCCATATGATGACCTCAAACTGCCTCAGCGCCTCATCTCGCCGCGTATCTTGCGGTTTATTACAATGAGTATTCAGGGCAATTTGGACATCCAGATACGGTACCAATCCATGTCACGTCCGAAACCAATCTGGCGGTGGGTAACACCGCATGCTCTTGGAACCGATGGGCGCCGTTGGCACTTCCGCGCCTACTGCCATATGGATGGCATATTCAAAGATTTCCTTTTCAGTAGAGTACTTGAAACAAAAAGCACCCGGGAAAGTGAAATACGTTCATCTGACGATGAAGATTGGAACGAGATAGTCAATGTACAAATCTCACCAAACTCTCAACTCCCTTTATCCCAACAAAAAGTAATCGCCTTGGACTATGGTATGCGACAAAGTGTGATGAAGATTTCAGTACGCCGGTCCATGCTGTTTTATCTTCTCCAAAGGCTAAATTTGCTCGATGATGAAGCTTCGGCCTCAAACAGTAGATACCTGGAACTACAGAACCGAAACGAGCTTCATCCGTTGATAAAAAATCAAAATCAATCAGAGAGCAGCCTATGACGAATTCTGACTCAGTTAACTGGGGTGTTCCGGATTGGAGGGACGAGACAGCTTATCCAAGCCTAGATGATTTGGACGAAACTCATTGGCGATGGGAATTTTTGCGTCGCAGAGACGATGTCCGAAGTGATTGGGAAGCCTACGCGAACGATACATTAGAGGAAAACCTGTCAAAATCGAAAATGGCAGGTGAAGCTTTGAGTGGAGAGCGTATTTGGCCCGTAGATGCTCCAAAGTTCAGGGCCAATGTCCCAAATTGCCTTCATAAATACTGCCTCGATGGGCTCCCCAATCCGTCTCTCGCCAGTCCTTCTGGATTGAAGTTTCAACCATCGTCCTTCGGCCTGTTTGTCACGTCCTCAGACGAAGAAACGTTGCCAGAATCCTTTCTAGAAGATTGCGAGCTGGAGGAAGTTGAGAATGAACGCCTTGCCTACCAGTTCCCTGACGAAAGTTACAAGTCAGCGCCTTCGTCAAGCGGTGTTGAATGGAATTTCGATCTTGGCAAACCGCTACATCCCCAATTTGAAAATGCGAAAGAATATATTGATGCCCACCTCCAACGGCTGGGTATTCGCCAAAAACGCGAGAGGCCGACCCAACTTGACCTGACTATGCTATTGAGGGTTCTTGATGCGAGGCAAGACGACCAAACTCTGAAAATAATTGGCCGTGAGATACTTGGCATCGGTGAAGGTACTAGCCACGACACAAATGTAGCAGCAAATGCCAAAACAAAGCTCAAGACCGCTTATGGCCTTGGAATAAATTTCAGCTCTAAGATCCTCCTTAAAACTTAAACACCTCTCCTCATTTTGAGGGAAATATCGCGGCATGTTAAATGGCCGCACCACTCCCCATGCCTCGTCTAAACTTCGTCCAGGCACCAAAGCCGATACATCCGTCGATATTTCGCCGGCGCTGCATGATTTAGTTCGATTGTTGGCCGATGTTGCGACCGAGGATGTCGCCAATAATGAAGATCACTCCGATCGGGATGAACCCGATCAATGACCTACGATCCATATAGGCTTCTCGACAACGGGTACTCCCCGATCCCGATTCCGACGGGAACGAAAGCGTGTTTGGTCAAAGGTTGGTCGAGATTCTGTGACATCTTTCCGACAGAAGATGAGATCGAAGAATGGAAAAGACGTTGGCCTGGATGCGGGTGGGGTATTGCTTGTGGGCGGATCGTTGCAATTGACATCGACGAACTTGATCCCATCAAAGCGGCCGAAGTCCACAGGCATGCCCTGAAGATTTTTGGTCCTACAGATTTGATGAGGGTGGGGAAATGGCCCAAGCGCGCCCTAATTTATCAAGCCGAAGGTGATATTGCCTCTACGAGCGTACCAGCCATCGATATTCTCGCGCGGGGGAAACAATTTGTTGCGTTTCATATTCACCCGGCGACTAAAAAGCCCTATCGGTGGGTGTTCGAGAGTCCTCTCGACGTTGACATTTCCCAAGTGCCAAAAGTCACTCAGGAACAGATCAACACTTTTATTGCGCCCTACCGGTTAAGAAATGCTCCCGCGACTTCAAGCGGCGAATTACAGGACATCGAGTGGGGCGAAAGTGGAAAAGCGATCGACGGTCGAGAAGCACTTCTCTTCAAAATTGTTGGCGAGGTGAGCACCGAATTTGGATGTCCCACTTCAGACCAGTTCATTCGATCTATTGCGGATGAGGCATGGGAAAGATTCGAAGGTCTCGCGGATTTAACACGCACCAAAGGTGATGGAAGAAAGCTTTATGACCTTTCTGACGCACATTCCAAAGCGCGTTGGCGTGTCCGCAACAATAAAAAGGAGGCAATTGAAGTCCCCCCGTCTTTTCCCGCTGAAACTGAGTTGTCCGCAAAAGACGCTTCTGAGGCTCTCATGGCCTCAATTCAATTCTTTTTCCAATCTGCGTCTCAGTACTCAACTGCTCGCCGGGAAGTCAGCAAACGCATGGAAGAAATTTTGTCGAAGGAGCGCGACAAGTATTGGCTGGATCACGTACAACCCAGTGACATGACCTGGTGGTTCGACCTTCCAAAAGATCTAGAAAAATCGATCACCGCAAAGATGAAGCCAGTGATACAAGCCAACGTGAAGCGAGAATTCGACGTCGATGATCTGGACCACGCCCCTAGACTCCAAATCAAAGCGGCTGCTGGCCTTGGTAAAACCACCGAGGTAATACGAGAGCTGCCAAAGCACAAAGGCCTCGTTTGCAATTATCATGTCCCTTCAACGGAATTGGCCCTTGAGCTAGCAAAGAAATTTCGTGAAGCCGGAGTGCCAGCGCGAGCCATCCTTGGCAGGGAGAATGGAGCTCCTGACAATCCAATGTGTGCAAAATACTTGGCGGCGAAGAAGGCGAGCACCCTTGGACTGAATGTCTACAAGACCTTGTGCAGGAGCGGAGATAACGAGGGCAATATCCACGAATGTAAACACTTCATGAATTGTCGTTATCTCAAACAGCTCCACGAAGTTCCAAATGTTCGAATAATGGCCCACGAGTACCTTTTTTCCCCACCGCCAATGCGAATAAAAACCCCTGACATCATTGTCATTGATGAAAACTTTACGCTGCGGTCAACAGTTAGTTGCTCATTCAGCATCGACCGTCTGCCGAGTGAAGTTCGCGATTGTGTCTATCAAGCGACCAACGACGGCCTCGATCTAAAAACAGCTTTGGTCAATGCTGGATTCACGAAAAGGCGATTAAGAGAAATCGCGAAAACCATCGACCCGAATATTGAACACGATGTTCTCCCGAGTATGCCTGAAGAAATGGCAATATCTCGTTTGAATTCAATTGCCGAATCAGAGCAGCAGAAAGTCGTAAAGTTTCTTGAATGCGCAGCCGATGAGTTCGATTTTGACCGCGGCTTTCATGGTGTGAACATCGAGAAAGATGCCCAAGTACAAATAGCTGGGAAAACAGAACGCCAGCACAGGGTCGCCGTATATTGGCGCCGCAAACCTAATTGCTCGAATACGACCCCTATCCTCATTATTGATGCTGACGCTGACGTGGAAATCAATAAGCGATTTTTCGGCTTTTGGCTCAAGGCGGAAAGGATTACAGCTCGACGCAACTGCCACGTCATTCAGTGCCGATCATCTCGAATGAGCAAAATAGCTTTGACAGGAATGGATGGTAAAGGGAAAACACCATCGCTAAATAAGGCACTTAAGATCATTGAAGCTGAGGTGAGCCAAGGCCATAAAGTCCTGGTTGTGACAAACAAACCCGTTCGCGAACTCATTACGGGCGAATCTGCGTCCCTTCAACGAAGTTCCAACTGGAATGGCGCAACCATCACACACTTCGGAGCCATCAGGGGTTGTGACGAATGGAAGGATTACGACACGGTTATTGTTCTTGGCCGTGAGCAATCACCGCCTCATTCAACCGATGAAGTTTGTCGAGCTCTCTGGGCGGATGACCCTAGACCGCTGAGATTTTCTGACGGAAGTTACATTGAAGCGCCACGAGGCTATCGGTTGGCGAATAGAGCCCATTACGGAGTGACATCTCATATTCACCCGGATGAACGTGGGCAAAAGATCCTTGAACAAATTCGAGAACGCGAAACCGTGCAAGCTATCGACAGGCTGCGTCTTGTTCACGCAACGGACAAGAAGAAAGTCATTATCCTTTGTAGTCTTCCTGTCGACATCACGGTGAACGAGCTAAAGTCGCTCGACCAACTATCCGGCAACATTTCCCGGATGGGGCTCGAGAAGTTCAATATTGCCATAGAACGTGCCGGAATGCTGCCGCTCGGTGGCCGTGACCTCAAGCTGGCATTCCCCGATCTATGGAGCTCAGTCAACGCAGCATCAAGCAGCCTCGAGAAAATCCCCACAACATCAAATAATATACTATTTGATGTCCCACCCCATTATCGAAGTGCAACATACCGCAGGGTCGGCCAGCGGGGAAAATCTTCCCGGGTATTATTTGACCCTATCCGCCATCCCAACCCAGCAGAAACTCTTGGAAAACTATTAGGTGAAGAAGTTTCTGAATTCGTCTCGAAAAAATATACCCCTAACAACAAATAGAAGTGAAATAAGAAAAATGTGTCAACGCCGGAGTAAAAATACACCGCTGTCGCAGCGTAGCGTCAGTGGATAAGCCGCGCTGTCTGGCTTGATGTTCAAGGTTGTCGCCGGTAGTTCACAGGAGGGCCCGACACGCACTGCAGAGGCGTGGCTACATACCGCGCCCCCTTTTTATTGCGTTTGTGAAACAACTTGTTGATCGATGTAGTCTTCAAGATCAACGTCGCGATATCGGACCTGATGCCCGAGCCTCACAAAATCTGGCCCTGTGGCTGCCAGTCGCCAATGTTCAAGGGTCGAGTTTGAAACGCCGAGATAGTCGGCTGCTTCGTCGGTATTCAATAAGACTGGTTTTTGCATATCCAAAGCTCCATACAAGGTTAAAAGCAAACCCAGCAGGAACTTTGATGCCGTCTAACCTGCTCATATGACTCAGTTGACGCGGCAGTTCTCAACCAAGGTGGATAACAACAAAATAGGAACCATCAGGACAAAATGCAATACTTATTTGAGATGTTCAAAAATATTAGCATATTCGTAAATATTAGCTCTTTGAAAAGAGCTAATACATTAGCTAGCGGAAGATCCTATTTGATAAATAGTTGCATCTGTAGCCTCCTTGTTTAAACGCCGACCTATCTCTTCTATTACAGTGTTCATTATCGGCCTCAACGAGTCGATCTGTACATGGATATAGCGGTTTGTTATTGAGCCACTGGCCCCGTTCGCATGGTTCAGGATGCGCCCGATTTGATCTTCCCCAAACCCGATCTCGGCAGCAGTGGACGCCCATGTGTGACGCAATGAATGTAATGTACCAGGAACGGTCTCGTGACGTGGATTGATCAATGGGCCAGTTCCGCTCTTGTCGGGAAATACATAGTCACCTTGAACAGGCAGTCGTTCCAGAACATCAAAATGAGAATCATTCAGTGGAAGGTAGTGTTCCCGGCCCGACTTGGTCTTTGGCAGATGCAGATATTTGCCGTTGTAGTTTATCTGCTCCCACTTGAGCGTTGTGATTTCGCTCTTCCGGCAAGCTGTCAGCAGCAGGAATAAGTAGAACTCCCTGTGAATGGGATTGATGATTCTTTGAACTTTTTCATTCCAGGCAAACAAATCAACGACGGGGCGGTTTGCTTTTGGTTGCGGATTATTCCATCCACTTTTCTTGCCCCTCTTGTTCTGGAGAACATCGGTTGGACAGGCTGGCAAGTTTGTTTTCTCGAAATCCAGTCGCGCGGTGTTCCAAACGACCCTGAAGGCGCGCATTGTTTCGTCAGCCATTACGGGACCGAGCTTCGTTAGAGCCATATGACGGGCACTGACCATGCGCATGGTTATTTCGCCGAGGGGAGAATCAACCCAGTCAGATAACCGGACCTCAACAGCGCGCTCAACAAACGATTTGTGTTGCCCGGTGGCTTCGCTGGTCTGCAGGTAGTTCGACAGCGCCTCCTTGAGCGTCACCTCGCGCTCCAGAAGGTTTTTTGCCTTGCCATGCCGCATCTCAAGATCAAACGATCGGGCGGAGGCTCTTGCCTGTGGGAGCGAAACTGTTGGGTAACGACCAAGGAGAACCCGCTTTGTTTTGTCCCTGATGTTTCTTTGGTAATAGAGGGTTGTCGCTGTCGGCTGCACATAGGCAACAAAACCTTTGATCTCGGTGTCCCAATGGCGAACGACACCGTCAGCTGGTCGACTCAGGCCATCAAGATATTTCTTGGTCAAATGAGTGCTTGGCATTTTGCAGTCCTTCTGCAGTGCTTGAAAACAACAAAAGCACCACGATATGTGGCGCCCACACTATTATTTTGCAGTGTTTTCAGTCACTTAACAACCAATTCCAAACACCTACATCCAAGAAAATATGCTTGCCAAGGTTAGGGTCGAGAGTTCGAATCTCTTCGCCCGCTCCAGTTTTGACCGAAACAAAGAGCCTGATCGTTACTGATCAGGCTTTTTTGTTTTAAGCTGACCACGCAGTGTGATATCGGGATTGCAAATAGATACACATCCTGTCGTCATGGTAATATGATATTAAAGGTAACCGGAATGTTGCCCCTTCAGCGTTATAAGTAAATTTTCAGGATGTTTCATAATGTCAGCAGGATTAAAAGGTCGTCGTGAAGCCCGAGTGTTGGTCGTTGATGACGAGCCGCAGATGGTCAAGATTGTTGAAGGTGTGCTCCGCATATTGGGCGTTGGCAGCATTTCCACTGCGATTGACGGTCAGGAAGCGCTGAAACTTGTGAAATCTTCCACTGACAAGCCTTTTGATCTGGTGGTGTGCGACTGGCAGATGCCAAATATGGATGGCCTGGAATTTCTGGAAGCCTTCCGCGCAGACTATCCGGGCACGGCTTTTGTCATGCTGACAGCCAAAACGGATGTTCAGGCCTTCAATTCGGCCAAGCGCAGTGGGGCGACCTATTTTTTCATGAAGCCGATCGATGCCGGTGATCTTAAATCCAGACTTTCAAGTCTGTTTGATTTGATGGCCGCGAGTTAACCCCGAATTTAAAATTCCAGGATTGAGCTGTAGGCCAGGATACCGGCCAGGGCGATCGCATAGATCAGTAGCGCGACAGCCCCGACAAACAGGAAATTCCCGAAGGTTCTGAGCGGATGGCTGGATTTTTCAATCTGGCGGCGGTCGGGCTCGCGTTTTTCGGCTCCGGCAATAACGGTTACAAATATCCGGGTAAATATAAGCGGGATACTGAGGCGAATATTGACCTTGTGATTTTGCCGCCAGCCCGACCTCTTGATGGCATCTGCCAAAGCGCCGATCTGGCTTTCCGACAGCTCCTGTCGAACGTCGGTGGGTAAATAGTCAAATACCCGGTCTATGCTGGATGTCGCGGTTAATTCCGTCATGAGGTAACCTCCCTGAACCTTGAACGTTTCCGTTGTGACCGGAAACGTTGAGCCCCCCACTGATTCTTGCCGGAAAAGTCCTGGTCAGGCAAGTCTTTGATTTTAATCGTCGGTGACGCGTTCGTCAGATTGCCAAAAGGACCAGATCACACCGGCACCGACCCCTATATTGCTGGTATTCAGAAATAACGGGCTGGATTTGTTGGCAGCGCCATGGTGGAACTCACCGTTGATGCCGGCAAAAACACGCCAGCGTTCTGTCAGGGGTTTGAAGGCGGACAATTGCAGGCGCGTTCCCATATATCCGGCCTTTGCATTATAAGCACTTCGGCTGCCCGTCACGAAATTGTTCGGGACTTCATAAAAATAGTCGGACAAGCCTTCGCTGGCAAAATCCGCGGATATGCCCAGCTTCAGCTCAATTCCCTTGCCCAGAAAATCATCGTTCTGATAGGCCAGTTCAGGCGCAAAGATAAAGCCCTGATGATCAAAATTGGAAAAATCCGTCGATAAAACGGCTCTGACCGGTAGTTCGAGGTCTATTTTGGCTGCCCGGGCAGCACGCGCCAGGGTTATCTGCAGTCGCGGTCCAACTTCGCCCAGCCAGTCAAGGTCGGCCATGCCATTGCGTGCTGTGTTGTTGTCGGCATCCGTCGGGAAGGACCCGGAAAGTGATATATCAAACTCCACCCGGTCGGTATGAATAAGCCTGCCGCGTATCAGGCCCTTGTCACCGGCGCGCAGGATTTCGCCGCGATAGACCAGCAAAGGCAGGGCCGCCCACTGAAAGTGGCTCTGTCCGGCAGCAGGATAATCCGGAAGGTACCCGGTGCCCACGACAGCCCCCAGTTCCCATAATGGTTTGCTTTTGTCAGGTGCAGCGGTGGTACTGGAAACAATGAATGCCACGGAGAAAAAAGCCATTACGGCCAGACTGAAAATCGACTTTCGCAATTTGGTATCCCTGAACTTTTCATGAGAGGTAACTGATCAAGGCCAACACAGACGTGTACGGGCGCGGGGAGTTTCCCCGTACAAGCGACGAACGTCAACTGCAAACCGGCAAACGTCTGACTTGCCAGCAGCCTGCAATCGGGGCATGGTTGCTGGTAGCCAGAAAAAAGATGGTAATTGTCCGGTAATAACAAGGCCCTGGCAGCATTTAGTAACGAGCATTCAGCGACGATCGAGCAACATCACGGGGACATCATATGTTGACCAAGGCGCGTAAGGACAAAGCTGACCGGATCAAACAGGTCATCGCTCATCTCAATAAACAGGCAGGTAAAAAGAAGTCGGTCAGGACGGCCGAGCTTGTGGAACTATTTTATGCGCGGGTCGCGCCGGAAGACATTATCTCCGCGCGCCTGGATAACCTATATGGTGCGCCCACCAGTTTGCTGAAATCCGCGGCCATCAGAAAACCGGAAAAGCCCATTGTCCGGGCGTGGAATCCGGATCAGAAAAAAGACGGCTGGAAGACACCGCACACCGTCATCGAAGTGATCAATGACGACATGCCGTTCCTGGTCGATTCGATCACACAAGGTCTGGCGCAGGCGGGGTGGGGCGTGCAACTTGCCGTTCATCCCATTGTTGTTGTGCAGCGGAATGCAGCTGGCAAGATTGTCGATCTTTTGCCAGAAGATCGTACAAGTGAAACCTTGTCCGTTGAAAGCTGGATCCATGTTCAGGTCGAACGCCAGTCTACGGCCAAAGCCTTACGTGAGATCGAAAAGCGCCTGACGGCCATATTGTCGGATGTCCGGGCAGCCGTAGAAGACTGGAAGCCCATGCTGGCCCGTCTGCACGAAACCATCACAACAATGAAGCTGACTCCGCCGCCGCTTGATCCGGAAGAAGTAGATGAAGCCACCGCATTTCTTGAGTGGATGGCCGATAATCATTTTACGCTTCTCGGTGTGCGTGAATATGAATATAGCGGTGCCAAAGGCACTGAATCCATTCGCCTGGTCAAGGGATCAGGCATGGGCATCCTGCGAAATCCCGGCGCACATGTTTTGCAAAGTGCCGGCACCCGTAGCGGTCAGGTGATCACCGACGAAGTGCGTCACCTGATGAGCCAGCCAACACCCTTGTTTGTGACCAAGGCCAATGTGCGATCAACCGTCCATCGGGCCGTGCACATGGATTATATCGGCTTCAAGCGCTTTGATAAAAAAGGCAACGTGATCGGCGAGCGTCGTTTCATCGGCCTGTTTACATCGGCGGCTTATAACCAGTCCCCACTGGCCATACCACTGCTGCGCCGCCGGGTTAAAAAGACGGTTCACAATGCCGGGCTTTCGAGATCAAGCCACGACGGCAAGGCCCTGACCAATGTGCTGGAAACTTTTCCGCGAGACGAGTTGTTCCAGATTGCCGAAGAAGACCTGAATAATATTTCCCTCGGTGTTCTGGAATTGCAGGACCGTCCCCGCATCAAGGCTTTCGCCCGACGCGACCCCTTTGGCCGGTTTGTTTCCTGTCTGGTTTATGTGCCCCGTGAGTCGCACACCACCGATTTGCGCATGCGGTTCGGCGACATTGTGGCACAGGAATATCATGGTCACGTTTCCGCCAGCTATACCCATATCGGTGAGACACCGTTGGCGCGCATTCACTTCATTATTGGTATCGATGATGCTGGCAAAGCACCGGTCGATGGAGACGTGCTCGATAAACTTCTGCGCAAGGCAGCACGTTCCTGGCAGGATGATTTGAAAGACGCCCTGCAGGCACACTTTGGCGAACAGGACACGCCTGCTCTCTGGCAACGATATCGCACGGCATTTGCTGCCGGTTATCGTGATGCCTTTGCCGCGTCCGATGCCATGGGCGACATCGAAAAGATGGAAGAGCTCGACAGCGAAAATAATCTGGCGCTCCAGCTCTACCGCCCGGATGACGCTCCCGAAAATACGCTTCGGTTCAAGATATTTCATACTGGTGGGCCTATCCCTTTATCGGACTGTTTGCCGGTCCTGGAAAATATGGGTCTCCAGGTCGTTGATGAAAATCCGCACAAAATCAAGCGGGGCGAAAACGGCGACCGTGTCTGGATTCATGATTTTGGATTGCTCAGCAAGTCTGCAAGGTCCATCGATATTGACGACGCGCGAGAACAGTTCCACGAAACTTTCGCCCGTGTCTGGCGTGAAGAAATTGAAAACGACGGCTTCAATCGCCTGGTCGTCGGCGCCGGTCTGAAATGGCGGGACGTTGTTGTCCTGCGGGCCTACAGTAAATATCTGCGCCAGGCAGGCATCGCCTTTTCACCGGATTATATGGAAGATACGCTGGCCGGAAATCCGGAAATTGCAGCGCGGATTGTTGAATATTTCCACCTGCGGTTTGATCCGGCCAACAATGCGACGGCCGCGGATATCAAAGCCCGGGACCGGACGACAAAACGTATTCTCAATCGGATCGGCGGATTGCTGGATCAGGTGGCCAACCTGGACGAAGACCGCATCCTGCGACGCTTCCTCAATCTGGTCGAAAGCACCCTGCGTACGAACTATTACCAACCCGCTGCAGACGGTCAGTCCAAGGCCTATGTTTCGTTCAAGCTGAACAGTCAGGAAGTGGACGAACTGCCTTTGCCGCGCCCGCACGTGGAAATATTTGTCTACAGTCCGCGTGTTGAAGCCGTGCACTTGCGCGGTGGTCGTGTGGCTCGCGGTGGCCTGCGCTGGTCAGACCGGCGAGAGGATTTCCGCACAGAAGTGCTGGGCCTGATGAAAGCCCAGATGGTCAAAAACGCCGTGATTGTACCGGTTGGATCGAAAGGTGGGTTCGTAACCAAAAACCTGCCGACAACCGGTGGCCGCGACGCCGTCATGGCCGAGGTTATTGAATGTTACCAGACCTTCCTGCGCGGTCTTCTGGACGTCACGGATAACCGAACTGCCAAGGGTGTCGCCCATCCCGATCAGGTCGTGCGTTACGACGAAGACGATACTTATCTGGTGGTCGCTGCCGACAAGGGCACGGCAACCTTCTCTGATATCGCCAATGGCGTGGCCATTGATTATGGCTTCTGGCTGGGCGATGCCTTTGCCTCGGGTGGCTCTGCCGGTTACGACCACAAGGGCATGGGCATTACCGCCAAGGGAGCATGGGAATCGGTCAAACGTCACTTCCGCGAAATTGGCATTGATACCCAAAGCCAGGAATTCACGGTTGTTGGTATTGGCGATATGGCGGGTGATGTCTTTGGCAACGGCATGTTGCTGTCCCAGCATATCCGGCTGCTCGGTGCCTTCAACCACCTGCATATTTTTATTGATCCCGATCCGGATGCCAAAAAAACCTGGGTGGAGCGCAAACGTCTGTTCGACAATCCATCCCTGCGCTGGAGCGATTACAACACCAAGCTGATTTCCAAGGGCGGGGGCATATTTGAGCGAAGCGCCAAGTCCATTCCGATTTCGGCCCAGATGAAAGCCTGCTTTGATATTCGCCGGGATAGCCTGACGCCCAACGAATTGATCCGTGCCATGTTGCTGGCGAATATCGATTTGCTGTGGAATGGCGGTATCGGCACCTATGTGAAGGCAACACCTGAACGCGATGCCGATGTCGGTGACCGGGCCAACGATGCCTTGCGCGTCGACGGGGCCGAACTTCATTGTCGGGTGATTGGTGAAGGCGGCAATCTTGGCATGACCCAGCGTGGTCGTATTGAATATGCCTTGCACGGCGGCCGGGTAAACACTGATGCCATTGATAACTCCGCTGGTGTTGATTGTTCGGATCACGAGGTCAATATCAAGATCCTTGTCGACAGTCTGGTAACCAACAAGCAGTTGCCGCTGAAACAACGCAATCGCTTCCTGGCACAGATGACAGATGAAGTTGGCGAATTGGTACTGCGAACGAACTATCTGCAAACCCAGTCCATGACCAGCGCCGAAGATGCCGGTGTGGCCGCCATGGAAGAACAGGGTCGCTTCATGCGCGCGCTTGAACGTCGGGATCGTCTGGACAGGGAAATCGAATTTCTGCCCAATGATGAAGACCTGGCGGATCGTTCCGCGGCAAACAAGGGTTTGACGCGTCCGGAATTCGCCGTCGTTCAGTCCTATGCCAAAATGGTTTTATACGATGATTTGCTGGCCAGTGATTTGCCGCAGGATGATTTTTTTGCGGATGACCTGATTAATTATTTTCCAAAGCAGATTCAACGCAAATATCTTTCGGCTATTACCAGCCACAGTCTGCGCCGGGAAATTGTGGCGACCCTGATGGCAAACTCTGTTGTCAACCGGGCCGGGGCCACGTTCGTCAATGATGTGGTGGAAGAAACCGGGCATGAACCGGCCGATATCGCCAGAGCCTATGCAGCGGCACGCGGGGCCTTCGATTTCCGCAGCCTTTGGGCCGGTGTTGCCTCGCTGGATAACAAAGTGGATGCAGCCGTTCAAACCAGAATGAACCGGGCCTCGGAAGCTTTATTGCGGGACGTCACCATGTGGATGTTGAACAACCTGCCACAGCCTCTGGATATTGCCAAAACCATCCGCACTTACAGCGCGGGTATCCTGCAAATTGCCGAGAACCTGGACGGCATGGTCGGTGAACTGGAAAGTGCCAACCTCAAGGCCGCCGAAGAAAGCTATGTGGCGTCAGGTGTCTCAAGGGCCCTGGCGCGAAAAGTTGCCGGTCTCGATGCCATGCGTTCTGCCTGCCACATTGTACATGCTGCGAACGCCACCAAAAAACCGGTGGCAACAGTTGCACGGATTTATTTCAGCACCGGCGCCTGGATCGGTCTGGACTGGTTGCGGACAGCAGCAGAAACCATCGAGCCGTCTTCACATTGGGAACGTCTGGCCGTGACTGTGATCATCGAGGATTTGTATGGTCAGCAACGAGCCCTGACGATGAAGGTAATGGAAAACGCCGGCAAGTTATCCGGTGCCGATGCGGTCAAGGCCTGGGCAAAATCCAGTGATGGATCCGTAGACCGGGGAATTGGGATGATTAACGAATTCCGCAGTGCGGGAACGGTGGACATGGCACAGCTGGCCCTGGCGAACCGTCAGGTCCGGGCCATGATTGTCGGGTAAATTTTGGTAGATCAAAAGGGGGGCGCATGACTGACGCCAATGGTGAGCGAGTTCGGACATCCAAAAAAGGGATGTGGGGCTGGGCTTTGTATGACTGGGCCAACTCGCCCTATACAACGATCATTATTACCTTTGTGTTTGGCACCTATTTTGCCAAGGGCATTGTCGGCGATGAAGTGCGCGGCCAGGAACTCTGGGGTTACGCGGCATCCATCGCTGGTTTGATCATCGCTATTGGCAGCCCCTTGCTGGGCGCTATTGCCGATGCCGGGGGACCGCGCAAACCCTGGCTCGCTGTTTTTTCGGGTCTGTGCATCGTGGGCTCCGGCATGTTGTGGTACGCCGAACCTGATCCGAGCTTCGTCCATTGGGCTATGTTCTGGGTTATTCTCTCCACTGTCGGGTTTGAGTTCGGCATCGTTTTTAACAATGCCATGCTGCCGGATCTGGTGGCCGAAGAGCGTCTCGGTCGCTGGTCAGGCTGGGCCTGGGGTCTCGGGTATCTTGGTGGCCTGACCGCCATGATCATTGCGCTCTTTGCATTTGTGCAAGCGGAAACGCCGATGCTGGGCCTTGATAAGGAGAGCCTTGAACATATCCGTATTGTCGGGCCTTTGGTGGCAGTCTGGTTTCTGGCCTTCGTCTGGCCCATGTTTATGTGGACGCCAGACCGGGCGAAATCGTCTGCAAGCCTGGGTGAAAAAGTCTCGTCCGGGTTCAGTCAACTCGGGCGGACCCTGAAAAGCCTGAAGGACCATCGCAATGTTCTCAAATTTCTAATTGCCCGGATGATTTATGCCGATGGCCTGGCGACCATGTTTGCCTTTGGTGGCATTTATGCCGCCGGTACCTTCGGCATGGAATTGTCCGAGGTCATCACATTTGGCATCATCCTGAATGTCACCGCCGGGATCGGTGCGATCTGTTTTGCCTGGATCGACGACTGGATCGGATCAAAACCGACGATCATCATTTCCCTGGTGGGTCTGATCATCACAGCCTTTGGCGTCATCATCGTCGAAGACATTTCCTGGTTCTGGGTCTGGGGATCGTTGCTGGGCATCTTTGTTGGCCCGTCACAGGCCGCAAGTCGCTCCCTCATGGCGAGGCTCGCGCCTGAGGGACAGACCACAGAATTTTTTGGCCTCTACGCCCTGACCGGCAAGGCTACAGCATTCCTGGGACCTTTCCTGGTTGCCGTTGTCACCGCTGGCATGAGCAGCCAGCGCTGGGGCCTGGCCGTTGTGTTGGTGTTCTTCGTCATCGGCCTTGGTCTGCTGCTGACCGTGCATGACCCGAAACGCGATGTGGCCTAGGCGTACCATCGCAGGCTGCCTGGTTCTGGCAATATCAATATTCGCCGGTCAGGCGGCTCAGGCGGAAATTGTTCCTGTACCCCTCATTGAAAATGGCATGGCAAGTTTGCGGGTGGTGCATGCCGTAAATCCACGCTTGTCGAAATTGTCAGATCATGAACTGGCCATTCTCCTCGAGGAGATGACAGCGATTGTCAAAATGCATTTCGGAATTTCTCTGCTGCTGGACAAGCCAAAGCAGAAAACGGTTGCTGAACTATTGGCCGCAATTCCCAAAAAGGCGCTGGATATACGGGGTCAGGAAATCTATGACTTCAAAACAGGGACCGGTAACAAAAAGCGTCTGATCGATGGATATCTCAAAACCCTCAGGAGCTGGAAAACACCGGTCGCCAAACTTATTGACTACGCGTCTCCGTATCTGGTGCAACCGGTCTCATTTCGATCCTTGCGCGGCCTCGCCGAAGCCCTGACACAAACGCATCTGGCGCGGCTGGAATATTGGCGTACGCAACCCGCCGCAGACGGTAAGCCAATGCTCGACGAGACCCTGGCCAACGAATGGATTGCCTGGGATTTGCTTGGATATAACAACATGCCGTTCGATGTCATCGTCACCAATCAACCCGTGATCAGTGCTGAATATGATGACGGCGGTCTGAATTCTGCCCTGCGAGGCGGCGTCAGTGCCGGGTCCACCGGATACAGCAAATCCGGTCGTTACAGGACATATTCTTTCATTAGCACATTCCCCTTTACCGAATACAAAAAGCTGTTCAAGGGCTCATCAGACATTACCTCACGGGATCAGGCTGTACGCCTGGCCGGAAAATATATGGCGCACGAAATTGGCCATATGCTGATGCTGTTGGCCCACCCCTTTGCCAATCCGGCCTGCGTCATGCGACCGGAGCCGCTATTTCATTTTGCCACTTGGGCAAAAAACCTGGATGCCAAAAAATGTCAGATCGGCTCCAGCCCGGCGATGACGCCGGGGGCTGCCAAAATCGGGTTTCACCCCGACTGGTAAGGTTAAGCGGGGGCGGTAATAACCGCTGTACCGCTGCAGGTCACCATTAACATACTGCCGGTTTCGCCAACGGTTTCATAATCCAGATCAACTGCAATGATC
Source organism: Alphaproteobacteria bacterium (assembly GCA_018654745.1). GTDB lineage: Bacteria > Pseudomonadota > Alphaproteobacteria > UBA2966 > UBA2966 > JABILA01. Next base: position 19,707 of record JABILA010000080.1, read on the forward strand.
GCTGTGGCACCCAGGCCCTCGGCTTCGTCCTGCATTTCCTTGAGCGCAACATCGCGGGCATCCTTCAGGACTTTTTCATAGCCGCCGACCTGGCCACCAACGACGTCGCGAACTTTGGCAAAAAAGTCCCGCACAAAGTTCGCGCCCATAATGGCTTCACCGGAGACAATGCCCAGATATTCCTGGACACGCTGGCCGTCGATATTCGAAGTGGTTGAAATAATCATTTTGTCTGGTTTCCTGGATCAATGTCTGAAATGGCGCATGCCGGTGAAGACCATGGCGAGGCCTGCTTCGTCGGCGGCGGCGATAACTTCGTCATCACGCATGGAGCCACCGGGCTGGATGACAGCGGTGACACCGGCTTCGGCTGTGGTGATCAGGCCATCAGCAAAGGGGAAAAATGCGTCTGAGGCCGCGACACTGCCGCGGGTCAAAGGCTCAGGGTGACCTGCTTCCTTTGCGGCGTCTTCGGCTTTACGGGCGGCGATACGGGCGGCATCGATACGGCTCATTTGTCCGGCACCGACACCAACCGTGGCGCGGTCCTTGGCATATACAATGGTGTTGGATTTAACGTGCTTGGCAACCGTGAAGGCAAACTGCAGATCGGCCAGTTCGGCTTCTGTTGGCGGACGTTTGGTGACGACCTTCAGATCCAGGTCGACGACCCGTCCGGCATCACGGGTTTGCAGCAAATAGCCACCCGCCAGCGATTTCATGGTCATGCCCTTTGCCTTTGGATCGGGCAGGCCACCGGTTAGCAGCAGACGCAAATTCTTCTTGGTGGCGATAATTTCGCGGGCTGCGTCGTCCGCATCGGGGGCAATAATAACCTCGGTGAAGATATTGGAAATTTCCTTCGCCGTAATTTCATCCAGGGGCCGGTTCAGGGCGATGATGCCACCAAAGGCGCTGGTCGGATCACACGCCAGGGCATTCAGATAGGCTTCGCGCATATTGCTGCCCAGGGCCACGCCGCAAGGGTTGGCATGTTTGATGATGGCAACAGCGGGGGCAGCGGCGGGATCAAATTCGCTGACCAGTTCAAATGCCGCATCCGTGTCATTGAGATTATTATAGGACAGCGCCTTGCCCTGGATTTGTGTGGCCGTGGCGACGCCAGGACGGGTCGCTGAATTTGTATAGAACGCTGCTTCCTGATGCGGGTTTTCGCCATAGCGCAAAATTTCCTGGCGTTGACCGGCGACAACCAGGCGATCCGGAAAGGCATCGCCTTGCTGTTCGGCGAACCAGCCGGCAATCGCCGCATCATATGATCCGGTCCGGGCGTAGGCCTTGGCGGCCAGTTTGCGGCGCAGGTCCAAAGATGTTGCACCGTCATTTTCGTTTATGGCCGTAATGACGGCGCCGTAGTCACCGGCATCAACAACGATGGTGACGAAGTCATGGTTCTTGGCAGCTGAGCGGATCATGGCCGGGCCGCCGATATCGATATTTTCGATGCAGGTCGCGAAATCAGCGCCCTTGGCAACTGTTTCCTCGAACGGGTAAAGATTGACGACCACCAGATCGATACCACCGATATCATGCGCGGCCATGGCATCAGTATGTTCGGTCTTGTCGCGCAGGGCCAGAATGCCGCCATGGACTTTCGGGTGCAGGGTTTTGACGCGACCATCCATCATTTCAGGAAAGCCGGTATAATCGGCAACTTCGCGCACAGGCACACCTGCATCCGCCAGCATTTTGGCGGAGCCACCAGTGGAGAGGATTTCGACATCACGGGCGGCAAGGGCCTGGCCCAGTTCAACAAGGCCGGTTTTATCAGAGACGGATATGAGGGCACGTTTAATAACTACTTGGTCGCGGGACATGGGTAAGGTTTCTCCGGAAGGACAGGGGGGGGGGACTGTCGGAATATTGATCAGAATTTAATCTGGGGTGGATGTAAGATCGCTTTCAAATTCGGGTACAAAGGTCTTGATTACCTGCAAGGTCTGGTCGGTTTGCCGTGCCGTGGCTGCGACATTCAGTTGATCCAGCAAGGTCTTCAGTTCGGCATATTCGATGGTTCTGGGGGCCGCCAGCATGATGCCTTCATGGCCTGTTTGCACCAGTTGTTCGCTGTCGTGAAACAGCTCTTCGTACAATTTCTCACCGGGCCGCAGGCCGGTAAATTCAACCGCGACATCCTTGTCAGGCTGCAGGCCGGAAAGCCGTATCATCTGTCGGGCGAGATCCTGAATGCGCACAGGCTCTCCCATATCCAGGACAAAGACTTCGCCCTTGTTGCCCTGTTCGGTCGTGGCCGCATCAGAAGTCTGTTCTTCGGGAATGGCGCTGGCTTGCAGAACCAGCTCAACGGCTTCGCCCGTGGTCATGAAATAACGGGTAATCTCAGGATGCGTGACCGTCAGCGGTCCACCGGCAGCCAGCTGGCGCTGAAATAATGGCACCACTGATCCTGTTGATCCCAGAACATTGCCAAATCGCACGGTGACAAAGCGGGTGTCCGTGCCACCCGATCTGGCCAGGTTCAGACTTTGACAAACCATCTCGGCGATGCGCTTGGTCGCGCCCATGACGTTGGTCGGATTGACGGCCTTGTCTGTTGAAATTTGCACCATGGTGCCAACGCCGTGGTTACGGCAGGCCTCGGCAACATTGAAAGTACCGAGACAGTTGGTCAGTGCCGCTTCATTGGGATTACGTTCGTTCAGGGGTACATGTTTGAACGCAGCGGCGTGGAAAACGATGTCAGGCAGTTCCTTGGCAAAGACCTGATCAAGGCGGGTTGTATCGCGAACGTCTCCCAGCACGGCTTCACGGGGGACTTCGGGATATTTTTCCGACATCTCCATATCGATGCGATAGAGATTATATTCGCCATTGTCCAGCAGCGTCATTTGCGCCGGACCAAAACTTGCGGCCTGGCGTACAAGTTCCGATCCGATTGTGCCACCGGCACCGGTGACCAGAACCTTTTTTCCGGCGATTAACCTGGCCATGGCCTCGCGGTCCAGAACCTTGCGCGGTCGACCCAGCAGGTCAGCAATATCGATGGCCTGCAGTTGCCCGCCATTATCGACAAGTCGCGGCTTGTTGGCGTTATCACTATTGGCAAAGTCTGTCAGCCTCGGGACGCGGGCCAGGGTCAGGCCCCAGGCGTCCGCCTTGTCCAGCAAGTCACGCACGATCATCCTGTCGATGCGGTCGCTGGCAATGATCAGGCGTTGTGGACGTCGGCCCTTTTTGTCCAGCGCCGTGATGACCTGATCCAGTTCGCCAATTGTCCCCATAACCCGAACACCGCGAATATCGCGTCCAATGCGGTTGGGTTTGTCATCGACAATACCGACGACCCGGTAGTTGGCATTTCGACCACGGGATTGATCGCGGATAAACATCTCGGCGGCGTCACCGGCACCGACCAGAACCACCGGAATACGAGTGTCTGCGTCACGCTCGAACGCTGCGCGCCAGTTCCCGTCTTTCAGGGCGCGGTACAAAAACCGCGGACCGGCCAGCAGGAAAATCAGCAGCGGCCAGTTGATCAGCAAGGCCGTGCGCGGAAAATCCTGCAGACGGGTGGCCACAAACATAATCGCCAGAAATACAAGGATCGACAGGGTAACGGCTTTGACGATGGCGACCAGGTCATTAAAGGAGGCGTAATACCAGATGCCGCGATAAAGGCCGGCCCGCCAGAAGGCGATAAAACAAACTACGGTGAAAACAACTGTCGCAGGCCACAAAAAGCCGGGGGACTGCGGTGCACCATAGGTGTAATAGCGCACGAGGACAGAAATCTCGAACGACAGCGCCGCCATAAAAATGTCGTGCAGGGCCACAGTTGCGATGCGCCGGTTCAGCTGCAAGGACGAGACTCCGGATCATAGATCATGATTCAGGCTTCACGATCAGGTTTTCTGCTGGCCAAATACCACAACAAGGCCGCGACCGCTACTGCTGCTGTTGTGCTCAGCAAAATTGTCTGCGCCGGAATGGCCGCTGCTGTCGCCGCCATATCGATCAGGATAATATTACAGGCGACAATCACGATCAGAATGTGACGATGGGCCTTGGTGCGCCGGACGCCGTCCGGGCCTTCCAGGGCGCTGGCGGCTTGTTGATAAAAGTGACTGCGATGGGCCTGCCAGACCTTTTCGCCGCGGAAAATTCGTTTGAACAGAGTGATGGTTGCATCACCGACATAATAAAGCGGCAAGATCAGCCCCACGGCCAGAAACCCTTGTGTTGCTGCTACCAGCAAGGCCCAGCCCATGACAAAACCCAGTGGAATGGCACCGACATCCCCCATAAAGACGCTGGCTGGCGGTCTGTTCCAGACCAGAAAGCCGATACTGATGCCTGCAAGGGCTGCACCGGTCATTGCAAGGGGGGCAAATGCCGGGACCGCGAGTACGGGACCAAATATGAGCGCCAGCCCGATCCCGACGCTGCCGGTTTCAACGGCTGTGATGCCGTCTGTGCCGTCCATGAAATTAGTCAGGTTTATAAACCAGAGCCAGGCGATGCCAGCAGCCAGGTGATCGGCCCAGACCGGTAACAGGCCCTGAAAAACCGGCGCGTTGTCTGGCAGCAATGAAATACCAAAGGCAACGGTAATAATCTGGGTGAGGAACCGTGGGGCTGCGGGCAAGGTATGAAGGTCATCCAGCCACGAGACGATGCCAAGGGCTGCCGCCAGCGCCAATATGCCAAACAGGCCCCGGGCCAGTTCTTCATTTTGTGGAAATTGACTAAAGGCAATGCCGCCGCCCATAACCAGCAGGGCCGCCATAACACCGATGCCGCCGCCGCGTGGGGTGGCGACGCTGTGACTGGAGCGTTCATTGGGCAAGTCCAGAATGGCGCGTCGACGCAGCCAGACCAGCGCCAGGCGCGTGCCGATGACAGACAGCACTGCGGCTGCAAAAAAGATGAATATCAGGGATTGCCCGAACATCTGTTGGTTATAGCCGGAACCGGCTGGCAGGGGAACTCAGGTCATGGTTTTGGCGTCGTCTTCCTGATCATCTGTTTGCAGCATCGTCGACAGGCCCATTAAACCCAGAACGGCGATCCACCAGTTTTGCCAGATACCAAAAGACAGGCAGACAATTGTCAAAGCACCCACAAGTGCCGCCGTCGCTGCCGCCCTGTTAAAGCGCGCAAAATCGCGCAGGCCAAACAGGCAGACCAGCACCAAAGCTGCGAATATGGCTGCACCCGGCGCGCCCAGTTCAAGCCAGACCTGCAAGACACCATTATGTGGGTGCAGTGGCATATAGGTTTCGGCCAGAATTTTTGAGCCCTTGATAGTATTGTTGCCACCAGGAATATTACGGGATGAATCCAGGCCCCAGCCCGTAAACGGCTTGTCTGCAATGTTTGTCGCGGTGAATTCCCAGATTTTGATGCGATGCAAGGCCGAATGTTTGAGGCTCGGGAAATTTGTCTCAATCTGGGCCTGACTGATGACTTTCAGGGGCAATACAGGGGCGATCAGCACGCCAATGGCTATCAGTGCCGCCAATACCGTGATGCCGTTTTTGCCAGCCACCTGGGCCAGGACAAACATAGCCGTTGTCACCGCAAGGGCCAGCTTGGCTGAATCGCCCTCACCCTGAAAAATGACAATGAAGGCGGCCAGGACGGTTAGTCCGGCGGTGATTTTGTTCTGCTGTTGCCACAGCCAGACAACGGATGGCCACAGCATTATCGCGACCATGCCCAGGCTTGCGTTGAAAATGGTTTGGGGCCGATAAGGCAGACCACCCGGATAGCCCCGGAATATCCGCGCCAGCGGCATATCGAGAAACAACTCCATTGCCAGCAGGGCAAGCGCTGCCCAAAGACCCCAAACTGCCCATTTACCTACGGTTTGGCGCTCTTCACCATTGAGTTGACGGGCAGCGCCAACGGAAACAACAATCGCCGCAAACAACAAGGTAATCGACGTCCAGGTATCAAGGGCATCACGCATTACGATGGCCCACAAGGTACTGGCCGCCGACCAGAACAGCGCCAGCACCAGCACAATGGCCAGCGGGCTGCGGAACAGGCCTGTCAGTTTCCTGTCACGGGCGGTCAGCACCAGTAAAATAACAGAAGCCAGACCCAGCAAGATGACCTCGCCCTTTGGTGCATAGACACTGAGTGGCAGTATCAGCAGACAAAGGGCGCTCAGGGTTTTGACAGGCAGGGCGGATACAGACATCAACTGATCTCGTTATATACGGCGAGGGAATCGGTTACGAACTTTTGCACTGAAAATTCACTTTCGGCAATGGCCCGTCCCTTGTTCGCCATTTTTTGGCGCAGGCCTGTATCGTTGACAAGTTTTGTAATGGCGGCTGCCGTTGCGGCACCATCCCGGGCGGGTACCAGCAAACCGTTTTCACCATCCCGGACAATTTCCCGGCAACCCGGCACATCCGTCGTGACTATGGCGCGGCCACAGGCCGTGGCTTCGATCAGGGTGCGCGGCAGGCCTTCGCGATAGGATGGCAGGCAAACGATGTGACAGTCGCGAAAAACGGCAGGCATGTCATCTGAAAAACCCTGCCATTCGACCAGGCCATCAGCCTCCCAACCGCGCACGGTTTCTTCGCCAATGTCCGTTGGATTATCCGCGTCCGTGCGACCGACCAGACGAAAAGTGGCGTCCAGTCCGGCATCCCGGCATTGTTTTGCAGCTTCGATAAACTCCCGGATACCCTTGTCACCAATCAGCCGGGCCGGAAAAGTCACAACAGGCTTGCCCGCGGGTTCCGGCGCCACGGCAAAATCCTCCAGATCGACACCACAGCCCTTGATCATGTGAACGGGCGTTTTGCCAATCAGGCCATGCAGATGAAACAGGGCTTCGTCGTCCGGGTTCTGAAAAACGGCCCTGGCATTTTTATGGTGCAGGCCGAAGCCATAAAGGCCCAGCACAATCTTGCGCAATATTCTGGTTTTCAGGGTATCGCGCAGGAACAGAAACCCGAGACCTGTCACCGCAACGACCAGGCCCGGAACACCGCGTAGACGGGCGACGGCTCCGCCATACGCTCCTGGTTTCATTGTAACGGCATGAACCAGATCAGGCTTCAAATCACCCATCAGACGCCAATAGCTGTGCAGTAATTTCAGTTCGGCAAGGGGATTGGTGCCGCCCCGTGCCAACGGCACATCATGGTGGACCAGACCTTCGGCTTCAATTCGGGCAACAGCTTTGGCTTCGAACGGGACAGCAACATGCACTTCCCATCCGGCGTCACGCGCAGCCATGCCAACAGACAAACGATGGGTGATAAAAAAGGGTGCGTCGTTCAACAGGAACAGCAGTTTCTTTTTTGATCCTTCGGCCATGTCTAAAGTTTCTTGTCCTGTGCCCATGCCTGGAACATCAACACATCCCACAAATGATGCTGCCAGTTGCGCTTGCCCGACAGATGCTCGGCCCATTTTCGACGAATGGGTGCTGCATTGAAATAGCCACCTTGTTCCAGACGGTTTTCATCCAGCAGGTTTTCGGCCCAGTCCCGCAAGGGACCGCGCAACCATTCATGGATGGGCAAGGCAAAGCCCATCTTGGGGCGCTCAATCAATTCTTTGGGCACATGGCGATACAACACATTGCGTAAAACTTTTTTGCCGATGCCGCCGCCGGTTTTGTAGGCCATGGGCAGCGTCCAGGCAAAAGCAGCAACGCGATGGTCAATCAATGGCACACGCGCTTCCAGGCCGACAGCCATGCTGGCGCGGTCAACCTTGGTCAGGATGTCATCTGCCATATAGGTGACCGCATCAAGATACATCATTTGCTGGGTGATATCGGGCAAGTCGGGCCAGCGGTCTGGTTGTTCAACAATTGTCGTCGCAGGGGATGCTGATTTCATGACGTGCTCTTCAGGTCGCCAGTGACCGACCAGACCCCGGTAAATTTCAGCCTCTGATCCGGCCGCCAGAATACCAGCCATCTTGTGCAATTTGTCGCCGGGATTTCTCTGGCGCATTTTGGCAGGCAGTACAGGGCCCAGGGTTTCGAACATCTGATCCCACACCTGTGGTGACAGGGCGGTGATCCCGTGGCCGATTGTCCGGGTCAGGGCCTTGGGCATTTTGCCCGTGCGCCGGGCAATGGCATCAACCCACATATAGCGGTTATAGCCCCCGAACAATTCATCTCCGCCATCTCCCGACAGACAAACCACAACATCACGCCGGGCCATTTCGGACACCAGAAAAGTCGGCAATTGCGAAGAATCTGCGAAGGGCTCGTCGTAAAGACGCGGCAGTTTGTCCACGACATCAAGCGCCTGGTTTGGGTCGATATAAAGTTCGGTATGATCTGTGCCCAGATGCCTGGCGACGGCCTTGGCATGACGGGCTTCATTATAACCTTCGTCGTGAAAGCCGATTGAAAATGTCTTGACCGGGTCCGGGTTCAAGGACTGCATCAGGGCCGCAACCGTCGAAGAATCAATGCCGCCTGACAGAAAAACACCCAGCGGGCGATCAGCGACCATACGATCACCGATGGCTGTTTTCAGCAATTCTTCCAGCTGATCCGTGGCCTCATCTTCCGTCCCCTGAAACGGGTGATCGATCCCGTCCTGGATCACATCGGCCAGAGACCAGAAAGATTTGATGACTGGCAAAACACCTGGTTTTGCCGTCGTTGTGTCGATCGTCAGGCAAGCCCCGCCCATCAATTTTTGCACACCTTTATAGATGCTGTGCGGTGCCGGGATGCAGTTGCGCACCATGTACAGGGCCAGGGCTTCCTGATTGATTTCCCGCTTGAAAGAGGGATGCGCTTCCAGTGCCGATAGTTCCGAGCCGAATAAAAATATCCCACCAACCCAGCCGTAATAGAGCGGCTTGATCCCCAATCGATCCCGGGCCAGCGTCAGTGATCGGGTTTCGCGATCCCACAGGGCAACAGCAAACATACCAACGCAGCGCTGGATTGTGGCATCAAATCCCCATTCAACAATCCCGGCCAGCACAACTTCGGTATCTGAATGACCGCGAAATGTATGGCCCTTTGCTTCCAGTTCCTGACGCAGGTCTGCAAAGTTATAAACTTCGCCATTGTAAGCCAGAACATAACGACCATTGGCGGAGGTCATCGGCTGGGCTCCGTCCTCGGATAAATCGATGATCGCCAGGCGCCGGTGACCTAGTGCAAAGCCTGAATTTTCATCTGTCCAGATGCCCTGGCCATCCGGCCCCCGATGGGCGATGGCCGCCGACATATCCGTGACGATGGCAGACAATTTTTGCGTATTGCTGTCCCGTGCCGGGTCAAAAAATCCGGTAATGCCACACATCAGATCCGGCTTCCCTCAGACAAGATTTGGTACCGATGGTCGCGTGGGCAATTCAGCGCCATCAATCCACATATCGAACCAAAGCTCCATCATCAACAACGTCCACAATTGATAGTGATGCTCGGCTGTACCGGAGACATGCTCCTGGATCATGGTCTCGACGGTTGCCGGATTGATCATACCGCGTTGGCGCGCTTTCTGGCTAAGCAAGTGGTCCGCCAGGTAGTCTTTCAGTTCGTGCCGGAACCAATTTTTTATGGGCACACCAAATCCCATCTTGGGGCGATCGATCAAATCAGCCGGTAACAGGGGCCGGGCAATTTCCTTTAACAAGGATTTCAGTTGCCAGCCCTTCAGATGTTCGCCGCCCGGAACCCGGGCCACCATCTCCATCAGTTTATGGTCCAGAAACGGTGCCCGTGCCTCAAGACCATGGGCCATGGATGTGATATCAACCTTTGCCAGCAAATCGTTTGGCAAATAGGTATGAATGTCCGTCCAGGCGGCACGCGATGCAGGGCCGGTATCTGCCGTAAACAAACCATCCAGTAAAGCACCGGCTTCGGTGGTCAGATGTGGCTCAAGGGCCGGACCATATAGCTTTGACTTCTGGGCTGTATCGAACATCCCGATCCATTTCAGATAACGATCACTTTCGCTTGCGGTACTGTTCCGGGTCATCCGGCGCAACAATTTCAGGGCACCTGGTCCGGAATTGCCTTTTCCGATCAAGGCCGAAAACATCTGTCGCAAGGGTGCAGGGATATGATTGTAAATCCCCTCTGCCTTGGTCGCCTGATATCGCTTGTATCCAAGAAAGTTTTCATCGCCGCCATCCCCGCTCAGGGCAACCGTAACATGTTGGCGAGTCAGGGCGCTGACATAATAAGTCGGCAACGCGGACGAATCCCCGAAGGGTTGTCCAAACTGCCAGACCAGAGACGGCAACACCGACATGGCGTCCGGCTCGACCACAAATTCGTGGTGCTCTGTGCCATATCTTTCGGCAACGGCCCGGGCATAAGGGCGCTCATCAAACTCGTCGTGATTGAAACCAATGGAATAAGTCTTGACCGCACCGGCAGTGTGTTTCGCCATCAAGGCAACCACGACACTGCTGTCGATGCCACCGGATAAAAATGCGCCCAGCGGTACATCCGAGATCAGACGCAGGCGAATGGCTTCTTCCAGTTCAGCCGCGATTTCTTCTTTTGCTTCCGCCCGGTTAAAGGATCCGGGATCCTGCGCCTGCCCCGGCACCGGCAATTGCCAGTAACGACGCGTGCGAAACTGGCCATCGGGCATCACGGTCAGGGTATGTGCTGGCGGTAATTCCTCGACACCTTCAAAGGCTGAAATCGGCGGCATTACATACTGATAAGTCAGGTACTGGTGCAGGGCCTCAGTGTTGGCTCGCCGTGGAAAATCTGGCCATGTCAGGATCGATTTGATTTCCGATCCGAACAAAAAGACATCGCCCAGGCGCGCAAAAAACAGGGGTTTTTGTCCAACCCTGTCACGGGCCATGAATAACCGTTTTTCGCGTTCGTCCCATAATGCAAAGGCAAACATGCCACGCAGACGATCAACAACGGCTTCCCCCCACTGGCGATAACCGTTAAGCACAACTTCCGTATCCGTTTCGGTACGAAAATGGTGCCCGGCCGCCTGCAGTTCTTCGCGCAGCTCGCGGTAGTTATAGATCTCGCCATTGTAGGTCAGAACATAATGCCCCTGGACATCATGCATGGGCTGCCTGCCAGCCTCCGACAAATCAATAATAGCCAGGCGTGTATGCGCCAGACCTGCATGATTGTCGTGCCAGATGTCGCTGCCATCCGGTCCGCGATGTGCGATCAACCGCGCCATGCGATGCAGGGTTTGCTCGATACCAATGGCATTGGCAAATGGAGTTATCGAAACTACCCCGGCAATTCCGCACATATCAGTTAGTTTCCTTGACGGGTTTTCTGGCGACAACGATGACATAGGGTGAGGCGAAAGCCGTTGCCGGAAGTTTCAAGCCATTTGTTTCCAGCCACCAGAACAATCGGGTCACGGCGTAAAGGCTGCCGTTCACCAAAGTCTGGAATATCTGCGGGGCTTTCTGGTTCAGGAAACTGACATTCAGATTTGCGAACATAAGATAATGACTATCCAGTATTTCCAGCCCGGCCTTTTTGTGGGCAGCGACCAGCATCTCACGCGTCATGGGAACATGCATATCATAAACACGTCGATTGATAACCTTGACGATGGCGCCATTCAAGCCAAACATATTCGGAATTTCACTGACGATCAGGCCGCCGGGTTTGGCAAAGGCCGCGCAACTGGAAATGCAGCTGGCGGTGTCGGTAAAGTGCTCCACCAGTCCGAACGACGTCACAACATCAAAACGATTCAACATATTCTCTGGCGGGGCAAAAATATCGCCCTCCAGGATGTCGCCTTCAATATTGTCACGTGCCAGCAATGCCTCAGCCTGGTGGCAGCCGGTTTGTGAATAATCAAGACCACCAACCTCAAGGCCGAAACGTTTGGCGAACCACGGCAACCAGATAGAGCGGCCACAACCGAGCTCAATAACCGAAGACTCGTAGGTTGGACGGTTCAGGAACCGATCAAATATGAGAGAGAAATATCTGTCAAAACAGCGGGCAAGATAATCCCGAACGGCACGTCCATCGGTAACCATGGGGTCTGGCATAGCCATGCCACCCCAAACGGTTTCCCAGTGGTCCACCCTTGCCTTGTCGACCTGCGTTTCCTGATTCATACCGATATTATTCCGCGCGACTGTCGGACAAACCAGCGACTGCCAGACAGAGGCGTGTCTGTTTGTTCCACCTGTCTGTTTATTAACATGGTTGCACGACAAAAAGTAGGCTGGAGCATATTCGATTAGTCCCGATTCTCACGTTACATATCTGTATTATTTTTCAAGGGCTTGCTTCCGTCCAGGTTTCAAAAAGAAACTGAAACCCTATGGAACTTTGTTCCGTTATCATCAATATAGAGTACCTTCACGTCGGAACCTTGCATGACAGTTACTAAATGACCGGCCATAAAAATATTTCCCTGTTTCGATCGACTGTTGTGGTCGGTGCAGCCTCTGTGTTGCCCAAGGCGATGGTCCTGGCCAAGGACGTTGCCATCGCCGCTGCCCTTGGTCGTGGAGATGCACTTGAAGCCTATTTACTGGCGCTGGCGATCCCGACCACCCTGGGACTGGCGGCAACAGCGGCGATGGCCCCTGTTCTGACACCTGTTTTCATGCGGTTGCAGCAAAATGCCGTGAGCGGGGTTGAGGAGATACGGGGTGTCCTCCGGCAATCAATATTGGGGCTGATTTTGTTTTCAGCCGCAGCTTTTGTCCTGATGTGGGCTTTTCAGGACGGTATCGTTGCCCTGGCGGCGCCGGGGTTTGCACCAGACAAAAAAGCCATGATGGCAGGTATTCTGCCTGTTCTGGCCGCCAGTTTGTTGTTCTCGAACCTTGCCGGACTATGGGCCGGAATCCTGATCGCGGAACGGCGTCTTGCCCTGGCTGTGTTGGCACCGGCGGCGGTGCCGGCAGCAATATTACTGGCGCTGTTTTCAGGCAACATGCAGGCAGATGCGGACGTTCTGGCCTGGGCAACGTTTTGGGGTGCCGTCGTTCATGCTGCGGTTACGGGATGGATGGTGCAACGCCGGGGCTGGTTGGTGTGGCCTGGCTGGCCCAGCGCCCTTTGGGCACGTGAAGGCAAAAGCCTGTTTCATCAATATATCATTCTGGTCATCGGCAGTTTGACCATGGCAGCAACCGATCTTGTGGATCTCAGCATGGCCTCCTCATTGAATGCGGGAGACCCTGCGGCGGTCAGTTTTGGTGCAAAGATTACCATGATCGTCACCGTTTTCGGGGCCGGGATGCTGGGCACCAGTACATTGCCGCACTTCGCGGACCTGGCCTTGAGGGATCGGGCAGCCTTTGTGCGCAGTGTCAGGAAAGTAGCCTTTACGGTCGCCATGATTGGTGCGGTGGGGACAGTTTTTATTGCCTTGTTCGGCGAGATGCTGGTTTCCCTGATCTTTGAGCGGGGCCGATTTGGTAAAGATGATGTTGCTGCCGTTGCTGCGGTGAACTTCATGTTCGCTTTTCAAGTGCCCTTTTATCTGGCAGGCATCGTGCTTGCCCGGGCCATTTCGGCCATCGGCCAGAACCGTATTTTGACAATTGGCGCGGTCATCAACCTGACAGTCAATATCGTGATGAACTACATCCTGATGCAATATCTGGGTGCCGCGGGCATCGCCCTGTCGACATCACTGATGTATGTCGTGTCGTGCCTGTTTTTATTGCTGATGCTTTGGCGCACGCTCCGCAAATCGGGTGTCGACTGACACGCGGCTCGGACCAACGATGGACGACGATAATTAAAGTTCAGCGCTGATTGATTCCACGGGCAATCGGACGCGAACAGACCCACCCATCAAATTCAACAATACGAAAACACGCTGATCATCACTGGAGCACTGGAACAAGCCGATATGGTCGCTGAAGGCACCATCGGCAACCCGAACCTGTTGTCCCGGTTTGAAGCCGGTGTCGATGCCCATGGTTACCAGACCGTTTTCATCTTCCCGGCGACGGATTTCTTCAATCAGGATGTCATCAACGGTTCCCAGTTGATTGCCAAAGCTCAGGACATATTCAACGCCCTGGGCATAAGCCATGGCCGGGCGCTCTCCAAGACTGATGTCGGCCCGCGCGAAAATGTATCTTGGGAATAGTGGTGTCTTGACCATTTCCACTTTGCGCGCGTGGCTCCGTCTTTTCAGATAACGCGGCAGATAGACTTCAAGACCGCGTTCTTCCAGGTTGGTCCTGGCCCAGACTTCCTCCCGAGGCTTGGTGTACAGGGCGTACCAGCGTTTCATGACAAGCCCTCCGATGCAGTATCTCCGGCATCAGAATAAGCCGTATCTGGCGCAAAGCCCAACAATGGCGGCACGATAATTCGATCCGTTGGCAGGGCATCTCCAAGAGACAGATAAGCTCGTTGCGGCTTCGAAACATCTGTTATCAGAGCAGCGTCGATCGAGCCCAGGGCATCAATTTTTTGCGCCAGCGGCACATGTATAAACGTCGTACCCATGGAATGGGCATCCAGGACTCCAACAATCGTCACGCCATGTTGCAGAGCACAAAGCAAGGCGATTTCTGCGAGATCTCCGGTCCCGACAAGAACAACCCGGTTCCAGTTATGGGCGGCGCAATTCGCAAGTGCATCGTCGCACTCACTTCGGGCGTGGCGGTAAAAATCGAAAGAGCGTTTCAGATATCCAGCTGTCAGGCGACTTTTTTCTGAAAACCCCTTTGGTGTTAAATAGTAGGCGTATCGGTTGGCGGGGGCCTGGGCGACCTTGACCAGTCCTTTTCGCACACATCGCTTCAGATAAGCGTTGGTCAGTCCCAGGGCAATGCCCAGATCACTGGCAAGTGAGCGCTGCGAAGCTTGCGCATTTTCATGCACAGCGTTCAGCAAATCGAGCGTAATACGGTTTTCGGCGTCCCCGGCTTGCTCTGATGTGGTGGAATTATCAGCCACCTGCGATCCCCTGGCTTGCTTCCCGCTCGGGAAGGCGATAAAACGTTGGCAATTGGTCGTTCGTGGCATGAACACTATTATGTTCATGGGGTGAACGTCAAGCCTTGTTCACTCCGTGAACATATGATTTGAATTGTATTAATCGCTGACAAATACGCCTGTTCGTAATTTTTTGGACGATATGGTCAAGTTGGTGGGCCGGAGAATACTGTGATGACAAGTGACCCACAAATCGTTGTTATTGGCCTTGGGTACGTGGGCTTGCCGCTTGCAGTCGCACTTGCAAACAAATTTGATGTTGTCGGGTTTGATGTAAATGCCGAACGGATCGCCGAACTTGAAGCCGGCAATGATCGAACAGGCGAAGTCAGCGTCGATATTTTACAAGCCAGCTCCCTTGCCCTGACCCTTGATACGCAATCCATTCAGGACCGGAATATCTATATTGTAACCGTCCCGACGCCTGTGGATGAAGACAATGTTCCCGACCTTTCGCCGGTCCGGGCAGCCTGCAAGACGGTGGGCAGTGTCCTCGGCAAAGGTGCCATCGTTGTATTTGAAAGCACCGTATATCCAGGCGTCACGGAAGATATTTGCGGCCCTGCCCTGGAAGAGGTTTCCGGCTTGAAGTGTGGGGAAGATTTTTTCCTCGGCTATAGCCCCGAGCGCATCAATCCTGGCGATACCGTCCACACCGTCGACAAGATCATCAAGGTTGTCGCTGGACAGACGCCGGAAATTGCACAAAAACTGGCGGATATGTACGGCGCTGTGATTACCGCAGGAACGTTTATCGCCGCCAACATCAAAACGGCGGAAGCGGCCAAGGTTATCGAGAATGCCCAGCGTGATATTAATATTGCTTTCGTGAACGAAGTTGCGGCTATTTTCCATAAACTGGGGATTTCGGCCCATGATGTGCTGGAAGCGGCCCGGACCAAATGGAATTTCCTGGGGTTCGAGCCAGGTCTGGTGGGGGGGCATTGTATCGGTGTTGACCCCTATTATCTGGCGCACCGCGCCAAGGAAGTGGGCCATAACCCGGAAGTTATTCTGGCAGGGCGGCGGATCAACGATTCCATGGGCACATTTGTCGCCGATGCCATTGCCGACAAGATGGAGGCCGGCGGTCTGAAGGGCCCGGTATTAATGCTGGGTTTGACTTTCAAGGAAAATGTTCCGGATTTGCGCAACACCAAAGTCATCGATGTCGTGGCGGGTCTCAAGGCACGTGGTCTGGACGTCGATGTACATGATGCCATGGCTGACGCTGCCGAAGCCCGGACTTTCTATGACATTGATCTGATTTCCAAAATAGAAGATGGCAAATATGCCTGTATTATCGGCGCTGTACCCCACGATGATTATCGCACTATGACAGCTGGCCAGATTGTGGCCATGACGACACCCGGCGGCCTGATCGCAGATATCAAGGGTATGTGGCGAAAAATGGAGCTACCAGCCGGTTATCTTCGCTGGCAGCTGTAATCAGGTTTTCCTGAATACAAATTCATCACAACCAGCGCCGAATATACCCAGACCGCCCGGACGCGTGATGGCGCGTACCAGCGTATAGCCTTTTGGCTCGATATAGGACGTCAGGGATTTGGGTGAAATAGATTCGTACGGATAGCCGCCCATCCAGTCATGAATATCGTGGTAATAGCTCATGCCTCTTTCGGACTGGTAATCCGAGACGTAATTCCTGAAGCTGATCCCTTTGGCGATACAGGCAAGGCGGAAGATCGAGACAAACAGTCCCCGCAGCAACTTGCGCGCACTTTCCGGCGCATTGGTATAAAAGCGCTTTTCGATTTTCCACAGCCAGCACAGGGCTGTCTTGCGATAAAGCGCCAGACAGACGAGGCCGCCGGGGTTAACTTGCTCCAACGCCTTGTCGATGGCTGCAAACATATCGCCGGTGTGGTGCAAAACGCCCCACGAATAAACAATATCAAAGCCCTCGGTCTGCAGATCGAAGACACTTTTTTCTTCGGACTTCCAGATCCTTTCTGCGGCAAATTTTTGCAGCATGGACGACGTGGTTTTGACTGAATTGGTATCGATGTCTGTGGCCAGGGCGCTGGCGGCACCCAGTCGCAAGGCGGATAATGTGTGAATACCGGAGCCTGAGCCGATTTCCAGAAACGTGCGTCCAGCTAGCTCGTCTTTTGTCAGCAGTCGCTGCATGCTTTCCATGGCTCTCTGGACATGGCTCTCATCGATTGTTGACGCATAGTCCTGCCAATTTTCACCAAACTCAAAATGCTGGGAAACGTCTTTCAGATCGTCGGTCATTCAGGGATTGTCCTGGCAGTAAAGGAATGGCGGCAGGCAGATCAAGAGTGCTCAGGCATTCCCGGCAGGTTTCTCAGTGTTTTCCAGCTCACGCCTCAGACCGGCCTCGCCGATTTCTTTTGCCTTTTCCAATCGGGCACGAACCTGTGGCGGCAGGTCATCGCGCTGCAACGCTTCGTTCGCCCCCTTGATCAGGGCAAGTGAGTTTGTCAGTTGTTTTTTGTCCGACGCCATGGCACCCAGGATCAACAATAAAAGTTAGCAAAAGGTTTAGCCGATTATAGTTCAGGAAACCGGATTGCACAGCAAAAGAAGATAATTGTCTGCCAGGATCCGGTTTTGTGCAAATTCACCAGGCGTAAACCGCTTTAGCTGTCGACAGGCACAAACGCCCATTTGATGACAGCGCCGTCCGTGCCCAATGTGCCGGATAAAACGATTTGCTCGCTACGCTTGATATCGCCTTGGCCCATATAAACACTTTCTTCCAGGCTCAGGGCCGCGCCACCGGCGTGGAAAGTCAGGCCTTTGCCTTTGCCTGTGCGCAACAGGACGGCTTCTCCGTCTCTTACGATCGATGTCTGGATATCGGGGTGCAGGTGAAAACGGACGGCGAACGGATGCCCTGCCTGCTTTTTTGATCCTTGCCACGACAAGGTGTCCTCACCTTTCAAGCCACCGGCAGCACTCAGGAAATAGCGTCGACCACATACGATCCCGAAGGGCGCATAACCGTCATGGGCTCCCTCAATCCAGATACTGCCATCGTCCTCCATGCGGCTGGATGTGACGACACATCGGCGCTTTCCGACGCCACCCGGCTCTTCCAGTTCGATCGCGTTGGTGTCGGCGAGTGTCAGGGTTGAATGGGCCGCTGTTGATCGCCCGGCCATGCGCCATTGTGGGTTGCGATGCGCGCCACAATTAACGATCAATCTTTCCCGCCCGATACTCATTTCGAAGGCAAGTGGTGCTGCATGCGCCTGATCGCAGAAGCGGGGCTGTGGCGGCCCACCCATATCGACAAGCACAAGGGTTCCGGCAGCCGTCAGACGTTCATATCCGGTCTGGTTCAAGCTGGCTGGAATCTTTTCTTTGGTGGGTGCTGCCGCAAGGATGGTATCGATATCCAGCCCCTGGGCATTTGTTGGTATTTCGTTAGAGCTGTTGAACAAGGCAAGACTGCCGTCGCCATGACGAAAAAAACGGGCAGCCAGGGCCAGACGATTGATCGAACCCGTCAATTCACCAGGTGGGGCATGACCGCCCGAGGCCAGGGCTTCGCGGATCGAGATCAAATCGGCCAGAATAGCATAATGTTGCGAAGGGCTTCGGGAAACGTGGCCACCATCTGGCAAAATCTGAGCCGTCAGTTCCCGTCGCAGATGCTGAATGGCGCGCTCCAGCGCCGTACCACCACCCGTCAGGGCAATTGAAGAGGTAACCATACCAAGGATTGCACCAATGCGCGCACGGCCTTCCGGACAGGCCTTGATCGCCCGTCCCAGGTGTTTGCTTTGGCGGGCAAAAGCGGCCAGGAATTTTTTGCGAAAAGTTGGTTCGGCGCCTTCCAGCAAAAATCCTGCATGGGCCGCCCAGGCCGTCAGTCGCTGTCCCATGACATCTCCGCGCCATGTCAGTTCGTGCCAGTTTTCGTTACCTTCGATCCAGGTCCTGATCAGCTCACGACCACCTAATCGGGCGGCTTCGCCCCCTGCCGCAGAAAAATGTCTCAGCCAGCTGAACCCATGCAGTTCTGCCCGCCAGTATTCACTGCCTTCCAGCGCCCATGGCGGCTCGTTCAGGGCAGAAAGTGATTCACCAGCAAATTCATATCGGCCCTGGAATAAAACATTTGCCTTGTCAGCAGCACCTGGCCAGGCGTCGCGGACGTGGCCAACAAGTGATGACGGGGCCCCTTTGCCCAGGGTCAGATCATATACGCGGGTACCGAACAAACTGTTGGCGACGGCCCGCTTCAGCCTGCCTTTTGTTGTTCCGGGGCCACTGGGATCAGAACTCACAACCTGCCTCAGTCTGCTGATCGAATTTGTCGAATATTGTCTGCATAACAATCCGGGCCGCCTTTGAAACTGGCACTGCCAGCGACAAGAACATCAGCCCCGGCGGCAATGATTTCAGCCGCGTTGGCGGGCGATACGCCGCCGTCAACTTCAAGGTCGATGACGCGGCCGGTGGCATCAATGCGCTGGCGCAAATCCCGGATCTTGTCCAGTTGGGATGGAATAAACTTTTGTCCGCCAAATCCCGGATTGACGCTCATGACCAAAATCATGTCGACGTCATCCATGACCATTTCCAGGGCACTCGCCGGGGTCGACGGATTAAGCGAAACACCTGCCTTTTTGCCCAGACCCCGGATCATTTGCAGGGTGCGATGCAAATGCGGTCCGGCTTCTGCATGCACAGTGATGATATCAGCACCGGCGTCGGCAAAAGCCTGGATATACGGATCGACCGGCGAGATCATCAGATGTACATCGAAACATTGTTCAGAATGCGGACGCAGGGCTTTGACGACATCAGGGCCAATTGTGATGTTGGGAACGAAATGACCGTCCATAACATCAATGTGGATGTAGTCAGCGCCAGCCTTGCTGATGGCCTGAACCTCTTCGCCCAGTCGAGCAAAATCGGCAGACAATATGGAAGGAGCGATGCGTGTGCTTTGTTGCATAATGCCTGTCGTACCACCTTGATTGCGGCGCAGCAAGCTTCACACCTGCCAGATAGGTGCTTTTCTGATTTCAGGCGAGATTGTGATCAAATCAGCAGACACTTATCCGATAAAACCGAGACCATCAGGATCAGATCTTTTGGAAACGCGTCATGAAAAATCCGTCATTTCCGGCGGGCATCACAGGGTCTGCATCTTCCGGTGACGATACCAGCCCCGGCAAGATACGAACATCACCCTGGTTAGTAATGGCGGCCTCAAAACCTGGTGCTTCGTCAGGGGAGACCGGCAAATGGACGAGGTCTGTACGGGCGCGCATATCCTCTGCCCTGGCTTCGCCCTCTTCTGGCTGCAGGGAGCAGGTGCAATAGATCAGCACGCCACCTGGTGCCAGCATGTCGATGGCTGCCGTTACCAGGCCTTCCTGAATGGCGCCCAGTCGGGCAACTTCCTCAGGACTCTTCGACCATGCGGCGTCGGGGTGGCGGCGAATTGTTCCGGTTGCGGAACAGGGAGCATCGAGCAAGACCCCGGCCACAGGCGTTTCTGGTTGCCACTTGCGCAGATCGGCCTTGACGACGGTGGCCTCCAGGCCAAGTCGTTCGAGGTTCGCTGATAATCTCTGCAAGCGTTTGCCGGAAAGATCGACGGCCGTCACAGGGTGTTGCGTGGCAGCGAGCTGGGCTGTCTTCCCGCCTGGTGCAGCGCATAGATCAATGATTGCACCTTCCGGGTTCTTTTCCAGGGCATTCAGCAGCAGGTTCGCGGGCAAGGTTGCCGACACATCCTGAACCCACCAATGACCTTCTTCATAGCCTGGCAAATCTTCAATGCGGCCCCCGGCTGTCCTTCGCAAACTACCGCTGGGAAGGACAACAGCCTCCAGCTCGGAAGGCAATACCGGGGCCTCGGACTTTGGGTTCATCGTCAGGTCCAGGGGGGCTTCCCGGGTGTGGCACGCCGCGATTTGGCGCGCGGCATCCTCTCCCCAGGCATCGCACCAGCTTTGCCACAGCCAGGCAGGTGTATTCAAAACGGCTGCGGCACCAGAGGTTTCCTGCTCAACAACCCATGTTCTGCCTTCCCGGTCCAGTCGCCGCAAAATGGCGTTGATCAAACCGCGTTGAGAGGCATGTTTGCCTGCCAGACGAACGGTCGAATTGACAGCAGCATGGGGGGGCGTTTGCAAAAACAGGATTTGAGCAGCGCCCAGGCGCAGGATATTCAACAGCTTCGACCGGGTTTCAGAAGCCGGCTTGCTCAGGCAGCGAGTCAGGATGTCATCAATCTGGCCCCGTCGGCGCAATACAGTGGCAACCAACAGACGAGCGAAACCCCGGTCCCGTGCTTCCATTGCGCCACCCGGGCCATCAGCGGCAAAGGCTTCGTCGAGCGCTTCGTCCAGGGTGTGATTTTTCTGAATGATGCGGCCCAGCATGCCCAAAGCAACCGCACGTGCGGCTGCCTGATGACCTGAGGGTTTACGGGGTGTCGTTGAGCGGCCGCCGCGCGATTTTCCGGAATTATCTGTCATGATACCGGGTTTAGAGCAAACAACCTGTCCTGTCGATTGCCGGACGGACGCGATGAATATTGATTATGTAGTCAAAGTAAATATGATGCCGCTCATGACTGATACAGACAAACAAAAGCCACAAGACATTCAGAAACCCGACGCTGATTCAAAATCACCTGTTGAGGACACTGCCGGACAGATTTCTGAAAGCGAGCCGGAAGAATATGGCGGGCCAAAAGGGCTTGAGCCAACCCGTTATGGCGACTGGGAGCGCAAGGGTATTCTCAGCGATTTCTGATCTATTTCAGGCAAAGAAGCTGACGAGGGCGATAATCGTTAATAGAACGAGCGTAAGTCTTCTGAAAAATACTTCCGAGGCCAGATGAAAAAGGCGGCTGCCGACCCAGGCGGCCACCAGGAACGGCGGTGCCAGGGTTATCACCCGGATCAGGATTTCGGTATCGATGACCCCCACCCAGAATAATCCGGCAACCGTTGGTATGATTGACATCACAAAATATAGTATGATCGTACTGCGCACCTTGACAGGATCGTGCGGTCCCGACATCAGATATAATATGATTGGCGGCCCACCCATGCTGGTTGCGCCCGACAACAGCCCGCCAAGACAGCCAATCAAAGTTGACAACCAGACTTTCACGTCTCCTTTGTAGCGCCATCCCAAAGACAATATTATGACGAACAACAAGATGATGATGCTCACTGATCGGCGCATTATGTCTTCGTCAACGGCAACAACAATCCAGATGCCCACGGGGACACCGATCCAGGCACCCAGTCCCAGGGGCGCCAGTATTTTCAGATCGACGTGTTTTCGGGCCGCGGGTATCAGTTGCAGGGATACGATGAATTCCAGCAGCATATTCGTCGCAACGGCCTCGGCTGGACCCAACACATGGACCAGTACCGGCGCCATTATCATAGACGATCCAAATCCTGCGAAGCCACGGATCAAACCAGCTGCGATGACGACAGCGGCAATATATACGAACGACTGGTCAAAAATATCGGGCATATCAATGCGTGCCTAAACGACCGTACGGATATAAAAATAAACCGGTCAGGTTGTTTCCAATGACGTCAAAACAGTCTGCCTGGTCTTTAAATGCCTACAAGCCCAGAAAACATAGGAAAATTGTAATCAGAGACGTAAATAATACTGCTCTATTCTTCGTCCTCGTCGACGACAATACGGGCACGATTCATCAGGGAATCAAAAGCAGCACGCCCACGAATTTCGGCGGCCCGATCCCTGAACAGTCGTTCGTAAAGATGGATAGAGTGCATGATGCCAGTCATGCCAAAAGCAATTTGTCCGGGGTCCAGGTTCTCACGGAACTGACCGTTCGTTCGGGCTTCCAGGGCCGCCCCTTCGAGGGCGTCGACCCATTCCTTTTGAACCTTGGCGAGGAAGTACCGGCAAATTCCAGGACGGTCGTCCAGGTCAATTGTAGCAGATATGAAAAGACAGCCGCCTGGCAATTCCGGTGCATGTGACCAGTTGATCCAGTTGTCGAAATAGGCACGTAATCTTTCTTCGCCTGCCGCTGCACGTCTGGCCGGACGAATAACGCGGTTGGCAAACATTCCGGCACCAGCTTGCAGCACACCCAGTTGCAAACCTTCCTTGGTACCAAAATGGGCAATCAGACCACTTTTGGACAAGCCCATTTCCTTGGCCAGACCGCCAATGGTCAGGCCCTCAAGGCCTTCTACGCTCGCCTTACTGACAGCCGTACGCAAGATGGCGTTACGGGTATCATCACCCTTGGCCATGGCGCCCTCCCGAGGAACCGTTCGTTCGTTCTACTTCTATAACGTCTACAATATAGTCAATATTACAATAAAAAAAAGGGCAGGGCGTCATAATGCCCCACCCCTTGTTTTTCATGCCTTCAGGCAAGCTATGCCAGAAGGGTTATTTTCCGGAGCGTTTCCGGGTTTCATTGAAACGCTGCCCTAGTCAGAACGGTTCATTCTGTTCTCAATCAGGTCTTCCACAACAGCCGGGTCGGCCAGTGTAGAAGTATCGCCAAGGGCGCTGAAATCGTCTTCCGCGATCTTGCGCAAGATACGTCGCATGATCTTGCCGGAACGTGTTTTTGGCAGGCCTGGTGCCCATTGCAACCAGTCAGGACTGGCGATCGGACCAATATCCTTGCGCACCCACTGCACGAGTTCTTTTCTCAGGGCATCCGTCGGCTCAACCCCGACATTCAGTGTGACATAGGCGTAAATGCCCTGTCCCTTGATTTCATGCGGTGCGCCGACAACAGCGGCTTCAGCGACATCGTGGTGTTCTACCAGTGAACTTTCAACTTCTGCGGTACCCATGCGGTGCCCGGAGACATTGATGACGTCATCAACCCGGCCGGTAATCCAGTAATATCCGTCTTCATCGCGCCGGCAGCCATCGCCGGTGAAATATTTTCCGGGGTAGGTGGAAAAATATGTCTGCACAAACCGGTCGTGGTCTTCATACAGGGACCGCATCTGGCCTGGCCAGGAATCTGTAATACACAGATTGCCTTCGCATGCGCCTTCAAGGGGTTTGCCGTCGCCGTCTACAATCTGTGGCTGGATACCAAAAAACGGCTTCGAAGCTGAACCCGGTTTCAGGTCCGTTGCACCTGGCAGCGGCGTAATCAAAATTCCGCCGGTTTCAGTTTGCCACCAGGTATCAACAATCGGGCAACGTCCGTCGCCAACAACATTATAATACCACATCCATGCTTCCGGATTGATCGGCTCCCCCACAGAACCCAACAGACGCAGGGACGATCGGTCCGTTGATTTAACAGGGCCATCGCCTTCCCGCATCAGGGCCCGGATAGCCGTCGGTGCGGTATAGAATATATTCACTTGATGTTTGTCACAGACCTGCCAGAAACGCGAATTGTCCGGGTAATTGGGCACACCTTCAAACATCAGTGTGGTCGCGCCGTTGGCCAATGGGCCATAGACAATATAACTGTGTCCGGTTACCCAGCCGACATCCGCCGTACACCAGTAGACATCACCATCATGATAATCAAAGACATATTGATGGGTCATGGAGGCATAAACCATATAGCCGCCAGTGGTGTGCAGAACGCCCTTGGGCTGACCGGTTGAACCAGAGGTATACAGAATGAACATCGGATCTTCGGCGTTCATTTCTTCCGGTGCAAATTCGGAAGCGGCGCCGTCGATCAACTCGTGGTACCAGACATCGCGGCTGTCATCCCAGGCAACATCACCGCCTGTACGTTTGACAACAACAACCTTTTCGACTGAACTGGACAGCGCAACAGCGGCGTCAGTGTTGGCTTTCAGGGGTATCGGCTTGCCGCCACGAACGCCTTCATCCGATGTGATAACGATGTTCGAATCGCAGCCCTTGATGCGGCCAGCCAGGGCGTCCGGAGAAAATCCGCCAAAGACGATGGAATGAATGGCCCCGATCCGGGTGCAGGCCAGCATGGCAACAGCAGCCTCCGGTATCATCGGCATATAGATCGTAATCCGGTCGCCCTTTTTTGCGCCAATGCTTTTCAGGCCGTTGGACAATTTGCAGACTTCGGCATGAAGTTCGGCATAAGTCATGGTCCGGCTGTCGTTGGGGTCGTCGCCTTCCCAGATAATTGCGGTTTGATCGCCGCGTGTGGCCAGATGCCGGTCGAGGCAATTGGCCGACGCGTTCAGGGTGCCGTCCGCATACCATTTGATGCTGACATCACCGGTATAATTGACATCCTTGACCTGGGTATAGGGTTTGATCCAGTCGATGCGTTTGCCCTGTTCACCCCAAAAGGCGTCTGGATCAGCGACAGACTGATTATACATTTCCTGGTATTTGGCGTTATCGGCCCAGGCTTTTTCTGACCATGCATCCGGCACGGGAAAGGTTTGGTGCTCTGACATGAAAATAGCTCCCTGAAGGTGAGATGCCGGACTGGTGCCGGGTGTTCCCTGTGATTAATGACTCGTATCCGGGCAATGCACTGCATCCCGATAACGTTACTGGCGATTATCCACACCTGGTGCCCTGTCTTCAAGTATTCCGGGC
This sequence comes from Alphaproteobacteria bacterium, assembly GCA_018654745.1. Lineage (GTDB taxonomy): Bacteria > Pseudomonadota > Alphaproteobacteria > UBA2966 > UBA2966 > JABILA01. The sequence continues at coordinate 45,172 of JABILA010000080.1, forward strand.
TCTTGTTTGTGGTTGCAAGACGGGCCAGATTAAATTCTGTAAATTCTTCACTTTTTATAACCGGTTTTTGTCAGGGATACACCATGCGCCTCCAACTCTCGACCTGGGCTGAAGCAGAAGCCTATCTGGAAGAAAAAAACGGCATCATTATGCCAATCGGTTCAACCGAACAGCACGGCCCCAATGGCCTGATCGGCACCGACGCCCTGACCGCGGATGCCATTGCCATCGAGGTTGCAGATCGGGCAAATGCCATGGTGGCACCGGTTATTCCCGTTGGTATGGCCCAACATCACATGGCGTTCAGTGGCTCAATTACATTGCGCCCGACAACCCTGGTGCAGGTCATCCGCGATAATGTCCAGTCATTGGCGAAACATGGCTTTCGCCGGTTCTATTTTCTCAACGGTCACGGCGGCAATATTTCAACGATCAACACGGCATTCCAGGAAATCCATGCCGAATCCAGTCTGGAAGGTGGCGAAGGCGGTATCGACTGTGCCTTGCGCAACTGGTGGATCGGGCCGGAAGTGAAAAAACTGTCGGGTGAGCTTTATGGTGACAAGGAAGGATATCACGCGACACCGTCAGAAGTTTCGGTTACGCAATATCTTTTCCCGGAGGCGATCAAGGACGTTGCGATGGAACCGGCACCAAAGATGCCGCCGCGGATCGGAGACGCCACGGATTACCGTAATCGCTACCCCGATGGCCGCATGAGTTCAGATCCGTCTTTGGCTTCGCCACAAGCCGGTGCCCGGATTTTTGAGGCTGCCGTAGACTTTCTGGTCGGCGATTATCAGGAATTTGCTTCCGGCGAGTGATCGCTGCCGATGACGACCATGCCCTCGATGACCTCGACGGCGACGGGTGTCAAAAGCGCGCCCGGGCATGGCGGTGAAATACACAAGCCATTTTCGATCCGGAACCTGGCGCCGTGGGTGGCGCACAGGATGTGGGTTTTTTCGATGTCCAGAAACTGGTCGGACACCCAGTCCAGCGGACCTCCAACATGTGGGCATTCATTGAGGTAGCCCTTTACCTCGTCATTTCGACGAATGACAAACATGGGAAAACGCTCTTTGCCTTCGCCAAATACAAATCCCTTGCCGCCAATGGCCGGAATTTCCTCCAGGGCACAAAGTTCTGTTCCAGGTTCAGGGTAGTCCAGCGGTGCGGGGGGTGAGTGATCGATCCAGCTCAGGGTTTGATCCCTCCCATTTTGCAAATGATTTTCCACGCTTTCGCATCGACCGGTGACACAGACAAGCGGGAATGACGAACAAGCAGCATATCTGCAAGACGTTCATCCGCCTTGATCTCCGACAATGTGACGGGTGTTTTAAAGGGTTCCACTGTTTTGACGTCGACCATGCCGAACTTGCCGGTTGGATCGGTGTGATCCGGGTAATAAAGTTTCGCGACCTCAACAATCCCGACGATGCATTTTTCCTTGACCGAATGATAGAAAAAGATCCGGTCTCCCAGCGCCATGGCCTTCATATTGTTGGCAGCCTGATGGTTGCGCACACCATCCCAGTGTTCGACACCCTTTTTGACCTGGTCATCCCAGGACCAGTTTCCGGGTTCAGTTTTCATCAGCCAGTATTTCATGTTGCCAACCTCGTCTTCCCCTTATGGCAGATCAGAGAACTTCGGAACGGAAAGGGCGCGCCATCAGTCCACTGATGATGTCTCCAACATCCGATTCGTGGTGCAGGATCGCATTGACCGCCGCGCAAATCGGCATGTCGACACCCAGTTTGGCGGCCAGTTCTGTTACGGCCGAGGCACTGGCAACTCCTTCTGCCACCGAGTTTCGCTCATTCAGGATATCGGCCAGCCGCTCACCGCGGCCAAGGGCAGCGCCCAGGCTCATGTTCCGGGATTGCTCGGATGAACAGGTCAAAACAAGATCGCCCATGCCTGAAAGTCCCATCATGGTTTCAGGTTTGCCGCCCAAAGCCCGTCCCAGGCGCATCATTTCTGCAAGGCCCCTGTTAATCAAGGCTGCGCGTGCGTTGCTGCCCAGCTTGCGCCCGGTGACGATGCCACAGGCAATGGCCAGAACATTTTTAACCGCGCCGCCAACTTCGGCACCCACCAGATCGTTCGCCAGATAAGGCCGGAAGGTTTTTGTGCCGATGGCTTTGATCAGAGCCTGGCCCAGATCCGGATTTTCACAAGCAAGCGTTATCGCGGTTGGCAAACCCCTGGCGACTTCATCGGCAAATGTAGGGCCGGATAAAACAGCCAGTGGCGCCTGTGGCAGAGCCTCCTGGACTACACTGGTCATCAAAGCGCCGGTGCCTTGTTCAATGCCTTTTGCGCAAACAACAGCCGGGATGCCCTGACGCCACAGAGGAGAAAGGTCTGTGCAGATGGGCCGCAGGAACTGTGCCGGAGCGACAAGAAGCACCGCATCACAGGCGGCAATATCGGCATAGTCCGACGTCGCCTTGATTGAGGGATCAAGTTCGGCGTCTGGCAAAAACATGGTGTTGCGATGTTGTTCGTTGATAGCGCTGACCACGGCGCTCTCGCGCGCCCACAAGACGACATCACGTCCCGCGGACTGCGTCGCGACCGCAAGGGCCGTTCCCCAGGCACCGGCGCCAACGATGCCGATGCGGTTAATATCTGATTTGGTATTCATGGTCGTATCTTGATCAGCGAAGCCTTCCCTGGCAAGCCCCACCAGATCAACAATTTGTATATTCGAACAAAAGATATCGAATTAATGAATAATTTCTTGACAATTCATTATTTAGCATCGATATTCAAATCATGAGAACGACAGAAGAAAGCACCCAGGCCATCATCGAAAGCGCAACTGTGTTTTTTGCACGCTTTGGCTATGGCAAGACGACGATGACGGAAATCGCAGAATATTGCGATATGTCTGTTGGTAACCTCTATCGGTTCTTCCCCGGCAAACTGGATCTGGCGGCAAAAATTGTCGATCTGGCGACCCAGGACTCTGTTGCCAGTCTCCGCAAGGTGGCTGAGCGCAAATACCGCTCCAATGCCGCAAGGGTTGAAGCTCTGGTCCTGGCTGAATTGCGGGAAACCTATGAGACCATGGAGAACCGCCCGACGATTGAAGAAATGGGCCGTATCATCATGTTGAAACGGGTTGAGGTTATCAATCGTGGCCTGGCCGAGACCCGCAAGGTAATGACGGAAGTTTTACAGGATGGTATCGCCGCCGGTGAATTTGCCATCAGCAAACCGGACTTCGCGTCGGAAATGATTCAGGCCGCAACCCTGAAATTTCGTTATCCGCAATTGTGGTCACGTCTGGACCTGCCTGCCCTGGAACGCGAAGCCAAAGGTGTTATTCGCTTGCTGATAAAGGGCATACAGAAAAACTAACCAGATCGCGCTGGCCGGAAACAGTCAGCGCAAATTTTTAATCAGAAAATGAATAAATTACAAATTGCTCATTAATCACAAGCCATCAACAAAAGGAATATGACGATGACAAAAATGAACACGGCAGATGCTGAAAACAGGAATTCCCGGGAAGAAACAGTTCTTGTCCTCGGTGCGACCGGCAGCTTCGCCGGGGCTGTTGCAGCAGAACTTTTGAACAGAGGTCAGCCTGTCCGGGTCCTGGTGCGCAACAGGGAAAAGTTGATCAATCGCTTTGGCCAACCGAGGGGTCTTGAGATCATTGAGGGGGATGTGCAAAACCTTGAAGACCTTGTGGCCGCTGCTGCGGGCTGCAAGACAATCGTGCACGGCGTGAATTATCTTTATCACCAGTGGTTTCCCCATATGGAGACAGCAACCCGCAACATTCTGACCGCAGCGCGGTCAAATAATGCCCTGATTGTGTTTCCCGGCAACGTCTACAGCCTGGGCCAGGCGACACCTCAGCCCTATACTGAAACTGCGCCTCACAATCCTGTCAGCCGCAAAGGTGAATTGCGCCAGTGGATGGAAGAAGAGCTCGCGGCATTTGCGCGGGATGGCGGACGTGTCCTGAATATGCGCGCAGGTGACTATTTTGGCCCAACCGCACGCAATGGCTATCTTGATCCCTTGTTTGGTGGTGCCGCGAAAGGGAAGGCTATGCTTGCCCTGGGCAATTTGTCTTTGTCGCATCAATGGGCCTATGTGCCTGATCTCGCCCGGGCAACAGTTGATCTGATGTCCAAATCAGATGAATTGAACCCCTATGAGGTCGTACATTTTGAAGGCACGACAACCAAATCCCAGCGCGAGTTTATGTCTGATATTGCACGCGTCGCTGGATGTCGGGACAAGGTCAATCGCCTGCCATGGACACTGTTACGTCTTGTCGCCTTGTTCAGTCCGCTCATTCGCGAAGTCATGGAAATGAAATATCTTTATGAAAGTACCGTGCTGATCAAGGGGCCGCGTTTTCATGCCCTGCTGCCGGATTTCATCGTAACGCCAACGGATCAGGCCATCGCGGAAACGATCAAAAGTTATCGTGTGGAAAATAGCCCGGTTACCGCCCTCAATCCCGCAAATCAGACAGGTTAATCCGGATCCACTATCCCGGGTGTGTTGGAAGGGTGAATATTTCCATCTCTTCCGCCACCCCGGCCAGTGCATGTGTGCCAACGGATATCAGGGTTTCCGGGCATTCACGGGCAAATACGCCCGACATCAAAACTGAATGATTCAATATCTTGCACAGGCTTTCAACACGCGCAGCTTCGTTGGCGGCGGCTCCGATCACGGTAAACTCAAGCCGGCTTTCCGTGCCGATATTGCCGTAGGTCACGTTGCCGAGATGAAGGCCAATACCGTACCCCAGAGGGGCCTTGCCTTCGTCCGCCAATTCCTTGTTCAAATCTTCCATGCGGGTTTCGGCATTGCGCACAGCCTCCAGCGCATCAAAACATGTCCGGCCCACGGCACCGGATGATCGGCCTTTTGTCCCATCATCGCTGATCGGGAATATGGCGAGAACAGCATCACCGATAAAGCGCAAAACTTCACCGCCCTGTTCTTCGATGGCACCGCCCATGGCGTCAAAAAAACGGTTCATCTCAGCCAGGAACTCTTCGCGTGGCAGGGCGTCGGCCAGGGCAGACGATCCGCGCAGGTCGCAAAACCAGATGACGGAATGAATATCTTCGCCGTCGCCGCGCTGGGTCAGGCCTTTAAGGACGCTTTGACCTGTTCGCTTGCCAAGATAGGTATCCAGCAAAACAGATGTATTTCTGCGCACCGTGTGCACTTCGTAAAGACGGCTGAGGACAGGACTGGCGCGATAAAACTGCCCCAGGTTCGCAACCGTAAAACCGTCAGGGTGGGCTGATGTCAGGGTCAGCGTGTTGGTTTGGCCGTCCGAAAACCACAAGGGCATGGCGACGTAATCAGTACCACCGGCTTCTCGCAATTCCTGCATGATCGGGAACTGGAATTCGGGATTGTCAACATTCAGGCGTTGCCGCACGCCGCCCAGACCTTCCGAGACATATCGCACCGGACTTTGCAGCCAGGCCGGACTTTCAAGCACGCCGCGGGGGGTGTTTGATACCAGAACAGTGTTGCGGTCCCTGGTCCAGCTATAGGTGACGCCGATCAATTGTGGGTGCAGGGTCCAGATCCCGATATTAAGCCGGATCAATTCCATGCCCGTGTCGGTCAATCGCCTGGCCAGCATGGCCGTCAGTTCCGTTGCGGATGAGGCTTGCCACGCTTCATTGATGACCCAGTCCGAAAGGTCATTGTTGCGCACTTCTGTCTGGTGGGCTGAAGAAAGACTTTCCCGAAAGGTTTCACTTCCGATCCATTCATCAATCTGGTCGGCATAAAAACAAATGTGACGATTTACGTCGGTGCCTGCATCCAGCGGTTTTTCGTAGCTCCAGGCGACATTTTCCCGAACCCCGTTGGGGCTATGAAGGCTCCAGTGTGTGGCCGTGCCCTTGAAGGGGCAGAAAGTGCGTTTTTGACTTCTTTTCAGCAGCGAAAAATCGACGTCTTCGCGGGGGAAATAAAAAGACGGCGACAAATAGCTTTCATGAAGAATCATGACTTTATCGCTGTCCGCCACTGTCACACCATCAATGATGACCCCCAGTTTGCCAGGCATGGCTTCATAGCTGATCTGGTATTCATCGGGGACGGGCAGAGGGCTGTGCTGGGTCATGGCTATAGATTTAGGGTCGATCAGGCCTTTGCGCCAGTAAAAGGTTTCGCCGCCGCCAAAGAATCCAGCGGCCAGCGTGCCCTTGCGGAAATGGACATCTCCGACGTCAGGCCCTGTTGCAAACGCTCGACCCCGGCCCAGGCCACCATGGCTGCATTATCTGTGCACAGGCCTGGTGGCGGTACAATAAGATCAAAACCGGTATCGGCGGTCACAGTGGATAATCGTTCTCCGATTGCCTTGTTAGCAGCAACGCCCCCGGCAATGACCAGTCGTCTGGCACCAGGATGCCGGGCTTCGAACAATTTCATGGCGCGCCTGGTGCGATCAGACAACACGTCGCCGACAGCATACTGGAACGAGGCACATAAATCGGCATGGTCCTGATCGGTGACCTTGTCCCCAAGAGAATCCAGCGCCCGGCGAACGGCGGTTTTTAATCCGGAAAATGAAAAGTCGCAGTTATCCCGGCCTTTCATGGGGCGGGGCAGGTCAAAACGCGCCGGATCGCCATCTCGGGCGGCTATTTCCACCAGTGGCCCGCCGGGATAGCCAAGGCCCATCATTTTGGCGGCCTTGTCAAAGGCTTCGCCCACGGCATCATCAAGCGTTGTGCCCAGGCGCGTGTATTGATCAAGTCCGCTGACAGATATCAGCTGACAGTGACCGCCCGAAACAAGCAATAACAAATAGGGAAAGGGCACGTCATTGGTCAGTCGCGCCGTCAGGGCATGGGCTTCCAGGTGATTAAGGGCAATCAGGGGTTTGTTCCGGGCTGTGCAGATGGCCTTGGCTGTGACCAGGCCGATCATTACGCCGCCGATGAGACCCGGGCCTGCGGTTGCCGCAACAGCATCAAGATCGTCAAAACCAACATCAGCTTCCGTCATGGCCTCAGCGATCAGGCGATCAAGATGTTCGATATGAGCCCGGGCCGCAATTTCAGGGACAACGCCGCCATAAGGCGCGTGCTGTTCGATCTGTGACAGCACGATATTACTTAATATATTGCGATCACTATCGACGATTGCGGCGGCGGTTTCGTCACAGCTCGATTCGATGCCCAATACAATCTGCGTCATTCTGTCCCTGGTTTTCCACCTTAAAAGCCTTGCGCTTTGGCCGTCCGGGCTTTAGCACGGTTTGATCAGTTGCGCCACGCTATCTGGTTGGCCAAACCGCACCATTAAATAAAGTCACTGAACATGGTATCGCAAGACAACACCGAAGGCACGCGCGCCAAAATGCGCATCGGCACACGGGGCAGCCCTCTGGCTCTGGCCCAGGCGCACGAAACCCGCGATCTGCTGATTGCGGCACATGATGACCTTGGCATCGATGACGTCGAAATAGTCGTTATCAGCACCAAAGGAGATCGGGTGCTGGATCGGGCCTTGTCTGAAATCGGTGGCAAAGGCCTGTTTACCGAAGAAATTGAAACCGGCCTCGCGGATGGCAGCATTGACATTGCCGTGCACTCCATGAAAGACATGCCGACCGAATTGCCGGATGGCCTGATTATTCCCTGTCTCCTGCCACGCGAAGATGTGCGTGATGTCTTCATCAGTAATAAAGCCTCGCGTTTGCAGGATCTGCCCCAGGGTGCCGTCATCGGTTCCGCCTCGCTGCGTCGTCAGGCGCAGATAAAGTTCCAGCGACCGGATCTGCAAGTCGTGACGTTCCGGGGCAATGTTCAAAGCCGGTTGCGCAAACTGGAAGAAGATGTTGTGGATGCAACCTTGCTGGCACAGGCGGGGTTGAACCGTCTGGATATGGCTCATGTCGCAACCGAAACGTTATCCGTCGAACAGATGCTGCCAGCCGTGGCACAAGGTGCGATCGGCATTGAATGTCGTGACGGTGACACGCGTGTTCTGGCCTATCTCACTCCGCTTGCCTGCGCTGATACAATGGCCTGTGTGACTGCTGAACGTGCGGTTCTGGCCGCACTGGACGGGTCCTGCCGGACACCCATTGCTGCCCTGGCAACCTTGCAGGACGGGCGGATCAGTTTGCGCGCAAAGGTTCTTCGCCCTGATGGATCAGAAGCACTTGAGACAACCCGTGAAGGGGATGTGGCCGATGCCCGGGCTTTGGGTCAGGATGCCGGTGACGAGCTTAAGCAAAAGGCTGGTCCAGATTTTATGACTGCCGAGTAGGTATCAGCCATGCGTCTTCTTAATACCCGCCCTACAGAAGACGCATTATCCTTGACCGCAGCCCTGGAAGCCATGGGTCACGAAGTGATCTCCGCGCCTTTGCTAAGCATTGAAGATGTTGAAGGCGACCTGCCTGATCTCGCGGATGTTTATGGATTATTGGCCACCAGTGCCAATGGTCTGCGGGCCTTTGCAGGCAAATCGGATCGCCGGGACCTGAAAGTCTTTGCCGTTGGTGACGCCACAGCACGAACAGCTTCTGCCAAGGGTTTTGACGATGTCTCCACAGCGTCTGGCGATGTCGATGCCCTGGCGGACCTGGTCAAGGCAACATGTCAGCCCGGAAATGGTATATTACTGCATGTTGCAGGTAGCGCCGTTGCCGGTGATCTGGGTGGCAATCTGGATGCCGCGGGATATAAGGTACAGCGTCTGGTATTGTACAAGGCGTTGGTCGCAGGTGTTCTACCGGATCAGGTGGAAAAAATGCTGACAGCTGGTGACCTTGATGGTGTCATGTTGTATTCACCGCGCACAGCCGCCACATTTGTGGCGCTTGTGCAGGCGGCAGGTCTTGAAAAGGCTTGTGCGACTGCCGATGTCTGGTGTCTCAGCCCGGCCGTGGCCAACAAGGCCCGGGATTTGCCGTGGCGGCGCATTCATACGTCCGGACGTCCGGAACAAGAGGCATTGCTGGATCTGTTGGCACAAATGACTTCCGGAGAACCCTGAGACCATGAGCGACAAAAAAGACGACGGTTCCGACGAACCAGAGGTCATCATCGTACCGCCCGAGGACCAGGACATCATCCCGCCCGACAGCAAGCATGCTGACGATTCTGCTTTTGTTGATGGCGAAGCGATGCCTTTTGAAAATAATGAACCCGTGCGAAAAGCCTCACGCCTCGGCACCTGGATTGTATTGCTGGTTGTGGCGGCATTTGTTGGCGGCTTCGTGGCCTGGCCAAAACTGGCCCCGACGCTCGAGCCGTGGTTGCCTGAAAGCCTGAAGCCGGGGACCAGCCGCCTGGTAGAAGTGACCAAGGCGCTGGACGAACTGGCCGTACGCATAGCGACACTCAAAACCAGCGCTGTTGATCAGAATGTCATTGTGGATCTTGAGGACCGGATCAAGGCGGAGCTGGCGGAGTTACGCAAAAAAGTTTCTGAAATTGCCGCCCGCCCTGTCTTGCCGGAAAGTCTGGCAGATGATGTTTTGGCGCTGGCTGCCCGCTTCGAAGATTTGAGTGCACAGTTGCAGCAGGAAGTCGCAACTTTAAAAGAACAGATCGGGTCGCTCGGGACGACTGCATCAAACCAAAGCTCTGATTCCGGTCAGGCACAGACCGTCGCATTGCCTGATGAAATCCGCACAAGTTTGCAAACTTTTTCCGCTGCCCTGCAGGATCTGACAAACCGGGTCACGGGGCTGGAGGGTAATACGGAGGTTGCGAGCACAGCGGCACCTGCTGAACATGCTCATGATAATTTGACCGCAGAAGTTTCTGCGCTCAAAAGCCTGACCGCAGATCTTGTTGCGCGATTGTCAGCTGCTGAAGCCAGGCTGGCAGCTGTTGCTGATGCCAGCGTCGGCGGTGCCGGTGCGGCCCTGGTCGCAGCCGCAGGTCAGTTGCGCAGCCGTATTGAAAGCGGACTGGCTTTTGATGTCGATCTCGGGACCGTGCAAACTCTGGCGGGAGCGGATGATAGCCTCAAGGCCACGCTTGCCGATCTTCAGTCAGGCATGGGTGGCATCGCGTCGCTATCCACATTGGCCCGTGACTTCTCGGCAGTTGCCGGTGATGTTCTTGCCGCAGCGAAGCCGCCGGCCAGCAACTGGATGGAAAAGGTCTGGCGGCGTTTGTCGTCCATGGTCAGCGTTCGTCGCACAGGCGATGTGTCCGGTGATGATGTTGCCGCCCGGATCGCCCGAACCGAAATGCATCTGAATGCCGGAGACCTTGCTGCCGCCCTGAACGAAGTGAAAGACTTGACGGGTGCTGCGGCGGAAGCTGTCGGGCCCTGGCTGCAAAAGGCCCAGGTGCATTTTAAAACGATGACCGCACTTGATGATCTGACCCGACAGGCCGTGCAACGACTGGCTCAACCGGCAGGGGCCGTAAAATGATCCGCGCCACTATCATGTTTGTTGCCCTGTTCGCGGCTGCACTGGCCGCGGCCTGGCTTGCCGATAATCCAGGACAACTTGTTATTGACTGGCAGGGCTGGCGGGTCGAAGCACCAGTAGCACTGGTTGCCGTTGCCCTGTTCTTGCTGTTTGGATTGTTCGGCCTTTCTCACCGTTTCTGGCTCTGGCTTGGGCGCTCGCCTGAAGCCATGGCGCGCAACCGTGAACACAAACGTGAACGCCAGGGATATGAAGCCCTGACCAAAGGACTGGTCGCTGTCGCCGCCGGTGACGCGTCACAAGCGCGCACCCTGGCGAGGCAGGCAGAGAACCTGCTGGACTCACCTCCGCTGACACGATTGTTGTCAGCGCAAGCCGCCCAGCTGGATGGCGACGATGCATCTGCCCGGCACTATTTCGAGGAAATGCTCGGCAGCAAAGATACGGAATTTCTTGCGCTGCGGGGATTGCTGACGTCCGCTCTGCGGGAAGGCGATCAAACCGCCGCACTCGAATATGCGACCAGAGCGCATCGGGCACGTCCCGACGCTGACTGGGCGACCCGCGCTCTTTTTGATATTCAGGCCCAGTCTGGTTTGTGGAAAGAAGCCCAGGCAACATTGGCGGATGCCGGCAAACAAAATGCCCTGACACCTGAAGACACACGCCGCCGCACGGCCATCGCCCTGCATGCACAGGCGATGACAGCCGAGGCGGATGGCAGTCGTCGCCAGGCGATAAAACTTTTTGAACAGGCGCATAAGGCCGCACCCGGATTTGTGCCAATTACCGTTGATGGTTCGCGTCTGCTGCTGGCTGCCAACAAAATCCGGCGTGCTTCGGATATGATTGAAACTTGCTGGCAGGAAAACCCACATCCGGCTTTGGCTGATCTCTATCAGACTTTGTGGTCAGGCGAAAAACCGGGTTATGTGATGCAACGACTTGAGCGTTTACACGCGCTTAAGCCTGGCAGCCGGGAAGGCCGCATGGCCCTGGCAACCCATCTGATCCAGCTGCGCAAATTTGATGAAGCCCGTGCACAACTGGCACCCCTGGTCGCCGAAAGTGCGCCATCGACGCCTGAACAAAGATTGTGCCAGATCATGGCCGACCTGGAAGAAGGCGAAAGCGGGCAGGCCGCCGCCGCCAGACAGTGGCTATTGCGCATGGAAACAGCACCGGCAAATCCGGCCTGGGCATGCACAGAATGTGGTGCCGTCAGTGATGACTGGTCACCCCACTGCACTGCCTGTAACACCTTTGATGTCCTCGAATGGCAGTCCCTGCCCGAGCCTTTGGAAGATCTGGAAGGCCTGGTTCGCAGCGCTTCCTCGATTGATGAAACTGACGCACCTGTCGAGGCCTCACAGACCGCCCCGTCACCAGACATTGACGAACGCCCCGCTTCGGCGTAATTTCGCGCCGAATTCCGCAAGGCCCTCCAATTACAGGCCCTTGCCCGAATAATGTGCCGCAGTAGCTCAGGGGTAGAGCAACTGATTCGTAATCAGTAGGTCGGAGGTTCAATTCCCCCCTGCGGCACCATTTTTCTTCAATAAAATCAGTGTATTACAGCGTATCTGGAATTTCAATTTCAGGTGTAAATCTTTCATGGTGCACTCATGGTGCACTTCGTGTT